>CAZJAZ010000004.1:109087-129072 GCA_964544305.1 uncultured Iamiaceae bacterium | reverse complement strand
CTTTACCTGGTGACGATCGTGGTGTGGTAGCCGGTATCGGGCATCTCAACCCACGTGTTGCCCGGTGTGAGCACCATTGGTTTGCCGGAATTGGACGTGAGGGTGGCGGGTTTGTTCTGATCCGGGCGTTCCCAATATCCCTTGATGACTTTGCCACCGCTGTACACCTCGGCCGCGCCCTTACCAGAAAAATCGCCTGCCGCGTCAGGAATGGTGTCACTCGGGCGGTATTTCACGTACAACACAACCACGTTCTTGGCGTTGACTCGATAATTGTTCGCCGTGATATCGGGTGCCCCAAATCGGCTTCGCAACCACGTTTTGGATTTCACATCCCATTCCCATGTTGCAGCCATGCCACTCACGAAGTTCACGGTCATGGACTTGACAGACACTCCTCTTGCGCCATCACCTGCCTTGCGATAGTTGAACAGTGGGGTGGGTGCCCCGACTTCACAGGCGTCGTACATTTTGGCGACGTTCGCGTACAGGTTATTGGGGGGTGTGCCACTTGGGTCACGGAACATCATCTGCCCTGCCGCAGTCTCATCCAAGCGCCGCGCAGAGATGCCTTCAATGGCAGCCAATTCGACCGCGTCGCCCCCCGAGTACGCAAAAACGCCGCCGAGCGGCTGCACAATCGTTTTATCGGTCGGCCGAGTTGAGCGAATCGTCCCAACTTTGGTTGGTGCTTTCGAGTTGAACACAGCGACAAGCCGGGTCAGACCGCCGTCAACAACCTCTTCGAACACGACATCGGTTGCGTCCAAACCAAACTGGGGGCGAGCGTCTTTGGTGTTACCAATCTTCACCGAGACTGCGCATCGCTTCGCTGTGGCGGCGTCGGCGGGCAAGCCGGTGAGTGGGGCGACCGGCCCGGGCTTCTTCGTGGTCGTCGTTACGTTCTTTGATGTCGTTGTCGCTGCCGCTTTGGAAGTGGCTGTCGGCTTGTCTTTCGATGAACACGACACGGCAGTTCCAAAGCTCACCGCACCGATGAGCGCGTACATTGCAATTCGCTTCATCAAACTTGTGGCCCTCCCACGGGGGCTTGGGCTTGTCAGGTCGTTGGACCGTTCAATGGTGTTGTTCATCATTCCTGGCGGGATTCGAGTCGGTCAATGCTTTGCAACGGTGAATACTTCACCCAAAACGCTAGCGACCTGTTGACCAAACCCGACGGATGGTCAACAGAATCGGCGTTGTGGTCTCAATGGTCACCGTGGAAAACATCGTCTTCTGATTTCGCCCAGACGGGATGGTCACCCGCTGTTTCGACGTTGAAGCCATACTCGAACACCATTGCGCCACCGAACGTGGCACCGACTGCACCGATCACGACACTTGCCACCGACAACACGACGACCGCGACGGGCGCAGCGAGACTCTCTGGGAACACGAAGAATCGAACGGCGAGGTTGGCGAGCACCAGGACCACCGTGATGATCATGAGGAGTGCGTGGGCGTTGATCGTGCGTCGAGCTTGCGTGCCTGCTTCCGATGAGGTTGCGGCGTCAATCCAGCCGGTGATTGCAGCCAGAACTGCAACAACTGCACCCGCGGCGAGTACGACAGTGCCTGCGGCGTAGAACCCGTGTGCCCACGATGCTGTGTTCCCTCCGATGATCGAGATCACATCGAGCACGGCAACAAGGACGACCGCGCCGATGGGAATATCGGTGAGGGGTGGATGGGTCGGCTTGCCGGCGAGGCCTCGTATGCCTTTGTTTTTACGACCTGAAAAGGTGAGGGTGGGACGAAATGAGAAATGTCGCATGATGGCTCCTTTGGTTGCGATTGGTGGGTCGGAGTGCCAACCATCTCTTGTTTCAACTCGTATTGCTTTTAGATTATTCCGCAAGCGGGCAAGCACGGCCTAGGGTCGCCGCCGGTGTATCCCCGACTCGACTATCGATTTGCGTCGATTGGCACGCTCGCCCCAGGTGTTGCACTAGCGGCTGTCATCACCGTCATCGCGTCGATGCTCGGAGGGCTGGCACCGATTGTTGGGGCACCGGTGTTTGCGATTCTGATCGGTATCGCGATCTCGCTCATCCGGCCACCGACAAGCCGTTTGGAACCGGGCATCAAGTTCACTTCGAAAAAGGTGCTCCAAGGTTCAATCATCGTGCTCGGACTTGGTTTGTCGCTGCGCCAGGTAGTCCACACCGGTGTCGAATCAATGCCGGTACTCGTTGGCACATTGCTCGGAGTTCTTGTTCTGGCCTGGCTGGTTGGACGGCGACTCGGCGTGCCGCGTGACGCGAACTTGCTCATCGGAGTCGGCACAGCAATTTGTGGCGCTTCGGCAATCGCTGCGGTTGACGCGGTCATCGATGCCGATGAAGCCGACGTGAGCTATGCCATCGCCACCATCTTTTTGTTCAACGTGATTGCGGTGCTGACGTACCCCACGATCGGGCATGCACTCGGCCTGTCACAGCATTCATTTGGCTTGTGGGCGGGCACCGCGATCAATGACACGTCGTCGGTTGTGGCCGCCGCCAACATTTACGGACAAGCCGCAGTCGCATTCGCGGTCGTCGTGAAACTAACCCGCACGCTGGCCATCATCCCGATCTGTCTTGGCGTGGCCTGGCTATGGAACCGACGACCGACCACACAAGACGGCCCGACAACGAGTGTGCCGTTGCGCAAAATCTTCCCCTTGTTCATTGCATTCTTCGTAGCGGCGGTCGCAATCAACTCAACCGGAGTGATCCCAAACGGGTGGCATCATCCGCTCGCGAACGTTGCCACATGGATGATTACCGCTGCACTCGGCGCCATCGGATTGTCGACAAAACCTGCGTCGATACGCAAAGCCGGGGCACGACCGATTCTGCTCGGCGCAATTCTGTGGGCGAGCGTTGGGCTACTCAGCCTTGGCCTCCAAGCCGCAACCGGCACGCTCTAGCTCACCGACTTCTCCTTCTTCTCCTACTTCTGCGAAATTTGACGCGTTATGGCCTCAGAGAGGCCATAACGCGTCAAATTTCGGACACGAGGGTGTGCAATTTGTCGAGGTGCGCAACCAAGTCATCATCAAAAGACTTGAGCACCGCCATTTTGGCCGCGACCTGTTCACGCAAACGCTCATCAATCTCGATTGCCTCGGCCAAGATTTCCCGCCGTCGCTTCGTGGATACCCCACGTTTCGCTTCAGCGCGCATCTCATCCAAGCGATCCTCGGCCGCGAGAATTTCACCGATGCGCTCTAAGTCAAAACCCATCACGTTACGTAACTCGAGGATGCGTTGTAAGCGCACCACATCTGCTTCTGAGTAGCGCCGATTGCCCCCCTGGGATGCACCCGAAGGGTCAAGCAGCCCAAGTTCTTGGTAGTAGCGCAACGTTCGAGTCGACACGTCGGCCCTTTTGGCAACTTCCCCAATCGAGTAGCGCGCCTCAGTCGATGTGGGCATAACTAACCGCCTTCGCTGATCGCCATGGCTGCGATCGTATCGAGTCGTGCTTCGTCCGCTTCGTCTGTCGCCTGTGTATCTGATGCTTCGAACTCAGCGGCTTCTTCGGGGTTGATATAGAACCCGCCACGCAGCCACGACGACGCTGCCGCAACCAGACACATGATCATCGAAGCACTAAAGGCAATCACCAGACCGTCTTTAAATGGCTGCGAAATGAGATGGGGAAAGAACTCTTTCGATGTCAACGTGTCACGCTGCGTCGCATCAAGCGCGCAAAGCTGCGAGCCCGCGGGGGCACACCCGTTCGCATCTTTCACCGAATCCGATCCCGGCCCGAGCGGTTGGCCCGTCGACGAGATGCGAGACAACTCGCCCTCCATTGGGTTGTATCCAAGAAAAGCCGAGAACAGAATCGCAACCGGAGGCTGCGTCGCAATGCCCTGTGCGACAGCCGGGTTGACCCCTTGGGCCTTGAGACCTTTGCTCATCGTGTCGGGCAAACTCGACGCCAACCCCACAACCATGAGCGAAAAGAACAGTCCGATCGACAACAACATGCCCGCGTTCTGAAAAGTCATTCGCATCCCATTTGCGGCCCCCCGCTTGGCCGGCGGCACGCTGTTCATGATGCCCGTCGTGTTTGGGGCCGCAAACAGCCCCATCGACAAACCATTCATCAGCAACAGCGCGGCGAACACGGTAAACGCAAAGTCCGCTGGCAGAAACATCAACAATGTGAACGATGCTGCGGCGCCGATCATCCCACCCGTAGCAAACGGGCGGGCGCCATAGCGGTCTGACAACCAACCCGCGACCGGTCCGGCCACTAAGAACCCCACGGTGAGTGGGATCATGTAGATACCCGCCCACAATGGCGTTTGTTCGAAGTTGTAGCCGTGGAGCGGCAGCCAGATGCCTTGCAACCAAATGATCAGCATGAACTGCAAGCCTCCCCGCCCAACGGCCGCCAGAAAGCCAGCCCCATTGCCAAAGCTGAATGCTTTCACTTTGAACAATTCAATGTGGAACATCGGATTCTCGACTCGCGTTTCGATCCACACGAAAAGAGCGAGGATCGCCACACCGCCGATCAACTCGAACAACACCCAGGGGCCGGTCCAGCCCATGTTCGAACCACCGTGTGGCATCAGTCCGTACGTGATGCCAAGGAGCACCATGACAAGCCCAACCCCAAAGGTGATGTTTCCCCACCAGTCGATCTTCGCTTTTGTGGTGATTCCAACCTCGCGCAGTTTCCAGTAGGCCCACACGGTGCCGAACAGCCCAATGGGCACGTTCACCCAGAACACGGCTCGCCAGTGCACATCGGCTAAGAACCCACCCGCAATCAACCCGACAAATGATCCCGCAATCGCGGCCACCATGTTGATGCCCATGGCCATGCCGCGTTGTTTCACTGGGAACGCGTCGGTGAGAATCGCCGTGGAGTTCGCCATGATCAGCGCTCCGCCAACGCCTTGGACGACGCGCCACACAATCAGCCACATAGCCCCGTGCGACCCGGTCCATGGACAAAGCGACAGCGCCAATGACGCCAGTGAAAACACCAGGAATCCGGCGTTATACATTTTGACCCGGCCAAAAATGTCGCCAAGACGGCCAAAGGTCACGACCAGTGCGGCGGTGACCACCATGTAGCCCATGAGCATCCACAGCAGGTACGCGGTGTTCGACGGCTGGAGCGGATCGAGGTCGATGCCCCGAAAGATTGCAGGCAACGCGATCAACACGATTGACGAGTCGAGGGCGGCCATAAAGATGCCAAGCGTTGTGTTCGACAGCGCCACCCATTTGTAATGGTCATTTGGTGCGGTTGTCGTCATCTACGGCTCCATTTCGCGTCGATCATCCATGAGATAACCTTTTACGTCAACGTCACTATTTCGCGATGTTGACGTTCGCGTCAAATTCACGGGCTGGAAAACCGACGGGTCATGCGTCACAGTTCACGCACATCGATGAACCATGCGGTTGTCGTGGTTCATCATCCACAACCCAACAGGTTCGGGGCGTTGATGGCAAGGCCGGTACCCTTTGTTGCATCATGAGCACGCCAAAAGTCCCCGATAAACCGTCACTCGATGGCATCGAAGCCAAATGGGATGCCGCCTGGTCGGCGCAGGACACCTACCGCTTTGACCGTGGAGCAGCACGTGGCGACGTATTCAGCATCGACACTCCCCCGCCAACGGTGTCAGGTAACCTCCACATGGGTTCGGTCTTTGGCTATGTGCAAACCGATGCGATTGCCAGGTTTCAGCGCATGGCGGGCAAAGCTGTGTTCTACCCAATGGGTTGGGACGACAACGGTCTACCCACCGAGCGGCGTGCCCAGAACTATTTCGGCGTGCACTGCGATCCAACTTTGGCCTACGACCCCGACTTCACGCCGCCAGGCAAGGAAGGCCAAGCGCTTGACGGATCAAAGCTCAAGGGAACCGTGGGTTGTTCACGGCGCAACTTTGTTGAGCTGTGCATTGCATTGATCACCGCGGACGAAGCGGTCTTTGAACAGACCTGGCGGCGCATTGGATTGAGCGTGGACTGGAGCCTGCTCTATCAGACCATTTCTGACGACGCTCGTGCCGCTTCGCAGCGGGCATTCCTGCGCAATTTCGCACGCGGCGAGGCCTATCAAGCCGAAGCGCCCACCTTGTGGGACGTCACGTTTCGCACGGCGGTCGCCCAGGCCGAACTTGAAGACCGTGATCGTCCCGGGGCCTATCACCGTCTCGCATTCCACCGCACAAATGGAACAGGCGATGACGTGTTCATCGAGACGACCCGACCAGAACTGTTAGCCGCGTGTGTTGCTCTGGTCGCACATCCCGATGATGCGCGCTATCAGGCGCTGTTTGGCACGACGGTTGCCACACCAGTTTTTGGCGTCGAGGTGCCCGTTGTCGCTCATGAACTCGCCGAAATTGACAAGGGCTCGGGTATCGCGATGATCTGCACGTTTGGGGATACCACCGACGTGACCTGGTGGCGCGAACTCGATCTGCCCACACGTTCGATCATTGGCCGCGATGGTCGGGTGCGTGCGGAAACACCTGAGTGGATCATTCGAGCCGGTGCCGAAGCGGTCAGTGCGTACGAGACACTTGCTGGCAAGACCGTGCACAGCGCCCAGGTGCAGATGGTCGAGTTGCTGCAGGCGTCGGGCGAATTGATCGGCGACCCAAAGCCGTTGCAGCATCCGGTCAAGTTTTTTGAAAAAGGTGACAAGCCGCTCGAAATTGTGACGAGCCGACAGTGGTACTTCCGCAACGGAGGACGCGACACCCACTTGCGCGAAGCATTCGCACAGCGCGGCAACGAACTCGACTGGGTGCCCGAGCACATGCGACACCGCTACGCGCATTGGGTCGAAGGCCTCAATGGGGACTGGCTTGTAAGCCGCCAACGCTTCTTCGGGGTCCCGATTCCGGTGTGGTATGGCGTTGATGCGCACGGCGAGATCGATTATGACCGGGTTGTCGTGCCCGACGAAGCAGCACTGCCCGTCGACCCGTCATCAGACACACCACCGGGCTTCACGGAAGATCAGCGTGGCGAGGCAGACGGTTTTGTGGGCGAAGCAGACGTGCTTGATACATGGGCAACGTCATCACTCACCCCGCAAATCGCTTGCGGTTGGGAACGCGATCCGGCACTTTTTGCGGCGACGTTCCCCATGGATCTTCGCCCGCAAGGCCCCGAGATCATTCGCACTTGGCTCTTCGACACGGTTGTGCGTGCCCATTTTGAACATGACACGTTGCCGTGGCGCCATGCGGCAATTAACGGTTGGATTCTCGACCCGGACCGCAAGAAAATGTCGAAATCGAAAGGCAATGTGGTCACGCCAATTGCCCTGTTGGATCAGTACGGAACCGACGCGGTGCGCTACTGGTCAACGTCGGCGCGACCGGGTACCGACACCGCTTTTGATGAGGGCCAGTTCAAAATCGGGCGGCGTCTTGCCATCAAGATTTTGAACGCATCACGGTTTGCGCTGAATCTTGGTGCGACTGATCCGAACCCAATGCTCGTGACCGAGCCAATTGATCAGGCGCTCCTCGCTCGCTTACAAGCCCTCATCGAAGCGGCAACGCACTCATTTGATGCGTTCGATTATGCCCGGGCGCTTGAGCGTACCGAAACATTCTTTTGGGCATTTTGCGATGACTATCTCGAGCTCGTCAAAGGCAGGGCCTACGGCGAAGGTATCGACAAGGAACCGAACGGTGCGACGCGCTCGGCACGAGCGACTTTGGCGATCAGCTTGGATGCCATGTTGCGCCTTTTTGCCCCGTTCATTCCGTTTGTGACCGAAGAAGTGTGGTCGTGGTGGCACGAAACGTCTATTCATGCAACGGTGTGGCCGACTATCGACTCGAGTTGGCCGGTTGCGGATAGTGACGACGTATTGATGGTGGCCGCCGAGGTGCTCGGCGTTGTTCGGCGTGCCAAGTCTGATGCAAAGGTGTCCATGAAAACCGCGGTCACCGAGCTCGTTGTGACCGACACCGCGGACCGGTGTGCATTACTTGAAGCCGCTCGCAGCGACATTGTTGAAGCCGGTGTGGTGGCTCACTTTGCAATGCAGGGAACAAACGATGGTGCCGCAATCAACGTTGTCTTGGCCGACCCAATCGAGAAATGACCAGTGCCCCGGCGCGGGCAACGCCGAGGCACTGTCGATTCCTACCCTCCCGCAATTGGGGTGAAGATAAATCTACTTTCTTTGATCTGTGGTTGTCAAGAACTACGCTGGAACGATTCTGTTGGAATGGGGGCCACAGAACGCAGCGTTCATGCGTGCCCCTCTTGTCATTTGGAGCCAAAGAGCATGGCGCCACGTCGCACATTGGACGAAACACGAGCGCTCCTTTTAGAAACTGGCGCGTCCATGTTTGCCAGCGCAGAAACAACCGTTTCGCTTGATGAGCTCACCATCATTGACGTGTGCCGCGAAGCAGGCCTCAAGACCGGCGGAAGTGCCTACAAGATCTGGCCGCAACAAGAACGCTTCCGCGAAGATCTCTTCCGGTACCTTCTGGATTCCGTCATCACAGACTTCACGCTTTTTGACGATTTGCGCCACTCGATCGAGTCAGATGGTACGAGTCAGCCGTCAATGGACGAGCTTATTCGCACTTTTGGGGCCGACGCGCTTGATTCATGGCTGGGTGGAATCGCCGAGTTCATCCTGTACCTGACATATTTTTTGGTCGGACAATCCAATGCGGACGTTGCCGAAGCGGTCAACCAGTCCGACACCGCAATTGTTGAGAGCTACGCTGCCCTCTATGGTGCAGTCATTGCGGCCAACGATCGAGAGTTCGTCCCGCCCTACGACGCAATGATGTTGGCGACAATGTTTGCCGCCCTCGCTGATGGTTTTGCCCTTGCACAGCGTGCCAACCCCGAAGCAGTCACCGACAATTTCATGCGTCCAACTGGACCAAATGGGGCACCACAACCTTGGACATTGTTTGCGAGTTCGCTTCAAGCGGTAGCGCATGCATGTACCCGCCCCCGAAACGGCGTGGATCCTGCATGACCAAACGACGAACCCTTGCCCAGACACGCGAGCTGCTCCTTGAAACCGGCGCGCGCATGGTACGCGAATCGGGTGCCGCGATCACGATCGGCAAGTTCAACTTAGTGGATGTCTGCCAACAAGCCGGGATGACGAGCGCGGGTAGCGCCTACAAGATCTGGGATACCCAAGAATCATTTCGTCTTGCACTCCTTGAATACGTTCTTGAATCAACGTTTCATTCAGATTCTGCTGCCGATGATGTTGCAGCGATCCTCGACCAGAGAGACGCGAGCCCAGCATCACTCCAAGAAGTTATTCGAGTCGTTGCCAGCCACAATTACCAAGAGAACGCGCAAAGCTCGGTGGTGACAAAACAAGTTGCCTTGTGGATTGCCGCCGAGCATGCTTCTGATTTGCGTGAGAAATTGATCGAACACGAGCAACGCTCATTGCAGGCATTCACCGACTTGTACGACGCGACCATCACTGGTTTCGGACGCGAGTGGGTGCCTCCCTTTACCCCAGAACAGTTAGCGGTTGCACTTTCCGCACTCGTACAGGGCCTCGCGCTCCGTTGTCACGCCTCGCCTGATCTTGTTCCTGCCACGGTGCTTCGCCCAACCGGGCCAGACGATGCAATGCAAGAATGGGACCTTTTCGCGTGCGGTGCCGAAGCGTTGATCAACGCCTTCACACGACCTTCTACGACTTAGGCGCTGGCGCTTTTTTCGCCACGTCGCCGCTGCCAGATGACTCGGCGCGGTCGTCGGAATGCACCCAGATCGTATGCTGCGCGAAAGGCCGTTCGATTCCAGCCTCAGTGAACGCATCATGCAATTCGGCACGAAGCGTGCGCATGATCGGCCACTGCTCGCCAGGCCGGGTCTTGATCACGAGTCTGATCATGACCGCGTCGGGGCCCAGATTTTCAACACCCCATACCTCGGGTTCGCCGAGCACATCAGGCCAATGTTCTGGTGCGTGGATCACCCGATCGGCAACGTCATGGATAATTTCGGTTGCTTTGGCGAGATCAGTTCCATAAGGAACAGGAATGTCAAGAAGTGCGCGTGCCCAGCCTTGTGACATGTTGCCCACCCGACGAATCTCCCCGTTGGGGATGTGCCAGATCGTGCCACTCGAATCACGCACGTCGGTCGTGCGCAACGTGACCGCCTCAACGGTGCCGCGCACCCCTTGCGTGCCATCCACTGAACTCGCTACATCGATTACGTCCCCAACCCCGAATTGGTCTTCGACTAACAAGAAAATGCCCGCGAGAAAGTCACGCACCATTGACTGTGCCCCAAAACCCAACGCCACACCCGCGATACCCGCACCAGCGATAAGCGGACCAAGACGCAAACCGAGCACGCTGAACGAATAGAGCACCGCGATCGAATAGATCAGAAAACTTGAAACGCTTCGCAACACCCCCGTCGTTGTTTTCGCCCGAGCAGCGGCACGAATACCGACACTTCCCGTCTCAACCAACATGCGCGGCGTCTTGGCGCGCATCTTTGCCAATCGGCCCGAATTCGCCGCACCTTCAATGCGCCGTCCCACCCGTTTAATGACCAAGCGCACCACGCGATTGACGAGAACCGCCACAATCCAAATGACAATGATCGAAATGATGGGGCCAACGATGTTGTCGGCGAGATGCGCAAGAAACCGATTGTCCGACCAGTTCAGTACCCACCGGCATGCGGTGCCAGGGTCATCGCCACAAACCTGGGCAAGCCGCTGTGGGGTTACGTCTGCGAGTTGCACCATGACCGTTCAGGCTACCGGGAGGTTCCTCGTGAACTCGGTCTGCGTTAGGTTGGCGGTCCATGGCCCAACACGATCATCCTGGCGACTCACTCGCAGGCCACGACTCGGTCCGACCGTGGACCGGTCCTGTTACTGAAGCGCCTGCGTGGTTCACCCAAGCCCTTGCCGTGCCAGCACAATCCCAACGTGTTGAGGTGGAAGGCGCGACCATCAACTACCGCACGTGGGGTGAACCCGGCAAACCCGGTCTTGTCTTTATCCACGGTGGAGGCGCCCATAACTACTGGTGGACCCACATTGCGGGCCTGTTCGCGCACGATCACCGAGTCGCAGCACTCGATCTGACCGGCCATGGTGACTCGTCGCATCGCACCCACTATTCGGTTGAACAATGGACCCGTGAGGTCATGGCCGTTGCCGACGCATCGCAGTTTGGTGGCCCACCCGTGCTAGTTGGCCACTCCATGGGAGGCATGGTCACCATTGTCACCGCGGCCCTCACCAGCGACGGACAACTGGCGGGTGCGATCGTCGGCGACTCGCCGGTCACCGAACCCGACCCCGAAGTCGCCTCCGCGCGGCTCGGAGTTTTCCGGCAAGCAAAGGTGTACCCCACCATTGACGACGCCCTCCCCCACTTTCGAACCGTGCCCGCACAAGAGCACTACCTCGACTACGTCGTCGATCATGTCGCCCGTCATTCGCTAAGCGAAACCGACGGCGGCTGGCGATGGAAATTCGACCCAAACCTGTTCTCCGCGTTCGACGGTGACCCACGAGGCATTGCGTTGCCGTACCTCGGCGACGTGCATTGTCGTCTCGCATTGCTGAGCTTTGAAAAAGGTTTGTTGACCGACGACATCAGCCAGTTCATGTATGACCGCATGGGACGTGTCACCCCGGTGGTGCGCCTCCCAGAAACCGGTCACCATGCCATGCTCGACCAACCCCTCATGTTGGTGACCGCAATTCGGGCGCTGCTTGCAGACTGGGACCACTCAACCCCGATTCTCAAAGGGCGCACCGGTTGAACATGACCAAGATCGCCGTCGCCCCCGAACCAGCCCGCAACACATGGTTGGCTGATGCGGTGCGTGCGGGTGGCGGCACCGTTGTCGATCCGAGTGACGCACACGGCCTCGTGTGGGCGATTCCGAAGCATCCCGAACGCTTGGCTGAAATTCTTGCCGCCTGCCCCAACATTGCATGGGTGCAACTTCCCTTTGCTGGAATTGAGTCGTTCATGCATCTCACGAGCGATGGCAGAATCTGGACCTGTGGCAAAGGCGTCTACGCGGAGCCGGTTGCCGAACTAGCACTCGGATTGCTGCTCGCTGGCATGCGCGGGATCGGCACGTATGCGCGTCGCGCAACCTGGGAGAAAGCAGATGCAAACGACCTCGGCCACAATTTGATCGGTTCGCGTGTCACGATTTTGGGAGGCGGTGGCATTACGAGCTCACTGGTACGCATGCTCAGCGGTTTCAACGTGACAACAACCGTTGTGCGCCGCCAAAGCGATGTTTCGGTGAGGGGCGCGCACCGCACAGTTGGAAACGATGCGCTCTTTGAGGTGCTCGCTCAGTCCGACGCGGTGGTGCTCGCCCTTGCGATGACCGACGCGACTCGGCATATTATTGACGCCCGGGCGCTCAACGCGATGCCAGCTCATGCCTGGATTGTGAACGTCGCCCGCGGCCCACACATCGTCACCGACGATCTCGTCTCCGCATTACGCGAAAACACCATTGGCGGTGCGGGATTGGATGTAACCGACCCCGAACCACTTCCCGAAGGACACCCACTTTGGGACATGCCAAACGTCATCATCACCCCGCATGTCGGGAACACCCCACAAATGGCCATCCCCCTTCTTGGGGCTCGCATCACCGAGAATGTACGCCGATTCATTGCGGGCGCCGACCTGATCGGCGCGGTCGACCCGACATCTGGCTACTAACAACAAGGACACGACATGGCACGCCTCATTCCTGGGCTCCCCACCGATGTATTCAAAAAGGTCGATGATCTCATTGCTGATGTTCGACCACTACTCGCCCGGGTTGATGACACGCTGGCAACCGTCGCCGACACGCTGACCCAAGTGCAAGACACCCTTGCCATGCTCGACGAGCGTATTGCCTTGGTCGATTCCATCCCCGAAATGCGTGAGCAACTCGACGACATTCAAGCAATGCTCACCCAACTCGTTGATGGCAAAGGCGCGACCGCAAAAAAGAAACCGGCAAAGGTTTCCTAAGAACCTTGTGGCGGTTGTTCTTGGGTCGTGCGTTCATTCGCGGCCAACACGACCGCAAGCCCACCGAGGGCAGCAAGGCCCCCGGCAACAAGTAGTCGGTCGATATCGGTTCCGGTCTTTGGCAGCTCGCCACTTGGGACCCCATCGCCGGTTGCCGTACCAAAACGCGGTTCATCTGAAGTCGACGCGGGTAATGCGGCTGCAAGGCGAGCCAGCGTGGTCGATGTCGATGCCGCGGCTGCCCCAATCGATGTTGTTGGCATGCCGGTCGTTGGTGCCATCGACGTGGTTGTCGTCGACGTGGTTGTCGTCGTTGTCGTTGGGAGCGGGAGCGGCGGGGCAACGATATCCGAACAGGTACTGCCTGACTCGGGCAGCCCGGGGGCCGCGAGGGTTGGCGGTTCGCGAAATGCGGCCGCATCAAAATCAAAACAGTCGAGCAGGTCGTCCGCGTTCGCGTCACGATACGTCATTGCTTCCAAGTTCCATTTTGTTTCAATGAACTTGAGAATTGACGTGTGATCGTGAATCTCATGTGAGACGTAATTCGCACGAGCAAATGGCGAGATCACAAACCCCGGCACACGCATGCCGTAGCGATCAAAACCACCGGGTTGATCGGGCGGAGCGGTAATGCGCGGGGCAATCGAATCCGGGGCAATCGCTGGTGGCGGCGGAACATGGTCGTAGTAGCCACCGTGCTCGTCGTAGGTGAAGAACAACGCACTTGTTGACCAATTCGGACTTTGGAGCAAGGCGTTAATGATCGTCGCGCTATAAGCCTCACCGAGTTGGATGTCATTGGGGCGCTCTTCGGAATACGCCGAGTTTCCGGGCGACACAATGCTCACCTGAGGCAAGGTTCCGTTCGCACAATCGACAAGAAAATCGTTCAACGTAAACACATGGGACTTGTTCGCGTTGTAAAAGTTTGGGAATAACAAAATGTCGGGTAGATCAAACGCGTAGTCCTTCCACGTGATGCCCGCGTCATTCAAGCGGTCCCAAATCAGCCCGTTCGGGGCGTCCGGCGTGGCAAGCACTTCGTTGATGTCGGTCGACACGATGCCCACCGAGGTTGCCGCTTGGAGATATCGACGGTTGGGAAACGTCTGGCCGAGCAGCGAACAGAACCACCGGTCACCAATAGGAAAGGTGCGGGCGAGCGAGTCATAGAACGGCAAATCTTGCGGCAGGAAGTAGCTCAATGAACCCGTCGCGCCGTTTCCACCCCGGATGAACCCGTCCATTGCTCCATTGGCGAACGAAATGTGGCTCGCGTTCCACGACTGACTCGTGCACTTTGCGTTGTCACAGAACGCCGTGCCATGCGTCAATCCCACCGGGTTGTTGTTCAGATCCGGGTTCGTGTTGGTCGGTTTCCCATCGCCACCAATGGTCAATCCGTCACCGATCCCCGACATCCCAAAATAATGATCGTACGAACGATTCTCTTGCATGTAGATCACAATGTGCTCGACCTGTGGAATCAAGTCGGTTCCAATGGCCTTCGATGGATCAGGGCGCGACCCCGGCGCTAACACTCCTGCGGCGCGGCGCTGGGCCTGCGCTGACCACGCCGGACCAAAACGTGACGATGCTGCCGCGAACGCGGCCGATGCACCCAACCCTTTGAGAACGCCACGACGCGAAAGTTCAAAGTTCCCCATGAACCGAAGCGTAGCGCCAAGATCAAGAGGGTGGCGGCCGCCGCCCAATCTGATCAAGGGTCCGGAGCACGCTGTTACCCGCAATTACCTTCGAGAACGACACTTTTTCGCTCGCCGCGTTCAACGCGACAATCACCACAAGAACGACCAGTTGTGCTTGCCAATCCGTTGTCGCCACGAACCCCCATCCCAGAATCGCGCCAAGTACGTTCGAACCCGCATCGCCCAACATGAGTTGTTCTCGTGCGTCAAAGACGACCAGTCCTAGCGCTGCACCGACCACGACCGTGACGCTGACCAGCGTCCACTGATCAAGACCGCGTGCGGTTGCAACGAGTGCCACCGCACAAACCACGGCGACCTTGGTGCAACGTGCAGGCGCACGATCAAACAAGTTCCCGAGATTTGCGGCCAACGAAATCACCGCTCCGGCAAGGAGTAACCGCCACAACCCGGTCTCATCAACCGCGACAACGGCAATTGCAAGTGACAAGAAGCCACCCCCAATCAGTTTCAAACCGCCCGTGGTCAAACGCCCAGAGGCTAACGCTCGAAGATGTCCAGAAAAACCTTTGTCATCACCGATTGCTGCCAAATCGTCAAAGAGCCCAAAGAGACCAAAGCCGCCCCCAACCAATGCGGCAACCGAAAGATACGCCAACGCCGGAGCATCCCAACCTAAGAGCACCGCCAGCATCTTCCAGCAGCCCCAAACTCCAACGGTCGCAAAGAACAAGATCACGCCAGCCCCTACGGGAACCTCAGCGCCACGAAAGTTCTTCCGCAAGAACAGCGGCTGGGTAAACGTGCCGCGCAGCGCCAGCCAGATAACTGCGCTCGCAGCTGCACCACCAACCAGTGCTGCGAATGCAGGAACCAGATTGGGATCGGTCATGGCGTCACCTCAAATGGGTCAAGGAATTCATCGTTTCGCTGATTGTCCTCCAATGCAGGCAACACGACCATGGCCAGGACAAAAACGCTCACCAGGGCCGCAACGACCGCGCCCGAATCATTGAGTGCATACCCAAGCAGGGCCACCGCAACCATCCCAAGAAAACCAGCACGGGCTGCTGAACGCGCCGGGAATATCCGCTGCCAACCGTTGCAACGCACAAAGATCGCGCCAACAACAACGAGACACAGTGGAATCAGATACGACCAGGTTGAGTTCATGAGCACACTGATGTTTGTCGCAAGCTTTCGCCCAATTGTTGTCATGAACGATCCGCCGCCTGCCCCACCGAGGAAGAAACGGCCAATATGATCCCGGCTTTCTGGCGGTTGCATCGCTTCATAGGCAACAACTCCCGCCAAGATCGCCACCGCCGACCCAAGCGCTATACCGATCGTGCGCCAGTTCAATCGTCGGCCCGACAACAAAATGAGGAGGAGACCAAGAGCGGGAACGAGACTCAAGATTCCGCCCACGTCAGCCCCAAGCCACGGCGCCGCGTCAACCCCGACTGCGACCACACCCAATGCCGCGGCAGGCCAAAGGGCATCACGCGGGCGACCAGACCGTTCCACCATCCACGAAACAACAATGACCGTCGACGCGGCAAGCACCGCATACGACGCATTACCAATACCGGTGAACCTGGCAGCGACCGTTGGTGTATACCCCAAGAGACTCGACACTTGGAGCCGAGCACCCGTTGCCAAGTCGAGGCACAACAAAATGAAGCCGAGCCAGGCCACCGCAACAATTGGGGCATTGGCACGCTTCCCGCGCTCAGCAATCGCCCACGCCAACAGCCCCGCAAGCCCATAGAGCATGAGGACTGACCCCATTCCCCACGACATGGTCACGGGAATCAGCCGGAGCACAAAGGTCAACATCGGCACCGCGACAAGAGCCACGACCAGAAAGCGAAGCACTCGCTTGACAACGTGTGGCGTGTCATTGCGGAGCAAAGCCACAAGTGCAAATAGGTAAACAAAAATCTGCAAATACACGAAGGACGTTTGGAAGACGGGGTAGACCTGATCCCGGTTCGAAATGAGGTCATTTGTTGCACGCATTTTGGCAAGGTCAGGTTGAACTGCGTGATACTGAACCGGTCGGCCAACCATGGCTGGTGGCACCGCGACACCCAGCGCATCGAGCACGGTCGGCGCGACATCGGTCAGCGCGATAAGACCAGGACGCCCTGTTGACGGCGATTCGAGCCGGCCGGGTGTAACGCCGGCACCAACCGCAACGATCGGGACCAAGACCGCTTTGGAAGTGGGTGGACTCATCCCCACAACAAGGAGCAACGTGTGAGGCGGCAAATTGGCGGCCACTGAACCAAGTATGGAGTCGGTACGAGCAAGCGCTTGGATCAGAACATTTTTCGCGGCGCTCTTGCGCATCGCCGGGCGATACCACGCGGCGCGGTCCGTTTCGCCAGGATCAACCACGGTCACATCAGCCACGGGTGCAACGTCTTGAAACGCAGCCAAAATCCGCTTCTGATCTGCGGTCTCTCCAAAGGGCAAGTCACTAGACGCCGCCAACAAGTCACGCGACACATCGCCCTTATCAACAGCCCCGGTACTTGAAACAACAGCCAAAGCAGCCGGTGCCCGTCGATCAATGTCGCCATTCGCATCAACACGATCCGAATTCGCCACCACCGCCGTTTTGCGACCCGCTTCATGCAACGCGTGCCCCAGTGCCCCAGGGCGAGAATCAACATGCGCGCCAGCACCTCGCAACAAACGAGCCACATCGGGTACAACGACGTCACCATTGGGTCGCTTTCCGCTACGTCGTTCAACGACATCAATCGCCGGGGAACCTTCAACCAACTCGTCACGCGCTGCGGCACGCGCGGTGTTGCGACCCGCAGATACTCGATATCCCGCGCCCAGCGTTGCATACGCATCTTCGGAAGCCGAACCCCCACCGGTACGAACCGTCAACATGCCGGTTGCTCCGCGTTGCGAAAGCCGAGTCAGATTCGGCATGACCGTCGGGTCAAGGTCGTCAAAACCAAGATGTGGGATCCCAAAGATCACGACATGACGTGCTCGCTGCGTTGCCGGAACGCTCTGAATCGCCGTCGCTCTTGAGACCACCAATGACAAAGCAAGAAATCCAACGACCCCGCAAACAAGCAACGAACGGCGAAGAAAACCCGGAACAACCCGAGGCCACAACGCTTCCACAATGTCAGCGCCTTGCACGGCACGATGACGAAAGCCAGCGACACTGCGGCCCGTATGGCGATGCTCCATTGGAACATCAACTTCGAGTACACGCCCACCGGCACGAGCCGTGTCGATCGTCATCGCTACTTCCAAACCGAATCGGCTCGCGCCAATTAGTCCGCGAAGATACTCTGCTTTGACCGCGCGTTGACCCGACAACGCAGCACGCACCTCAACGCCCGATGAGCGGCGGATACCCCAGGTCGCAAACCGTCGGATCGTGCCAAAACCACCCCGCTTTCCGGCCGCTGGCAAAACACCAATCACTAAATCAGCTTCATCAGCGAGAACCGGCGCGAGAAGAACTTCTGCTTGAACCGCATCCGCTCCTACATCAGCGTCAATAAGGACGTACACATCAGCATCGTCTGCCAAGGCCACGCCAGCCGCGATTGCATCGCCTTTCCCAACGTTACGCGCCAAACGCAACACCTGGGCTCCCGCCCGTCGAGCTTCGTTCGTCGTGTCGTCAGTCGAGCCGTCATCGACAACAAGCACTCGGTCGATTGAATGTAAGCGACGTAGCGCCTCGACGGTCGACGCAATCGAATCCTGGCGATCCTTTGCTGGAACTATGGCAACAACGGTGGTCACACAACCTCCAATTCGCTGTGCGATTGGGTCCGCGGACCGTCGCGCACGTCAAGCAAAATCAACATGGGGCCCAAATACACAAACACCAATGCCGTGACAAGAATCCCCGAATCATTTAGCAGCCAACCCGCAATACCCAAGACCAGCGCGGCAACGACCCCTACACGACGAGGACTATCCATGGGCAGCAGTGCCGTCCATGCTTTGGGAACTACCAGTACATAGAGCGCATAGATCGCAACGATTGGGATCGCCCACGACCAGTTACTTTGCCAAAGCACCGCCATCGAATCATTCCATTTCTGGGCAATGGTTGAGGTCAACAACGCGTGATCGCCGTGACCTGTTTCGAGAAAGAACCGTCCGATATGGGTGCGGCTTGTTGCGGGGCGTGCCGCATCAACCGCGACCGCGATCGCCAGCGTCACCGCGCTCGCCGCAAACGCCACAATCAGATACCGCCACTTGAGCGCTTGCCCCGCAAGGACCCAAACCATCACAGCGAGCACGGGAACAAGCGTGAGCACACCGCCCACATCGGCACCCATCCACGGAGCACCATCAACAAGCACCGCAACCAATGCAATCGTTCCAACCAGCCACAACTGATCACGCGCCCGATCACAAAGCGCACAACACACCACGATCGCGCAGGTCGCAAGAATGGCAAACACGGCATTGTCGGTGCCAAAAAAGCGGAAGCCGACGTTGGGAGCGCTGCCAAAATAACTTCCTAAGACCAAATGCCCGCCGGTCGCAAGGTCAAAAACTAAGAGTGCGAGTGTCGCTCCACAAATCACGAGCAATGGGTCAAGCGCGCTCCGGCGGAAACGCTGGGCCAACAATGCAAGCAAAATCGAGATGCCCCATGAAACCGGTATCGCCACGAAACCGAGTGAACTCGTCACTTTTGTCAACCGCAAGAGAAACGTGGCAAGTGGCCAAGCCGCACAACTTAACGCAAGCACCTCAAGGACTCGTTTGCCACGTCTATCTGGACGCCGATATCGCAATAAGACGAGCGCACCAAGAAAGATGAACACCTGGGCGACAATAAAAACCATTCGCATTGCCGGTAACGCTGTTGAG
Source organism: uncultured Iamiaceae bacterium (assembly GCA_964544305.1). Taxonomy (GTDB): domain Bacteria; phylum Actinomycetota; class Acidimicrobiia; order Acidimicrobiales; family Iamiaceae; genus JAFDWI01. The sequence goes on along the minus strand of CAZJAZ010000004.1, from coordinate 109,506 downwards.
CGTGCGGTGAGCAGCGTGTCGAGATTTGCCAATCCAGCCCAATCTGACGGACCCGGATTCACGCGCAGCGCACTGCCTTGCATCGCTGGTGGCTGCTTTACTTGGAGCACAGATAGAACGGTTGGGGCAAGGTCGGTAATGGTGGCAATCCCTGATCGATGTGTCGAAGGCGACGCAAGAATTCCCGGCCCTACACCATTTCCATAAACAAGCATCGGGGTCATCCCAAATGGGCTTGACGATGGGGTCACGCCGATGACCATCATGAATGTTCGCGAAGGCAAGTGGCGTGCCACGTCAGAAATGATCAGATCTGTGCGGGCAAGGGCACGTTGTCGAGTCGCCTGTCGTTCACTTGGAGTCTGAAAGGTTCGATACGCGGCAGCACGCGCTGTCTCGCCTGGGTCAACAACGACAAC
>CAZJAZ010000004.1:99561-108987 GCA_964544305.1 uncultured Iamiaceae bacterium | reverse complement strand
CGGATTATCTGGTTCTGGCGCGCGGAGAGGCCATTCTGTGACTCAGAGTCGTCAAGAGCAAGCGAGCCAGCCGAGCCCGTCGCGAGAATCATGCCAGCACCAAGCGACGCATACGCCTCAGCGGCAACCGGTCGAACTCCACCGGTCTTCACACGTATCGCACCAATCACCCCGCGCTGAGACAGCCGATACAAATTTGGCATAGCCGACGCATTCACATCGGAAAGGTCCAGATTTGGGACACCAACAATGAGCACCTTGTTTGCGGTCGGCAAGGCGTTTCGACCACTTGTTTGTCCCAGGTCGCTCGTCCACCAAGAAGCCACCATCACCAATACGATCAACGCGATCAAGGCGATCCGGAAGGGCCGAGTCATACCTGTACGCCCCGCTTCCCGACTCGTCTCACCAGCATGTCGCGCACGGCAACAATTTCGGGGCTGCGCAACAACCAAAGCACGCCGACAATAACAATCACGCCAACCCCACCACTCACGATGCTCGCCACTAGCGCATGCGAGCGCGTTTGCCATCCAATCCGGTTGGCCAACACCAACGCAACGACCGTCCCGATGAGAGCGCTACCGAGTGCTCGCACGATGGCATCGATCACGCCAAGGTCTTCGCTAATCCATCGACGCATGATCATCGACAACGCAATGACTGCACCAACGAGAGCCGCCGCTTGGAACAAACCAAACAGCACCAGCAACGATGTGCCGTGCACAAACGCACTTCCCACCCCCATTCCCGCAATCGCGAACAACGTCGCGACCAAGTTCACGATTGTCGGACTTTTTGCATCGCCAACCGCATAACTCGCACGCGTGAGTAAGAAAAAGACACTGTAGGCGCTAAGCCCAACCAGATAGCCGCACAACACGAACGCCACGAGGCGAGCGCCAGCGTTGTCGAGTTGACCGACCTGTACGAGCGAAAGCGTCGGAGCAGCAACCGCTCCGAGTAAGCCACTTGCGGGTAACAACAACGTAATAATTGACCGCATACCAAGGCGGAGATCCGCCGCGAACGCCGGACGGTTATTCGCCGCGGCACGTTTTGACAAGCGCGGAAAAAGTGCGGTGAAGATCGGATATGCGAGAAGTGCGTGTGGCAGCAAGAAGAACATGAACGCGGTCTTGTATGCAATCACGCCACCATCAACGCGCCCAGCCAAAACGATCGTTACCAAGATCAACACTTCGTTTAATCCGACGTGCCCTGCAGCCCACGCTCCTCGGTGAACCAACGACCGCAAGCCCAACCCCTTTGCTGACCATTGTGGCCGCAAGCTCATCTTTGCTTTCCATAACGCGACAAACGGCACAATCGTCATGGCGATCGTCCCTGCCAACGTGCCCGCGCCGAGGAGAATCTTTTCGCCATGGGTCAAAGTAAACCCGGTGGCCGGATCGTGTTGTGCGGCAAACACAACCATCGTGATCGTCACCACCACGTTGTTGAACAACGGAGCGATCGATGTCGCCAAGAACCGGTGATCAGCTTGCAACAGGGCGCTTGCTACCGCCCCGAGCGCATAGAACACGAGTTGCGGCATGATGAACCACAATAGGAACGAGCCCAGCGCAATCTGTTCTGCTCGGACCTTTTCGGGCACGCCAAGGGTCAAGACTCTCATGACCCAACCGCTACCGATCATGCCGATTACGGCGAGCGCACTCACCATCACCGTCCCGCGTGTTGCAAGTACCGAACCTAAGCGTCGGGCGTCATGTGGATTCTGGTCAAGCATCTCGACAAAGCTCGGTACAAGTACCGAGAACAGCAATCCGCCGATGAGCAACTCAAAGAGCACGTTCGATACTTCGTTGGCCCGCTGATACGCGTCTCCAAGAAACGCAATCCCAAGCGCTCCGGCCACCGCAATGACGCGCACAAAGCCGGTGATACGGGACGCCAAGTTACATGCGGTGATGACCATGGCCGCCCGACCGAGCGCGGCACGACGAGGTTCTGTCGAACCAGACGGGATGTCGTTCGTTTCGGGTTCGACCATGATGACGCAAGGCTAGTAGCGCGCCGTTGAAACGGTGGGGCGCTCGCCCGTCTGCCGCAAATGCCGGGCGCAACGACGACAGCCTGGATCACTGATTCACGACATCGCCGGTGTTCTCTCCTTCGTTCAGGCGCGACGGCCTTTGGCGAGATACAGCAGCTTGTCGGCAGCATCCAACGTCTCTTCGGTGATGCACCTTGGATCGTGGGCAATGCCGATTGACACCTGCACGTCAACGGTGCAGTTACTCAACTTGAATGGTTTGGAAACTGCGGCGTTGATGCGCGCTGCAATTGCTTCAGCTATTTCGGCCGTTCCTCCGTAACACAGAATGACAAACTCATCGCCACCCAAGCGGGCCACGAGATCGTCCCCTCGAACGCATGATTGAAGCCTTGCCGCGAACTGCTGGAGTAGCTCATCGCCGGCACGGTGCCCGTACGTGTCGTTGATCGGTTTGAAATGGTCGAGGTCACAGTAAAGAACAGCGCCATGGTCGTTGCATGTGCTCAACGTTTCAAAGACTCGTGCTCGATTTGCCACGCCAGTCAGAGGATCGTGGTACACGGCACTATCGAGACGTCGTTGCTGGTCAACCCATCCGAGGATCAATTCGATGATGGGGTGTACCGTTGCCATTGCGAGCGCATGGTGGATGGGTGGACGGCCGCCAATTTTTGTCCAGATGGTCACGAGCGCAAAGCCACCCATCGGATTGGGTACGGGTTCAATCCAATACGAACCGTATCCGGCATCGAGGGCCAGCTGCCTTAGTGGTTCGCTGATGAGCTCGAGGCTCAAGTCCATAACCGGCGTGCCAGTGATGCGAGCTCGTTCCCAAGGGTCTTCTCCACCAACGAGACGTCCGTCGATACCGGTCGTTACACACTGGATTTCCGACGCGTCGACCCAGCTGATGCCGACCTGGGATCCGTTGGCATTCCATTCAAAGTTGTCGCAAACCGGTCGTAGTGTTTCGGTCAACGGTGAGCTCCCGAGCAGTCGGTGAAGGGTCTCGCGCATCGCGAATCGAGCATCAGCAGGCCGGCTGAACGAGGTATACAACGAACGCTGGCCGTCGTCGGTCGCGTGTCCACCGGTCATATCCACGTGAGACCAGTCACCTTGGGCGTTGCGAAGGCGAAATGACGTAACGCCAGGGGAAGACCCATGCTCGCTGTTGAGTGTCAGACTTCGCACAGCACGGTCAAGATCGTCGGGATGCATGTAGTTGAGCACGTTGGTGCCCACGACCGACGTGGGTGTCATACCAAGCAATTGCTCAATTGCTGTGTTCGCAAATACAACGGTCCCGTCGTCGGTGAAAGCAACAGCGAGGTCGGGCATACCTTCTACGATTGACCGGTACAAGGTCAGTTCATCGGGGGGAGATGGTGCTGCTTCTTCCATGTATCTCCTCCGACGCTTCCCCGAATTGCATTGTCAGTATTGCAGTTTGGGTAGGACTTTGCCATCGGGACCTAGCAGCAGGCGGGGGCGCTCACGCGTCTACGGTGAAGGCCATGAGCGATAACGAAGAACTGGTGCGTGGGAAAGTAGCCGATCTTCTCGGCCGAGTTGACCCATCGATCGTGTCTCAAGACGCGCTGCGCGGGGCCCAATTTGATGCGGGCCTTGCGTGGGTTCACTTCCCCGAGGGTTGGGGCGGTTTGGGTCTTCCCGCGGGATTGCAGCGGATTGTGGACACCGAGCTGTCCAAGGCCGGTGCCCGTTCAGCCGACCACCGTCACTTCTTTGGGATCACCATGGCGGGTCCGACCATGGTTACCCACGGATCAGATGAACTGCGCCAAGCACGTTTGCGTAGAGCCTTCACCGCCGAGGACGTGTGGTGTCAATTGTTTTCCGAACCGGGCGCTGGTTCAGACCTAGCAGGACTCGCGTGTCGTGCGGTGCGCGATGGCGACGAGTGGGTGATCAACGGCCAAAAAGTGTGGAACACGGGGGCGCACCTCGCCGACCGAGGCATGCTGGTCACCCGTACCGACCCTGACGTCCCCAAACACAAAGGCTTGACCTATTTTGCGCTCGACATGCACGCGCCGGGCGTCGAGGTTCGACCATTACGGCAAATAACCGGTGAAGCTGAGTTCAACGAGGTCTACCTCACTGATGTGCGAGTACCTGACTCGGATCGAATCGGTGACGTCGGTGAAGGATGGCGAGTCGCGATGACGACACTGTCGAACGAGCGGACAACCATTGGCGGCGGTGGCGGTGGGGTGCCCCCGCGGGGCTCGGGTTCGATCGCGGAGGCCGTTCGTATTTGGAAAGAAGACCCCTTTGTGGACCACAACCCTGTCGCGCGTGACCGGCTCATGCAACTTTGGTGTGCTGCCGAAACATTGCGGCTCACCAATATTCGTGCGTCACAGAATCGCAAAGCCGGAAACCCAGGTCCAGAAGGTTCGATCGCGAAGTTGGCGTTCGCAGAGATCAACATGGCAATCTACGCGTTTTGTGTGAACCTGCTTGGGGCAGAGGCTCTCGTTGATTATGACTACACAATGCGACGCGCGGAAACCCTCGGGCTCGTAGGCGGGCCTGGCACCTCACGCAAAATGTTTTTGCGCTCCCGAGCGAACTCAATTGAAGGAGGGACGTCTGAGATTCAGCGCAACATCATTTCCGAACGTGTGCTCGGTATGCCCGGTGAACCCCGAGTAGACAAAGACCTCCCGTGGGTGCAGGTGCCTCGCAATTAACAAGCGATAAACCTGTATTGCTCCGCGTCATGGTCATGCACATAGCCAAGTCGCTGGTAGAGCGCATTTGACGTCGCATTCGCCGCATCCGCGTACAACATGACGTGATGAGCGCCACGATCAATAGCCGCCTGCGTGGCGGCCGCGGTTGCACCTGCCCCAAAACCTCGTCCTCGCAGGTTTCGAGGTGTGTAGACCGGGCCGATTCGTGCAACGCCTGCGACGCTTGGGCTATGCGCGGCTAGTGAGACGACCTCACCCTCGTTCGTCCACGCCCAAAGTTCACCAGCCTCGATTCGTTGCGTGGCAACGTCCATCCAATCTTCAACTGGATCATCTGGCAGCGCCTCGTCGTGAAACACCGACAACCATTCGGCCACAAGATCTCTTTCGTGGATCTTGCAAGCTCGGGCCGAGCCGTCAAGCCCAAGCGGATTCTGCAGTTCGCCAAGCACATAGGCGTGGCGGCCAGCGACCTGGCGGGCCTGACATCCCGTTCGCTCGGACCATGCCGCCACGAACTCTCGAGCAGCACGCACTTCTCCGATGACACCGGGCAGGGCAATGTGCTTTTCCCAAAGGCTTGCGGCGACAAGCGTTGGAGCCCCATGAGGCATCGGTGACACAAAGAGATTCCACGGTCCATTTGCCATTGCGACACCGACCACCACATCGTCACGGTCAACGACCGAGATCCACTGCGAATCTTTCGAATGTGCGGCGTTCGAATTGATCATCCGTTGGTTGACAACCGAAATGACGTTGGTAGCGATCGGTTGAAGCCGAACAAATTCAGATACGCCGTCGCGAAATGCGACTGGATCTGTGGTGACGTGACCGTCCAATGAGTTGACTAGGCGTTCTTAGGAAGTGACGAGAACGGCGTGTCTTTGGCCGGTCCTTGTTCCCGAGGAAGTCCGAGTACCCGTTCGGAAAGAATGTTGCGCTGAATCTGGTCCGTTCCGCCGTAGATCGGAGGAGCTTGCGCATAGAGCGCGGCACCGGTAACCCCTGGCAAAAACGCGTTGCCAGTTGCCTGCGTAATTGCGGCCTGGTCGCCGGGCTCGTAGGCGTGCAGCATGCCTTGTGCACCCACAATTGCCAGACCCAAGTCACGTTGCAGACGCACAATGTTGCTCATAGAAAGCTTTGAGATATTACCCATGCCCGCGATGGTCTTGCCTTGGGCACGCGCTCCCTTGACCCGTTCAGCGTTGTAGCGACCGATTTCGCCAAAGGTGTGCAAACGTGCCAAATCTTGTCGAATGACCGGATCAGAAATCTTGCCATTACCTCGCGCGAGGCCAGCGAGGAGTTCGCTTGACGAACCACGCCGCTTCGGGGCATCCGACTTTGCCGTGCTCTTCGCCTTTTGCGATGGGGAGCGAACGAAATCACCAACTCGCTTACCGAGATCACCGGCAACGGTACCTGGTCGAGCCCCACTCAAGGCACCACCTGCATCACCACCGCCCGCACCAAGTCCTGCCCGTTCGTGACCCAAGGTTGTGTTCGCGACTTTCCAGCCGTTGTTGAGGCCACCGATAATCGCTTCATGAGCCACGCGAGCGTCGGTCATAAAGACTTCGTTGAACATGGCGTGGCCGGTCATTTCCCGCAACGGGCGAACCTCAATGCCACTTTGGTGCATATCAAACGCGAAATAGGAGATGCCGGAATGTTTGGGTTGATCCGGGTCGGTTCGCGCGAGGAGCATCGCCATGTCGGCAATCTGGCCAAGGGACGTCCATACTTTTTGGCCGTTGATGATCCACTCGTCGCCGTCGCGAACCGCTTTCGTTGCAAGGCCGGCCAAGTCTGAGCCTGCTCCTGGCTCCGAAAATAACTGACACCAGGCTTTGCGGCCGGTGACGATGTCAGCCACGTACTCGTCAATCTGTTCGTCGGTACCCTCGTCAGAAATAGTTGGTGCCGCCAACAACAAACCCAAACCACCCGGTGCCCCAAGCGCACCAAATGACGCGATCTCTTTGGAGATTTGCACGGCTACGGCGCGTTCCACCCCACGTCCATAGCGACCCATCGGCAACGTGGGCGCCGACCACCCGTCGTTACCAAGGCGTTCCCACCATTGCCCCACGGTGAGCTCCGGGTCCCAGTTGTCGTTCAACCAGTCACGCAGTTCAACAATTGCTTCATCGGTCATTCGCATCCCCAATGCTTATTTGTTGGCTCGTTAGCCCACGGTCAGAACATTGACCGTACTCGCGCGTCCCACAGCAATTCGAAGTGAGCGAAGTCAGCTTTGCGCAAACTCCTTGAAAGCGTCGAAGGCTCGAGGCGCGTAACTCGTGCCCGGACCGCCCGAAAGTGCAATCGCAACGCCAAGAGCTTCGGCTACTTCTGCTTCGCTTGCTTTGGCACGCGCGGCGCCTTTGGCATGACTCGCAATACACCCGTCGCACCGGTTCACAACCGAAATCGCAAGTGCAATGAGTTCTTTGGTCTTACGGTCAAGTTCACCGTCGGCCATCGCCGCACTGGAAAGGCGGGCAAATCCCGAATACACCTCGGGTATTTGGTCCCGCAGCGCGCGTCCTAACGATGTGAGAGGTTCGAGAACTTCGTTGCCATGATGATGTTCGCTCATGTCGTGCACGTTAGAGGCATTTAGTCGGTAATACGCGTTGGCTGGGCGTCTGCGAGCATTGCTTTGCGGTCTGCAGGCAATACGAACCCGGCCGCGATTGCCGCGTCGGTTGCCTTGGTGAATTTGTCGAGGTAAGCGGCGCGTGACGGGTACAGCGAAGCAAGTTTCGCCGACGGGATCGGAGTTGTGGTTCCTGCGAGGAGACAAGCAAGTGGGAGCGAGTCCGACTTCGGAGGCAGGCCACTTAGCACGTCGACGGGCACATCAACTTCGGGGGTACGAATACCGCCTTTGGCAATGCCAAGATCGTCCAGGACGTACCCTTTCCCGTCTTTCGTTGTTTCAAGGCGGGCCGCTTTCGCGGGTGCCGTGCCTTTGGTCACCCACAGATTCAACTTGGCGAGTGCGGCCCCGACCACGAAATTATCGGGTCCTGCATTGACGCCTTTGGGGCATTTGAAAAGATCGGCAACTTCTTTGCCCAGTTGATAGATGTCAACATGTGCGGTTCCGGCAACTTCCCAGATTCGCAGGTGCTCGTTGTCGGGTTGGCGTGCAGGAAAGTATTGCAAGATCCCGGCGACATCGGTTTCGGTGAGTACCGTGATCACCGGCTTGGTCAAGTCGGTACGGAATTGCACCGGCGACAGGTCGGTGACCGCACTCGTGATGTCCATGCCTTTTCCTGGTTCACCGAGCCCGAGGGCTGAACCGCCCCGGCTGTGCACCAAGAATCCATCAAATTCGTGGGTGAGGGGTTGCACGCCGTCGTAATAAGTGGTGAGCGCGTAGGCAGATTGCGACTCGCCCATCGCGAGCAACGTTGTAGGTTTGAGATCGCCAAGTGGCTTCACCGGGCCGGAGTTCGCACGTAATGCACGAGCAACCTGGGTGTAAATATCATAGGAATAGGCGTCACCGGGATGATGCAACTTGCCGTAACGGGCCGGGTCTTGGTGTTTGATACCGACCCCGGCACCACCAAGTTTGGACACCGGAGTCGAAACAGCCACCGGGCCACCTTCAATGCCGATGAATTGTGCTGACACACCCACCCATGCGAAGCCTGATCGAACAATCTCATCAGCGGTGTAGGTCCAATCAGGGGCCACGTCCAGGCCACCCGACACGTTGTTCCATTCGACGACTACCGTACCGTTGAACTTGGCAGGATCTTTGGGGCGTCGCACCACGATTCGGGTCATATAGTCGGCTTTGGTGGTCTCTTTGAGATCCATCATGCCGTTCTTCGGGAACTTCTTCGCTCCGCCTACAAGTTTGTAGGCCGTTGCGCTGCCCGATACCGAGTACTCCTCTTGTAGGTACCCTGCTTTGGCAAGATCTGGGCCAGCTTTCGGAGAAATCAAAAGCGTCCCTTTCCCCCCGCTGATCGTTCCAACTTTTGCAACTGGCCCAGGTGTTCGAGGAACCGTCGTAGCCGTTGCAAGGTTCGAGCTTGTCGAGGCCGCGTTCGACGACGACCCACTCGATGAACAACTGGTCGCAATAATTGTTGCGGCCACCAAAAAGGTGACACCACAACGAAGCGTTCGTGCGTTCATAGAACTATCCCCTTAGTTGTCAGCATGCGACAATCTGCAACGCTAGCGGGCGCGTGCCGGTCAGGTTGACACCCACCGTGGAGCACGGCGCTCTTTGAATGCGGCGATGCCTTCTTGTGCCTCAGGTGACGCAAAAAGTTCGGCTGAGCGGTTCAGTAACTGCTCAGCATTCGACTCGAATTCGTCCACCATGGTTGCGTTGATAAGTGCCTTCGTCTCGGCAAGCCCTTGCGGCGATGCCAATCGATACGTGGCGATCACGTCATTGCACAGCGCGTTTGGGTCCTCGCCGGTCATCGTTACCAACCCAATCCGGAGTGCCTCCTCGGGGCTGAACGCCTCACCGCCGAGCGCGTAACGTGCCCATGATCGAGGATCCACCTTCCCCGACAGTGTGAGGGAAATAATCGCGGGTGCGAGGCCAAGCCGCGACTCGGTGAGCGCGAAGGTGCAATGTGGGCCGGCAACGACGACATCGCAAGCCCCGAGAAGCCCCATGCCGCCGGCTCG
>CAZJAZ010000004.1:80888-99461 GCA_964544305.1 uncultured Iamiaceae bacterium | reverse complement strand
CGACGTCAGTTCCCACCGGCAAGCATGCCTTCAAGACCAGATTTGAGATCAGTGATTTCCGAAGCAGGAGGCGCCGCAATGTCTGGAGTGTCGGTGACCGCAAGGAAATCAACCGTCAAACCAAAACTGCCTTTGTGTTCGTCTCCCACCGATGCATCAACTTTCACCTGGACTGGCTTACCCGAAGTGTCAACCAACATCGTGGCGGTTGCTTGGGCATTTGCTGCGTTTGCTCCGTTGTCGAGGAACTCTTGAAGTTCTGCGCCGTCGCCCTTCATTGACGCAAACAGGTCATCCATGCTGAATGTGCCGGTATAGCGGGTCAGCGTTTTCCCGTTCTGGGTTACGGTTCCCGACTTCGTCATCTTCACACCGGATTTGGCAAACCCGTCAAGCAAACTTTGGGCCGTCAATGGATGGTCGGCAAGATTCGTGCCGGGAAAGTTTGCGTCAACTTTCATCCATTTATCCATGGAGGCCATGCGGAGATAGACCACGCCGTCAACGACTCGCAGCGTGTAGTCGCCGAGCGACAAATCGCTGTCATTCTCCCCAGCCATCTCCGTAAACGAGCCGGTCGCTTCAACATTGCCCGTCTTGGTGTCTTCGGTGACCGTGGTCGCCATTGAACCGCTTGCCATGCCACCAAAAGACGCATCCACGGTGACCTTGACCCGAACGTAGCGCTGCGCGTTGACCGCTTTTGCAGTATCAGCAAGGTTCAGCGTGACCGGCAGGACCTTGGCCGAGGCGTTGGCCTTAGCCGAGGAGTTTGCCGTGTTGCCCTGCGAAGCCGCAGAACCAACTTGCGTTGTGCCACCAACGTTGGCCGTACACCCGGTAAAGACTGGCGCCGCGATCAGTGCGGTAACAGCGACGAGACCTGCCCGTGTGCGAATGGTGTGGCGCATCATGTACCCCTTGCATTGCGGCGTGCACAGAACGCTACACCGCGTGTGATCGAATCGTTCGGTAGCCTCAGTCTATGGGTCAACTTGACGAGTCCACCACCGGCATCTTGGTCGGCATTGCTTTTCCTACAACTTTTCGGGCGCAAGAGTTTCTGACCGCGGTGCAAGGCTTAGCCGCATCAGAAAAACTCGTCCTCAAAGACGCCGTGTTGATCGTGGATGACGCGAATGGGAAGGTGAGTGTGCACGAGACCATTGACCCAACACCGGGGCGTTCAGCGGTGTCTGGCGCGATGTGGATTGGTTTGTTTGGACTGGTCCTCGGCGGGCCAATCGGATGGGCGGCCGGGGCTGCCGTTGGCGCGGGCGCCGGGGCGCTCACCGCGCGAGCGGTCGATCTGGGCATCTCAGATGAGTGGGTGGCATGGTTCCGTAGTGCGATTCAACCAAGTACCACGATTTTGGCTTTGCTGGTTGACGACGTGGATCGCAATGCGCTCGTCGCGGAAGCCGCGCGTTTTCCTGGAGCTGAGGTGGTCTCAACGAGCTTGGATGCCGATACAGTGCGACGGCTCAAAGAAGCGGTCGGCCAGTCATCAGATGCGAATGCCAGCGAGTTGGGTGGCCTGAGCGACGAGACGACCTGACGCGTCCCACACTTCACAGGTTTCGTCCACACGTCCGTCATCGATTGCATGTGCACTTTGGCAAATGCGAAGCGGCCCTGGAACAGGCCGTGCCCGAACGTAAACGCTGAGTGACAGTGTTGGCACCCATCCTGTCGGCACGAGTTCGAACGTTGCGGGTGGGAGCGCATCACAAAAGAAAAGCAAGCCGAGCGGATCAGCGGGCCGGCCATCCGCGAAGCTGATCCAACCACGAAGGTTCGCATCGCCCGACGGTTTGCCCAGCGCGAAACCTAAGACAGCGGGATCTAAGCGAAGGTCGGAACGGTCCATGATCGGCACCACAAACGGCGAACCGTCACGCTCGGCGGGGATGCGATGACACTCGTCGTACGGGGCCACATCGAAAAGTTCTCGGGTGGTCCAAAAGGGCGGCTCCGGGTTCTCGGGGAGGGTGCCAAGCGTGAACGTGGCGTCAACACATGCGGCGTTTTCTTGGATAAGCGTTGCGTGGACCTGTGATGCGCTTCGCCCGACTCGCAAAACATTGCACGTGATCGTGACCGGACCAATATCAGGAGCACGCAAATAGTGAGCGGTTGCTGCCAATGGGTCACGATGGCTACTCCCCGCATGTTCCAGTGCGAGACCGCACGCTCGACCAATCATGACGAGCAAATATCCGCCGTTTGGTTTGCCACCGACCGTCCAGCCTGGGTCCACGTCTCCGTGAAAAACAGCCCCATCACCCGCATCGACAAGCGTTGTTCCCTGCTCAAGCTCCCAGTCGCTCATGCCTTTTTTCTAGCCGACCATAATTGGCCTCGACCTATTTGGGATGAGCTTGTATGCCCGCATTGTTGAGGATGAGTGCCGCGATGAGTTCGGCTGATCGCCCTCGGTAATGTGTCGTATCTTGGCGAAGCGTTTCTCCTCGCCACGTCGTTGCACAGTCCAACTCCCTTGGACAAAATTTCTTGTACAGATCAACGAGTACCACCTTCTTTGGATACTCTCGAGCAACGTCGCGCAACACGTTATTGCCGCACTCGACCGTCGACCAGTATCTCCGCGCATGTTTGGGCTCGCCCATGACACGGAGCAGCGATGGAAGTGACGTAACGAGAACCGTACGTGCCCCGCGAGTGGCAAAACCTTCAATCTGTTTCGACAATTGTTCGCGATAGTAGGTCGCGAATGCCGACGAACATGTCTGCATCCACGTGCCATTTACGTACTCCCGCGCGGCTGATAGGCCGGTCCGAATGTAGATCACGTGGTCAACGCCATACGCGGCCACCACTTCTTGCCATTTGCGCTCACACGAGCGGGCAGTCGAATGATTCCCGCCAAAATCAATCAGTTTTGGTGCGGGTGGGTATTCACATCCAACGTATGTGTCGTTGATCAGGTTAATGGGCGGTTGTGTTTTGACATGTTTCAACCCGTCAAGGACGAGATACATGCCGACCGAATCACCAATGACCATGACGGTCGGATCGTTCGATGTCGCCGATGACTTGGCTTTGGCCAAGGCCTCCGCAGAAATGTCAGCTGCATTGTTGTGAATCGCACCTGCGGTTGAAACCACGACCAGTACCAGCACCGTTGCAAACGCGCCAGATGGCACAACCAAACTCCGCCGAAGCGGCCAACGTGCACTGTGTCGGATTGGCTGTTCGACGAAACGGTACGACACGACTGATACTGCGAGCGTGACGATCATCCGAGCACCAAAAAGTGCGGGGCCACTCAGATGTACTCGTTGTTCGGTGAGGGCGACAAAAATCGGCCAGTGATAGAGGTACACGCCGTAGCTAATCAGCCCGAGAAGCCGAAGCGGTTTCCACGCCACAATGGAAGCGAGAAGCGAATGCTCACGATGTACAACTGTCGCAACAACACCCGCCGCAGCCAGCGAAACCAACGCGAGACCGCCGTGTTGCACAAACCACGATTTTCCATCAAAGGTCACCCATGCCACCCCGAGAATGACCATCCCAGGTACACCGATTACGTTCAACCCAAACCGGCCACATCGTCTATCAAGCCGCTGCACCGATTCACCGCCAACGGCGACGAGTGCACCAACAAGGAGTGCAAGCGCCCGTGTATCGGTCCCGTAATAGACGCGATTCCAACCTCGCAGATGCTGCCAGAATGCTTGTAACCCAAATGAGAGTGCCGAGGCTCCAACGATGACGACAACTAGATTTTGTCGGAATCTTCTATTGCCAAGATCCGACTCGCTGACAGTGTGGCGGTGGTGGACAATCCAGATCACACCGCCTAGGACCAATGGCCACAACAAATAGAACTGCTCTTCGATCGCGAGACTCCACGTATGCATGAGCGGTGACGGGGCACTATAGAGCGACCAATAATCCGCTTTGGTAAAAATCTCACGCCAATTCGCGACATACAAGAGTGTTGCCACCCCATCCCACCGGATCCGATGCAACTCACCAGAGTCAGCGAGAACTGCAGCGTAGATTGCAACTCCAATAAGCATGACTCCAAGTGCGGGCAGGAGTCGTTTTGCACGGCGCCCCCAAAATCGCACAAGCCCAATGGTCTTGGTCCCATCCACTTCGAGTACGAGCAGGGACGTGATCAAGAACCCGGACAGCACAAAAAAGAGATCAACCCCCAGGTAGCCACCGTTGAGATAGCCGCCATGGAACAGCACGACCGCGGCAACCGCAAGCCCTCGCAAGCCATCAAGACCCGGGATGTGTTTGAGTTTGCGCGGCGCTGCTTCCGGTTCCCCTCGACTCACCAATAGGAATCTAACCTGCTAGCGGCCCGCACGAGTGCCGAGGCGAGCCCCTTTGACCAGTACTTCTTGATAAAAGCCAGCGGGAAGTTTCGCAACCAGGTCGATCATCTTCGCGTCGGGGCCAACAAGCACTCGGCGTTTATTTGCTTCAACTGCCGCCAGAATTTGTTTCGCAGCTTTTTCTGGTGTGGTCTTCGCGATCCGATCAAAATCTGCCCCGACGTCGCCGCTTCCACCGCCGGTCAGCGCGTCGGCACTCGCATCCATTCGGGCACGTCGGGCGATGTTGGTTTTGATGCCACCAGGATGCACGGTCGTCGATGACACGCCGCACGGGTCAATTTCGAGTTCCATGCGCAGCGAATCGGTAAATCCACGCACCGCGAATTTCGCGGAGTTGTAGGCGCTTTGCGCGGGAATTGAGATCAGTCCGAACACCGATGACATGTTGATGATGTGCCCGTCTCCGGATGCTTTGAGATGCGGCAAAAACGCTTTGGTCCCATAGACGACGCCCCAAAAGTTGATGTTCATCAACCATTCGAAGTCTTCGTAGGACTCGCCGGCGACCGTTGCTCCAAGTGCGACCCCCGCGTTGTTAAAGATGAAATTCACGCGTCCGTGATCAGCAACGACTTGGTCGGCCCAGACTTCAACCGCGGCTCGATCGGCCACGTCAAGCGGGTTGGACGTGATCTTGACGCCGAGGCCTTCACACAGTGCAACAGTTTCGGCGAGTCCGTCAAGGTCAATGTCACTCAATGCGAGGTCCGCGCCGCGTCCTGCGAGATCAATCGCAAGTGCACGCCCGATTCCTGAGCCCGCACCGGTGATCGCGGCAACTCTTCCATCAAAACGGTTTCGTGCAGCTTGAGGCTTGGCGATCGGACGCGGCGCGTCCGGATCTGGGTTCGTGAACTGCATCGCATTGTCGATGATGCTGGTTCGTTTCGTCGCGAAATAGTCACGCAGATAGCTCTGATGTACTTGCCACGGAAATTTCGTGCCCGATTTCGGGAATGCCTCTGCGGTTCGGGTGACATAACCCGAACTCAATCCAAGCAACGGTTGTTCTGTCACCGACGGGTCAAGGTTCAGCGGCGTGCATTGCCGCATGCCGGTTTCGTGCATGTGATTGAGCAACCGGGTCACGTAGTCACACGTGAGTTCACACTTGAGTGTCCATGATGCGTTGGTGTAACCAACAGCTGCCGCGATGTTGGGCACGTCTTGGAGCATCATGCCCTTGTAGACGAGTTTGTCACCGATGTTCACTGGTTCGCCATCGATCGTGGCTTCGACACCACCCATGAACACGAGGTCAAGTCCAGTTGCCGACACCACGATGTCGGCGTCGAGAACTTCGCCTGACGTGGTTTGAATACCTTCTTTGGTAAAGGTTTCAATGGTGTCGGTGACCACGTCGGCGGCACCACTTCGAATCGCTTTGAAGAGATCACCATTGGGCACCACGCACAGCCGCTCATCCCACGGGTTGTACCGCGGGTTGAAATGCACATCGACCGGATAATCCTTTGGCAGTTGTAGTGCAACGCCTTTCATGAGCAGCTTGCGTACTTGTGACGGGGCAAGTCGTGACGCACGGAAGAAGCCTTGTGTGCCAAGAGCCATCATCCACCGTGTGACATTGCCGCCCATTGTTCCTGGTAGAGCTTTCCCCATGACGTTCGCGATTGGCGACCGGTCGGGCAACGAGGTGATGTACGTCGGTGACCGCTGCAACATCGTGACGTGACCCGCTGTTTTCGCCAACGACGGCACAAGCGTGATCGCGGTTGCGCCGCTGCCGATGACCACAATTTTCTTGCCGGCATAGTCGAGGTCTTCGGGCCAGAACTGCGGGTGGATGAACGTACCCTTGTAGGTGTCGACGCCTGGGAAGTCGGGCTGGTAGCCGTTTTCGTAGCGGTAATAGCCGCTGCAGGCGAACACGAAGTTTGCGCTCAACTGCACGTCTTCGTCGGTGTCGCTGCGATGCGCGGTAAGGACCCATTGGGCGTCAGCTGTTGACCAGTCAGCTTTGGTCACTTTGTGGTGGTAACGGATCTTGCTGTCTGTGCCGTCGTGAGCGGCAGTGTCACGCACATACTGGAGGATCGATGCTCCATCTGCGATGGTTGTTGGCCCCGGCCATGGGCGAAATGAGTACCCGAGTGTGTACATGTCCGAATCGGACCGGATGCCCGGATACTTGAAGAGATCCCAGGTGCCTCCAATGGCATCTCGAGCTTCAAGCACGGTGAAGGTCGCCCATGGACATTTCGTCTTGAGGTAGTGGGCTGCGCCGACTCCGGAGAGTCCGGCTCCGACGATGACAACATCGAAGTGTTCCATTGGTGTTCAGCTCCCCGCAGTGACTGCGTGTTGGAATTTCTGGCGACAGTGGTGTTACCGATGGTAACCAAAATCGTCGGCCGCGTGTAGTGCTCGTGGCGCATGTCACTACGATCAGATCATGTCGAACGCAACATTGGCCGCCCGGGTCAAAAAACAACGCAACGATCTTCCCGGTATGTACGGCGCAATTGACTTTGATGCGATCCCTGAGCGCCTCGCGCTTGAACCTGATGCGGAAACTGACTTGCCACCCCATGTCAAGGTCACCCGGGCCGAGCTCTTTGAGGACGCGGACCTCATTGAACTGATGTCGATTGCCACGATGCTTGGCGATGTGATCTGTGACTCTTACGTTGCACGCATGCCCGACTACGGCATGCAACGCCTCATCGAGATGGTGCATCTCGCCTGCCGTGACGGCGTTGATTCAATTGACGACGCCCCTGATGAGTTGATCGCATTCATGGCGCATATGGAAGCCGTCCCTGACTGGATTGATCTTCCTCTCGCCGAACGTGGGGCGCGAGCAGAGCGGGTTTCTGCTGCCCTTGCTTCCCCGTATGCAATTCGTGGCGCATTCCTTGCCACGTTCCTCAACGAGTACGCGGCGCTTCCAATGGCCATGAACGGTTCCCTTTCAGACAAGCGGGCGGCAAAACGTGTCAATGACACGGCCGCGTTCTTCGCGACAACAGTTTTGCCTGACGGATTGAAACGTGACGGTGCAGGCTTTCATGCGGCTGCCATGGTGCGCCTGATGCACTCGATGGTTCGTTACAACGTGCTCGTGAAATCCAAGCGTTGGGATCAAGCACGCTTTGGCGTGCCGGTTCCTCAGGTTGATCAGATGCCCGCGGGACTCATCGGTGCGTTCTTGATTGCGGCCAACGTCGTGCGATCCGGCAGAGAGGATTTCAATGATGAAGAACGTGCCCAGATCGAACTGTCCCGTTATCGCTGCTACTTGCTGGGTCTTCCGGAGGAGTTATTGCCCACCAATGCGCACGAACTGATCAAGGTGTTTCTTGGTCGCGCAGCGACATTGCGCAAAGGTTTTGATGACGCGACCTGTGGCGAACTAGTGCGCTCCACTATGGATGCGTATTTGCGCCCGGATCACTCCATCCCCAATCGGATCGCAGAGACAATTGAGAAAAGCTTTTCAACCGCATTCTTCATTCGATTTTTCTTGAACGGAGATCGCCAGCAGGCCGCGGACATGGGCGTGACGATGACCGCGGCCGACCAGGCGCTCGTTGCACTGGTCGCACCTTTGGTTATTGGCCGGCTCAAAGCCGTTGAGCTGATCAACAAGGTACCGGCGATGCGGCCAATTACCGATATTCCGATCACGTTCCTGTTGCGCCGACGATTGCGCAGTTACGGCCACGCCGAGTTCCGCCTCAAATAACCCTCCGTTATTGCGACGCCGCAAGGGCGTTGCTCAAGGGGCAAACGCGAGCCCGGACGGGGCGTTGAGTCCGGTGATGGGAGTGGTGAGGGTGGTGCCATCCCATTTACTCACCGTATTGCCGTTGTAGTTGGCGATGTAGAGGTTGCCGCTGGTGTCGAATGCGAGCCCGCTCGGGTAGTTGAGGCCGCTTGAGATGGCGGTGGAAAGCGTGGTGCCATCCCATTTGCTCACCGTATTGCCGATGTTGGAGATATAAAGGTTGCCACTGGCGTCGAATGCGAGCCCGCTTGGCCCGCTGAGGCCACTCGAGATAGCGGTGGTGAGGGTGGTGCCATCCCATTTGCTCACCGAGTTACCGTTGTAGTTCGCAATGTAGAGATTGCCACTGGTGTCGAATGCGAGCCCGGCCGGATAGTTGAGGCCACTTGATATGGCGGTGGTGAGGGTGGTGCCGTCCCATTTGCTCACCGTATTGCTGATGGCGTTGGTAATAAAGAGGTTGCCGGTGGAGTCGAATGCGAGCCTATATGGGCCGCTGAGGCCGGTGATTGGGGTGGTGAGGGTGGTGCCGTCCCATTTGCTCACCGAGTTGCCGCTGTAGTTGGCAATGTAAAGGTTGTTGGCGACGGGTGGGACCGTGGTTGCGATGGTGGTTGTTGTTGACGCGGCGGCACTCACCGAGGGGAGGGCGATCACCGCGATCGAAGCGGCTGCCGCCGCGCCACCGAGTTGAATAACTCGCCGTCGGCTCCACGTCGAGCTTTCCACAATGCCCAGTTCGATCAGCCCGGCCATCGCGCTCTCAAGGGTTTCGGGCACCGAGGCGACCTGGTTTCGTGCCAGATCGAACGCTGCGGCTTGATCACCGACTAGGCGCAATACATCAGGTTGACCCGGAATCAAGATCAGATACTCAGATCCGACCTGCTCGACGTGCACGCCTGCAATGACACTGAAAGACACGGCTCATTCTCCCGCAGAATAGATCCAATGAAGTTTCCGCCTGTTTCCGATCAAAGCGAAACACTCTGACCCAGACGCAGGCGCCTTACACGACAAACTTCAAGAGTGTGGATGCGAGCGCGAGCACAATGCCAGACGGCCTAGTCTCAACCACATGAGCGATGCCACCAACCGCCGTCTTGATTTGGTTGTCTTCGGAGCGACGAGTTTTGTCGGGCAATTATTGTGCCGTCGTCTCGTTGAGCGCTTCGGCACCAATGGTCCGCTGAAATGGGCAATCGCTGGGCGCAACGCCGTCAAACTCGACACGGTCGCCGCCGACACCGGCGCGGACGTTGAGCAAATCGTCGCCGATGCATCCGACCCTGAAGCGCTCGCCACGTTGGCACAGGCCACCAAAGTCGTTGCCTCCACGGTTGGCCCTTACGCCCGCTACGGCTCAGAACTCGTTGCTGCTGTTGTCAAGGCTGGAACCGACTACTGCGATCTCACCGGTGAAACCCAGTGGATACGACGCATGATCGACATGCACTCGGCGTCCGCACAAGAAAGCGGCGCCCGCATCGTTCACGCTTGCGGTTTCGACTCAATCCCTTCGGATCTGGGCGTGTGGCACCTTCAACAGCAGTCCCTTGAACGGTTCGGCACCTCGTGCACGCACGTGTCAATGCGTGTGGCCGCCCTGCGTGGCGGCGCAAGCGGGGGCACGATCGCGTCGATGCTCAACCTTGTCGAAGAAGCCTCCCATGACCCTGAGCTACGCAAAGTGCTCGCCGACCCCTACGTGTTGAACCCACCCGAGATGCGTCCCGGCCCCAAGCAACGTGACATCAACCGGCCTCAACGAGACAAGGCATCGGGCCAATGGATTGCCCCGTTCGTGATGGCGGCCGTCAACACCAGAGTTGTTCAGCGCACCCACGCGTTGCTTGGCCGACCCTGGGGAGACGAGTTCACCTACGACGAAGCCATGCTGATGGGCCCCGGTCCAATAGGCGCAGCCAAAGCCGGGGGCCTCACCGCCGGGCTGGCAGCGGGATTGGGCTTGGCCGCGATTGGCCCGGCGAGGCGTGCACTTGCTCGCTACGTGCTGCCCAAACCAGGCGACGGACCATCGCCCCAAGCGCAAGAGCGAGGGTCGTTTGAGTTGCGTTTGTATGGAACAACCGCGACCGGCGAGACGATCACGACCCGAGTCACCGGGAAGCGCGACCCAGGCTATGGGGCCACGTCACGCATGTTGACTGAGGCCGCACACGCGCTCGTCGAACTCGCCCCAGCCCAGAAGCCAGGTGGTTTCTGGACTCCAGCCAGCGCGCTTGGCGATGATCTGGTGGCCCGCCTACAAACCCACGCGGGCATGACCTTCGAGGTGCTTGACTGACCGGCCCCAGATGACCTCGCAGTGCGGACACCGAATCCAACTGCAAGCGTCGCCGCATCAAACCCCAGGTCAGGAAGCTTGTCACGAGCAAGACGGGCACCTGGAAGATCAACGTCGCGCTTTTCGTCTTCCCGTCTGGGCCACAATAGGGAGGTACGTTCAAAGATCAAGGAGACGTCGACGTGTCGCTCATCTACCGGGCGATTTGGCAGGACTATGCAAACGACATCCATCAACGCGCCTTGTGTGCCTTTGGTTGGTGGGTCAACCTTCGACACCCCGGAGCGCGGACGTTCGAAGAAAACATTGAAGAAGTTGTGGCAGGCGCAAGCACACTCGTGCGTCGTGGCTCAAGCGACGTCGGCTCAATCCAACGATGTGTGGTGCATTTCGACGATGGAATCGAACGACTCACAACAACGTTGATCACCACGACAACTCGCAGTGGGATCGGTTCGGTCTGGGTTGACCAAGAACGAGTGAGTCGTGATGCCTTCGCACCGTTTCAGATTCGTGCGCCTGAGCTGTCCACGCGTCTCATCGCTACGGGCCTAGACCCACGGCGTGGTCCCATTCGGCTCCAACCTCGCCCGACCGCGCTTGGACCAACGGAAGTCCGTGGGTTTGCCGACCGGTTGGCCGATCCATCTCGAGACCTTCCCATCGTGGCTTTTGCAACAAGCCCGTCATTTGATGCCAAGCAATGTCTCGACGCAGGAATTTACGCGGCGCAAGTGCTCGCGGGCTGTGCATCAGTGCATCTCATCGGGGCCGAACAAGATCCACTCAACAAACTGCTTGGGGGAGAACTCGGCATCGAAGCCGGTGCGGTGCGTGTCTATCTGCCCGGTTTTTCCAAAGATGAACAAGAACCCTGGCGGCATCGAGTCTTTGATCCCGAACGCGTCTTGCGTGATCCCAAAGGCATCGCGCACACCATCGTGCAACTTCTTGCTCCTTCGATGGCGTCACGACGGGCCCCAATTGAATACCCCAGGCTTCGCCATTTGCTCACGTCGGCCGCCACGAGTGACACCGAAACGATCGATGAACTCATTGAGCGAGTCCATGACCTCGAACGACAACTCGCCACGACTGAAGGGCGCAACTTTGATCTGCTCGCCGATCTCGAAGAGTCCGAAGGTCGTGTACAAACACTCCAAGACCAGCTCGTCTCAACATTGGTTGCGCCACAAATCAAATCAGGACTCTTGCCCGAGATCACTTGTTGTACCGATGCATTCAAAGCTGCACAGGAACATCTTTCCGGTCTCGTAATTCCGGATTCAGCGAATCGGGACCTCGCCGAACTTGACCAGCGTCTTGAAGCGCGGACTTGGGGACGCGCGTCTTGGCGTGCCTTGCTTGCCCTGCACACCTTCGCTCTCGATCGCGCATTCCACCCCGGTTTTTGGGAATGGTGCAAAGCCGCGAAGTCTCCCAATGGGTGGCCTGCAAGCCCCAAGAAACTCGCCATGAACGAATCAGAAACCGTTCTCAAGGTCGATGCTTTGCGTGCGTGTCGCGAGTTTGACGTTGACATGAATCTCGACACGTCAGGCCGGAAGTTGATGGTCGCGCATCTCAAGATTGCCGAAGGTGGCGGGCCACAAATTCCGCGGATCTATTTCTATGACGATCGACACGGCGCGACGGGCAAAGTGCACATCGGATTTTTTGGACCTCACCATCTTGTACCCACTTCAACGTGGTGACGTACACGTTTCAGTTCAGCAGGCGTTCGCGAAACAACGTCAACACCTGATCAAGCGCATCTTTCGTTGGGTGCCCGTCTGCGTCAATCAGATCTTCGGTGAGCACCGAATGCGCAAGCTTCTTTATGCCGTTTGCATTACCTGGCGACGAATCAATTTCAACACCGACGAAGTTCTCGCCAAACGCGCGCCGCAAGCTCGCAAAACGTTCAGGCGGCGCCAGTCGGTCCCCGGTAAAGCGCAGTGCGAGCACGCACAACCCGTCGTTGGCAACACGCGCTTGGCCCGCTGCGAGATCGTCGGCGCTTATGCCGAGGTCAGATTTTGCTTTCTTCGTGCCAATTGGTAGCGACGGTTGTGAAAGAACCGGTGCAAGAACGGCAGGCTCGGCCAACATGCCAAGTGCAAAGCCACCGGTCAAACACATGCCGACCACTCCAATACCCGGCCCACCGCAGCGTTCATGTTCTGCTCGAGCCAAACCCCGCAGCCAGCTCGTGATTGGCGATGTCTTCCCTCGAGCGAACAATGTGAACTCACTCGAGATGCAGCACTTCACAATCGAAGTCAATGCATACCCTGACGACGGTTCTTTGCCCGGTGTACCAAACAACGAAGGCATTGCCACGCTGCACCCCGTTGCAACAACTCGGCGTGCGAAATCGGCGACCAATGGGGTAATGCCCGGTATTTCAGACAGCACGATGACACACGGTCCAGAGCCTGCCCGGTAGACCGGATGGGTCACATCATCTTCGGTGAAGTCGTCGAGCACAAAGTCAGAAAGGTCGTCTGCCACGAGGCGAAGACTAACCGCCAAAGAGTCGAGCGATGGCCGATTGTGATGCCATTGCGACGAGAATGCCATCGGGTGTCCAGAGTTTTGCAGCACCATGGACGAAACCATTGTGGGCAAAATACGGCTCGCTTTCAAGGAGGAGCCATTCGCAGTCTTCGGGTATTGGCGGGCCAAAACGCATTGCGTTATCGAGGCTGGTGCCACCGCCAAACTTGCCTGCGGCTTGGAGCACGGCAGATGGAACGAAATCAGCAACGAAGGCTGCGAGCACCCGATCAAATGGACGATCTCGAAGGTGAACCCACAGATGACGGGTTTGGTTGTCAGATGATGCGACACGATACTCGCCAATTGAAAATGGACCTCGAGCCAACATTTCTGGCGGGGGTTCCGCAAAGCCAAAGGTGAGCGGGCCGCATTCATTGGGATCTGGGACAATCGGCATCGTCGAGAACGTTGCGGCAAAACCTTCGGTACGCTCACGCGCAGTTGAGGCGAGTCCTGCGAGGACGAGTCGTTCACCAACGGATGCCGTGACGCGCAACTGAGAGACCGTGCCCCCGTGTGCGACCTCGTCTACTTGCACGTCGAGTCGTTC
Organism: uncultured Iamiaceae bacterium; assembly: GCA_964544305.1. GTDB lineage: Bacteria > Actinomycetota > Acidimicrobiia > Acidimicrobiales > Iamiaceae > JAFDWI01. Next base: position 85,914 of record CAZJAZ010000004.1, on the reverse strand, counting down.
GCCTTCTTGGGCGGTTCCCACGAACTGAACCGTTGCCCAAACCGCGTCCCGGCCGGTTGTGAGTTGCGCGGCAGCAACCGTGACCCCAAGGCCGGTGCCCCCAAAGAGTTGCCGATCAAAGCGAACGAGCGGCGCCGTCAACTCGAAGCCCGTTCGACCATCAAGTACGGGGTCAAGTCCAAACAAATCATCTGTCGACATAGGCCACGATGCTGGCCGCTCACGAGGCCATAATGCGAACCGACACGATGTGCTCCGTCAATGACATCGGGCACAATAGGCACATGGCGCTTGAGCACGACCGGTTCTTGCAAGGCATCGAAACTGAAGGTGGACGTCTTGGGGCCGTGCCGATTGATGCACTGAACGCTCCGGTGCCGATGTTGGAGGGTTGGACGGTTGAGCGTGTGGTTCGCCACGTTGGGAAGATCCACCGTTGGGTTACCGGTTTGCTCAATGCGCCAGTGGATGCGGACCCCAATGCGCTCGCTGCTTCCGCTCCTCCGTTCCCCAAAGGGCCTGCTTGTTTGGATGACTACCACGTTGCCTTAAACGAAATGCTTGACGCGTTTGCCGCGCGGGATCCCAATCAGCCGGTCGCCTCGTTCATCGGCGCATCAGACGTCGCATTCTGGGCACGTCGACAAGCGCACGAACTTGGCGTCCATCGTGTCGATGCCACCGATGCGTTGCATGCGCTTCACGGTCAACCTTCTGCCGCGCTTGACCCGACGTTGGCCGCAGACGGCATTGACGAGTGGCTCACGATTTTTGTCGCCACTCGACACAATCAACGCGGCGGGGTTGTGCCCGATTCGTTGCGAAACACGACGTTTGTGTTTGAGCCGCTTCGCGCGGACGGGAATGAGGCGTTGGCCCGCCTGCGCCTGCAGTACGACGAAATTGGACGACCGCACGTTGGGGTCGTTCCTGATGTGCCCACTGCATCCGCGCAGGTAGACCGAGGCTATGTGCCGGGCGCCGTCACTTTTCGTGGCCCGGCGGAAACCTTGTTCTTGACGGTGTGGCGCAGGCGCCCTCTCGAGACGGTGACCATCGTTGGCGACGACAAAACGGCGAAGCTACTCGTCGATACCATGCGCTTCTAGCGGACGGTCACCTGACTTCTCAGCGGAACTTGTCGCAGAACGCGCTGTATAACAGCGCGTTCTGCGACAAGTTCCGCTCGTAGCTAGCCGGTGTACGTCGGTTTGTCACGCACTGCTATGGCAACCGGCGCCACACTCGGTTCGCTGACAACACTTGTTGTCGGGTCGACTAAGTCCCCAACAGCTATGGGGGGAAACGTGGTCGTGGTCGTGGTCGTTGACGAATTCTCACCTGTGCACGCGGTCTTGAATTTCCACGAATACGGTGTCACTGCTTCCCCGCGAGCATCCACGATCTGGGCGTCTCTGCCAACGTCTACTTGATACCAGGTACATTCGGCCAAGTTGCTTGCAGGTTGCACGTCAATCATGTGCTCGCCCGCGTCCGACCCGTAAGGCACACTGCGTGGATAGCCATCTTTGATTGGCACGGGAGCCCCCGACGCGACATCGGTGATCGTCATCGAACCGGTGGGCATGGCATCCGAAACGAAACCGGCCGGGCTTCCCTTGTATGGCCGTGATGACGTGAGGGCAGCGGCAATGCGATTTTGTGCCCCGCCGCGTCCGGGCGCGGTGCCTGGCTCGTACGAGTCCCGGTCCCATCCGGTTGCTGGGATCCCCGTTTGATCGGGTGCCGGGTACGTAATCGAAACTCGAGTCGCCGGTTGATTGCCAAGCAAACGACCCCACTGTGAATCCCAGTATCCAGCGATCGCGGTTGCCGCAAAGTTGACACCGCCAGGTGCGGTAACCATGTTCGCTGACATCCACGGCATTGCGGCTTCGACTTCAGACAGGTGGGCGTCGGCCCAGTTCTTCTCAACCTGCCAGAGTTGTGGCAGGTCATCGACAAGATCAAACTGTGTCGCCGCCACACCAGGTTCGCCGGAGTCACTCAGCGCTTGAATGACCATTGGGATGTCTGGCACGGTTTCCGACACCGTCGTGCCGACCCCATATCGGCCAATTGCAACCAAATCCATCTGGGTTTCGGCACCCGTATTTGTTGCGGTGGGAACCCCAGTCCAGTACTCATTTCGGTCCGGACTATTTGGTTCGAAGAGCCAGTCCCAAACTTGGTCTCCCATGCCGTGCGCAGCCGCACCGAACGTGAACGCGATGAGCCCGGCACATGGCCCGGTCGGGTCGGTCAGGTCACCACAACCTGGTTTGACACGGATTGCGTCAACCATATGGTCAATAAAGCGCTGCCAGTGTGCGGTTTCGCCATACGTGTTCGATCCGACATAACCAACGTCAGGGAACCCTGCCCCCGCGTTGACCATGTCAATGTTCGCGGCGAGTAGTGCCCGAAGTTGTGTACTACTCACTTTGGGGATCGCAGTGCGTGCCATCCACTGGTGGGTGGTAATTCCGGCCGCCCCAGCATTGCCCACTCCCACGAGGAGCGACGCTGCAATCAAGACTCCCGAGGCTCCGACGCTTTTCATCCACGAATGCTGCTTCATTTGTGATCGATTCCCCTTTGAGTGCAGACCGCTTGAACACTACCGCCAACATCACCGAATTGTCTGTTGGAGCGGAACGTGTCGCGATGCGTGCCGCATAGCGGCACGCATCGCGACACGTTCCGCTTGAAAAGAGGCAGAATTGCCGACATGACCGGGCCCGATCTCTTTCCACGTCCACGTGAGATAGCAGGATTTGATCCACACCAGAGATTCTCGGGTCACGTACAACAGACCCAAGACACGTCGCTTCCTCCGCAAGGCTACGTAATCGACATCACAACACAGCACGCGCATCTTGCATGGGCCGATGAACTTGGTCGCCGCTACGGCGAGTCCACGCTCGAACAACTACGCGCAGGTTCGGCCCACCTTCCACAGATCCACATCGAAGATCATCCAGATTTCGTAACCCGCGGTTTCATGTTGGATGTATCTCGGGATCGTGTTCCCACACGCGACACGCTGGAACATCTGGTCACACGCCTTGCAACCTGCCGCTACAACCAATTCCAGTTGTACATCGAGCACACCTTTGCCCACCCAGCCCACCGCGACGTGTGGGAGCACGCGTCGCCGATCACACCGGACGATCTGCGCTGGCTTGATGGGCTCTGCCAAGACGCGGGTATCGACCTTGTGGTCAATCAGAACACGTTCGGACATTTCGGACGATGGCTCGCCCACGACACGTACCGGCATCGTGCCGAATGCCCCGACGGTTGTGAGGTGATCGACGGGTTCCGACTGCCTCCGACTGTGCTCGCACCAACTCCAAGCAACGCCGAATTCGCACTCGACCTGGTTCGCACGCAACTCGCCTGTGTGACGAGTCGCCACGTGAACATTGGTTGTGACGAAACCTTTGAACTTGGGCAGGGAGTAAGTGCGCCACGCATCGCAACTGAAGGAATCGGTGCGGTCTACGCCGAGTACCTCCACCGCATCGCCGATCCGCTCCTCGCCGATGGCTACTCGGTGCAGTTTTGGGCCGACGTGGTACGGACCCATCCAGAGATCCTCGACTCTCTTCCCGCGCAGCAGTGCACACCAATTGTGTGGAATTACGATGCGCCCAACATCACGAACCCCACGCTCCCCCGAGAGTTCACCCAGATCCTCAACCGCATCGGCATCGACCTTGATGCGCCCACCGATTTCGCAACAATCTGTGAACCATTTGCCAATGCCGACCGCCCTTTCTGGGTGGCTCCAGGTACCTCAACATGGCAATCACTCGTTGGGCGCTGGCCCAATTCAAAGGCCAACTTGTTTGACGCCGCCAAGAGCGGCCATGCAGCGGGGGCAACCGGTTATCTGGTAACCGATTGGGGCGACAGCGGGCATCTCCAGCCTCCCTCGGTGAGCTTGTTGCCCATTGTGTACGGCGGCGCGCTGTCCTGGTGCAGCAACACGAATCACAGCGTCGATCCGGCCAGCGTTGTAAGCAGCCGCTTGGTTGACGATGCCGCGAACCTATTCGGGATGGCCCTTGCCACGATTGGGTCGGTCAATGATGCAATCGGCGTGATCGCCCGCAATGCGGGTCCGCTCTTTCAAGCAGTTGCCCCATCGCCGACCGTGTTGAGTTCCGGCGAGATCGACATTGACGCCACACGCGACGTGATTGCATTACTTGATACGACCCGTAACAATCTTGGGCGCGCACGCCTTATCTGCGCCGACGGCAACCAACTCGTCACCGAGACCGAGGTGGCAATCGGGCTCGCCCGCCACGGAGCAAAGCGAATGCTCAAGCGTGTTGGCGAACCGTGGGATGCAAGCGAACAGGCAGCTGACCTTGGGCAACTCATCAAGCAATATCGTGCGGCATGGCTAGGTTCAAGTCGACCGGGCGGACTCAACGACAGTGTTGCTGGACTCGAAGCAACGAGAAGCCATTATCTCAGTCGGTAAACGAGCGGCACACAAACGTTATGTTGCGCTGCGGGGCGCGGCTCCAAGGGGAACGCTGCGATTTTCAGGCTCAAAGTAGACCGGTTCACCAATCAACTGGTTTGCGTGGACTGCTGCCACACGCCGGGCCATTTCTTTTGCGCCTTCGGCGTACGGGCCCGACCATCCTGCGTCAATCGTTTCATGAAAGAGTTGAAGCCAGCGGAGAAAGTGTGCTTCGGTAAATGCCGCTTGGGAATGAATTTCGACGTGCGCCCGAAATGGGTTCCCGGCGTAGCCAGGTTCACCAATGAGCGCACGCGACCAAAACGCGTTGAGCTTCACAAAATGGTCTGGCCAGTCGACTTTTGCGACATCGTTGAAGAGCGGACCAAGCAAGTCGTCTACGCCAACTTTGGTGTAAAAGCTTCGCACCATCAAACCGATCTCGTCGGTTGTGTTCAAGTCAGGTGTGTCATTCATCATCTGTATCCCGTTGATTCGTACTTGTTTCAGGCTAGGGAGCGGTTCGACCATCGCCATAACTAG
>CAZJAZ010000004.1:64815-80788 GCA_964544305.1 uncultured Iamiaceae bacterium | reverse complement strand
ACTAGGAACCTGATGTTTGATTCAACGTCAGTATTTCTTTTGCCGCCTTGCTATCTAAACTGCAACCTAAGGACCACGCCCGACGGCGTGTGGAGATTGGAGCCCGCATGAGCGAAGATGCCACCGGCGCCGAGAAAGTTGTGACGTATCGGGAGGACAACGGCGAGCTTTCTTCGGTGTCGTATTTCCTTGATGGCGTGCCACATGATCCCGACGATGAGACGCCCGCAATCACCATGTATCACCGCGACGGTACCGTTGGGATCATTGAGCATTACCGGTTCGGTCAACTCCATGACCCCGCCAATGGGACCCCAGCCGTCGTCCACTACAACATCGGGACCGGGGCGCTACGAACCGAACAGCATTTCCATTCCGGAGTGCTCAACGACCCGCCTGATGGCACACCTGCGCTCCAAGATTACGACGAAGGTGGGCGGCGATTTTTTGTCGCCCACTACCGCGGCGGTCTTCTTGATGATCCAGATGATGAAACCCCGGCGACGGTTCGCTACGACCGGAACATGAAGGTTCGCGAGGCATGCCACTACCGCCGTGGTAAATTGATCGAACCTCAGTAACTCAAATCTTTCAGCTATAGGTCACGGGCATCGCTTTGATGCCGTTGAGCCATCCGGAACGAAGACGCTTCTGCGGACCAGCCGACGCGATGTTCGGAATGTGATCTGCGATCGCATCAAAGAGCAACCGGATTTCTAATTTTGCGAGGTGCGACCCGGGACAGAAATGTACGCCGCCTCCGCCAAATCCGACGTGCGGGTTGGGGTCACGGTAGATGTCGAATCGCATCGGGTCGTCAAACACGTCGGTGTCATAGTTGGCTGACCCGTACAACAACCCAATGCGCTGGCCCTTGGCAATGGCTTGGCCACCAAGTTCGGTATCAACGAGGGCGGTGCGCTGGAAGAGTTGCACGGGTGTGCCATAGCGCACGACCTCGTCAGGCATGGTATCTGGACGTTCGGCTTTGTACGCTTCCCAGAGTTCTGGGTTGTCGAAGAACGCTTGCATGCCATGGCTGATCGCGTTACGCGTGGTCTCGTTACCTGCCACCGCCAAGATCAAAATAAAGAAGGCGAACTCTTCGGAGTTGAGTACTTCTTCGCCTTCGGCGGCAACCAACCGGCTCACGATGTCGTTGCGTGGGTTGGCTCGGCGGTCTTCTCCCATGTTCATCGCGTAACCGAGAATTTCCGCGGCGGCCTGGGCTGGGTCAATGTTGAAGTCTGGATCGTCGTACGCCATCATTTCGTTTGACCAGTCAAAGATGCGTCGGCGGTCTTCTTGGGGGAAACCAACGAGTTCTGCGATTGCTTGGAGGGGTAGCTCGCAGGCAATGTCATCAACGAAGTCGCCCGAGCCTTTTGCCTTGGCCGTGAGCACGATCTTTTCTGCCCACTCACGCAGCAATCCATCAAGTTTGGCGACGGCTTTGGGGCTGAACAAGCCACGGGATACGACACCTCGCACCCGAGTGTGTTTCGGGCCGTCCATGTTCAACATCATGTTCTTTTGAACTTCACGCTCTTGGTAGCCCACCGTCTTGCCATCAAAGCGAGGGATAGCCGTGTTCTCTTCGCTTGACCAGGTTTCTTTAGCAATTGAAACGGTCTTGACGTCGGCGTGACGCGAGCAGATCCACAGCCCACCATCAGCGAAGCTTGATTCTTCTTCGGTTTGCGCATTCCAAAACACCGGTGCGGTCGATCGCATCCACGCATACTCCTCAAAAGGAATTCCATCGGCGAGGATGTCCGGGTTGGTCATGTCGTACCCGGCGGGAATCGGAACTGGCATCGTTTGTAGTCCTTGTTTTACGGGTTTTTCAGCTGTGTCACAACAGGTGCGACGGCTCATGTCTAGCACCAAAGTGAAACAGGTTCTAGGTGACATCAGGCACGCACAGGGGTCGACAGGGGACGAGAACGGTCAGCCGTCACATGTGTTGATTTCTCCCATGAGTGATTATTAGGTTGACTTAATAATAGTTAGTCAGCTCACCGACAGCATGAGGAGTGAGTCCATGTCGCTCGCAATCGCCGAGGCTCTACCACCGGCGCCCTGTGCCGAGCAGTCCGCACACGGCGTCACCATGATGAACCTCGTACTTGAACGACGAGGCCTGACGTTGCTCACCGATTGTTCACTTACCGTGGAACCAGGAGAAATCCTGGCGATCATGGGCCCTTCAGGGGCGGGAAAAACCACGTTGCTTCGTACCGTCGCGGGCCTTGTCGCACCGACGAGTGGACAGGTGACACGACCACCGGGTCGAGTTGCAACAGTGTTCCAAGACCCCCGTCTGTTGCCGTGGCGAACAACGCTTGCCAATGTTGAACTCGTCCTTGACGACCACAACCATGACCGTGCTCGCTACTGGCTCGAACGCGTCGGCCTCGGCGATGCCCTTCATGTGTACCCCGTCGCGCTGTCCGGGGGAATGCGTCAACGGGTCGCGATTGCTCGTGCACTCGCATGCGACGCCGCCACCGTGCTTGTCGATGAACCATTTGCCAGCCTTGATGCCGAAACAGCCATACGGCTGCGGGCGTTGCTCACCGGAGAACTCGCTTCGCTTGGCCGGCCGGTGCTGTGGGTAACGCACAACGTTGATGAGGCCAGTGCGGTGGCGACAAAAGCCATGTGCATGTCCGGGCCGCCCGACGGCTCATGGAATCTCGCCGAACGAACGCTCGCAACACCCCCCACCCAAATCGGCGCAACCTTTCGCTGTACTCCCTCGAAAAGGAACCCCTCATGATGAAACGTACCCGCATCGTCGTTGCCGCCGCTCTCGTGTTCGCAACTGCGAGCTGTGCATCGTCCAATGACTCCGCCCAAACGGCGACAACCGTCGCGACCAAAGCTCCCGCCAAGCTTGACCAGCTCCGCGTCTACCATCCCGAGACGCTTGCGTTCGCGGCCCCATTTGCCATGATCGACGATGACTCCGGTCCACTCGCTCGAGTTGCGAGCGACATCGAAGACTCCACTTGGTCGACCCCAGACATTTTGCGCGGCCTGCTCGTTGGCGGCAAGTCCGACGTGACCGCTGTTCCGACTTATGTCGGAGCGAACCTGGCCAACAAAGGCGTCGACGTCAAGCTAGCAGCCGTCACCGTTTGGGGCCTGCTGTATGTGATTGGGCCAGATGGAGCGCCGAAGAATTGGGACGCACTTCGCGGCCAAACCGTCATGGTTCCGTTCCCCAACGACATGCCTGACCTGGTCTTTCAACATCTCGCCCGTGCGAACGGGCTCGAACCAGGCAAAGACTTTACGATCGAAACGTACGCGAAACCCATGGAAGCTGTTATGCGGCTCGTTGCGGGGAAAGGAACGTGGGCTGTCCTGCCCGAACACGTGGCAACCGTTGCGATGAACAAAGCAAAGCAGAACGGACATGAGCTCCAACGCACCTTGAACTTGCAAGATGAATGGGCGGCACAAACGGGAGGATCACCACGCATTCCCCAAGCAGGCATCGTTGTTCCCGACCGCATCGCGCAACGAGGTGACGTGCTTGGTGCCATTCTTGACGAGCTCGACGCGGCCGTTGCCACCGTCAATGCAGCCGACAAAGACACCGTTGCCGACCTCGCCGACGAGTTCAAACTGCCCGCCCCGATTATCGCCGATGTGATACCCCGTCTCAATCTCGACGTGGTCCCCGCCGCCGAGGCCCGCCACGAGCTCGAAACCTTCTTTCGCGAACTTTCCAAAGGAAACAAGGACATCATCGGAGGCAAATTGCCACCCGCTGACTTCTATCTTGCCGATCCCCGCTAACGACCAGGCAGCACCATGAACACACTGCAAACCCGCCAGCTCGTCGCCCCGTTAACCGCCCGCACACCCAGGCGTCGAGAGCTCCCCAGCCTGCTCGCGGGTGCCGTGGTACTGGTCGTCGTCTGGGCCGCCCTCGCCCAAAATCAGCCCGAACTCACCCTGCCCTCGCCAAGCCAAACATGGCATGCGTTCACCCAGTTGGTGAGCGACGATCAGATCGTTTCAGAACTTGCGCGCACGATCGGGCGAGCCGCTTTTGGCTTGTGCATTGCCTTTGGCATCGGGTTGATTTGGGGTGGCCTCGCTGGGCGATTCAGACAATTTGGTGCGTTTATGCAAAGCAGTTTGTCCATGCTCATGGCGCTGCCACCTGTCGTACTCGTTGCGCTTGGAATTGTGTGGCTCGGCCCGGGCGGTTCGGTCACGCACATGGTCGTCACGCTGGTCGCGTTGCCGCTCATTGTGGTGTCCGTTACCGAAGCAGTCCGGGCTGTTGACGCTGACCTCCTCGAAATGGCTCGCTCATTCGAGCTCTCGCGTTGGAAGACATTCCGTCACGTCGTCGCACCTGGCATCGCCTCACCGGTACTGGCTGCAACGTCGGTCACCGCGGGTCAAGGCTTACGCGTCGCGGTCATGGCCGAATTGCTCTCTGCCACCGACGGGGTCGGTGCGCAAGTTGCCTTGGCACAAACCAACCTCAACACCGCCGATCTGTTTGCCTGGGCAATCGTCCTCGTCATCATTGTGATCGTTATCGAAACGCTCATTCTGCGGCCCCTGACCGCCAGACTCTTGGCCTGGCGAAACGCCGGTGCTGTCGCCGAACGGCTTATCCGTTGACGTCGGCACAGCGCAGACGCGCTCGATGAGCGGCGTCCACGAGATTTTTCAACGATGCTTTCGTTTCTGGCCATCCCCGGGTCTTGAGGCCACAGTCCGGATTCACCCAAAGCCGTTCAACACCAAAGCGCGCCACAGCTTGATCGAGCAGCGCATCAAGTTCGTCGCCACTTGGCACCCGCGTCGAATGAATATCCCAGATTCCGGGCCCGATCTCATTGGGGTAGTTGGTGGCCGCAAAGTCATGGAGGAGCTCCATGTCAGATCGAGATGCTTCCATCGAGATCACGTCCGCATCCATGTCGACAATCGCATCGATAATGTCGGAGAAATCGGCGTAACACATGTGGGTGTGAATCTGGACTCCGTCAGGCGCTGAACCAGCAGCCAGCCGAAAGGCTTCGGTCGCCCACTGCAGGTAGACGGCTCGATCATCGGCACGAAGCGGCAGGCCTTCACGCAAAGCAGGCTCGTCAATCTGGATGACACGAATGCCAGCACCCACGAGATCATCAACTTCGTCTCGCAACGCGAACGCGACTTGCTGGGCAGTTTTAGCCTCGGGCTGATCGTCACGCACGAACGACCACGCAAGGATTGTCACCGGCCCGGTCAACATGGCTTTCATTGGCTTCGCGGTCTGTTTGGCCGCATACAACGTCCAGTCCAGGGTCATCGGGTGCGAGCGTGCCACATCGCCAAAGATGATCGGGGGCTTCACCCCGCGAGACCCATAGGACTGCACCCAGCCGTTGCGCGTTGTGGCGAAACCGCTCAGTTGTTCACCGAAGTACTCGACCATGTCGGTTCGCTCAAACTCGCCGTGCACCAAAACGTCAAGTCCGATTTCTTCTTGGAACTCGATCGTTTCATCAATTGCTTCTCGCAACCCTGACTCATAGGTTTCGGTGTCAATTGAAGCGCTGCGCCACGCTTTGCGAAGGGAACGGATCTGAGCCGTTTGGGGAAACGACCCAATCGTGGTCGTGGGCAAGACGGGCAGTCCAAGTTCGCGATGTTGGATGCGCGCCCGTTGCGGATACGGCGACGGTCGTTGCGCGCTCGCAGCTGTCACGTGGGCGAGTCGATCAGTGACCGCACGATTGTGCACACGTTGCGACGAGCGCCGCGTCTGGTTTGCCATGCGGTTCGCACGCAATTCGTTTGCAACTGTTGCTTCGTCGCCGTCAACGACGCGGGCCACAACGCGAAGTTCGTCCAACCGTTGCACGGCGAACGCCAGCCACGATCGAAGCTCATCGTCAAGGTCGGTTTCACTGGCGGAGTCAAAAGGAAGATGTGCCAGGGTGCATGACGGCGCGATCGTCACATTGTCAGCCCCAATTGCATCAATAGCGTGTTGGACGGTCGCAACGACGGCGTCGAGATCGCTTGTCCAAATGTTCCGACCATCAACGACCCCGAGTGACAATCCCATGTGTTGGGAGCGAGCGGCAAGTACCGCGCTGAGTTGTTCAGCGCCACGCACCAAGTCGACATGCACGACGTTCACCGGAAGATCAAAGGCCAACGACGCATTCTCACCGAGTGCCCCGTAGGGGGCTTCAATCGTGAGCATTGCGTCAGCGAAGCCCTCGGTGATGGTTTGGTAGAGACGGCCAGAGGCATCACGTGCTGGCCCGGTCAGGTCAGTCACAAGGATTGGCTCACTGAATGCGAACTCACGTGCACCTGCCTCAAACATCGCCCGCACAAGCTCGTGGTACGCGTCTTGCATCGAATCGGCCAGTTCAAGTGGATCTCCCCCATCGACTCGTTTGGAACGGGCCAGAAAGGTCACGGGTCCGATAAGGGTGACTCGGGCTGGCACACCCATGCTCATGGCATCAACTAATTGCTCGAGATACCACGCGGGATTCGCTTCAAAGTGCTGCTGAGGATCAAGTTCGGGGACAAGCTGGTGATAGTTCGTATCAAACCATTTGGTCATCTCCAGTGGCGCAACCTCATCACCATCAAGCAACCCTCCCCGCGCCATTGCGAAGTACCTGGACAACTCGCCAGGATCGGTCGGATCAAACGCGACACCACCGAAGCGGGCTGGCACCACGCCAAGTGCGATAGCAAGATCGAGCATGGGGTCATAGAGCGAGAAATCTCCCACGGGAACCGAGTCAACACCCGCATCGATCTGTAACTGCCAGTGCCGATGGCGAAGGCTTTGCGCATCGGTGAGGAGTTCGGCGTAGTCGTTGGTTTTCCAGGCGCGCTCCAGCGCCCATTTGAGCTCGCGCTGTGCGCCCTGGCGCGGAAAACCAAGATTTGCGATTCGAGTCATGTCGGCTCCTTGACTGGTTTGCACCGATTGGTGCGATGGAATTCAGACGCTGGCGGTTGCCAGTGCTCGAGGAAACAACACGTTGTTTTCTTTGTGAATGTGTTCGAACGTGTCGCGTTCGATCTCGGCAAGACCTTCCATGGTCATGCGATACGCGTTGCATCCGTCAGCGGGGACGGTGTAGCCATTAGTGAGGGAACGCAGTTTTTCAAGGAGCTCGCCGCACGCTTCATGTTCGACCACGAGCCGCTCGAGCAGTTCGGGAATTTCAGGATCGGGCTTTTCTTCCAAGTGGCTGATCGCCGGGAATACGCGAAGCTCTTCTCTGCGCATGTGCGGTTCGAGTGCGACCCGCAAAGCTGCAAACACCGTTGCCACTTCGGTCAACTCTGGATGATGGGCACCATGGACTTGGGCAATTTTCTCGGTGAGCATTGACAGACGCGGCAATTCTTCCCACAGGTAACTGTGGTGTTTCTCGCACACGTGGGTTGCCAGCGAGGCCAGGTCAAGGTTGACCCAGTCGGGATCGACCACCGGGGCATCGGCCCCTTCGAGGGCTTGCATGACCGTATCCATGTCGAGTCCAGCGGCACGGGTGGCGTCAGCAAGGCTGCGTTTGCCGTGACAGCAGTAGTCAAGCTCAAGCTTTTCAAGTTCGCGAGCGAGGCCGGGACGGCTGGTCACCAGGTCGCTTAAGGTCATTTGTGTGTCGATCACGGTCATGGAATCCTCGATTCGTTTGGTCGGCGTTTCAACAGTTGCAGCTTGCGAAACCCCTGCGACAGGGACGAAAGTCCCCTTCTCCTGCGAAATTTGACGCGTTATGGCTTCCTAGAAGCCATAACGCGTCAAATTTCGCAGGATTGGAAAGCTCGGAAAGTAGGGTGCCACAACATGTCGGACGTACTCATTGATCATCCGCAACCACACATCACGGTCATAACGTTGAATCGGCCAAAACGCCTCAACGCCATGTCGATTGGACTAATGACCGAACTGTTCGACGCCTTCGAAGCCACAGGCGCCGACAACACATGTCGGGTCATTATCCTCACCGGCGCCGAACGATCGTTTTGTTCTGGACTTGACCTGAAGGACTACGGCATCGTTCCAAACATCGATGGGCTTCCCATGGGCAGGATCGCGCAACGCTCAATGCGCCACTACTCGCGCATCGTGCCGCTCATGCGATCACTCCCCCAGCCCATCATCGCGGCAATCAACGGCCCCGCGTATGGTGGTGGCTTCTGTCTGGCCCTTGGTGCAGAACTGCGCTTTGCCGCACCCTCCGCCACCTTCAATTCGACCGGTATTGTCAATGGACTCACCAGTACCGAACTTGGCGTTTCCTGGCTGTTACCGCGGCTCATCGGCGCCGCACATTCCAACGATATTTTGCTGACCGGTCGCAAAGTCGATGCGGAAGAGGCGCTCCGAATGGGTCTCGTTTCACGGGTCGTTGACGACGATGCGCTCCTTGCCGAGGCACTTGAGACAGCCGAACAAATGTGCGCGTTCAGCGCATACGGCATGGCGATGACCAAAGACGTGGCGTGGGCCAATCTTGAAGTCGCAAGCCTCAACGCGGCAATCGAACTTGAAGATCGGAACCAGCTCATGTTGGGTTTCACCGAGAATCTTCCCGAAGCCATTCGAGCCTTCGCAAAAGGACGAGAACCGCACTACACCGACGAGCCTCGACGCGATCTCTTCGCCGAATAGACGCAGAGCGCACCTTCGCTACGCTCAACACATGACGAACCCGGCATCACCAAGTCGACAAAACAGGCGATTCCGAACGCAACTGGCCGTTGCCTTTGCACTGACGTGCATCCTCATCACAAGCTGCTCAACTACGTCGAGTCCTTCAACGAAAGCGACGCCTCCCACGTCTACTGTGCCTCGATCCTTGGCTGTCACCCCGGCGGAAACCTATGCGGTGAGCCAGCACGTCACAACCTATGTCGACACCAAGCGGACGACTGATGCACACGGGGGCAAACCCGAATTGCCTTCGCGCACGCTTCGCACGCTCGTGATCTACCCGACACCTGGCAGCGCGTCGTCAACCATGCAGAAAGACGCCAAACCCTTACCAGGCCCTTGGCCAGTAATTGTGTTCGGCCACGGTTCGACCCGTGCCCCTGAAGATTACGAAAGCAAACTTGCCTGGTGGGCATCCGCGGGGTACGTCATTGTTGCCCCCGCATTTCCGCTCTCAACAAAAGGCACAGCAGGGGGCACCTCGTATGGCGATTACCTAAACCAAACCGGCGACGAATCGTTCCTCCTAGATGCGATCTTCGCCGAAACCTCTGGCCCACTCAAGCTCGCTTCACTCGTCGACCACAATCGGGTCGGCCTGGGTGGCCAATCATTCGGGGCGATCACCGCACTTGGGACCGTGGCAGCCAAGTGTTGCGCAGACAAACGCATCAAAGCGGCAACCTCGTTCGCTGGGGTGTGGCTCTCGTACCCGGGAACGAAAGATCAGCTTGCGGCTTGGGCGAAAAAGGTGCCCGTGTTGTTCTTTCATGGATCCGACGATCCGACCTTGCCTTACAAAATGGATCGTGACTTTTTTGAGCGTCTCGGCGCCCCAGGAGGGTTCGTCACACTGGTGGGGTCAGGACACGATCCGGGTTTCTTTGATGCTTCGACCACCCCGCTCGACAAACTCGTGTCGGCCACATCGCTGGCCTTTTACAATCAGCACCTCAAAGATGGACCCGACGCGACCCCCATTATTGCCAAGCTCGTTGATCAGGCCGGACCGAAAGTCGCGACCTTTACCCCATCCACCTGACGAAATTTGACGCGTTATGGCCGCATGGCGGCCATAACGCGTCAAATTTCGTCAGAGTGTGGGTGCAGGTTCGGCAAGGGCAGGTTCGGATTCTGCCGGGTCATCCGCCCCAGGGACAGTCGCGGCGGGAGCATCCTCGGCGAGAGCGGTCATCTCAATCGACGACCCTTCCAAATCAATATCCGGAAGCAAACGATCCAGCCAACCCGGCAGCCACCAGGCGGACTTTCCAAAGAGTGCCATGACTGCTGGCACGAGCGTCATCCGCACAACGAACGCATCGATGAGCACACCAAATGCCAACGCAAAGCCCATTGATTTGATGATGGCGTCATCACCGAGCATGAAGGCCGCAAACACGCTGGTCATGATCAACGCGGCCGCGGTCACGACTCGTGCGCCTCCGGTAAACCCGGCAACAATTGCGGCTTGTTCCTCGGTGCCTTTGGATACCTCTTCACGCATGCGTGATACGAGAAACACTTCGTAGTCCATGGCGAGCCCAAAGAGCACGGCCATGAGCAGAATTGGCAGAAAGCTCACGATCGGCCCGGTCGAATGTAACCCGAAGAGATCTTTCAGCCAGCCCCACTGGAACACGGCGACGACCGCACCAAAGGTTGTGACGATCGTAAGGAGGAAACCCATTGTGGCTTTGATCGGCACCAGGATCGATCGGAACGCAAGCAGCAAAATGATGAGGGCGAGTCCCACGACCACGAGCGCGAACTTCGGTAACGCCTGTCCGAGTTTCGACGAGACGTCAATGTTGAGCGCGGTTGTGCCGGTGACCGCGAGGTCCGCTCCGGTTGCAGCCTGCAGACCGTCGGTTGATGAGCGAATGGCATGCACCAAACGGGTCGTGGCCACATCGGCCGGACCGGTTGACGGGTACGCCATGAAGATCGCCGTGTTTTTCTCTTTGTTGAACTGCGGCGGAGTAACCACTACCACGCCGGGAACCTTTTGCACTTCGGTCATGGCTTTCGTGGCTGCTGCCTGGGGATCGTTGACCCCTTTCGCGTCGACAACCATCATGAGCGGGCCGTTAAAGCCAGGGCCGAATCCTTTGCTCAACAAGTCATACGCGCGTCGTTGTGTGAGGTGCGTTGATGCGGTGGCATCGCTTGGCAATCCAAGGTTCAGTGACAGCATGGGTAGGGCAATCACACCGAGCACCACGATGACCGCTGCGGCCACGGCTTTGGGGCGCCGGGTAACTGCTTTCGCCCACCTGGTTCCGATGCCGTTGTGTGCGTCACCGGCCTGGTGCACGCTGATGCCCGGTACGCGCACCTTGTCAATCACGTTGCCTGAGAAACCGAGCAGTGCGGGAAGCAATGTGAGTGCAATGAGTGCGGCGATGAAGACCGTTCCTGCGGCGGCGAACGCCATGACGGTCAAAAATGGAATGTTGACGATTGCTAATCCACACAATGCGACGATCACGGTGAGTGCAGCAAAAACCACGGCAGAACCTGCGGTTGCCACCGCGTGTGCGGCGGCCTGTTCGGGCTGCATGCCCGATGCAAGATTCTGTCGATGTCGTGACACGATGAACAGCGCGTAATCAATGCCAACCGCAAGCCCAATCATGGTCGCAAGCGTGGGTGCGGTTGACGACAGGTCGATCACACCGGATAGTGCGGTGATTCCTGCAATGCCGGTGCCAACGCCGATAAGGGCCGTGAGGATCGGCAGGCCCGCGGCGATCAGAGATCCAAACGAGATGAGCAGTACCACGATTGCAACCAAAATGCCGATCATCTCGGATGCGCCACCGGGTTCTGCGCTCTTTCCGGGGTGGATGGAACCACCGAACTCGACGGTAAGCCCAGCCTTGTGTGCGGGGGCCGCCGCCGTTTCGAGCGCGGCACGCGATGCGTCTTTGACTTCCATCATTGAGACGTCATAGGTGACTTCGATGTACCCGATGGTTCCGTCTTTTGAGATTCCAAACGCGGCGTTCTCACCGAGCAATTTCGACAACTTCGCTTGGCTGAACGGGTCGGTCACCTTGGCAACCTGGGGAGCCTTGGCCAGGTTCTTGGCGGTTGTTTCAATGGCCTTTTTCGCCGCAGGGTCGTGCAGTGATTTGCCTTGCGGAGCTTGAAAGACCACGACGCCTTGTGCTCCTGAAAGGTTGAGCGAGGGAAAGCGTTCGGTCAACAAATCCGAGGCGCGTTGTGACTCGGTGCCAGGGATTGAGAAGCTGTCCGAGGTTGGTCCTTTGAGGGCCCCTGCAGCGGCACCGACACCCAGAAAGATGACGAGCCAGATTGCGAGCACGATGCGGCGGTGCCGAACCGAGAACGATCCAATGCGATGTAGTACAGCGGCCATAGGAGCTCCAGAGTTTTGTGATCGCACTTATTGAACTGGCAGTTCTGCCATTTGTCAACATTGCCATTTGTCACACGTGACAATCACGGCGAACTCGTCCATACTGGATGCCATGGCCATTGATGGCATGACATTGCGCGAGCGCAAGAAAGAGGCAATGCGTGAGACGTTGCTTGACGCGGCGTTAACACTGTTCGAACGCCAGGGTTTTGCCGCAACGACTATTGAAGAAATCACCGCGCACGCGGATGTTGCCCCTCGCACGTTTTTCCGTTATTTCGCGAACAAGGCCGCAATCCTTCAGCCTGCAACCGACGAGTACCTTGAGCTCCTTGCATCGATCCTGTCGACGAGTCCGCACGATGAACCGGTTGTGACCACGCTCCATCGTGCCATTCGCACCACGCTTTGTGCTTTTCACGACCACCGGGCACGCATATTGCGTCAGCACTGCATCGCCATTGATGCTGGGCACGAGGTAGCTGGCGAAGAGTTCGCAAACCTTTGGGCCGCATTCGAAGCGATCATTGCCACGCATGTTGGGGCCGACCCATTTACCGACCCCGAACCAGCTCTTTTGACCGGAATTGGTATTGGTATTGCTTCGGGCGCCGTGCGAGCCTGGCTCCACGATGATGCGAACGGCGATATCGGCGTGCTCGTCGATCGTGGTTTTGCAACATTGCATGAAATCTGCAGCGAACCCGCCTTGGAGACGTGATGCGACAACCCACGCTTTATCTTTCCCATGGCGGCGGACCGTGGCCATGGATTGAAACAACACCACCAGGCGCGCACGACGATTTGCGCGCCTCGCTTGGCGAGCTCTTGGCGCAACTCCCTGAGGAGCCCAAGGAAATTCTGATGATCTCTGCGCATTGGATGACGCCGATCTTCGCTATTCAGCGCAACGTCGCACCGACGATGCTCTATGACTACGGCGGCTTTCCCGAACACACCTACCATGTGCAGTATCCGGCGCCCGGTTCACTCGAACTCGCCGACACCGTGGCTGGATTGTTGCAAGGTGCAGGGATTGACCACGTGTTCGATGACCAGCGTGGATTTGACCATGGCATGTTCGCCCCGATGGCGGTGATCGTGCCCGATGCACACATTCCGGTTGTGCAGCTCAGCATCCGACACGACTTCGATCCGCTTGCACATTTTGCCGTCGGTCAAACCCTTGCCCCCCTGCGTGACCAAGGCATCTTGATCATTGGAAGCGGCCTGTCGTTCCACAATCTTCGTGCGATGGGCGAGGCTGGGCGTGCACCGTCAGCCGCGTTCGATGCGTGGCTTGCCGACACGCTCGTCAATCACTCTGCCACCGAACGCGACGAGGCGCTCGCACACTGGGAAGCTGCCCCATCGGCTCGTGCTGCGCACCCCATGGAAGACCACCTCGTGCCACTGTTCGTTGCGGTCGGTGCAGCGCACGACGATGCCGCGAAACGCATCTATCATCAAGATGATTTCTTCGGTTCGATTACCGCATCGAGCTTTGCATTCGGCTGAAAAAGGGGCGCCAATTATGACTGACCTTGATTTGACGACGGGGCCCATCCCCGACTGGGCCTGGTTCATGGCCCCACCTCTTTTTGGGGACATGGATGCGTGGCATCGCAACGTTGATCGCATCCGAAGCGAGACACCGATCTTGTGTGCAAGCGAGCCTGGCTTTGCCCCTATTTGGGTTCTAACCCGCCACGCTGATGTCTTCGCGGTGTCTCGTGATCACACGTCGTGGCACAACACCACCCGATCGGTCCTTGCCCCCGACGCGGACTACGACGCGATGGAAGCGTCGGGGATGCCGTTGCCCAAGACGCTCGTCCATCTTGACGGCGACGACCATCGAGACCATCGGGCCGTCACGTCGGATTGGTTCAAACCCGCAGCGGTCGCCAAACGCCAGCCGCGCATCGATGCCATTGCCGATGAGTTTGTTGCTCGAATGCGAGCAATGGGTGGCTCGTGCGATTTTGCGCAAGACATCGCCCAACCATTCACTCTGCGAGTCATCATGGACATTTACGGGGTACCCGAGTCAGACGAACCCCTCATGTTGGAGCTCACACAAGGCATCTTTGGCGCGGCCGACCCCGAATATATGGGCGATGCGGCGGATCCTGGTGCGAAAGTTCTCGAATCGGTCATGCGATTCATTCAATATTTCGCGCAGATCACCAATGACCGTCGGGCGTGTCCAATGGATGACATCGCGTCACTCATTGCGAATGGCAAGGTCAACGACGTGCTCATGGATGATGAGCACCGGCTGTGGTACTACATCATCATCGCCACCGCAGGTCATGACACGACGTCGTTTGCACTCGCTGGCGGTCTTGAGGCCCTCATCAACCATCCTGACGAGTTCGCAAAACTCCAATCCAACCCCGAACTGATTGCGACCGCCGCGGATGAGATCTTTCGATGGACGTCGCCGGTACGCCATTTCATGCGCTACGCCCAAAAGCCAGTCACAGTTGGCGATACAGAAATCCCCACGGGTGGCCGGGTTTTGTTGTCGTATCCGGCTGCGAACCGTGACGGCTCGGTTTTTGGCGATCCGCAAGCTTTTCGAGTTGACCGAAGCGATGTCGATCGCATTCTCACTTTTGGTATTGGTGCCCATTTCTGTCTTGGTGTGCAGTTCGCCAAACGCGAGATTCGCACGTTCATTGACCGGCTGGCCCGTCAACTGGCTCATATTGAATTGAACGGAGAGGTACAGTACGCCCAGTCCCACTTCGTGTCGGGGGTCAAGCACCTCCCGGTGACCTACTCGTTTCGCTAAACCCAAAACGGGTTCAACCAATCAGCGAGCCGATCAGGACGAGGTGGCAGAGCACCGCGGTGATCACGAGTGCATGAAACAGTTCGTGGTAGCCAAAGATGGTGGGTGATGGATCAGGTCGTTTCCGTGCGTAGATCACCGCGCCTGCGGTGAAGATCAGTCCACCAACGATGAGCAGCGCAAAACGCCAGGCAGTCAGTGCGTGCCACAGGTTTGGCAACGCGAGGACCGCGGTCCACCCGACGATGAGATAACACGCCGCGGTCACCCAGCGAGGCGCGTTGAGCCAGAGCATGGTGACGCCAACACCCGCAGCGGCCCCAACCCACACGAGTGTCAAGACGACCGATCCCATGGTACCCAGTGAGGTGAGAACCACCATTGGGGTGTAGGTGCCCGCAATGAAAACAAAAATCATTGAGTGATCGAGACGTCGCATCCACGGCAGCACCCGTGGCGACCAGGTTCCGCGATGGAGCAATGCCGAACATCCAAACATGGCGGCCATCGAGATCGAATAGATCATTGCGACCAGGATCTCTGCGCCATTGTCTGCCCGCCACCACAACAACGGGGCGATGCCGAGTACCGCGAAGAAAGCAATCTGGTGAGAAACGCCACGCAGTTTGGGTTTGGGCAACGCGATGCTGAGATGAGACACGGCACTGCTTGACACACAGAACTCCATTCGTTGCGATCTTGCTTGCACACCGGAGAGAATTCGGCCCGTTCACGACCGGAGTACTTCTAGTTTGACCGATGGGCTGACGTCTCTGCACCGTGCATTTGTCACAGCCCGCCGCGACCGGTAGCGCCGCTTTTAGGAGGGCGAGCCGAGCTGAGTGTCGTTCACGCCGAACGCTTTCTCGACCCCGACCGTCATTTCGGAATAGAGCCCGCCGGATAAACCCGACATCATCGAACCAAGGTTTGATGAGATGTTCCAACAATCCCATCGCTCGATGCCAAGCGTATCGAGGACCTTGCCTCCCTTCTTGAAGACGATCTTGATTGATCCTTCGTCTCCCAAGCCAGCTGCTGCGCAGCCCTTCTCGTAAGTCTGTTCAGC
>CAZJAZ010000004.1:0-64715 GCA_964544305.1 uncultured Iamiaceae bacterium | reverse complement strand
ATCCTTCGTCTCCCAAGCCAGCTGCTGCGCAGCCCTTCTCGTAAGTCTGTTCAGCCGCACTCGCGTCTAGCGCTTTGAGTGACGCATACTCAGCGTTTCGCTTGGCAATTCCGTCACACCAGGTTGCATAGAGTCGGGCCGCTTGGGCTCCGATCGTCGCGGTGAAGTCGGCCGGAACGATCGTTCCCTTGTTTAGTGTGAGGGTTGCGCTCGTCGGCATTGTGACGCATGGGGAGCTTGTTGGGTCAATAGGCACTGACGAAGTCGGCGGTATTGTTGATGTCACGGGTTCCGGTGACGAGGGGGGTAGCGACGTACTACCCTGCCCGACAGGCTCTGATGGGCTGGTTCGCCCTACCAAGGTTTCAGATGAACCGCAAGCAACCAGAATCGTTGCGCACAACGCCGCCGCCACCGTTAAAACAATGTGTGCTTTCATTTTCGTTCTTCCATGCGATCGGGGCCGGTCGGCAAATCTTGCTCGAGTTCAGCTGTCATCGCCGCCCCATGTCGGGAACCACGATGGAAATCCACCATTCCTAAAAGAAGAAAACGCCGAGCTCCCTGAAAAGTCATGGTGAGTTCCAACGGATTGTGCAAGATGGAACTCATCCTCGCGCTCATTGAATCGGGTTCATGGACTTGCCATATTGATCGGTTGTGATGCCAAAGGCTTTCGCGAAGAGCGACAGCCATAAATCAAACAAGGCATGATCTTGAGTCCAATAAAGCGTTCCCGCGCGGGACATCATGTAGCTGCACTCGTACAAATCAACCCACACCCCGTCCACCTGCTTGTCTTTTACAAAAAATTCAATCGCAATTGACCCTACCGGTCCATCCGAAGCACACGTCTCGCCCATCTCGTTCCCGGCCTTTATGGCCGCCTTTTGCTTGGCGCGGTAAGGGGCCGTTGCGTCGCACCACGTCGCATACAGGGAGGTCGCTTGCGAGCCATCGAGTGTTTTTGTCACATCTGCAGGAACCGCGACACCCTTGGTGAGCGTCAACGTTGCACGCGTTGGTTTCGTCTTGCAACTGTCGTCCATATGATCAATTGTCGACTGCATCGAGAGCAATGTCGTTGGCGCCGACGCTGATGTCACTGTAGCGGCTGTGGTGGTGGTTGCAGTTTGCAGAGCCGACGATACGGGTGTGGTGGCACCGCTTCCCTTCGCTGCCACGCCAGACGAACCACACCCTGACAGCATCACCACTACCCCAACTGCAAAAAACAGCTTGAAACCAGGCACCATTTCACCTCGCATACCAGACGGTGGCTTGTAAACAACACGAGGCATTCGCCCGATTGGTTGCACAGATGGTGCCAGTTTAATTCACAGCACGATTGATTGCGAGTGCTTCGTGTCGAAGCCGACTCGACACTCCATGCATTGTCGAATCCGACGACACCAACGATGTGGCCGTCGATTGAAGTCGTTGCCACGAGTAGAGAAACACATGTGGCGGTAGCATCGCCACATGTCCGTTGTGAAAATCAATGCCATCTCTGTCCCGCCGCAAGCCCACGAAGAGCTCGAACGTCGCTTTGGTGCGCGCGCTGGCGTTATCGACTCGTCACCGGGGTTCGAAGGCTTCCAACTCTTGCGACCGGTTGCAGGCGATGACCGCTATTTCGTGGTGACCCGCTGGGCCGACGACGCAAGCTTTGAAGCGTGGCGCGACGGTGATGGCCGTGCCGCACACAAAGGTGAACATGGCCCAACGGTTACCACCGGTGCGTCGCTCCTTGAGTTTGAGGTTGCCCTCGACGTCCCAGGCAAATCTGCCTAGAGGCACATCCCGCTGGCCTGCTCACCGATGATGAGCAGCAAAAAATCTGAGCGCAAGGTCGGTCGCGTCAACCGAGTCGTCCGGCGCGACCGCATCCGCGCCTTCTTTGGCTCGTGAGCCGGGCCAGGCGTGTCCCCCACCGTCGATCCGATACAGCACCGTTTCGCTCCCCGGTGCACATTTCGGCCACGTGAACCGTGTGGCTTTTGGCGCCGCGCGCTGTGACTGCGGAGTCGTTTCGCATTTGTTGATCTCGGCCCATTTGGTCACGTTCGCAACGGTTCCCACGCCACCGCCAATGGCTCCTTTCGCTCCCGGTTCGAATGGCACGATCGGATCCGCAGTTCCGTGAAAAGCCAGAAACGGCATGGGCTGTTTGCATGCCCCGGGAAATTGCACGGCGACCGTCGCAATAGCCGCAATACGATCTTCATTCGCACAGGCGTAGCTCGCCGCCATGAACGCACCAACAGAAAACCCGACCACGTAGACCGGTGCGGTGTCGATACATGAGCTCGCTTCGAGGTGATCAAGAAGCGTAGAGATGAACTGTGCATCGTCTCCGCTCCCCGAGGGCTGCCACATCGACGGCTTGCCACTCGCGCCTGGCGTCACCACCATGGTGTGGTGCGCGGCCGCTTTCGCGGGAAGGTCGCTGATCGTGTTGATCAGCTGTGGGGTCTGACCCATGCCGTGCAGCAACACAACCAGAGGCATTGGGGTTTTCGTCGAGCCCGTCGGATACGAGATCACCGCATCCCGGTTGGTTCCGTTCACTTTGATCGTGAGCGTGGATTTTGGCGCAGTTGTCGCCGCGGCACAGCCTGATGATGGGGTAACACCAACAAGCGTGGATGTGGTTGGCGTCACCCGTGTTGTCGGTGCCGCTTTCGGAGATGTTGACGATCCGCAGCCGGCCGCGCCCGACACGACCAAACCAAATGTTGTCGCCAAAGACACGCCACGCTTCAATGCTCCCATCATGGCGTCACCGGGCCGGGGCACCAAGCAGCCCGGCAAACATCAGCTCGGTTGCTTTGATGTCGGTTGTACACGTGCCAAAGGACTTCTCCATGCCGGGGATGCAAAGGCCAGGCCACGTGTGCCCCGCTCCTTTGATCACATAGAGCTCGGTCAGCTCGCCACAGTTGCGCCACGTACGAAGTTCGACTTCTTTTGAAACGTTGGTAACCGCAGGTGTTGGGCGACATCCGTTGTGCTTTGCCCAACTTGTCATTGACGCATCAACGCCACCGGGCTTCGGGGTGCCCGCAGGAATCTTGCCGTGATAGAAGTTGCGATCTGCGATCTTCACCGAATTCAAACCACCCCCGGCGTAGGGGACGAACGGGTCTTTCGTGCCATGAAACGCAATGATTGGCACCGGTGGAGCCGGGCACGGTTGGTTGTATTCCACGCCAGAGATTGCACCGACACCCGTGATCCGCCCACCAAGACGACACGCAAGCAGCGACGACATTTGTGCGCCGTTTGACATACCGATCGAAACGACTTTCGCGGTATCCACGCACAAGGTGCCTTCAAGATGGTCAAGGAGATCGGTCAAGAACGTGACGTCGTAATTGTCTTTGACCGGGGCCGCATTCCAATACGGCTTGTTGCCTTCACCAAGGAGCCCTGATGGTGCCACGAGAATGAAGTCATAGCGCGTCGCCATGTCGTTAAAGCCCGATGCCATGGGGATGACGTGATAGTCAATGGTGAGCGAGTGAAGTCCAAAGACAAGCGGTAGGGGTTTCGAGCCGTCGTATCCGGCCGGAACAATAAGTTCGTACGAACGCTCTTTGCCTCCAGAGGTGATCTTCTCATCGAACGTGCCCGGCTTTGCAGGGGTTGCAGCTTGACATCCTTTGGAGGGCCCGGATGCCAGTTTGGGGCCGGGCACGCTCGTCGACGTTTGGCGCGACGATTCGGCCGATTTCGATGTACTCGCGCTGCTCGAACAGCCCGTGCTCAACGTGGCAGCAACGAACGCTGTCGCAAGAAACGCGACGATGCCAGCGCGGCGCATCATCATGCCCCAATCTCATATGCGGTGACCCCACCTTTGCCTGGACCGCCAAACAAGATGAAGCCATATCCCCACACGACGCGACCATTCACGATTGACGGTCCACACGCTGTCATTGCGGGTGCTTCCTGTTTCCAAAGCGTCTTTCCGGTCGCAACCTCGAACGCAAAGAGATGGCCTTTGTCGGTTCCAACAAAAGCCACACCGGGCACAGCCGAAACGGGGCCGAAAATCTTGCCTTCGAGCTTGTCGGTGACCCATCGGGTTTTGCCGGTCGCCGGGTCAAGGTTGAACACTCGTGAAAAGTCGGTCGGCGCGTTGGTATCAGGATCACCCAGATTCGATGACGCGATGAGTGCACCGTCGACAAAGGCAGCCGATCCGATCGCTCCGCCAAAAGCACTGCCGGGTGCAAGCTGTTTCTTCCAGACTTCTTCGCCGGTATCACGATCAAGCGCGTGAAACGTTCCGCCTTTGTCGCAACCACCGGCAAGGTCACGTCCATTGGATGTCCACAAGTTCGGTGATGCGCCAAGGTCGGCGTCTTTGCCACCCGGGTGGCCCATTGAAAACACGTCGGGATAGGTGAACTGGCGAGACCACTTCAACTTGCCGTTTCGATAGTCGATGGCAAGCATCGAATCGGCCAAGTTCGGGGTCGGTGGGGCAAGGCCTTGCCCCGTGCCCACATACAACAGGCCGCGTTTGGTATCAAACGCTGGCGTCGACCAGATGCCCGCCCCCGGACCGGACTTCTTGTCTGCCTCGGTTGAAAAGAAGTTCCAAACCGGTTTGCCGGTCTTGGTGTCCCACGCCCCGATCGATCCACGAAAACTGTATGAGTCTTTGTTCATCATGTTCTCAAAGCTCGCGGTGCCAATGATCGCCATGTCATCGATCACCACGGGCGACGCGTTGATTTGGGCTTGAGGATGCTTGTTTGTCGTGGCTTTCCATTCGATCTTGCCGGTGGCACGATTGAGACGAGCGAGCATGGCGCCCTGTGCGACATAGACGCCTTCGTCATCAACCGCGGGGCTCCTACGAACATGCCGCCAACCGGCGTCGTCCAAATCTTCTTCCCCGTGTCAGCCTCGACCGCCCACACCTGGCCTTTCCAATCGGCAAAATAGACCACATCGTCAACGGCCGCCGGAGTTCCCGTTACCCCAACAAGATCATCGACGTGCCAGGTGCGCTTGAGCTTCGCCACGTTGGCTGGCGTAATGGTTTTCTCTGCCACGTTCGTTCGGGTTTGGGCAAGATCGTGGCCGTAGAAGGGCCACTGGCTCCCCGTTGATTCTGCGGTCGATCCTTTCGCGAGTGTCGTGGTTGACGCTGCCGGTTTCGACGCTGATCCACCTGAAGAGCACCCGGCGATCGCAACAGTGAGTGCGGTCGCTGGTGCCGCAATCAAGAATGCTCGTCGACCAAGGTCAGGTTCGTTTGTTTGCGTCGATGGAACAGTTTCGCTCATGCACAAAGTGCATCACAGAGGTGCCCGGTGTGTCTTGCAATCTGCTGAACGGCGATTCAGGTCGTGCTCGCCGCATGTGCTTGCGTGATTGGCATCTCGGCGAGATACGTCGGTAACCGGACTTCGAATCGGGCCCCACCGCCTGGGGCTTCGCCTGCACGAACGGTTCCATGATGCGATGCCACAATTGCGGCCACGATTGCAAGCCCGAGCCCGGTGCCGCTGCGGTCTTTTGCACGAGCATCGTCAAGGGTTGCAAAGCGCTCGAAAATGCGGGTCCGATCAACGAGGGGGATGCCGTCGCCATCATCGTCGATGACGACTTCGACGGTGTCACCGAAGGTTTGGACGCGAAACGAGATCGTGGTGTGCGCGTAACGGGCCGCATTGGCCGCCAAGTTGGTGATCATGCGGGCAAGTTCTGACTCTCGTCCGGCGACCTGGCCACCAGACACGTGCGACGTATCGATGAACAGTTTTGAGGTTGTCGCAAGTTGCCCTGCCGCGGTCAACACGAGGTCGTCAAGGTCAACCGGGACGAGCTCCCCATTTGCGTCATGATCGGCAGACGCGAGTTGCAGAAGTTGATCGACCAGGCGTTGCAACTCGTCAATGCGGGTTAGCGCATCAGAGCGAGTGAACATCGCAATGTCTGGATTGGCGGTTTCTGCCTCAAGCACCGCTCGAAGCGCGGCGATTGGCGTCCGCAAGTCATGACTTGCGTCGGCAACAAAACGTCGCTCACTAGCAATCGCAACCTCCAAGCGCTCAAGCAACTCGTTCAAGGTTGTTGCGAGCCGATCAAGTTCGTCACCGGTGCCTGGCATCGCAACGCGGGTTGCAAGATCGGTATCACTGAGTCCTTGGACACTCCGACGCATCCGTTCAACCGGTTCAAGCGCACCGCCAACCACTTTCCAGATGACCGCGGTGAGCAGGACACTTCCCGCCAATGTCAAGACAACAATCAGCCGCGTGAGCGTGGCACCGACTGCAGAAACGTTGCGAGACGACCGCGCCAAAATAAGTGAAACATTGGGCGTTGGCGTTGCCACCACAAGCGAACGTACTGGGCCAAGCGTGTTGCTTTTGACACTGCGTATTTGCCCACTTGCTTGTCCGTCCACAAGCAAGGGTTTGAGAGACTTTGTTGCCGGGGAGAGCCCAAAAGCGGTCATTGTTTTACGGTTCAGGACCTGCACATACAACCCATTCGGCCCACCAGATGGGGGCACACCTCCACCGTTGTCGAATGAACGCATGGCATAGTCGGCATCGGCGCGCAACGCACGGTCGATCTGACTGGTCATGGCATGTTCGACGACGTGCACGATCACAAAACCGGCAGAAACCAACGCACAGACCACCACCGCGAGCGCAACAATGGAGATTCGCAGGCGAAGCGAAAACCGTGTCCGACGCGACGTCATGATTTGACCGTGCTTGGCGTGTTGAGTCGGTATCCCTCGCCGCGGACCGTTTCGATTCGCTTGGTCGCAAATGGGTCGTCAAGTTTGCGGCGCAAATGTGAAACGTAGACTTCGACAATGTTGGGATCGCCGGCGAACTCAGGTCCCCACACGGCATCGAGAATCGTGTTGCGGTCGATGACGGTGTCTGGGTGATCAAGCAGGTACGCCAAAACCTCGGTCTCACGCGAGGTCAACGGTGCGGCCACCTCATCGACAAAACAGATTCGTCGCAGCGGATCAAGCTTGAGCCCGCCGACACTGGGCCAGTCAACTCGACGCATCGGGCGACGCAGTAACGCACGGATTCGTGCAAGAAGCACGACGGTTGGAACCGGCTTCACCAAATAGTCGTCCGCGCCGGTGTCGAGACCTTCGACCTGATCAAACTCACCGGACTTTGCGGTGAGCATCACAATCGGCGTCCAAATACGTGCCGCACGCACTTCCCGACACACCAAATACCCATTGAGCCGGGGAAGCATGAGGTCAAGCACGATTAGATCGAAGCGGCCACTGAGCGCCGCGTCTCGTCCGGTGATTCCGTCCGCGAAGCATTCGACTTCAAAGCCTTCGGCGGCCAATACGACACTGAGTCCTTGGGCAATGGTTTCGTCGTCTTCGATCAGTGCAATGCGCACGTCGATAAGTGTTTCAGGTTTGGGCGACCGATGCGTCCCGGAGTGGCTGAACGTTCCTTCAGCGTCAACCCACGTTGCGACGCTCAGCCGCCTCCTGGGCCCTGGTGCATAGCCGGGGCGCATCAATCGAATCGCAGATTGTTTGGAATTCATCGGTCGGGCCGTTCCATTTCCAATCGGCAACGTTTCCGGTCACTTCGTCGGAATCAGATCGCAGCGTTGCCAGGGTGCGAAACAACACGGCATCGTCAAAATCTTCAATGAGCCTTTCGACGAGTTTGGCGGCGCCGCGCACAGAAATATCCCAGTCGGTTGTCGAGTGTGGAATCGCATCAAGGTGGCCATAGCGGGCCAACACGGTCGCGGTTGATTTTGCTCCCCACCCCTTCAAACCGGGAAAGCCGTCCGCGGTGTCACCGACCAGCGCGAGATAATCGGGGATTGACGCGGGATCCACCCCAAATTTTTCGCGCACACCCTCAGCGTCACGAACAATGCCGGCACGACGGTCAAACTGGCGAACTTTGCCCCCTACGCATTGCGCAAGGTCTTTATCTGGCGTGCAAATGAGCACCCGTTCAACGTGCACATCGGCGGCCGCAATCGAAGCGGCCGTTGCAAGTGCATCGTCGGCTTCACCATCAATCATCGGCCACACGGAAAAACCCATTGCCACAAGAACCTCTTCGAGAAGCCCAAATTGTTCGGCGAGGGTCGGATCAATGCCGTCCCCCGTTTTGTATCCATCGAAAAGTTCGTTGCGGAACGATTCGACGACATGGTCGGTGGCAATACCAATATGGGTGGCGCCGTCGTCGAGCAGGGCGAGCATTGACATGGCTACACCGCGTACGGCACCGACTTCTCGCCCGTGGGCGGTCGTGTGTGACGGCACCGCGAAGAAGTGACGGAACAGTTCGTAGGTGCCGTCAATGAGATGAACGGTGACCGGATGGTTCATTGCTTCACCCGGTAAAGGTCGGCTGTGCGATCATCGGTTTGGCGGCGGGCAGTGGGATTGTTTGGCCTGGGTCTCCAATGCTCAACCCGCTACCGACGAGGAGCACATACTCACCGGCTGCTTCGACCGTTGCGGCAATGATTCGTCCGCCGGTGACGTTGGTTGCTTTTACCTGCGTCAGTCCTTGGGTCACCACCCGATGAGCGGCATCGTCTTTGGTTGGGGTCCACACCACAACCTGTTTGCCGACATCAGTTGTGTCCGCTTGTGCCTTGAGTCTGAAGATTCCGGTGTCTGGGTCACTTGCGAGCGACGTGATGCGACCAGGCGTGGCACGGGGGTACGCGCGCCCGAGCACCTTGAGAAATGCTGCGTTTGCCCCAAGGCTCGTGTTTCCCGGACATTGCAGCAGGTTCAAGTGGGTTTGCACGTTGTCGGGGGCGACAACCGAGTTACCCTCCCACCGCACACTGTGTGGGTCGCCGCACGACTGACGCCACTGCCACCAGGCGCCACCTTGCGCTTTGGCATCCTCATTGGCGGCGTACCGGCGAACTTTGATGAGCGTCGCAGCCGACGTGTCCCAGAACCCGTATTCACCGATCCACACAGGCAGGCCCAAGCTGGCAGCGATCGAATCAAACGCATCACTCATTTGTTCGATGGTCAGATCAAGGCCGCCCGAGGTGATCGACTCCGCATAATTGTGTGGTGCGGCGACCACGTTTGCCGTCCCAAGTCCGATGCTCGCCGGATCAGGGATCACAATCCCTCGAGATGGGTCGCCCGCGGGAATGGCTGGTTCGACAAACACAATGTGCTCAAACGTGGCACCCGCGGTTTGTTCGGCGTCGCGGATCGCACGCACCGAATCACCGATCATCGCTTCATAGAGCGGCTTGATCTCGGCTGCAGGGCGTGAAACTTCCGGCTCATTCAATATGTCGTAGCCGGCGACTTCGCTGCGACCTGCGAACTTCTGTGCGACGTGACCCCAGGCTCCAGCAAAGGCCGTGCGAATCCCATCGGTGTCATCCCAGAAATGATTCCAGGCACGATTCACCGCAGGTGACGAGTTGCGATCAGAGCCCGTTAGACAGGTCGAGAGTCCGTCGGTGATTGTGGCCCACGCTGGTGCGCCGTCCCAACCTTTTGCCGGGGTTGTCCCAGGCGGGCATGTTGCCGGGTCAATAGTTGAGATGGTGTCGGTGTACGCGTCTTGGTGCATGTCGATCACGGTGTAGATGCCATGTGCCGCGGCAGCTCGGACGTACTCATCAACGTGGTCAAGATACGTATCGTCGTAGACGCCACGGGTGGGTTCAACGTTTGACCATGAAATGATGAGGCGAACGACAGAGAAGCCATGCGCAGCCATTGAGTCCCAGTCGTCTTCGGTAACCGGCAGCGTGGGCGCAAGGGTCGGGACACCTTGCCAATACCGACCAAGCGAATTGACGTTCGCACCGCGCAACAAGATCTGGCGTCCTTGGTCGTCAACGATCTGATGATCGGACGACGTTGAAAGCGGCCGAAGTTGCAGCGACTCGGGCATCGCGCTCGCTCCGGTCACACTTGACGATGCAAGGATTCCAACGGCAAGAAAAGCAGCGCACAGCAACGATGCGAGACGCCAAACGCGTGGGCTGGCTGTGCTTGTGGTCGGGCGTGCCTTGGTCATGGCGGCACGTTAGTGGATCGCCGAATTAGCGGTGTTCGATGAGCAAAGTTTGGACCACCCGGCCAATACGCCCTTCTGCATCAAACAGGTCGGCCTCAGCGGTGCCCACGCCGTCATCTGCAATTCGAGTCGTTGCGGCAACCGCAATCTGGTCACCGACTGGCAATCGATGCAATGTAACGGTGAGGTCAGGGTTGATGAAGATCCATTCACCACCAGAGAGCACCCACGACACGCCGTTGAGAAAATCTGCTGCTGCGGCCACTCGCTGGAACGGGCTTGGCGTTTCGCCCGCAACAACGGGCACGATCAATTTGATCCAGTCAATGACCGGTCCCGGTTCGCCCAAGGCTCCTTGCACGAGGCGATGCTCGGTGGCGTTTTGGTGATAAGCCACGTCCGATGAGGGGAATCCCCAGCCGTCGAAACTTGATGGGGCTAAAGGCGGTGCCTCAGGTTGGGGGTCGTCAGGTTGAATCACGTCATCGGGCAATGTGATTGGCGTTCGACGTAGTGCTTGCACTTCGGCACGAGCAAGCCGCTGTCCGGCTTCGTTGGCGACCGACACTTCAACGACCTGAACTTTGTGGCCGGGGCGAATGACGGTGGCCGTTACGGTCAGCGGAGTCAACGTGACCGGGCGTTCTCAGTTCAACGTAAGACGCACCGGCAGGTGGGCATCTCGACCGGACACATTCAGCGCGACTTCTGCGACGCGTGCGGCAAGGAGCGCGACGGGGCCGCCGTGCAATGCATCAGGTGACCACGGCCCTCGTGCGTAGGCGGTGGGAAGGTATTGCCCGCCGCCAAGATCCTCGAAGAGCGCGCCGGTCACGGGATTCACCCTAGCGACACCCGCCCAATGACGCTCCGCTTCGTGGCACACCACCGAATGGCAAACCGCACGCGTTGCGCCGCCAGCCTCCCTCATGTTTTGGGTGCGTAATCCCGCCGTCCGGTTTCGGCACCCAAAACGCGAGGGATCAGTTGGCTTTGGCGGCCGCGATCGTCTTTTTGAAGATGACGAGCGGGAGCAGCAAACGACCCGCAAACGAGGCTGCCCACACGATCACCGTGGCGAGCACCCAATTGGTCAGGCCATCAATAGTGAGGCTGTTGCCCACGATGGTGGTGATGATGAGACTGATGAGCACCGTGATGAGAGCGGTGCTACCGAGCAACGCTGGCATCTTTTTCATGACCGTTTGTCGAAGCAGCGGTTCAATGAGAACCGACACGCCAGTGAAAATCGCGACGGCAATAACGAAGCCCGAAGCTCCAACACCAACATCAGCTAAAACGTTTGCCGCCACGATCAATCCGATCGCATTCGACACGAATGCGATTACCGCTGTTGCGATGAGTCGCATCATGTTCGCCGTACCTTCCTAGTTTCTCGTTGTGTTGCAACGTTTTCGTTTCGCCAGCCTAACGTGCGCCCAACGTTCATCATGATCCAGCCACGGTTGACGTTGCCTGTGATTCGCCAGCCATCGTTGTTACCGATTTTGACTCGGCCCAACAATAACACCGCAACGGTAATAATCTAGTTGCTGTAAGAATCGTTGCTCCTGGTAGGCTCCATCTTCTCCACTGAGCCGACAGGAGAAATTCATGGGGTCAATCATTGAGGCAACCGGCCTCGTCAAACGCTACGGAGACGTGGCTGCGCTCGATGGGCTTGATCTGTCCGCACATTCCGGACATGTCACCGCTCTGCTCGGCCCAAATGGCGCGGGCAAAACCACCTTTGTTTCCGCCGTTGCAACCTTGCTGCGCCCAGATGAAGGCACATTGCACGTTGCTGGCATTGATGCCTCCAAAGACCCCAGTGGGGTGCGCAAAGTCATCGGCCTGGCAGGCCAATACGCCTCGGTTGAACCGGCGATGACTGGGCAAGAGAATGTCGAAATGGTCGCCCGACTCTTTGGACTCTCGAAAGTCGAAGCGAAGAAAGCAGCAAGCGACGTGCTCGAACGGCTCAATCTTTCTGACGCCGGCGACCGCCTCGTGCGCACGTACTCGGGGGGCATGCGTCGCCGCCTCGACCTTGGCGCATCACTCGTTGGTCGGCCCCGACTCCTGCTCCTTGACGAACCGACAACCGGACTCGACCCACGGAGCCGCATCGAGTTGTGGGAAGCCATCCGGAACTTGGTTGCCGACGGCACCGATGTGCTACTCACCACGCAGTACCTGGAAGAGGCCGATCAGCTCGCCCGCAATGTGGTCATCGTTGACCACGGCAAAGTGATCGCATCTGGCTCGCCTGAAGAGCTCAAAGGACAAGCAGGCCGCGACGTCATTGAAGTCCGACCCAACGATCCTTCCGATGCGCAGATCGTCATCGAAGTTCTCAAACCAATCGGAGATGAAGAACCCCGCCACGATGTTGACACCGGCCGAGTATCGGTTCCCGTTGATGGCGGCGCCGACCAACTCACCGCGGTGATTCGCTCACTCGATGAGCGTGGCGTGGCATTTGATGACATCGGGCTGCGTCGCCCCACCCTTGACGAGGTTTTCCTTGCCCTGACCGGGCAGCCCCTTGATGCCACCGACACAAGCGAAGGAGCCAACAACTCATGAGCACAATTGACTCACCTGGATCGGTGCTGCACGGCGCCAACTTCACCACCACTGCAACGACCTCAGCGCGCCGAACGATTTTGCAGTTTTTTCGAACACCCCAGGTACTCATCATGGGCACGGTGCAAGGTGCGATGTTTCTCATCATGTTTCGTTACGTGTTTGGCGGCGCCATTTCAACCGGCAGTGAACTGAGCTACGTCGACTTTCTCATTCCAGGCTTTCTTGCCACCATCGTGCTGTGGAGCGGCATGAGTGCCGCATCGGGTGTCGCCGAAGACGCGTCGACCGGGGTCCACGATCGCTTGCGATCATTGCCGATTCCGCGAGCCGCGGTCATGGTAGGAAGAGCGCTCGCCGACACCATTTTGGTTGGCTGGGGTTTATTGATTACCGGAGCATTGGGCTTTGCTGTTGGCTTTCGAGCTGACGCACCCGTGTTGCATGTCATTGGCGGCTTCGCGCTCATCTTGCTCGCCGGGTTTGCCTTTGCGTGGGTCTTCATCATGATTGGACTTGTCGGTGGCAACGCACAGGCTGCACAAGGTCTTTCAATGTTGGTCATCCCGTTCTCATTTATTTCCAACGCAAACGTGCCGGTGTCATCCATGCCTGGCTGGCTGCAACCGTTTGCTGCGAACCAGCCGGTCAGCGTTGTCATCAATGCGGTACGGAGTCTCATGTTGGGCGGCCCAGCCAAAATCGGCATCGATCACACCACCACCTATTGGGTGGTCGCCACCCTTATCTGGTGTGCGGTCATCACGGTGGTGTTCGGGTTTTTCAGCGTGAAGCGTTTCGTCAAGACCCGCTAACGGTTCAGTTGCGACTCGCCGGACCCGACAGATCGATTGGCGTCCAGATCGCAAACGTGATGTGCGGCACACCCATTTCATCAATGATTCGTCCTTGAGAATCAAGGCGTCGAAGACAAGGGGCTGCCGCCTCCATGCCACCGGCCATGAGCACATAATCCGCCACCGATAGGCGAAGTGGACCCGCGTCAACATCGCCGGGCAACACGGCCGCGTCAACCTCAAGTTCAATGTGGCAAGGATTCGAAGGGTCGGGCGCGAAACAGTGGTAGATCACTCCCTCGGTGACCGAAAGCGCACGAATCTTCACGCGTCAACGCTCGGAGATGAAACAGACGCTGCCATCATCCTTTTACGAGGGCCGCGCACATCGTTTGCAGGTCACGCGAAAATTCGTCCAAGGTCGTTTCCACATCGCGAGTCTCGTCGATTTGCCGGGCGCGTTCGGCGACCATACCCGTCATCAGCATGATAAGCCCCACGATTCGTTCGCGGCGAAGCGCGGGTGTCGCCACAATGTGCGCTTCGATTTCATCCAAAATTGCCGCGAGATGCTTCGTGGTTGCCGCATCAGATTCAACTCGCCACGCGGCAAAACGACCGCGTAACTGTGCGACGATCCGCAAGTAACTGCGGCCGCCATCCAGCTCCAGCAACGCCACATAGGGCACGACCAGGCAGTTCACGAGATCGGCCACACTCGGCGCCACCCCATGGGCGGCTCGATAATGAGCACGTTGCTCGTCAACCGGGCCACCGCGCCTCGCCAAAATTTCAAGCAGCAAACCTTCGCGCGATCCAAAGTGGTAACTCACCGCGGACACATTGCGTTGTTCGGCCGCGTCCAAAATCTCACGTGACGTCACCCGATCGATTCCCCGACGAGCGAAAAGTCGTTCCGCTTCGTCGAGGAGTCGAGTTCGGGTCGTCATCGCAAAAGCTCAGCTCCCGAGCGGCTTGAGTGCGTTTGAAGGAATGACCTCAGGGTCACGCAGGCCATCGGGCAACTGCGTGTACGCCGGGTACTTGCGCTGCGCGGTGGCACGCATCTTGGCGGTGCGGTGCTGTGGGTCTTTGTCAAACTCAGGAATGACATGCGTCCCAAAGAGTTCGATCATCTCAAGCACCTCGTCGTGTTCAAAGCCTTCGTTGGGAAGGCCGAACACAAGTTGGTCCGTGCCAACAGCCTGGTACGCCTCGATTTGTTCGAGTACCTGATCCGGGGTGCCACACAGCAAGTAACCGTTCTCGATTGCGTAGTCGAGTTCGGCTTCGTTCTGGAGCGCCCGGGGGGTGTCGGGCCAGGTGACCGCGTTCTTCGCTTTGGGAATGGTCGAGTGGTAAAGCGTGATGAGCGTGTTGAGGTAACCGCGACCTGCCGAAAGCGCGATCTCTCGTGCGCGCTTGCCATCAGAAAGGCACACCACCGCGTTCGTCATCATGACGTTGTCGTTGATGAACTCGCCGAGTGGATCGGTGCAGTTTGCAACCCCTTCTTTGTATGCCTCGATACGGCCTTTCAAGTTCATGATCGGCTCGAAGTTGAAAGCGATGGCACCAACACCAAGTTCACCGGCTTTCGTGAACGTTGGAGGACTCCCACAACCAAGCCAAAGCGGCGGGTGGCCAATACCAAGGGGTTTGGGCAAAATGTTGTGCGGATAGGGCACCCGGAAGAATTCGCCTTCGAATTCGTAGTCGTAGGTTTCCCACATTTTGATAAGTTCAGGGGCGACCTCATCCCACATCTCTTTGGTCTCTGAGGTGTGCAGATCGAAAGTCTGCATTTCGTGCTCACCAGCGCCACGTCCGCTACCAAATTCGAAACGACCATTGGTGAGGTGATCAAGCATTGCGACACGTTCGGCCAGACGTGGCGGATGGTTGACCTTGGGCGATAGGTTCATGATCGCGGAACCCAAATGAATCCGTTCGGTTTGTGCCGCGATGAATGGGATCATGCATTCGGGTGCAGAAAGGTGGGAATACTCGGTGAGGCTGTGGTGCTCACCGAACCAGGCGTACTTCCAGTTGAAACGGTCGGCGTGGACCGCATACTGGGCTTCGCGCAGCAGCATCGTGTGTTCCGATGCGGAATCGAACGCAGCAGGTCCGGGCAGATAACCGTTGAAAAAGAGGCCGAATTCCATGTGAAAACTCCGAAATCAGTGAGTGGAACGCGTTCTAATGTAGTGCATTAGAACCGCTCACGCAACAAGAACAACGACGAATCGTGCAAGTTCCGCAAGAATCAAGCCATGCCGTTCTACCCCGAGCACATCACGGCACCTCCGCACATCATCCGGCGCTTGCGCCGCGCCCGCCAACAGAACACCGCTGCGCGCGTCAACACACCTCCCATCGCCGAAACATCGGCGCACCAACCGCACCCGGTTCGAACCACGCTTGACGCAACGATCCGTCCCGTCGGAAACGGTCGCTACCGTCAACTGGCGTGGGCGGCAGGAGAGCCGCACCAAAGTCGGTCGGACTTTACAAGTGCCGCGGCTGATCAATTCGATCTTGCTGCTGCAACATCGCTGCTCTACTTCGCCCAACATACGGATCTGCACATTTGTGATGCCCAAGCCGAAGCCCGCATGGTCGCTGGTCAAGCTTTCGCCTGGTTTCACCCCGGATCTGATGCGGGCCACCGGCCAAACGAAACGATGGCAACGCACGTGTTCGACCAACTCATTCGAGCCACGAACACCCTTGCGGTCAGCCCAATGAGCGGCGCGCCAATGGCATTTTGTGCCCAAACCGGGGATCACACCGACAATCGCACCAACGCGGAAATTTCCTGGTGGCTCCAGATCCTCGCGGGCGAAATGGTCACCCCAAACACCGGTGCACCAGGCCGGTATGAAGGCGTGCAACGCTCAAACTGGGCTGCAATTTGGAACCCAGATCGAAATGGGAAAGACCGGCCCCAACGTCACGGCTATCCCCATCTACCGGGCGTACTTGATGCGGCAATTTCGCCTTTTCAGAGCGAAGGATTGCGGGTCCCGTGGCTCAGTTTGCAAGGCAACCATGACCAGATTTTTCTTGGGACTTTTGGCCGATCGAAAGGCGTTCGTTTCGAACTCGTCGAAGACATGGTGCACGGTTCTGGGCTCGCCCCCGTTACTGGTTCTGCGCTCGTTCGAGCTGCACTGATTGCATCGGCAACCCACGGCGATTCCACGCGTTGGCGACGCAAACAGAAACGTCGTGGCGTTCTCAATGTCACGCCTGATGCACCAGCGCGACAAGTGGTCGCCGAACATGCATTTCGCGAGCGAATTATTGCGGCCCCCTATCCGCCACTCAACGGACCAGAACTTGCCGGGACAACCGAATGGTGGTCTCGGCCTGTCGGGGAGAACATCCAAGCCATCGCGCTTGACACCCGCAACCACACCGGTGGGGACGAAGGCGGGATTGGTCCACAACAGGCCAAATGGCTCGAAGACGAGCTCGCCCGCCACCATCGCCGATTTCTCTCCCCCAACGGATCATGGGTTGAAAGCAATGGGGTCGATCGTCTCATCGTGATCTTGAGCCATCACAACTCATCGGTTCTCGACAATGGTCGCAATGACCTGACCGATCCCGGTCGGCCCATCGATGGCGACGAGCTGATCGCGCTGCTTACACGTTTTCCCAATGTGGTGTTGTGGTGCAATGGCCACTCGCATCAACATCGCATCGTTGCCCATCATCGTCACGACAAGATTGGTGGCGGCTTTTGGGAAGTCACCAATGCGAGCGTGGCAAGTTTTCCCCAACAAGGCCGAACGTTTGAGATATTTGCCGACCGTGATGGCAGGGTGTCGATTGCCACCACTGTTTTTGACCACGCGGCGTTCCCGTTTAGCCAGCCACCCGCCCAGGGGAAATGGTCCGCAATCGAACTTGCATCGTTAAGCCGAGAGCTGGCTGCAAACGATGACCGCTGGGATGATCCGATGAACATGTTGGGGACGCGTGAAGACCGAAATGTTGTCTTGCCTATTCCCAAACCCTTTTCGTTTCTTCACTCAACTCGCTGAAATCGTGACCCCACGTGAACTGCACCAATACTTTCCGCGGCAACTAACCTGAAAAGCGCCGAGAACTGTGGGAGCGGCACTGAACTCATGAGCGAAAATAAGTCACACGCCCAACCGATTGCGTCCGGGCCAGCACAAGCCGATGTCAACCTTTTACGCCACTACGTCGGTGTCCTGCGTCGACGCAGCAAGTGGGTCGTATTTGGCCTGATCGTAGGAATTGTCGCCGCAATCGTTTCGGCCTACTTGCTGAAACAACAGCCACCTGCCACTCGCTATTTCAAAGCGACAAACACGTTGGCGGTTGCATCCACAGGCGCTGCAGGATCAAACGATGGCGCGGTCAACAACGAGACCCTGCCGCTCCAGCAAGCGCTTCGTGTTGCACAGTCAACTGAGCTCATCAATTCGATTGCCAAATCACTCAACCTCGACCCCAAACAAGTCACCAAACAGTTCAGTGCACAGTCCAGCGTGAACTCGAACATCAATTCGATTGATGTCACAGGAATTGCGACCGACCCAAAGTTGGCATTGCGCATCGCAAATGTCGGCACCAAAGCCGTAACCGACATGTCAACGACGGCCACAAAGAATTCAGTTGAGCAACAACGCGCGGAACTCGAAGATTCAATCAAATCCGATACCGCAAAGCGTGATGCGCTCGCCAGGCTCATTGCCACAAATCCCCCAAACGTCGACGAACTCCAAACGCAGCTCACTTCGGTAAACGCACAGATCACATCCAGCGCGAACGCGCTCAGCGATCTTCCCGACGCCGGTTCCTTGCCAAAGTTGGAGATCTTGCAAGCGGCAATCCCAATCGAAATTAACGCGCGAGGTTACGCCTATCGAGCCGAACAGAACCTCAACGCGCAAAGCCCACTTTCGCGATCGACCTCACCAAGTGATCAACCGAAATTTTCTGAAACAGACCTATCGGCGGGCATGTTTTCCGCGATCTGGTTCCGAGTGTTGTTGTGTTTACTCATTGGACCGATTCTCGGTGTCATCGTTGCGCTCATCGTCGAGGACTGGGACGATCGGGTTCACAAACGCGACGCCGTTGAGACGCTCACGGGGTTCCCCGTGTTGGCTGAAATCCCCAAACTCAGCAAAGAAGAAGTTCGCAAACATCATCTTGCGGTGCTCGACGAAACCGCAGGGCCCGCGGCGGAACGTTTTCGAGCGGCCCGAACTGCCATCCAACTCATGGTGACCATCGACGCAAACGATGATACGCCGACGCCGATTCTCCTCATTACCTCGCCCGGCCCAAGCGAAGGGAAATCAACCACAGCCGCCAACGTTGCGGCAACATTTGCAGATTCTGGACTCAACGTTCTCGTTATCGATGCAGACTTTCGCCGCCCGGCAATTCATCAGTTGCTCAAACCCATACCGAACCTGGTGAGTCCAAGTGATCCGACCGACACACGAGTTTCGGGAGTGCAGTTTCTTTCTGGGCCAAGCCATCACGCACATCCCGATGAAGCAATTGTTGAGTTGCGCGAAATGGTGGCGAAGTGGCGTGGCCACTACGACCTCGTCATCTTGGACACGCCACCGATTCTGACCACAAACGATGCGGCAGAACTCCTTGCCGTGGCCGATGCCGTTGTCGTGGTGTTACGTGCTGGGCAAACCCGCATTGAGCCCGCCCAACGCATTTCGTCAATGTTGACCCGACTGAACGCTGATGTATTAGGTGTCATCCTCAACAGTTGCGACCGGCAAGAGATGTATCAGTACTACGACTACCGCTACGACTCCTACCACAAACCAAAAGAGAAACGGTAGGACCGCCCTTTCGGGTTGACAGAACGCGGTAACGTCACCTCGGTGAGCAGCCTTGACGACATACTCGCCTCGTTCGAGCTTGAGCAACGAGGCACCGGACACTTCAGGGCACCGAACGCTCCAGGCGGTCAAGGCGTGATCTTCGGCGGGCAACTTCTTGCCCAGTCGATCATGGCCGCACAAAAGGATCACAACGAAATGACGATCAAGACGATCCATACCTTATTTGCGCGTGGAGGTAACCCCGAACACAACGTCGAAATCTCCGTTGAACCGATTCACTCAGGCCGCACGGTCGTCGCACTGCAGGTTCGTATTTGCCAAGGCGACCGGGTCTGCACGGCCTCAACGGTGTTACTCACCGCGCCAGAAGATGATTTCATCGCCCACGGTGCCACTATGCCCGATGTCAGCGGCCCAGACGAGTGTGCGCCGGTCGCGCACCTTGACGGCTGGGATATTGGCATCGTCAACAACATCGACGTGAGTGACCCAGATGCAATCGGGCCACCCGAATTGAACGTGTGGTCTCGTTTTCCAGATGCCCCCCGAGACGACAGCGTTGACCATGCACTGCTTGGCTACGCATCCGATGGCTTTCTCATCGGCACCGCGATGCGCCCGCATGCTGGCGTTGGCCAAGCTCAAGCGCATGTCAGTCTCGCCACCGGCGTGCTGACCCACACGTTGACCTTCCACGAACCTTTTTGTGCCGCTGACTGGTTACTGCTGGCCCATCGCGCACCACACGCGGGAGGCGGGCGAAGTTTCGGATCAGCAGACGTCTTCACTCAAGATGGCCGGCATGTGGCATCGTTCGTGCAAGATGCAATGATCCGCAAAACACGTTGACCGAAAGAGAACGCGGCCATGGTTACTGAGAAAGTCGGCTGGATCGGGCTTGGCAACATTGGCGCCCCAATGGCGCAGCGCTTGACCGGGCGAGACGGGGGGCTCGTTGTCTGTGACACCAACCCAAGCACCCTTGAGCCCTTCATTGCCGCAGACGTGGAAGCCGTTGCCGATGCCCGCGAGGTGACCAGATCGGGGGCGACGTTCATTTCGATTGTCGTGCGCGACGACGCCCAGGTTCGAACTGTGGTCAACGTGCTTGCCCAGGCAGATCCAACGCCAGGAACGGTTGTCGCTATTCACTCCACAATCGAGCCCACCACCGCGCAAGAACTCGCCGATGCCGTTGCGCAGGCCGGTCTCATCGTGGTGGATGCCCCCGTGAGCGGTGGTTTCATGGGAGCGGCAACCGGTCGACTCGCTGTCCTCCTTGGCGCCCCCGATGAGGTGGTTGAACGTTGCAGGTCCGCGTTTGCTCCCTTTGCGGACAAGGTCGTTGTTTTCGGCCCGGTGGGTGCAGGAACCCGGGCGAAAATCGCACGCAACCTGATCACGTTCACCAGCTTTGCAATGGTGGGCGAAGCACAACGTCTCGCTCAAGCAGCAGGCATTGATCTCCTCGCTCTGGGCGACGTCGTCCGCCACAGCGATGCGGTGACCGGTGGTCCAGGTTCGATCATGATCCGCGACACGACCGAACCGTTGGCCAACGACGACCCGCTCCGATCAATATTTGGTCACACGTTGCAACTCGGTACGAAAGATCTTGACCTGGCACTGTCCATGGCGACTGATGCTGGCATTGAACTTCCCCTCACCGCGGCC
This sequence comes from uncultured Iamiaceae bacterium, assembly GCA_964544305.1. Classification (GTDB taxonomy): domain Bacteria; phylum Actinomycetota; class Acidimicrobiia; order Acidimicrobiales; family Iamiaceae; genus JAFDWI01. The sequence continues at coordinate 43,742 of CAZJAZ010000004.1, read as the reverse complement.
GCTCGCCAACAACTCAGTGCGGCATTGGGGATTGACGCGTAAACCGAGTCGCAAGCACTCGCCGGTGGGCGGTTGCGTCACCGTGAAGCGCTCGGTCAACCATGGCCCGTTTGAGAAAAAGGTGCACATTGGATTCCCACGCATAGCCGTATCCTCCGTGCAGTTGCATCGCTTTACCCGCCACCGCAACTGCCGCGTCACCAACATGGGCCTTCAGCCGAGCAACAGCAACTCCAAAAGATTCGTGTGCATCTGGACGATCGTCCAACGACTCGTAGCAGTCAAGCGATTCGCTCAGCAACGCCCGCCCCAAGGTGATCGCCACTGCCATATCGGCGCACGCGTGCTGTACCGCCTGGAATGAGCCGATCGGGCGACCAAACTGTTCACGTTCGCTGACATAGGCAACGGTCGCATCCAACATGGCTTGGGCAACCCCAAGCGCGTCGACCGCAGTGCCGAACACGGCGCGCGAACCAAGGATTTGTTGCGTTCGACTCGGATTCAATCCCGCAATGAGTACGGCGTCGCTTCCAACCGCGACGTTTTCGATCCGCACTCGCCCAATAGATCGAGTCGCGTCAATGAGGTCGCATGGCTCCACCGCAACTGCCTGCACATCGATCGTGGCGAACACCAGCGAACCGGTGTGATCAATTGCCGGTACGACGAACACATCGGCGGATTCAACATCGACCACAACACGTGCTGTCCCGTTCACTCGCCCGCGAGCGTCAAGTGAGAATGCGGCCGGGGTATCTCCTTCGATCGCCAACACGGCGATTTTCGAACCATCAATCAACCATTGAGCAAGCTGGCGCGTCATGGCAGAGTCGTCAACCAAGCCGAGCAGTCCACCGACGCCGAGCATTGAGCCCAACACGGGCCCACGCAACGCGTGCATGCCAATCACTTCGAGGACGTGTGCGACGTCGCCCAAGTTGGCTCCACCGCCACCAAGTGCCTCGGGAAGTTCCATGCTCCACCACCCTGCCTTGGCACAGTCTCGCCAATTGAGTTGCTCCCCCGGCTTGGTGCTCGCAAAGACGCCGTCGAGCGCTGCGCGCACCTCCGACGAGGTCTCGGACATCATCGGGCATCCCGGGGCAAACCCAAACCACGCTGGGCAATGATTGAACGTTGAATCTCGCTCGTGCCACCAGGAATCGTCCATTCCCACGATCCAATGAAATCCAACGCCCACGCGCCCGACTCCCAGCCCGCCGACCGGGGTGCGGTTGTGACGCCAAGCGTGTCAAAACCCATCACTTGTGCCGCTTGGCCCAGAAAGCGCTGTAACACTTCCGAATAGACCAGCTTCACAATCGACGCATCGGCGGGACCAACGCTGCCAGCTTCGTGTCGATCAACAAGATCACGACACATCCGTCGCAATGCGGTGAGTTCAACTTCTGTGCGCACAAGAAGGTCCACACAAATTGGATCATCGATCGCTCGCGTCCCGTCACCACGAGGCTTCTTGCATTCCGCTCGAAAACGTTCGAAACCACCAAACCACAACCGTTCAGCTAACTCGAGCATTGTCATGCCACGCTCTGCCCCCAACGTTGCCTGTGCAACGCGCCACCCGTCGTTTTCTTCGCCAACACGGTTCGCCAAGGGCACGGCAACGTCATCGAAGAAGATCTCACAAAAGTGTGATGCGCCGGTCGCCTGGCGAATCGGGCGAATCTCAATACCTGGCGTTGCCAGATCAACCAGAAAGTACGAGATGCCTTTCCGTTTTGGGGCCTGCGGATCGGTGCGGGCAAGCAGCAAACACCAGCCAGCGTGCTGTGCACCAGAGGCCCAGATTTTTTGACCGTTGACGATGTATTCGCTACCTCGCCGACGCGCCGTGGTCCGCAACGCGGCGAGGTCAGATCCCGCTTCGGATTCAGAAAACGCTTGACACCAAATTTCACCGTCCCGAATTGCTGGCAAGTGCCGAGACTGTTGTTCTTGGGTGCCCGCCTGAAACAACGTGGCGGCCGCGTGATGGATCCCAACGAATGCCAAGACAAGGCGTGGTGCGTCGGCCGCTGCGAGTTCACGAAACAACACAACTTGTTCGGCCGTCGATAGGCCGCCACCCCATTGTTGTGGCCAGTGCGGGACCGCCCAACCTGCCTCGACAAGACGGGCGAACCAGTCGTGTTGAAAGCGAACAAACGCGGCATCGTCGACATTGGTTTGGGCGGCACGCCAGTCTTTGGGCACATTCGCTGTGCACCAGTCTCGTACTTGATCACGAAAGGTGTCGAGTGTGGCAGCGCTTGCATAACCCATTCAACGAATCCGATCATCACCAAAGAGCCCAATCAGACCAGTTTGTGCAATCCGATCGGTCAACAATTCTCCGGTCGTGGTTCGTGGCCACGGGACGCGACAATGCACCTGTACGCCACGGCTCACGCTCGACAATGCCGTCTCGTCACAAAAACCTATGGCGCCATGCAATTGGTGGCACGTCCGCATCACAACTTCGGCAGCATCAAGAGCAGCCATCCGCAAGGCCAAAGCATCATTCACCATGTCTGGTTGCCCGGCCTGGATGCTCCACAACGCGTAGCGCGCAAGTTGTGCCAAACCGGCACGAGCAACCTCAGCATCGGTAAGCGCAAACTGCACGCCTTGAAAGGCCGCCAAGGGTTCACCAAACTGCTTGCGTTCAATGACATGGTGGCAGGTGAGGTCCATCGCCCGGTCAAGAAGCCCGCAAAGCGTCCAACACGACAACGTGATTCCGAGTGCAACATCTCGGTCGGCGCCACCATCAATCGGTGCGAGTTCCAGTACTCCAATAGTTGGATCAATCAACCCGCCAGGGCGTTGTTGTACGTTCACGACTTGGTAACGCTGGGCATTGAGGTCAACCGCGAGCCATGATCCTGGCTCGTCAACAAGCGGTGCTCGTGGATACGTCGGGTCGACAACGACCATCCCCGCAATCTTTGGCTCACTTTCCAGCCAAGGTCGGGTGAGGAAACCCGCGACCGGAATGTTCACACTTGCATAGCCAGCAGCGCGACAAAGGGCGGCGGCTGCTTCAAGGTCATTGGGGTCGCTGCGCGGTCGCAAGTCGTCCGCACCGAGTTCTCCAAGCACGAGAATCTGCTTTGCCTTGTTCGGCGCACCTGGATGCTCCGATTGGTCTGGCGCGTCAAGGTTCATGAAAGCTCGCCGTGCGGTTTCACCAAACACTCGGGCATCGTCATTGAGATCGAACCTCGTTGAATCGCCCATACCCTTCGAGCGTTGAGTACGGGTCAATGACCTGGCCAACAAGATGCGTTGCATTTCGATACTGCCCGACGAAACGGTCGCAGCCCGTGAATACTTCCAATGGTCTTCGACGGCACGAGCGAAGCGGTGACCTCGTTCATTCGAAAGAGGCACCGCGTCTATCACGTCACGAAGCCAGTCACCAGAGTGTTGATCGAGCGTGGTAACCGCGATGCGGTAGGCAGCAACATCGCTCGGATCGACGTCTCCCGCATCTTGCGCAGCAACGATCTTGTACGCCATAAGACGCGCACGACGGGTTTCGACGAGCAACCGAGTCCAGGTGGTCTTGTGCGAGTCACCCAATGCGTCCCAGGTGTCACCAAGCACGCTTGGAACCGCGCTCAGTAGGCGATCAACACGGGCGTAGCGAGCAATGCCGACTCGTTCGAACGCAAGCACCTCACGCACGACGGACCATCCATCACCCACCGACCCAAGGATCGCCGCATTGTCGGCCACCACATCATCAAAGAACACTTCATTGAGGTGGTGTGGCCCAAGCAAGGTGGCAATCGGCCGCACGGTGATTCCTGGCGCATCCATTGGCACAAGAAATATTGTGAGCCCCTGCTGCTTTTTTGGTTCGTCACTGGTACGGGCAAGAAGAAAACACCATTGCGCCATCGTCGCGTAGCTCGTCCAAATCTTTTGCCCGTTGATGTGCCACTGTCCATCGTGGTGACGTGCCGAAGTACGCAACGACGGAAGGTCCGAACCAGCATCTGGCTCGGAGAACCCTTGGCACCAGATCACATCGCCTCGGGCAATAGGCGGCAAGTGACGCGCTTGCTGGTCTGGGGTGCCGTGACGTAACAGCGTCGGCCCAACCCAATTGACCCCCATGTACTGGGCCCCACGAGGCTCGTGCTGCGCCCACATTTCTTCGCGCATCGCGGTCTGTTCCCAAAGGGATGCATCGTGGCCGCCATAGCGATGCGGCCAGGCCGGACAAAGCAGCTTTTCGTCTGCGAGGAGCTTGCAGAAACGTTGTGCAAGCGCAAGGTCGTTCGGGTCATTGCTGAATGCCCCAAGCCAGCCGGCGGGGATCTCGCGATCAATCAACGAACGAAGCCGTACGCGTAGTGCGTCAACGTCGGCGCCCATCGTGAAATCCACAGCCCGATCTTAGTGTTGACACGAGCGTTAGATTTTCAGCGTGCTGTCCATCCCGCATCAACAACAATGGTTTGCCCGGTGGTCGAACGTCCAGCATCCGAAACCAGCCACAGCATTGGGGCAACAAAATCATCCGCGGCAACGTCCCGGCTCAACGGTGTGTTGCGTCGCAACCAGGCCTGGCCAGAATCAGAATCAAAAAGTTCGTCGGTGATCTCACTACGAAAGAATCCTGGTGCCAACGTGTTCACCCGAATCCCGTCACGAGCCCACTGAACCGCAAGCTCCACGGTCAGTCCCGAAAGACCTCGTTTCGCCGCCGCGTAACTCGCTTGCGGAATGCCGGGCACACCGACGACGCCCCCAATCGATGAGACCAGGACAATTGCTCCTCGACCAATTTCGGTCATGTGGGAATACACCATTTGGGCAAGATGGAACGGGGCAATCAAGTTCAACTCAATGGTCGCACGCATGTCATCCAACGACTCGTTCTGGGCAACGTCACGGTTCAGACGGGCTCCTGCCGCACACACCAGGATCTCGGGCGGCCCAAGTGATGTTGCGATCTGATCGACCAATGCAGTGCGGGCCTCGCCAACGGTGAGATCGACGTCAAAGGCCACGCCGTCAATCTGTTCGGCGAGTGACACGAGACGGTCCCGCCGACGCGCAACAACCGCAACCTTTGCGCCACACTGCGCAAGGCCTCGTGCCAAGACTTCACCAAGCCCCGACGATGCCCCGGTGACGATCGCAACCCGGTTGGTCAGATCAAAGCGCTCGAGAATTCCCGCTTGGTCACCATCCACGTGAGGTCTCCTGTGTGCAGTTGTGGTCGTGCAACAGCGTAGGACTTGCGCCGATGACTACTAGGCTTGCCGACGCCTTCCATGACTCTTTCTCTGACCGCCAACGACGTGACCGGTGCGGCCCCAACGCTGACCTGCCGGGGGCGCACCCTTGACACAACCAGGCCACTCATAATGGCCGTGGTGAATGCCACACCCGACTCGTTTTCCGACCGTGAACGACTCACCACCACCGCAGCCCGAGCCGAGAAGTGTTTCGAACTCCTGGATGCGGGCGCGGACCTCCTTGATCTTGGTGGACAATCCGGGATTACCGGCGTACCCGAAATCACCGAAGATGAAGAGGCCGCACGAGTCGTGCCCCTGGTCGAAGCGGTGATCGACAACCGACCCGACACAATCATTTCGGTTGACACCTACCGCCCCGGAGTTACCCAAGCGGTTATCGATGCGGGCGCAGCGATCATCAACGATGTGTCCGGGCTCGCGCACCCCGAGATCAGCGAACTATGTTCCGCGGCACGTTGTGGTCTTGTGGTCATGCATACCCGTGTCGCCCCCAAACACAAGCTGCTTGACGCCAATTTGTATGAGAACGTCACCGACGACGTCGTTGCCATGCTCACCGAGCAAATCGCCACCGCAACATCGCGTGGCGTTTCCTCAGACTCGATCATCGTGGACCCTGGCATTGACTATGCAAAGACCCCGTATCAATCGGTCGAGGTATTGCGGGCCAGCAATCGAATCATTGCCATGGGTCGCACGGTGCTTTGGGCCCTTTCACGCAAAGATTTCATTGGAGCAATTACGGGCCAAGCACCCGCCGATCGATTGGCCGGAACCCTTGCCGCGATCGGCTATATCGGCGCGCACCCCGGCGCAATCTTCCGTGTGCATGACGTTGCGGACGTTGCGAGCTACCTCAACGTGTTGCGCGCCTTGCAAAATGGGGACGTGCTCACCCCCGACTCGCATCTCGCTCTCGACAAGCGGCGCGAACGATGACCGACACGTCATTGTGCCCCGATTCGGTCGATGCGCTGGTTGGCGCGAAAGGTTCGTCAACGATTGCGGTATGCCTGCCCGCTCACAACGAGGCGGCAACAGTTGGGCAAATCATCGACACATTGCGCTCAGAGCTCCAAGTCGCGGCCCCGCTGCTCGATGAAATCGTCGTTCTTGACGATGCATCAAGTGACGCAACCGCGCAGGTTGCAGCCCATGCCGGAGCACGGGTGGTGGCGAGTCATGAGGTGTTGCCAGACATTGCGCCACGACGAGGCAAAGGTGAGGTGATGTGGCGGTCGCTTGCGGCAGTGAACAGCGACATCATCGTGTGGGTCGATGCGGACATTGTTGGCTTTGACGCCGCGTTTGTCACCCGCCTTATCACCCCACTCCTCACCGACCCACAGAGAACATTTGTGAAAGGGCACTATGCACGCCCGGTCGGATCGGACGGCACGTTGGGAGGGCGCGTGACCGAACTCGTCGCCCGTCCTGCACTCTCGATGTACTTTCCACATCTCGCCGACTTCCCGCAGCCGCTCAGCGGTGAGATCGCGGCTCGGCGGACGGCACTGACCGCACTACCGTTTGCTGCTGGCTACGGCGTCGACGTTGGGCTGCTTATTGATGTGTCCGAACGCTACGGCATTGACTCAATTGCTCGGGCTGATCTTGGCGTGCGCGTCCATCGCAATCGTCCACTCGATCAACTCGCGCCCCAGGCCTACGAGGTGTTGCACACCATTTTGCGTCGTGCAGGCCAACACGTTCCCCCAACTGCACACCTCATCGACACCGGTGGCATGCCTGTTGCAACCAAGACGGACGATCGTCCGTCTATTGATTCACTGCGCGGCATGAACGAAACCTGAGTCAGCACCGGTAGATCATGAACGGGCCAGATCGTTGGACGACGAGTGGGGTCCGCGCATTGACCGGCCACGCACACAGGCCCGGCCTTGACCCGCCAAATGGGCTCCTTGATGGTCTTGATGCGCTCGCCACGTTGTTCCGTCACGCGACCACCGTCTCGGTTGATCCTCTCAACCTGATCACCGAGCGCGCACGTTCCACGGGGGCGACGCGTCGTGGACAGACGAGCTGCAACGGGGCAACACGGCTCTTGCGCACACGCGACGACTGGATTGCCGTGTCGCTCACCCGACCAGATGACTGGGCGCTCGTGCCTGCGTGGCTGTGCAGCGAGCTCCCCGGAGACGCGTCCGACTCAACAGCGAGTTGGGCGCAAATCGAACATGACGTTGCACAACAACATGCTGCCGCACTCGAAACGCAAGGGGCGCTGGTCGGACTTGCAATCGGTCGGCTCGCATCCTGGCAACCCACACCATCACATCCTGCGTTCGCAGGGCTACCAGTACATGCAACCCGACTTGGTGATGCAGCCCCCTGCGAACTCATAAACCAACGGGTCATCGACGCTTCTGCGTTGTGGGCCGGGCCCCTATGCGGGCGGTTGCTCGCACACGCAGGGGCGCTCGTCACCAAAGTCGAATCGTCCCAGCGCCCCGATGCCGCTCGACACGGCAACCGAGCATTCTTCGATGCACTGAACGCGATGAAAGAGCATGCTGTCATTGATCTTTCGGCTCCGAATGACCTGCGGTCGATGCTCACGCGAGCCGACATCGTGATCGAATCGTCACGCTCGCGTGCGCTTACCCAATTGGGGATCAGCGCCGAAGACTTAGTTGTAACCGGTCCACGAGTCTGGGTGTCGATCACCGGGCATGGGCGCACCGGTGCCAACGCGTTGCGAATTGGTTTTGGCGACGACGCAGCCGTTGCTGGGGGTTTGGTCGCCTTCGACGGTTCAGGCAACCCCGTGTTTTGCGGCGACGCGATCGCCGACCCCATCAGTGGACTAGTCGCCGCGGCCGCGGTCGCCCATGCATGCCAGATCGGGGGCCGGTGGTTGATTGACGTTCCACTCGCGGGCGTCGCGGCTTCGCTTTCAACGCGCTAATTCAACGCAAACACAACTCTGCCGCGCACGTGCCCCTGATGGATTTCACGCGCAAGATCGGGGGCATCCACAATCGGATGGACTTCGGTGAGCGAATCCAAAATATCAAGTGGCAGGTCGTGGGCGAGCCGTTCCCAGGCCGCTCGGCGCAACTCGATTGGCGTCATCACACTGTCGACACCGGCCAACGTCACGGCCCGCAAAATGAACGGTGCAACCGTCGCCGGAAAGTCCATTCCACCAACCAGACCACACGCGGCAACGGTTCCGCCGTAACGAGTTTCGGCACACAAGTTTGCAAGCGTGTTCGATCCAACCGTATCGATGGCGCCTGCCCAACGTTCCTTCGCAAGCGGTCGGGCTTTTCCTTCAAATTCTGACCGATCAATCAAATCCGTCGCACCAAGCGACGTGAGGAATGCACCTTGTGTTTCGCGTCGCCCGGTTGAGGCCACGACTTCATAGCCGAGTTGGGCGAGCAAAACAACCGCGACGCTGCCCACGCCTCCGGCGGCACCGGTCACCACGACCGGCCCGGCCGCGGGATCTACCCCGTGACGTTCCAATGCCAACACACACAGCATCGACGTCAGGCCTGCGGTGCCAATGCCCATTGCTTGTTGTGGCGACATCGTCTCGGGAAGCGCGACAAGCCAGTCGCCCGGAACTCTGGCCAGTGTACTCCATCCTCCCAAATGGGTCTCGCCGAGCCCCATCCCATTGCAAATGACGTGGTCACCGACCTTGAAGGTTGAATGAGACGAGTCCCGTACACGTCCCACAATGTCGACGCCTGGAATCATTGGCCACCGGCGCACCACCGGCGATGAACCAGTGATCGCAAGTCCGTCTTTGAAGTTCAATGACGAATGACTGACCTCAATAGTGACGTCGCCATCCATAAGTTCTGATTCGTCAACCTCTTGCCATGCACAGTCAGGGGCACCATCAGTTCCGGTCAGTAGGTAGGCATGAAACGTGGCCATTTGTTCTCCGTTCGAAGCGGCTGTGAGTCGATCAGGAAGACCTGACATTACCGTCACATTGCTGTTCGCGATGCTTGAGCGCACGCAAGGCGCGCTGCGACAAGCAAAGCCTGGCAGAATCAACCCATGGCCCTTCCGGATTCCATCGACACTTCGCTCCCTTTCAATGCGGCGAGCGCACAGATTCCCGACCTGGCAACTCAGATGGCGCAGGAGTACTACAACGCCACAATCACCTACTTTGATCGGCTGACCGAAGAGGTGTGGATCTTTGGCGTCAAACCAGATAATGGTCCGGTGTCTTTCATCCCCGGCCAATACGCGTCGTTGGGCCTGGGATATTGGGAACCTCGATGCGACGACGCGCTCGAAGCTGACATCGACGAGAAATGGTCCAAGCTCGTGCGCCGGTCCTACTCGGTTTCAACGCCGATGTTTACGAGTAGCGACTATCACGCCGATCACGGAACCACTGACTTGGCTGGCTGCCAGGACCTTGACGACATCGAAATTTACGCGGTGCTTGTTCGGCCTGAAGGCGATTTTGTTCCCGGGCTCACCCCACGTCTCGCGCTCAAAGATGTCGGCGACCGCTTGTTTATGGGACGAAAAATGGCTGGCCGCTATACCGCCGCAGCGGTCGACGACCCCACCCAGCCGCTCGTGTTCTTGTCAACCGGAACGGGTGAAGCACCCAATATCGCCATGATTATCGAGCTGCTTCGCAACGGCCACACCGGTCCGATCGTTTCAGTTGTTACCGCTCGTCATTGGTCCGACCTAGTTTATGTCGACAAGAACCGGGCCCTGGAAGAGCGATTCCCAAATGTCACGTACCTTCCGATCCCCACTCGTGAACCCGACGTGACAAAGCGTTATATCCAAGATGTTGTGCGCTCGGATTTCACGCCGGACAAGCTGGGAATTGAACTCGACCCTGCAACGACCCGCGTGTTCTTGTGTGGGAATCCCGACATGATTGGCCTTCCCGACGAAACCAGCGACACCCCCACCTTCCCCATTGCCAATGGGGTGGTTGAGATTCTCATGGAACGCGGTTTCAAACTCGACAAACGCAAAGACCCCGGCAACATTCACTTTGAAGAGTTCTGGTAGACCGACGCGTTATTCGCGGGCTGACTCAAGCGCGTCACGATACAACGCAACGAGCCGCAGGTACGTGTGTGCGATTCGGTGTGTTGCTGCGCGTTCGCTTGCTGCGCCACGAAAGAAGTCGCGTAACGGTTCCCACCAAATGGTGCGACCAACGGCGAATCCGGTAAAACCCGTGACCGGGGCCGCGAGACGCAGCCATTGCTCAACTGCTGCGTGGTCGGCTCCGCGTCCTAAAACGAGACAGCCATCCGAGGCCCGACACGCGTGAGCGACAAGCTGAAACTGTTCGGTGGTGTCCATTCCTTCAAGCTTCCACAAATTCGGGACAATGCCGTCACTATTGAGTTCGTTGATCGCCCGGACGGTGGCCTCGCAGCGCGCCGCAACATTCCACGGCGTGTGTGCATCTAATGGGGGAACAAGAAGTTCCAACATCCACGGAATGCCAGCGTCCTGACACCACTGCGCAAATTGCCTCATTCGTGCCCGTTGGCGCGCGTTGCTCTGCAGATCGCCATCGGGATGGTAGCGAACAAGCAATTTGGCGAAGTTCGGTTGCAATCGTTGCAACGCAGCCGCCGTTCCGTCGTTCCCGTAGGAGAATGCAAGCTCACGTTGTCCGCTGACTTCGAAAGGAACGATCACCGCAACATCATCTCGTCGCGCTGTGTCAATAACCGACGAACCATATTGCTCATCAACGAGGATCGCTGGCGTTCCAACAGGTAAGCCGATGCCCATGGCTTGACACAGACCGTCGTAGACAAGTTTTTTTGCTTGGCAACATGCGGCTTGTTGGTCGTCGGTCGGTACACCGGTGATGCCGAAGAATGAGGTAACCAGTGAGTTGCGATGATCGATCGCAAGCGAAAAAAGCGGTTGGTTAGTGGTCATTGATCTTGTGGACCGTGATGTTTGCAATGGTGGATGGATCTTGGCCGAGTTCACCGGCGACGCCCGATGCAACGCTTGCCGCGCCACACGCGACCGCACGAGCAAGCTGATCGCAGAAGGCCGCACCGTCGAGTCTGGCAGCAAGGAGGCCAGCAAGTGCGCCGTCGCCGGCCCCTGTTGGGTTGCCTCGTTCCACCGGTCCGCTTGCCTGCCATACCGCTTCATCGGTAACTGCTGTGCACCCGCGCTCGCCGTCGGTGACAATCGCCGTCTTGGCCCCCGCATCATGCAAGTCTTGGGCAAGGTGCAACGGTGTCGCATCTGGCTGTTGCAGAAAGGCTCTCGCCTCATTGACGTTGGGCATCACCACATCGGGTCGCGCCGCCAATGCTGGACCGAGCGCCCGTCCCGACGTATCCACGACGGCTGTGATGCCGCGGCGACGAGCACCGGCAAGCAACGTTGCGTAGGCGTCGTCGGGTACGCCAGGCGGCAAACTCCCTGAACACACAAGAGCATCTGCATGAACCATGAGCGCTTCTACGGTTTCGCACATGTCGGTCCACTCCGCAGAACTGATCGTTGGGCCCGGTTCGCTCAAAACGGTTGCCGTGGCGTCGAATTCACTCCAAATGGTGGTTGTTCGACGCGTTGTTTGGTCGACATTCTTTGCCACGAGGTCAATGCCAAGTCTTTGGGAATGCCCAACAAGCTCGGTTCCGGTTGCGCCACCGGCAAAGGCAATCACCGTTGCGTGATGCCCAAGCACGTTGATAACGCGTGCGACGTTGATTGCCTTTCCGCCTGGACGCAGTGTCGGGATCACTCGGTTCGTTGCACCAAGTTGCAATGGCTGTTTCATGGCATAGGTGATATCGATTGCGGGATTCAGCGCGACGCACAACACCGTTCCCATCACGACGGTCCCGACTCCACAACGTCACCTTGTGCGACGACCGCGACCAACTCAAAACGATCATCGAGCACGATCAAATCGGCACGCTTGCCGATTGCGATGACCCCACGATCGTTTCGGCCAAGGAGCCGGGCAGGATTAGACGCGGCGGCGTTCGCAACGATCCCAACATCCAAACCAAGGTTTCGAGCGTTCGAGACGGCCGCGTGCATCGTCAAGGTCGACCCCGCCAACGAGCCCGTGCCATCAATGCGCGCCACACCATCGCGCACGACAACGCGGCGCGAACCAAGGCGAAAGGCTCCGTCCCGACTACCCGCAGCGGGTATCGCATCGGTACACAGAGTCCAGGCAGAATCAGGCTTCGCGGCCGCAACGAGTCGCACCGTGTCGGGATGGAGATGATGCCCATCGACAATCAGTTCACACGCCACACGTTGGTCGACCAGGCAGGCGCCAAAAGCGCCAGGTTCACGATGATGGTACGGTCGCATCCCATTACCAAGATGCGTGGCCAACGTTGCACCAGCATCGATCGCCGTGGCGGTTATGGCTGCGGTGGCATCGGTATGACCAATGGCGACCACCACCCCCGCACCGATCAGTGTGGGGATTGCTTCAAGCACGCCGGGGCGCTCTGGTGCCACGGTGATGACGCGCAACCATCCTTGCGCTGCTTTGAGCAATGCCGCAACGGTTTCCGGGTCGGCATCAACCATGTGCACTGGGTCGAGGGCGCCACAGCATGCTTGGGACAAGAATGGTCCTTCGAGATGTACGCCGTTGACGAGTTTTCCAAGTCCGGTTGCTGGATCATTGAGCCAACCCGCAATTCGTTCAAGCTGTTCACAGAGTTGAGGAACCGGCGCGCACACCAGCGATATCAGCGAGGTTGTTGTTCCTTGCGCACGATGAAACGTCAGCGCGTGGATCACCTCGTCAAGGTCGGAGGAACTGAGACTTGCCCCACCTCCGCCGTGTACATGCAGGTCGATGAAGCCAGGCATCACCCAGGTGCCATGCAGATCAACGGTGGCTCCTTGGCCGCTGGGTGTGATCGACGCGATGACACCATCGACACACGACACCGTTTGCTCGCGCACGATTCCATTTGGGGTCACAATATTGGCGCCCCAAATGTTGCGTGTCATACGTCGCTCGGTGCAGCTTTGATTATTGCTTCCTCAAACTCGTTCGCATCGCGCCCCAAATGTTTTGCCGCCATCAATATGGCACCCACCCAACCGGCGTTCGCGCCAAAGCGTGCGAGGGTCAATGTTGGAATTGCGCGATCCCCAAAATGCTCGGTGCACGCTACCTCGAGCGGTTCGAGCAGATCATCGCCCGCGTTTGCTAGGCCGCCGCCGATGACAATTCGAGCCGGATTAAAAATAATGGCCGCCCACGCCAATGCATCTCCGAGTGCATCGATCGCCTCATCCCAGACACGCTGGGCGATCTCGTCATCGGCCAGTCGTGCATGCACGTCTTTGGCCGTCACCGTAGCCGCAGGGACTTCGCGAGCCGCTGCATAACGGCAGGCAATTGCCTTGGCTGAGGCGAACGCTTCGAGCCGCTCGCCTGAACCCGGACCACGTCGAATACGAATCTGGCCGATTTCCCCAGCCCCAGAATGATCCGGGACAACGATCCCGCTCTGCACCCCAGCCGCAGCGATGCCGGTACCTATCGACACGTACAAGACCCCGTCGTTCCCGCGTGCCGCCCCGAGGAGCCCTTCTCCGTAGGCCGCGGCGCGGACATCATGTCGCACGAGAACGTCGATCGGCAATTGCTGCGACAACGTGTAAGCGATGGGCACGTCGTGCCAGGGCAGATTCGCGGAGTACTGGACGACACCGTGATATTCATCGACTTTGCCTGGCACGGCGACACATAAAGCTCCGGCCTCGAAGCCTTGCTCCTGAGCATCGTCGATCAGGTTTGCCGCAACCTCAACGAGTCGCTCGATGCTCCACGGGTGTTCGGCATCGAAGGTCGCCTGCCGATGCACCATGGCGTGATCAGAGGTGACAATCGCAGACTTCATCAAAGTGCCACCGACATCGAGTGCGAGCAATGCTGGTTCGTTCTTCATGATTCGTCTCCCAGAACAACCGAGAACGACAATCCCATTGGGCGTGCCGGGTCACGTCCGCGCAAACACGCCAACCGATGCGCGTAGCGTTGCACCCGTATGAGCTCAGCCATCGGATCCCGTTGCGACTCGATTACGACAGCACCAACCGTACGTAATTCGTTCGCCACGTCGCCCGGTAATGGTGCAAACGACCAAACAACGGTGCCGACGTTCGCCGAGGCAAACGGACCATGGCGGTATTCGCTCAGCGCATGTGCTTCGGCCCATTGACCAGCTGCTTCAGCACACTTGAGTGCCGCTTCTCGGGCTACTCCAATCGACCAGGTTTCGCCCAGAAACACGAGTTGCCGCGGGTCGTCGGGCAAGTCGCGAAGTGGATCAGCCAATGCGGCGCGCCCATCCTGTATTGCCTGCGATACGTCGTCGCCGACACTTGTGCGCAACAGGCAAAGAGCGGTGGTCGCCGATCGGGTTTGCACAATTGAAGTCTCGGCCGCACGCTCAAGGCACATGGTGTGGTCAACAAGCTTTCCTAGTGGTGAGCCCGCCACCGTGGTGAGCAACGTTGATGGACACGACACTGTCCGCAACGGATCAATGAGATCCGTTGTCGTACCTGAGCGCGAAACCACAATGAGATGGTCATAGTGGCGCCCGTTCGGAAGAGTTGCCGGGCTAAACGCGTCCGTCACGCCAAAACCGTTGGCTTCACGAAGCGCGGCATACGACTGGGCAACAAACCACGAGGTGCCACACCCCAACACGGCGGCGCGTGCACCCTTTGTCGGCATCACAAGGTTCGCACCAATTGCATGCTCAATCGCCCATTCCCAACAATCTGGTTGTGATGCAATTTCATCCAACATGGCGTCGCGCGTTGAAGGCGCAATGAGACGATCAGTCACACTCGCGAGTCTGCCAGACCAACGACGCCAGTCCAGCGTGATTGCGTGCGCGACAATGCCTCAATGACTTCGACGACGCTCAGCGACCTCTCTGATCTCTATCGGGATCTCCATGCTCATCCCGAACTGTCGTTCCAAGAGGTGCGGACCGCAGGCATCGTGGCCGACCGGCTCGAAGCCATGGGATACGAAGTCACCCGAGGTGTCGGCGGCACCGGCGTCGTCGGGCTCCTCCGCAATGGCGATGGACCGACCGTTTTGTGCCGAGCGGACATGGACGCGTTGCCTCTTGTCGAAGACACCGGCCTGGCATATGCGAGCACGGCTCGTGGCGTCGACAATCTTGGCAATGACGTCGGTATCACGCACGCCTGCGGTCATGACATGCACGTCGTGTGGTTGCTTGGGGCCGCGCAAGAACTCATCGACAACCGTGACGCCTGGAGCGGCACACTTCAGCTTGTCTTTCAACCCGCCGAAGAACTCGGTGCCGGGGCCAAGGCCATGGTGGATGACGATTTCTTCGCACGTTTTGGAACTCCCGATGTCACGCTCGGCCAGCACACAGCACCCGCGCCAATCGGTTGGATTTTGCATCGGTCCGGGCCAGCAATGGCGGCCGCCGACTCGCTTCTTATTGAACTCCATGGACGAGGTGGACATGGGTCAAGCCCGCAGCACACCATTGATCCTGCGATCCTCGCGGCATCGGTAATTATGCGCCTCCAAACCATTGTGTCTCGCGAGGTTGACCCCGCTCAGACGGCGGTCGTGACGGTTGGGTCAGTCAAGGTAGGCACAAAGAACAATGTGATCGCTGATAACGCCGAACTTGGGCTATCGATTCGAACCTATTCCGATGCGGTGCGTGATCAGGTGCTCAAAGCGGTGACGCGCGTTGTCGAAGGGGAATGCACGGCGTCAGGTTGCACCACACCCCCAACGATTGATCACCCCGAATCGCTCCCGCTGCTTGTAAATGATCCCACAGCAACAGCTTTAATCGTCGACGCAATGCGAAGTCACTTTGGGGTAGACAAGGTCGTTGAAACACCCCCAATCACGGGAAGCGAAGATTTCAGTCATTTCGCCACCGCAGCCAAGTGCCCCTGTGTGTTTTGGTTTGTGGGGGTCACCGATCCAGATCTCATTAGCCAAGCCCTCGCGCAGGGCCGCTTCGCGCAAGACGTTCCGTACAACCATTCGCCTCGCTTTGCACCCACCCCCGAACCATCCATCGAAATCGGAGTACAAGCCATGGTGCAAGCAGCCAAATGCTGGTTTACGTCTTCAAACGGTGGCCAGACCAACTCTTAGTGCGTCAATCCGGTGGAGAGCATCCGAATCTTCTACTAGTTTGTTGCCACGGACCAACCACGCGGAGGAGCGGACCATGATCCACGGCAAATACAGCGAGTACAAAGAAGACGAGAGCCCCGACCAGTTCCATCTCGAGAACAAGAAGCTCCTCAAAGTGAGCTTGCAGTACGGGCCGGTCAACGCTCGTCTCGGCGCCATGGTCGCCTACCAAGGCAATGCCACATTCGAGCGTCAAGGTGCGGGTGGGCTTGGCAAAATGTTCAAGGCGAAGATGAGCGGCGAAGGGGTCACGATCATGTCGATGACCGGTGACGGACAAGTCTTCCTTGGAGATCAAGGCCAGGACATTCATGTGCTCTATCTCGAAGACGACGCCATTTTCTGTAATGGCGCATCGGTGCTTGCGGCGAGCGGATCGATCGACATTGACATTCAGCGAGTGGGTGGCGGCGGGGCCAAAGCAATGCTTGGTGGCGCAATGGCAGGCGGGATGTACCAAGTCCGTCTTGCGGGCACGGGGTATGTGGCGGTGACCTCCCATGGTGAGCCCGTCGTCCTTGATGTCGCCCAGGTGCAAACGGTTGGCGACGCCGACGCCGTGGTGATGTGGACGAGTGGTGTGTCGATGCAGCCGCGGGTTGACACGGGGGGTCTGAAGTCGATGTTGCGAGGCGGCACCGGTGAAATGCTGCAACTCGCGTTTGGTGGACAAGGTTGGGTCATGATTCAGCCGTCTGAAGGAGTCGTACAAGGCGCTGCGCCTGCACCTTCTGGTGGTGGCGGTCTTGGTGGCCTGCTCGGAGGCTGACAACGTAGCGGCGAATATGATCCGGGTTCGATGACCGAACGTCCCGCGTTCGACCTAACCGACCCGGATCTCTTCGCGCACGGCCCCCCATTGGATGTGTACCGATGGTTGCGTGACAACGCGCCGTGCTACTGGCACCCGCCATCGTCCAATACTCCCGACGGCGAAGGGTTCTGGTGCCTGACCCGCTACGACGATGTGCTTTGGGCAGCGAAGAACCCCGGGTATTTCTCGTCGGTTCATGGTGGGGAACGAGTTGACGGAGGCACGCTCATTGAGGATCTCCCCTATGGGTTTGCAGCAGGCGTGCTTTTGAACATGCAGGACGATCCTCGACACCATCACATGCGCCGTGTCGCGACGCCTTCGCTGAGCCCATCACGTTTGCGGGGCATGCGAGCCGAGATGAAGGAGATCACCGATCAACTCATCGGTGCGGCCATTCACTCCGGTCAAGTTGATTTTCTGATTGACGTTGCAGCTGAACTCCCACTCCAAGCCCTTGGCATGTTGCTCGGAGTTGAACACGACGATCGACACGTTCTCCTCGACTGGGCCGATGCCCTGTTGGACTACGACGATCACAACCCTGGTGAAACAAACAGTCGTGTCGCCGCCGCGAACGCGGCAATGGCGCACTATTGCACACGGGTACTGATCGACAAGCGCAACAATCCACGCAAAGATCTCCTGTCGCGCATCGCGACAACTCCTCTCTCAGACGAAGCTTGTCCGGGTGGCACGATGTCAGGAATTGAGCAAGAGATGTTTTTCCATCTCCTTGCGGCGGCCGGCAGTGAAACGACGCGCAACACGATCATCGCTGGTCTCCTTGCCCTCATTGAGTGCCCAGAGAGTTGGGAACGACTTCGCTGCGATCGAGGTCTGCTTCCACAGGCAATTGAGGAGATGTTGCGCTGGGCATCATCAACGATTTACAACCGGCGCACCGCCACACAAGACGTAATACGTCACGGCCAAGAAATCCATGCGGGTGACAAAGTGGTGTTGTGGTGGCAAGCGGCAAATTTTGATGAGCGAGCTTTTCCAAACCCCGAGTCGTTCGATATTGAGCGTGATCCAAACCCACACCTTGCTTTTGGTATCGGTACCCACTTTTGTCTTGGAGCAAATCTTGCTCGCAGTGAACTCGATCTGCTCTTTGGTGGTCTGCTTGATCAAGTCGAACAGGTTGCATTGACCGGACCGGTCGTGCGGACCCGATCGAATAAGCATGCGGGATTTCGCTCGATGCCCGTAGCCCTCCGAGCGGTCAACACCTCAACGCCGAAGTCACCATAAATCGACACCCAAACCCAAGCTTCACGGCACTCATACGCTCGTCGCAAAAGTGTGTTGCCAAATTGAGCAAGCGACCTCCCCCAATCTTCTCGCAAGATACTTTTCGAATCTCAACGAGCTCATCTGAGGCATAATGGATGGGTTGGCATGACAGGCGCATCGGAGAGGCGTGAGGGCAGGCGAGAAACATGTACACCAACAGGCGACTGAGATGGCAAGTGATCGCAGGAGTCCTACTCGTGGCCACGTTCGGGGCATGTAAGTCGTCAGGGAGTTCCGCCAGGCCGAAATCTACAACGACCACCATGGCGTCTGCGCCAGGCTTCGCGTTCGTCAATGCAAAGATCTGCAAACGCGTCGCACCAGATGTCTTCCGCCACATCCGTAACGCGTCAATTGTTTCAACAACAACACAAAGTGCGGCCGGAGCGCTCCAGGAAGTCCAATACGTGCAAGGGAGTTGCACATTTGAACTTTCTGACTCCACGATCGTCACCCTCGGGATACTGGTAAACCCAACCACCTCAACGTTGTTCACAGCTCACGACTTCAACCGCTTGAGCGAAGCCGCCCAAAACCTTCATCCGAATGTAAGCGGTTCGCCACCGGCACCGTCTGGCATCGGTGACAAAGCATTCATCTTCCGAGGGCCGGTCAGTGACACGATCTTTATCTTGCAAGACAACCACGTGTTCACCGTGAACGTCACACAGGACAGGCGAGCAGTTCCAGAGCCAGTCGCGGCCGGTTTTGGTGCGGCAACACTGAAAGCGATCACCGACATCTACTCCAGCAAGTGACACGATGGATCCGAGTCTTCTCATACGTGTGACCGGCCCGGTCGCGATCATCGCCACGAACGGGTTGTTGCACAACGTCCGTGGTAAGCAGGCCCAAGAGCTGCTGGCAATGGTCACGTTGAGCGGTGGAAATGTCAGCGCTGAAACGGCCGCTCAAGGATTCTGGGGCGACAATCGATCGACTCATTGGCGCGGCGCATTACGAGGCGTGGTGAGCAAAGTCCGCAATGTTCTCGCCGAGGCTGGCGCGCAACCCGATGACCTCTCATTGTCCCAGGGGATGATCCGTCTCAACAGCAATTTCACCGACAACGTGTCCCGTACCGAGCACCTCATCACGCAAGCAACAACGCACGCGATTAACACGGAGCAATTCGCAGAGTTGCGCCAGCTCACACTTGAGTTGCGTTTTCCATTTCTCGCTTGGAGCGAAAGTGCGTTTGCCGATCTTCATCGACACCGAATCGAAGCGCTCCTTGATCGTGCCGAGCATGTCGTCCTTGATCACTACCGAACCGTCGGCTCCCACAGTGACGCAATCCAGTGGGCAGAGAACGTACTGACGCGAGATCCAGTCGACACCATGACGCGCACGACGTTGATCGAATTACATGCCGAGCTTGGAAATGTGGCGGCCGCCCGCGCCGAATACGTTGAATTGGAACGCGTGCTTGCGACCGAATACGGGCTCAAGCCAAGTCAAGAGTTACGCGCCAAATTCGCACCCGCCCCCCGCGATCACGGTGACAGCGACCGCCTCACTCCACGGGTTCGGCATCCTCATGCTGCAAGCCCATTCATTGGTCGAGTCGAAGAACTCGCTGTGATCTCACGAGCGTGGGAACACGTTCGCTCATCGGCCTCTCCGAGATTTGTGCTTGTTCGAGGCCCGGCGGGGATAGGCAAGACTCGAACGGTCGACGTCGCAACCAAAGCGCTTCAACCTGACCGTGAGCTTTGGGGTCATTCACGAATTGGGGTTGAAACGGCCTGGGGGCCATTTGCCGATGCGCTGGGTGACTTGTTTGCAAAAGACGCCCAACTTGCACATGCCCTGGCTCTTGCTCATCCTGCCCTGCCACTCTTGGTACCAGAAGCCGTTCCTGTTAATGATGTCCGACACGACGAGTTAAGTCGAGGTGGCGATCTGCGTCACGAAGTCATCGAGACGGCCAAAGCCGTTGCACGAGAGATCGTTCGCAGACCTACGGTCCTGGTACTTGACGATATGCAGTGGACTCGTCCAGATGGCATTGCGGTCATTGATACGTTAATCCACGAAATTGACGGTCCGGTCTTGGTGCTCGGAACATGCCGAGAAATTTCCAAACCGCTTGCACAACTCACCGAACGAGCCTCACGTCATGGCAAGCTCGACATTGTTGACCTTGCTCCATTTGGTGTCACCGAACTCACCGAACTACTTCACGACACCGTTGAGCATGCGCATACGCTCACGGATGAACAAGTCGCTGCGTTTCAACATCGGACCGGTGGCCTACCGCTTTTTGTCACGTCGGTGATTCGCGACGCACCTGAATCAATTGCCGATGGGAGCAGCCTGCAGATCCCCGAGTCCGTGTCACTCTGGCTGGAAAACTACCTGCGGACACTTTCAACTGAGCAGCGTCGCATCCTTGAAGTTGTCGCAACGCAAGGCTCCCGAGGTGAGTTGACCGCGGTCGAAGCGGTTGCCCGAGCAAACCCACTCGACGTTGCAGACCTCCTCGACGGGCTTGCGGTCGCGGGACTGGTGACAATTGACGATGACGGACGCATTCGAATCCCGCATGATTTGACGCAGCGCGTCGTATGGCAATCGATACCATCTGCCCGTCGCAGCACGCTGCATCGCCTGACTGGGGACTATCTCGCTTCGGTTGGAGCACCCGCATACTTTCTGGCAGTGCACTGGTCGTTGGCTGGAGCAGCGCGACAACGTCAAGCTGCCGCCGCACACCTCGAAGCGGGGATGGAAGCGTTACAACGCGGCGCATGGAACAACGCGAACGAACATTTCGATCAGGCCCGTTCGCGAGCTCAGGAGCCCGACGTACAGGTGCGTGCACTTATTGGCGCGGGACGCGCACAACTCGAGTTACGTGACCATCGCCAGGCACGTACTGTGCTCGAGTCGGCGATCGAACTTGCCAACTTTCATGCGCTTGACCATCAAATGGCTGAGGCGACCCTCTTACTCGTCGGCCGCGCGGGACGCGGTGCCATACTCGACGATGATGGCGCCCAGCTCACTCACCTCGAGACTGCGCGTACTCGATTGCAGCAACATCTTGCTACTCGCAAAGATTCCGAACTTGAGGTGCTCTTGGGTCGCATCGAGATCGAGCTTGCGACCGCTATGTTGTTTGTGAGCACTGCGCAACAACGAGATGAGCTACTAACTCATGCATTGGACCGAATCCGTTCGTCTTCGGCAGCCACGCCGAACGACGTAGCCATTGCACTGCTTGAACAGCGCATGGGGCGTATCGATCCCACGTCGCCGCACCAACGACTTGTGCAACTTGACGAGGTGTTGACGCTCCCTCGTGGAAAACTCGATGTCGGCCTACTCGCGGCCACGCACTTGTATCGGCACGAAGACTTGCTTCGCGCTGGCAACCGAAAAGATGCAACCGCGTCACTTGAGGAGGCCAATCGCGTCGCGAACCGAAGCGGCCAGACCTACTGGCTTTGGGCAATTCATACCTGGCAGGCGCTGCAATTGCTCTTCGCCGGTCGGCTCGAGGAAGCCGACGACGCATTCGCGCGGGCGGCTGCTCGTCGCCCGCAAGTAACCGAGGCCTACGCTTGCTACCAGGTCAACCTTGTTGGTTTACGCCTCCTACAAGGACGCATCCACGAGATGCTCGATGTCTTGCGCTTCGCCGTCGAGATGTATCCCCAAATCCCTACATGGCGCGCCGCGCTCGCACTCGCACTCGTTGAATCGGACACGGGTGACGACTCTGCGCGTCGTGGCGCAGCGGCCGAGCTACTCTCTGAATTTGTCGCCGAGAAATTCGCGAACTTGCCCGAAGACACCAATCGCTTCTTTGCGCTTGGCATCCTGGCGCACGTGGCTGCGGCGGTCGGCTCGAAGCCGGCTGCAAACCTGCTCTGGCCACTGTTGGAGCCGTATCGAGGCCAGCTCGTGTTGCTCAACTGTTACGGCGGGGCCGGTGCGTGCTGGGGACCGGTCGAATGGGCGCTCGCACGTATCGCGCCACTTACCAGAAAGAGCCGAGATGTGACGACCGAACTGTGGCTTCAAGCAATCGCTCAGACGGAAGCGGTCATGCCGGTACTCGCTGAGCGAATCCGCTCCGACGCCTCATTCTTCTGCGAAATTTGACGCGTTATGGCCGCATAGCGGCCATAACGCGTCAAATTTCGCGGGGACAGGGCCCAGAATGGCTACATGGCGCAACCGAAGCTCGGGGTGAACTCCCAGGTCGGTTTGCCCGGGCCGAACTGGTCGGCAGGAATCGTCGTGGAGCCATAAGCACCAACTGACCAGATGCTGTACGAATCGTGGGCGCTGTACTCGAGGAGGTAGTCATCGGGCGGTGTCGCCTCACCCAGGTCGGCCCAATTCAGGGTGGGCAGATCGAGGTGGTAGCGCCCGGTCGTGATGTCCGGAAACACCAGGAAGGTGCCAATGATCCGAGTCTTCGATGACGAGCCACTCGTGAAATTCGCGGTGACCTTGACGTTCATGACCATCGGGTAGGGCTGACCCGGACAGTAGTTCCCTCCGTTCGGGTCGCCGCCGTCGCCTTCCACCGCCATCGGGCCATCCTGGAAGTCGAACATGTAGGACGGGATCTCGCCGGTGGGGTCATCGACTGCGGTCGAGATGCTGTTCGCCGCGCCAGGATTGGGAAGTTGAATAACCCGAGACGCCCCGCCCGGTTCGGTGATGCGAACGAAGGTCACGTCGGGGGCAACATTGGTCGACAGCGTCGAACGGCCGGTTCCATCTGGGGTCACCGTCACCGAAGCCGGAGGAATCGGTGTTTCGGTCCATTTCCCTTCCGACAGATCCATGGTGAGCGAGCCGGGGACCCAGGCGATTGCCGAGAGACGGACCGCGCTGGCTGGGAAAAGCTCGGTCTCCACGGTGAGCGGAACCGTGTCGACCTCGACGAAATCACCGTCCACGTTTGTTGCCCCTCGTGGAACGGCCCCCAGATCGATGTTGTGTGGTTGGCTGTCAGAGCCGGTGACGATCAAGCGCCATTGCGAGGGCGTGGCACTCCAGGAGGTGTCCCATTCGGGGAGGTTCAGATCCGTCGCATACGTTCCGTCAGCACCGACCTCGATTGTCGTGTCCACAACGGATTTGGCGATCTCGCTGCTTGACCCATCGAGGGCCACGAGCTTGACCGTACGAGAGCCCGCCGGCGCCGGCGCCCCTCCCCGGGTGACGCTTCCGGCCAGTTGGACTTGGCGGGGTCGCAGGTCCAAGTCTATGGACACATTTGGATCCGCGCCGAACGTGAAGGTGCTCTCGACCCAACGGTCGTCAAAGCCATTCGCGTAGATGAAGACGTTGTCGACGTTCATGGGTTTGACGAAGGTCGCCGTTGCATGGCCGGCGGCATCCGGTGTGATCGTGGCGGTCGACTCAGCAGATCCCACCATCACGTTGCCGTCCATCCAGTAGAGCTGGAACCACGTTGGGAATGGGCCGTCCTTCGAGGTAGCCGTGATGTTCATCGTGACGACACGCATGACCAGGTTCAGATCAAAGGTTGCCGTGGTTTGGCCGGCAGCGATCGGCAGGTCCTGGCTCAAAGAACCTCCGGCTCCGGGATGGAACGCGGCGGTGACGTGCAGTTGCGACGTTCCGAACGGCAATGTGACCGGTCCGGACCAGGTCACCGTTCCATCCGCGGCGGCGGTCAGATTCTGGGTGACGGTGCCCAATTCTTGGCCGGTGCTGTTGCGCATCGAAACAGTGACGGGCACGGCACCACTCGGGGCATCACCGTTCTCGTGCAACAGACCGCTGATGTCGACCACGTCACGGTGGAGATCCGCACTCAGAGGAACGTCGATGACCCCTGGAGCGGCACCAATATCCGCAATCTGCCACGTTGATGCTGCGGTCGTCGGCTGCATGGTGACGACCAGGCGCGTCGTGCTCTGGGGGGCTTCCGCGTCGAGGCTGTACGCGCCGGTTGCCGAGTTGGGAGTCGTGTAGCGCCACAGGTTTGCAACACGAACCCCCGAGACGTCATACGCCTCGACGTGAACCGGGAGCGCGACGTTGGGCACGGCGCCATCGAGATGAACGGTGCCGTGCACGTGTGCCATCACCGGGTTGAAGATCACATCGAACGTCTTGGTGGACGCACCATCATCAACCGGGGTGACCAGCACCGGATTGTCCGTTGCGTAGTCCGACACGAGCGCGGTCGCTTCCACTCGAACGACGCTTACCGGGAAGGTGTAGGTCAGGCTCCAACGGCCGTCGGTGACCGTGGCCAGGCGGGTCGTATCGACGACGACGTCCCCGGCTGCATTAAAACCTCGCAGTCGGACTGACGATCCCGGTACGCCCTGCCACACACCGTCGAAGGTGACCACCGGCGGGTTGTGATCGATGTCGAGACGCACCTCACCACTCGCAGGTTGCGTCAGGTCGACGGTCTTGGTGTACACGTCACCGGCAACGTCGACTTGAAGGACCAGCTTCGTTGCCAGTGGATGCGTCGCCCGGATCACGTTGTAGACGCCTTGCGCGTCGGTTGTGAAATGGTGGTAGTCCGCGAAGATTCGCTTGCCGTCCGCGTCCCATTCGGTCACAGTGAGCCAGAGCACCTGATTCGCGACGGGTACTCCGGCTTGGGTCACGGTGCCGGTCAGATCCACCGAACCGTCAGCACGGTTCGGGGTTGACAAGGTGGCCGCAAGGTAGGTCGAAGAACCGAACGTCGCTTTGGAACTCGAAGTTCGTGTCGTATCGATCATGACGTTGCCGCTCACCGGGTGGGTGACCACGTAGCGGAACGTCGGTGACCCGTTGGGCACGCCACCGGCTCGCAGCGCGGTGAGGTCCGGCGTCGCGGTGCAGGAGAAGTTGCCGCTTGCATCAGTGACGACGTCACAAGGGTTCAATCCGGGTGCGGTGATATGGAGCGACACGCCGCCGAGACCGGGTCCGAACTGTTGCAACACGGATGTGACGTTGCCCGCAAGCTGGTAGGCACACGTGTTGTTCATCGCTTCGGCGAGCGGAGTTCCCGCAGCCAATTCGACGGCGATCGAAACCACCTCATAGGAGGTGGGCTCCAGACCGCTCAGCCCACCACACACTGGGGCGAGATCAGCGAACGCGGTCCGCACCTGATTGACGTACGGCATGATCGCGTCGATGTCGAACGGCGCTGGTGAGTCGGTGAATGTGTCCGAGGCGATCGAGAACAGCGAATCGGCGATGTCGGTCACACGCCACGATTCGGTGAAGGTGAAGAAGTCGATGCCGCCCGCCTGAGCTTGCGCCAGCGAAATCATTGTCCCGTCCGGTTTGGCGAAATCGTTTGCAGCATTGCCGTCAGGAGAACCGAAAATGCCCCGATACGAAGCGTTCAGTGGTGCTCGCACCGTGAGGTCCAGATAACTGCGTAGTTCGCCAGTGAATCGGTTCGAGACGAGTGTGTAAGCCACCCCGTCCACATTCATGTCGAGTTGGCCATTACTCAGTGAGAGTTGGAAATCACTTCGCAGCTCGAGTGCGAGGCTTTCGTCCCAAGTGTGGGCGACACCGTCGATCAAGATCGATTCGTTCGGGCGCAGATACGCCTCGACGCGATGACCGCCATAATCGACGGCCGCGGCCTCGATGATCCGTGCGTGGTTCGTCGTGGACACGTAGTAGCCGTGACGTACCTGAAGCTGTGGACCGGTCGCATCCGGGTCGGCCGGGTCGGGGACGAGGTAGCGGTAATCGCCGGGGGTCTGCATGTCGAAACGTGCCCCGTCGAAACTGGTCATGTGCGGGTCGCCGTTCGCGGTCGCAATGCCACAGTTTCCGGTGCACGTCGGTGGCTTCTTGGGCGGAGGACACGGGGATCCTTTCTTCTTGCGAATGACCAGTTCGACGTACTCGCCGACGGCGTACTTCGACGTCAACGACGCTTTGGTGCGCGTCTCTGGAATGGTCTCGTCGCACTTGGGTTTCGCACCCTCGAACTTGAAGTTGACGGCCACGACACCGCCGGTGTCGCTGGGGAACGTCCCTGAGCTCGGCTCTGCTCCGGGGAGCGACCACGACTCGCCCTTCTGATCGGCGCTGTATTCGATCGTGGCCGGGCCACCGGTCTCAAAGATCTCCTTCGGTGTCACCTTGGTGTAGTGCGTTCGGCAATCAGCGGTGATGAAGAGATCTTTAGTGAGTTCTTTGCCGTAATCGGGCGCGTCAAGCTTACCGGTGATGCTCGTCGTGGCGATGCGGTCACCGACAGCGTCACAGTCGACCTCGATCTTCACATCGGCCACCATCGCGTCATGGGGTTTGCCGGCAACCTGCACGGCGTCGACGTAATGCATGGTGTTGGAGCCGTCGGCACCTTTCACCGTCAGCCAATCGGTGTCTTCGGTCAGCGAGTAGGTGAACGTGGAGTTCCCCGCCCCCGGGTCAAGAATCTGTAACTGCGATTTGCCGGTCGCGGTGCCCTTGTCGTGATTCTCGACCTCGACATCGGCGGGATCCCAACGGATGTCCGGATCGACGCACTTGAGCTTGAAGCCCGCAACATACCCCGGCGTGTCAAGGCCAAAGAGCGACGAGGTCGACACGACCGCAACCTCGAGTTCTTTTCCACCGAGCTTGTCGCAAACGTCCTTGGTGACCATGAAGTGCGCTTCGATGGTCGGTCCGGCTTCGCGATCAGATGGCTGGGTGAGGCTGTCCCGATCGACGTCGGTGAGATGTTCGAAATTGCCGTCCTTCTTGACGTACGCGGTGAGCTTGGACGTCTCGAACGGCGCAGCGAGACCACCCAATGCCGCCATCGTCGAAGCTTTCGTCACGGCGTTGATGTCGAGCTGATCGCCGATCGCGACCCCATTGGTGACCTTGTCGCCGTCAACGGTGATCTCGGGATCGCTCGCGCCTTTCGAGATCCCGCGGAACGCCTGGGCGAGCGGAAGTGGAGGGTCCAACTCGAGCTTGGGTGCTTCAACAGACGCTTGTCCTTTCGCCTTGTTCCCGATCTTGGCGAGTACCCATTCGAGCGGATCGATGTCCACACCGAAAGCGAGCGACGCGGAGAGCTCCGCGACCGCCGGTGTCTCGGTCGCGTCCAACACCGACGAGGTGTTCGCCCACGCAACTTTGCCGACCAGGCCACCTTCACCGGTGAACATCTTGATCAGACCAAAATCTTCCTCGCCGAAGAACTTGGCCATCTTCTCCATGACGGCGCCACCGATCCGAATGTTCATCGGCGTCTCAACCTTCAAGCCAACCGAGCCTTCGATTTGCGCCGAAGCGCCGCTCGGCCCACCGACCCCGTCGCTCACACTCGTCGTACCGTCCGGGCAGCCCCCCGAGTTGTTCACACTCGACAGGTTCGTGAAACCGTCGCCCAACGGGTTGTAACGAAAACCCAACGTGAAGTTGTAGGTGGCCGAGCATTCTTTCTTGTAGGTGAACACCGGCCCGCCCGACCCGGTCATCCCGAAGGTGGCAAACAACGTCGGCTGCGTTTCCAGCGTCAGAAACGGTCCGATGGGCGCGGGGGCCGGCAATTTCCAGTCGCCGAGCTTCGCGAGGCCGCACTTCATTTCGGCCGTGCCCGACAACGTTGCCTTGATCTCCAGGCTCGCTTTGAGCGAACCGGTCATGCCGCTCACCACCTGGATCATCGCGCTTCCGTCGTTGGTCACGCTGAAGAGCGCGTCGAATGTGGGAAGGATCGACTTCGAGTCCCCGACTCCTGCCGAGAACTTCGGTGTGATCGAGATCAGATTTGCGCCGCCCGTGATCTCGCACTGGCCGACTCCTGGCCCGTCGTCATCGCCACCGTCGGCGAGAAGTGCAAGCTGTTTTGCTACGTTCGAGAAGAGCGAATTCCCACCCACACCAACGCCCGCTGACGAGGCAGCTTTCGCTTTCGGTTTGGGGACCGGCAATAACGGTCCGGGTTCCACCGGTGGTGCCACCGCACCCACATCAATCAAATCACGTGTCGCGAAATCCACATTTGCTTCACGAAAGAGGTTCTCGGGGGCGATCAGCTCGATACTGACCAACGACAATGCGTGCCCGTCGACATCGTGGGTCTCAACCGACATGACCCTGCCCAACACCGACGAGTCACCTGATGAGACCACCAGATCGCCATCGGCGAGGCTTAAGTCTTTGACCACGAGCGCGAACCGGTATTCGGGCATGCCGGTGTCGGCGGCGTCCGACGCGGGAGTGAGCGCTAGGTCTTTGATGTGTTGCCAAGTGAACGGTCCAACACCGGTTGCACTTTGATAGGGCAGGCTGAAGTCGCGTACCGGGGCGAGTTCGTCTTTGTCCGCGCGTGGCCACACGACCGAGTCGTCGGCGATCTTGGTGACATTCGCCTTGGTCGTTGCGACGGTCACGAGCAACGACACGTTGAGGTCCCCGTAGGGAACGTCCGCACCGACCGCGGTGAAACCAATCTTGGATTTCGCGGTGACCCGGAAGCGACCTTCACCGATCGGGTCGACCGAGGCAACCCCGGCATCCGAAAGGGTCAGTGTCGGATCCGACGGGGGCAGCCCGTCATCGTCGACCCCGTTCGGGTCCGCGTGCACGAGTTCAACCTCGGTGGATTCGCCTGGGGCGAGTAAGAGCGTGGAGGGTTCGAAACGCCAACCCGCCGTCGCGCGATGCGCGGGGTCCGGGCCGGGTGGCACACGACCAGGAACCGTGGTTGTCGGATTCGACGGCCGAGTTGTCGTTGGGTTATCGGGTCGCGTCGTGGTCGACCGTGGCTGCGTCGTCGTTGAGCGCGGCAAGGTGGTGGTGGAACGGTTGATCGTTGTCACGGGTCGAGTGGGCGTCGTTGGTTGAGATCCAACGTTTGGTCCGGTCCCGCCAGGCCCAGTGGGGTGACTGGAACCTGACGTGACCGAACCCGTATTCCCTCCATCGCTCCCGCCACCTGCGACTGATGCGCCACCAGGCCCCGAGTGGCCGTCCCCCTGAGCCTCACTGTTCAACGCGTCGTTCCCGCGTGCTGTGCCACTGTCACCATCGGATCCCGCGGTTCCTTGCGCGTCGCCGCCTACGCCCGTACCCGGTTCACCGTTATCGCGATCACCACCGTTGCTCCCCGTGCCGTCATCTGATGAGGCACCGCCGTCATCAATCGTCGTCGCGGATGTAATCGTCGTTGTCGAGTCTGACGCGCGATCGTCCGTACTGTCGTCGCTTCCGCCGACGGCGAGCACGATCACCAGCACAACCGCGATGAGACCGACACATCCGCCGAGAATCGCCCAAAGCCGTTTCCCCGATCCATTCTCCATGGGAGTTGTTGTACAGCACGTGCGCGAACGAAACGCGAACGTAATTGTGCGATCTTGGCGACAATTGTGATCTAAGGTCGCACAATGGGCTGCCCACTTGATGATGCACCGTTCTTTAGCTTCTTGGAATTCGAAACCCCTGATGGATCAGGGCCAGAAATTCCTTTGAGTTCGGGTTTTGATGCGCTCCGGCAAACGGTGAGCGAATTGCGTGCACAAAGTCCACTTGTACGAAACGAGATTGGCGTCACCGTCTTGGCCCGCGATGAAGTTCATACTGCGCTTGGTGACAAGCGTTTGCGCAGTGGCATCGCCGAGGTTGTCGCCCTCCAGGGCGCATCTGACGACCCCATTGGGGCTGGACTTGCCGATTCGGTGCTCGCTTCAGAAGGCGAACGCCACATTCGACTACGCCGCCTTGCGACACGGGCCTTGACTCCCCGAGCGGTCGAACAAGTACGTCCCAAAATCGCGGAACTCGCGAACGAATTGATCGATGCAATGGTGGCGTCGGGCACCGACGGAAATGAGTTCATGGCCGAGTTCGCCGACAAACTTCCTGTCTGGGTGATCTGCCATGTCTTGGGTGTGCCGGTTGAGGATCGAGGCCAGTTCGCCCAATGGAATCATGCGATTACGTGGGTGCTTTCCGCGGAGCTCGTCGCGCACCGAGAAGAAATTGAATGGGGTCTCACCAATCTGCACGCCTACGTTGTTGATCTCATCGAACAACGTCGGGCAAACCCGGGCGACGATCTGGTCTCGTCGTTGGTTCTGGCCCATAGCGATGATGATCAGCTCGCCAGCGGTGATGTCGAGCACATGATCACGTCGCTTCTCTTTGCCGGCCATGACACCACACGGAATCAACTTGGTCTTGGCATGTGGCTCTTCGCACATCATCCCGAACAGTGGCGTCACTTGCGAGATGACGCAACGTTGGTGAACCAAGCGGTCGAAGAAGTCCTGCGCTTTCGTGGGACAGCAGGGTCGGTGCCACGCTTTGCGACCGAAGAAGTTGAGTTGGGCGGCTACACGATTCCCGCTGGCACGTTCGTCGCATTGTCGCTCAATCATGCGAATGCCGACCCGGCTGTGTACGACAATCCGCTGGACTTTGATGTGACCATCGAGCGAGAAACCATCAATTCATTTGGCGGGGGTCGGCACTACTGCTTGGGTGCGAACTTGGCACGCGCGGAACTTCAAGAGGCGTTCCGGGCGTTGTCGCAACGGTTCGAGACGGTCACGCTCGCGGGTGATGCAACTTGGCGTCCTCCAATCGGAATCTTTGGCCCCGAATCGTTGCCGCTACTCCTTGCCTAAGCTCGGGCTGTCTTTCTTTGCTCCACCGAACGCCCAGTGCGCCGCAACCACGGTGACGACAAGCAACATGGCACCCACCGCTTGGTGCAGGATGCCCAGTGCGATCGGCACCGAATGCAACAACGTGAACACACCCAAGATGAACTGTGCGAGCACGACTCCTTCGAGCGCACCCGCAATGTTCTTGGCTCCTGCACGGTAGAGACGAGTCACAATCACAAGGGCGAAAACTGCGGCAACCACTGCCCACCAGCGATGGAGAAATTGCACCGCAACTGGATTGTCGACCATGTTGACCCACCACGGAGACATGTCGTGGACACCTTGTGGAACCCACGTTCCTTCCATAGTCGGCCACGTGTTGAAGACGTTGCCAGCCTCAAGGCCAGCCACGAATGCCCCAAGTATGAACTGGACAAAGAGCACCACGAGAAACGGCACAACCCACCTCTTCGGGCGGCCAGCAACCCGTGCGCGGCCAGCTCCCAACGCCCGAAGGTCCAACGCTGTCCAAATGAGCGCGCCCAAAAGCACCAATGCCGTGCTCAGGTGGAGTGCAAGACGTTGATGCGCGACATCCGGACGATCAATGAGCCCGCTCGCAACCATCCACCAACCGATCACCCCTTGCAGTCCTAAGAGTGCCGAGAGTCCAGCGATGCGCCAGCCATACCCGGGCGGTATACGGCGACGTACCAGAAACCAAACAAAGGGGATCACCAGCACGAGTCCAACAATCCGGCCAAGAAGCCGGTGTGCCCATTCCCACCAGAAAATGCTCTTGAACTGGCCCAGCGACATCTGATTGTTGATGATCTGATACTGGGGGGATTGACGGTAATGGTCAAACTCTTTGTGCCACGCGTCGCTGCTGAGCGGAGGGAATGTGCCGCTCACCGGTTCCCATTTGGTGATCGACAGCCCAGATTCGGTGAGGCGTGTCGCTCCCCCCACAATCACCATGCCATAGACAAGTGCCGCAACGACGAGTAGCCACCATGCCAGTTGAGTCGGGCGGGCTTCATTTGTTCGAGCGCTGTTGGCCGGCTGGGGGTCCACTTGCGCTTTCGGCTCGAGACACGTCACGTGCACAAAAGGTAACGGCGAATTGGCACAACCAATAGGGCAATCAGTCCTGCCCTACTGCAAATGGGGCTAGACACAATTGCTTCGTCATCAACCTGGTCGATACGGCAACGTCAGTACGCCGACTACTTATTCGGCCAGTAGTGATCGGGGCCGAGCGCGCGAGCACCGAAGATCCCTTGGCCAACGCGCACCGTCGTTGCGCCGTATGCAATTGCCAGCTCGTAGTCACCGGACATGCCCATCGAGAGCTCGTCAAAACACGTTGCATCAGGCGCGTCTTGTCGAAGACGCGTCTGCAGACGTTGCATCGTTGCAAAGCACTCCCCGACCGCGTGCTCGTCATGCGAGAACAGCGCCAGCGTCATCAGACCGCGCACACGAAGAGTGTCAAACGAAGCGATCTCGCGCACGAAAGCGAGAACGTCGTCGGGTTCGAGGCCGTACTTGGAATCCTCTCCAGACGAATTGACTTGCACAAACACGTCGAGTGATTCCCCGAGTTCTTGGAGTCGTCGATCGAGTTTGGTGGCCAGGCCAATACGGTCAAGCGAATGCAGTTCAACAGCGGAACCAACAACTTGATTGATCTTGTTGGTTTGGAGATGACCAATCATCGCCCATGACACGCCGAGGCTGTCAAAGAGTTCGCTTTTTGAGCGAGCTTCTTGCGCCTTGTTCTCGCCAACGAGGTTCGCTCCGCATTGAGTAAGCCAACCGATGACGTCGGTTCCCATTGTTTTGGTGACCGGCAATAATCGAATAGTCGATGGATCTCGATCGGCTCGGTTCGCGGCCAGCGCAATGCGTGATTGCACATCGCCAAGGTTCGCCGCGAGTTCATCACGGCTTTGACACGTCGGGAATCTGGGTGTCGAAGTCATGGCAGGGCTGTCGGATGCGGTCGACATTTCATTGCAATAGTACTGACCGCAACGTTGCGTGCTGACGAAACCGCGTCACTCTTCGAAACGGGCGAGCAGTTCGGCGTACGCTCCATTTACTTGCACCATCTTGTGCTCCGCTTGCATGCGTTCAACTTCTGACCCCATTGCAAAGCGGTCGGGGTGATACTTCTTGACCATCGCTCGATGTGCCTTCTTGACTTGTTCGATTGAAGCGCCCGGGAACAAGCCAAGCACTTCATATGGGTCGAGCGCATCACTCGCCGACGTCGGATTGGTAAACAACGATTCTGTCGAAAACTCGGAGAAAAATTCCGACTCACCCCGCGAGTCAACTTTTGGTTTTGGAATGAAAGCGTTGCGACTGTTCCACCATGGCGTCACCGATTCCGGGTTCGATGAGATTCGCGGCGCACGCTTCTTATCTCGTCGATTTCCCATGCGTGCGACCCTACCGCTCCTGCGAAACAACGGTTGAACAATGGAACCCGGCTAGAAGTCGAGCATCGTTCCGACAAACAAACTCAGCCCCATTGCGCTCGCTCCAACAAAGAGCGTGCGAAGAAGCACGCGTGGTACGGAGAGATGGCCGAGGGACGCCATCACAATTGACGAGATGCTAAGCGCAACAATTGACGCTGCGAATGTGGCGATCGCCCGTTGATCATCGGGCATGAGCAGCACCGCAAGCAGTGGGACAACGGCGCCAAGCGCAAATGCGATTCCTGCTGCGAGTGCGACTGCAACTGACGATACAAACGTCTTGAATGTCCGAATTCCGTATTCGGCATCAACATGGGCCGCCAACGCATCAGCCTGTGACAACTGCCGAGAAACGTCGAGCGCAAGATCACGGCTCAAACCTTTCGCTTCATAGATAGCGGCGAGTTCGGCCATTTCCATATCAGGGTCGATCGACAATTGGTGACGTTCATCGTTGACAATGACTAGTTGCGAATCTCGTTCGGCGGCTTCTTCGGCGTAACGGGCACCGGCGATGGCGACGGCACCCGCGGCCATGGTCGCGCACGCAGCTACAACAAGCGTG
Organism: uncultured Iamiaceae bacterium; assembly: GCA_964544305.1. GTDB lineage: Bacteria > Actinomycetota > Acidimicrobiia > Acidimicrobiales > Iamiaceae > JAFDWI01. The sequence goes on along the minus strand of CAZJAZ010000004.1, from coordinate 9,497 downwards.
TGTCCGGTTGCACCCGCCCCAGCAAAACCTTCGATCACACCAGCCGTTGCGATGATCCCGTCATTTGCTTCCACGATGAGCGAACGACGAGCTACCGGGTCGAATGCTTCTCTTGCCTTCGTCAGCCACGCGCTTGGCATCGCATGATCGTAGAGCGAGTGGCAGCGAGAAGAGGTGACACCAAAAATGCGCCGGTGACCGAGGCACATAGGCCAGGTCACCGACGCTGAGCAGAGGCAACCTCTTGACGTGTTGAAGGTGTCGACTTTGGCGTCAGGTCGTAAGCAGATCTTCGAGAAGCAGCGTGTTGTGCATTGCGGTGCATTTCCACGAGTCACCATCTCGGAGTAAGAGCGCAGTGCTCCGAGCCGAGGCGCCGCCCGCTACCGGCGGCGGCGCGTACGGGGCTTCAAGCCTGCTGAGCGCATGCGCTATGACCGTGTCGTCGTCAAGAAGTCGTGCATCTTCAACCGTGTAGCGGATGACACTGTCTTTGTAAATGGTGTCAAAGATTGCCTGATGACCTTCGCCCATAACGTCTGGTCCACCTTCGTGATGGACTCCCCGAATGTCGACAAGATCACAGGGTTCGGTGTATGCCGCGCCTGTCGCTGGGCCGTCGCCCGTGTTCCATGCACTTTCAAGGGTTTCGTACCACCGCTTCGCAATGGCAATTGGATCATCACTCATGATGCGCTCCTTTGTGTTTGTAGGAAGACGCCTGTTCGTGAGGGCGCACGAACAGGCGGAGACGGTGCCCGGTCAGTACCCAAGCGATGTCATGTAACGAGCAAAGACCATTTCGCAAATGGTGTCGTCACCAATTTGGGTGATTGCTCATCAAGGCACGGGTGATTCTTTCGCCACACAATTCGCCTGCGGCGCAACCCTTTTGGTTTAGATCAATTGATGATCACGCGCTCGAGCGACGGCGGCCGTTCTCGACGTGACCCCGAGCTTTGTCAGAACCCTGCTGACATGGGTCTTCACCGTGTTGGCGCTGAGAAAAAGCTCAGACGCGATTTGTGCATTCGAATGTCCTTTTGCAAGACACTCGAGCACCTCAAACTCACGAGCTGTCAATTGCGTCCCCGTTCCAGGCACAACGCGTTGACGATTCCGACCGTGCGCTGCGCGTTGAATTGCTATGACCGAATCGAGCGCTTCACTCGGTTCACGCTTCGCCAAGCGTTCGAACAACGTCGTTGCAATCGGCATTGCCTGCACAACGCGGTATGGCGATGCAAGGCGGCCCGCAAGATCCTCTACCCGCTCAGCTAAACATGCGAGCGCTCCAGTCTCATCACCTGACGCATCAAGTAGAACAGCGAGTTGACAGCCTGCGTCAGGGATTGGGGCGGTTCTGAGATGACCTGGCTCGTCAACGAGTGGCCGAAGCAGCGCGATTGCAGCGTCAAGATCACCCTTTACCCAAGCCAGGTCTGCTTGCAACTGTGCCGCCAAAGTTTTGCTGGCGGGACTTGATTGCATCGCACGAGGCAGTGCATGAACGAGATCGACCATACGTTGGACGTCTTGGATTCGACCCATACGTCGAAAAGCGGCACTCAGCAACCCGGTAAAGGGAAGTCCATTTGTCGCTGACGAATGCAAGACCAACGGAGCTAACGTCGCTTCAATCCCTGCGTCGTCGGCGGCCATGTGGAAACGAGATGTTCGAATCCAAATGAGATTGAGCGCCATATCGGGAAACGTCTCAATGAGCCCCATGTCTGGTTCGTCCAATGGCCCTTTGGCAACAGGCCCAAGCTTTACTACCTCGAGCATGGCGATGTGCGCACGTGTGGCGAGGTCAATGATTCGGGACTGCGGGCCAAACTCTTCGTTGGCCCATTGGTGAAACTGCAAGAATCGATCAAGAGCTCCGGGCATCAAGACAAGGGGTGTCGCAAGGTGTAACGCGAGGCTTTCTGCGGCGGTTTCATTTTTTGAAGTTTCCACCAGGCGCATTGCTTCAAGGGCGTGGTGGTAGGACGTCTCAGGGCGCGCACTCCAGTGCGCCGCCCACGCTGCCGCGGCGAGCAATTCGACCCGCATCGCAGGATGCGTGTTCGCAAACTCTGGAGCGGTTGCGCGTTCAACTTCGGGACGCCATCGCTCAAGGTCCATGGTGGCGAACACCAACATTCTCGCTGCAAACCAGCGAAGTTCCTGGTCATCATCGTCTGCGCGTTCAATTGCCCGGAGTACACGAGGAACTTGCGAGTCGCGGTCACTGAGTCCACCGGATGCTGCAAGCACAACGTCAAGCCACGGGTGATCGTCGCGGACGTCGTCCGGGAGGCGGGTGATCCACTCGGTGACTTGACGGTCGGCAGTGGGATGCCGGACCCAGGCTCGCGAACGTTCTTCAATAGCAACCGCTGCCGCCTTGAAATCATGAGCGGCAAAAAGGTGTTCAATTTGCAGCTCATCTGACGTCACGAAGGACGCCCGAGCATGCAACGCACGAATCTCATCTGGGCTGGCATGCGCTTCGAGTTCGCGCTTGAGATGGTCGCGGAGCAGATCGTGATAACGCATGACGCCCCCGACTTCGATCACCAAGAAGCCAAGACGTTCACGCAGCCCATCGAGCGTTTGTTGGGCATTGTGTTGGCGTGTTACCGCCTCGCATACTCCCGGCACCAATATTTCGAGGATCGATGTTTCGCGTAGGAACTGTTTGACTTCTGCGTCTTCGTTGACAAGGAGCTCTTCGGCGAAATAGTCGGCCACCACTCCATTTGCGGTTTCGATTGAACGCCCGTTTGCCATCGCCCGCGCTGCCATGAGGAAACCCACAATCCAGCCATTTGTTTGGCCAACAAGTTCGGGGATGCAATCGTGTGGCACTGCAATTCGATGCTGGTCAAGCAACTGTTGAGCCTGAGCGGTGGCGACACGCAACTCGTCAGGTCCGATTCGAGCGAGTTGCCCGCTTGCGTGGAAACGAGCAAGAGGAACCTTTGGCGTGGTGCGAGCCGTTAAGACGAAGCGCACATCGGGTGGTGCCAAATCAATCAGCGTTGAAATTATGTCGGTTGCGGCCGGATCGTTGATCGTTTGACAGTCGTCGAACACCATGATCATTGGCCCAATGTCGGCCATGTCATTCACGAGTAGCCCAACGAACTGATCAGGACCTACCCCAGTGTTGCTTGTAAACAGCGACGATGTGAGCGTCGTCTGCTCCCCTCGAATCCGTTGCAGACTCAACGCAAAGAGCTCCACAACACCACGTGGCGTGTCATCGCGAGCATTCCATCGAATCCAACTCACCGGCCGATCTGCGGTGGCAACCGCACCTGCGACGAGGGTTGACTTTCCACTCCCGCTTTGGGCCACAACAAGTGTCACGCGGTGACGATCAATAAGGTCGTGAATCCACTCCATCCGGCCCGGTGCAAAGAACACTTCAGGACCGAGCGCGGGCGGCATCAGTTTGGTCACCGGCGTCCAAATACCCGAATTGAAATCCCCCGTCACAACGCAAATAATAGGGCCACAACGGCGGGTGCGCTACGCGTCGGCCAGTTGCGCCGTGCCTTGTCGTCGCGACTCGTCCGCTCGCATCTGTGCACACTTCACCCCCACTTGAGCCAGAAACGGTGCAAAGAGCGAGTAGCTTCCGCTTCAATGGATCCAAGGTTCAACACGAGTGCTGTCGAAGTAGCCCGCACGCTGGTCGCTGACGCACAGCACATCGTGGTGCTCACCGGTGCGGGCATTTCAACCGATAGTGGCATCCCTGATTTTCGTGGGCCACAAGGGGTTTGGACCAAGAACCCAGCCGCAGAGAAGGCATCGAATATCAACACGTGGGTGAGCGACGCTTCAATTCGACGCGCCGCTTGGATGGCCCGTCTCGAAGCCGCCACGCTTGCCACACCAAACCCCAACGAGGGGCATCGCGCAATCGTCGCCCTTGAACACTCGGGCCGCATGGATCTGCTCGTTACGCAAAACATCGACGGCTTACACACCGAAGCTGGCAGTGATCCCAAGCTTCTTGTTGAAATCCACGGGACGGAACGCCACGTTGTGTGCTTGGCATGTGACAATCGCCTACCCATGCGAGATGTTCTTGAGCGGGTCCGAAATGGCGAGACCGATCCACCATGTGAATGTTGTGGAGGAATGCTCAAGTCGGCCACGATCAGTTTTGGTCAGGGGCTTATTGCAAAAGATTTGGAACGAGCCGAGACGGCGGCGCACACCTGTGATCTACTTCTGGCCGTTGGCACCACGTTGTCGGTGTTTCCGATCGCCGCAATCGTGCCACTTGCCGCATCGCATGGTGCTCGAATCGTGATTGTGAATGGCGAGCCAACCGAGTTTGACGACCTCGCCGATGTCGTCATTCGAGATTCAATCAGCAGCGTTCTTCCGCTGATCGTCTCATGACGCGTCAACGCTTCGATACGTCCCTTGGTTGTGGAGCATGGGGTACGGACGCCTTTGGACGCCCCGAGTTTCGGGTCGATACGCAAACCTGCCCGGCTGATGCATGGCACCTCGTTGGAAGCCCCGGACTCCTTGCATTGGCCCATGTTTCTGGAGCAATCACGTTGTATGCCACCGCGGGAGGCATGGTTCGCCTGGCCGACCACAATTTTGGCTGCCCGTTGCAAGGCTCAACGGTGGAGCTTGAAGCCGTGGCGTTCGGTGTCGACCGGTGTCAATGGACCTGGAGCGATGGTGCGACCCGTGTGAACAGGACGCTTATCGCCGACGAGTCAGCGCCGGTGCTGCACCTGGAATGGACAGTCGAGGGTCTCCTGAACGACCGGAGCACGCACGTCCTCACCGAGAACTTCGACGTCTCGCCCTACCCGTTGCTTGCGGCGCCGCTGATGAGCCGTCGCATCCCAGTACCGTCCACTCACCGTGGGTTCGACCGGAGCATCTGGCGCTTGATGTTTTTGGGCTCGGATCTTGCTCGTCGAGCGACCGACCGAACCCGCTCCTATCTCGGTGGCCGACAGCCACTTGATGGCGTGGTCAGCGCGGATGGCCGCACCGTCGTGTGGCAGCCGGACGATGCTCGAATTCGACCTACGAAACCTCGGCTCGTTGTTGGTGTTCCACCGACCCTTCGATTCACCGTTGAGCAGCTGCCGCCCCATGGAGAAATCAATATTGATCCAAAGAGTCTCACGATCCGTTCGACGAGTGCTGGCAAAGACCAGATGTCGGCTCTCCTTGCACTCGATGACCCACTTCTAAAAGGCGTTGTCGCTCGGAAACTTTCACCCCCACGTGACTTGCCCGCTGGTATTCCAGAGGCGCTAGCGGCCGAAGCTTTCTGGCACGTGCAGCAACTGCGCGCCCTTCGTGTCCCTGATCCTTTCGTTGGCCAGCCGTTCGTGATGCAGGGATCGGCCTACGGGTTCATTCACGGTCTCCACGGCGCGTTGCGTGACGAAGCGTTCGTCGTCGCGGCGCTCGCCCCGATTGATCCAGACGTTGCCAAACATGCATTGCTCGCCATGACGTCACTCGCACGACGCGACGGAACTTTTCACTACGCCCACACCGGATACGGCGCCGCACTGTCTGGCGGGATTCACGCGTCACCAAGCGACCTGGGATTGTTCTACCTCTGGGCGCTTACACGGTATGTCGACGCGACTGGAGATCACGATGTGTGTTCGCTAACGGTGCGCCTGAGGGGAACAGCGAATCGTCAGTCCACCGTCGGCGAAGTCGCTCTTGGCGCGGCACGGGCGCTCGATACCAGGGTCGGTTTCGGTCCGCATGGCATGTTGCGCGTCGGCAGCGGGGACTGGGCGGATCCGATCTCGTTGATGGTTCGTCGGCGGCGAGCGTTTCACCGTTACGGCGAATCAACGTTCAACACGGCCATGGCACTTGCGATCTTGCCTGATGCCGCGAAACTTCTCGATGGACTCGATACCGGTGTTTCGCACCGTTGCGTTCAACTCCATGAGTTCCTTGGCAAATCGTTGGAGGGCGCATGGACGGGACGCTGGTATGCCCGTGGTTGGGATGGGCGAGGGCATCGCATCGGTGCGGATCACTTGTTTCTCGACGCGCAGGTTTGGGCGCTGATTGCCCGCCATGGCCCAATGGATCGACGTGCTGAGCTTGTTCGAACGATTGGTCTGCTGCTCGATGATCCGTCACCAATTGGTCCGACCATTCTCGACCGGCCTCACAAGGTGCGTCTTGGCATGCTCGCCGATGGCTGGGACTGCAACGGCGGAGTTTGGGCGGCACTTGGCGGCCTAACTGCCTGGGCATACGCACTGCATGATCCGGCTCGCGCTTGGCAGACCTTGCACAAGCAGTCGCTCAATCATCGCCGTGAGGCGTATCCGGATATTTGGTATGGCCAGTGGAGCGGACCTGATGCCTCAAACAGCCATTTTGGCGATCATCCGGGGGAAACGTTCGTGCAGCCAGCAACACCGATGACCGAGTTTCCCGTGATGAACTCCAACGTCCACGCAAGCGCCCTACTCGGATTGCAAGCGGTCCTTGCGGCAACGGGCGCTTTGGGCAATGACATGCGATGATGGGTAGGTGAGCCAAGCTGGACGCATTGCACCTCCTCATGAGTTGGCCGTGTTTGAGGTGCTTCCTGAGATTGTGATCGCGGTTGATCCGACTTTGAACATCTGTTACGTGAACCCGTTCGCGCGACGCATGACTGGCCTGGGCGACGGACTCATCGGGACAAGCATGATTGCAATCTTGCATCCCGACGACGTGCTACGGGCGGCAGAAGTCGCATCACTCATTTTGGATGGCTCACTCGGTGCCGAGGTGACGCCAGCCACCTATCGGGTTCGACGCGCAGACGGCACCTGGCTTGAGGTCGAAGTCACCGCGACGCCCCCGCTGCAACTTGGTGATGGCACCGAACGTATCGTGATCGTCGGCCGGTACTCGGGAGACGCCGAACTACGTAACCGCATCTTTACAATGCTGACCAAAGCCCGACCCAGCGATGAGATCATCGACCTGCTCCCGGGCTACGGCGCATGGCGCTACCCCAACGCGCATTACCTCGTTTCATATCCAACAACACACAGCCAGCCAGACCGGTGGCGTCAAGTCGGTAGTGCAGTCGCTGCTGACTTGTACACACGATTCGACGATGCAAACACCCCATGGGCACACGCTCGCCGCGGAATTGAAACCCAGCACGGGTGGAGCGACCTGCCAGACGACCTTCGCTTCGAGGCAACACAACTGGGTCTGCTTTCGTGCATGGTGCTACCCGTGCCGCTCGCGAACTCGTCAGATTTTGCGGTGGCATTGGCATGGTCAACCGATCCGAAGCAGAGCGTGAGCGCTCATCGCTACGCGTTAGAGCAGATGGCTGAATCGCTTGACCTCGTTTTGCAATGGCAGGGACATGTTGAAGCGTTGGAGCAGGCCGCCCGATTTGATGAATTGAGCGGGGTCGCAAATCGCAACATGTTCATGCAACAGCTCGAATTCGAATTGCGCCAGTCGACTGGTTCGGATCAAACCATTGCCGTCCTGTACGTCGACTTAGATCGCTTCAAAACAATAAACGATCAATTCGGACACGCGGCGGGTGATGCTGTCATTCAACACGCGGCACGATTGATGACCGGTGCTGTTCGTGAAGGCGATGTTGTCGGTCGTATTGGCGGCGACGAGTTCGCCGTGTTGTGCACAGGGGTCACAATCCCTAATGATGCCACGCGGGTTGCCGAGAGAATCGTGGCTGCACTCGCCGTGCCTTTCGAATATGAAGGTCTGACGCTCGAAGTGGGAGCGAGTGCGGGAGTTGCTTTTAGCCAACCAGGGTCGAACGATCATTCGTCGTTGCTTGCTCGTGCCGACCGGGCGTTGTATCAAGCAAAGTCTGAGGGCCGTGGCCGTTGGTGTGTGGGTTGAGAACCTCAGACTGGGGTCGTTGAATCAACTGGTGTCGAATCTGGGATGTCACACGCTCCGTCGATGCACTGTGGCGCTGCAGAGTCGCCAATCATTTCGAAGTTGATTGGCTCGTTTTCGTTGTTGGCGGTGGACCCATCGATGCTCATGACGCAACCTGTTCGCTCTCTCGTTCTGCAAGAACTCGCTCGCACGCGTTGAGAAAAGTTTCTGAGGGCTGGGCACCTGAAATGCCGTATCGCCCGTCGATGACAAAGAACGGCACGCCGGTGATGCCCAAGCGTTGGGCTTGTGCCTGGTCGTCTCGTACCGCATCCAACATCGCGTCAGCGTGCAGCACCGCTGCGACCTCGTCGGAGTCGAGCCCGATTTGGTTGCCGACCTTCACGAGCTCCGCGATGTCGCCGAGATTTCGTCCCTCTGTGAAATACGCACGAAAGAGATGTTCAACGGCGGCGTCTTGCACCCCGGATGATCTCGCGACATGTACGAGTTGATGCGCGCGGACCGTGTTGGAGTGTTGCAGCTTGTCGAATTTGAACGTCAAGCCCACACTTTTCGCAACACCGGTAACGTGGTCAAGCATTGCTTTTACTTGGTCGGCTGGCATTGCTTTGTGCTCAACGAGAAAATCGACTTCGGTGCCAGAAAAGTCCACCGGCGTGTCGGGTGAAAGTTCAAAGCTGTGATAGGTGATCGCAACCGGCACTGCGTCTGCATGCTCTTGAAACGTTGCCAAGGCTGCTTCCAAACGGCGCTTGCCGATGTAGCACCACGGACAAGCGATGTCGGACCAGATATCAATTGTTATGGGGGAAGCCACAGTTGAACTCGATTCATTGCGTGTACGTTTTTTAACGCAACGCACACAGTTTTCATTCCAATGACCAAGAGGCGGAACAGCTATGAAGATCGATCTGAAGAAACAGATCCCGGCCTACAAGGCCACGGCGGGACGCTTCGATGTGGTGGATGTTCCAGCCTTGCAGTATCTGATGATCGACGGTCATGGTGATCCGAACACGGCCGCCTCGTACGCCGACGCGCTGGCGACGTTGTACCCGGTTGCGTACAAACTCAAATTCTTTTCCAAAGGTGAGCTCGAGCGTGATTACGTGGTGATGCCGCTCGAGGCGCTGTGGTGGGCCGACGACATGGTCGCCTTCACCACTGCCCGGGACAAGTCCCGTTGGGACTGGACGGCGATGATCCTGACGCCCGATTGGATCACGCACGATGTTTTCGATGAGGTCGTGGACGGCATTGAGGGTACGCCCGCGCTCGAACTACTTCGACTTGACAGGCTCGCCGAGGGTTTGTGCGTCCAGACGCTGCACATCGGCCCGTACGACGACGAGGGTCCGGTCCTTGCTGCCATGCACGACGAGTACCTCCCCGCCAATGGCCTAACGCTGAGGGGGAAGCATCACGAGATCTACCTGAGTGACCCGCGACGCGTCGCCCCCGACAAGCTCCGCACGATCCTGCGCCAACCGGTCACCCGAGCTGAGGTCTGATCAGCCCAACCAGGGAGTGCATGGCCGTTCATCCACGAACTCCTGCAGGCTGATGTAGTCTTACATCATGCAACGGACCCA
>CAZJAZ010000003.1:89768-133779 GCA_964544305.1 uncultured Iamiaceae bacterium | reverse complement strand
TGGGTGGTCGTCACGGTCTTCACGGGCGTCAATCTAGCACCTTTCGGCTCACAAATCTGACCGGTCTGACCGGTTTGTGACGCGTTGACCCCTGGACACGGCGTATCCTTGGCACGCTATTGAATTCCGCGGTCGACTTGGTGCGGTGAATGTCAACCTTTGACTCGGGCTGGAACGGCCTCAAACGCCGTTGCGATGCATGCGATCAACGGCAACCTTGAGCATCACACGCTCCGACACGATCGGATTCGCATAGTTTGCACCGGTATAACGCTGCGACGTGGCGTCGATGTGGGCACGAGCCTGTTCACCATGGACGACGTCCACAACCCGGCCGCGAGCTTCGATATAGCGGTAGGGGGTAGCGGCATCGATGACGGTGACACACACGCGTGGGTCAGCCGATGCGTTCTTGAACTTTTGACGATGCACCTCGGTATTGATGATGAGATGTTCATCATCGGCATCAATCCACATCATGTGGGTCGAAGGCTGTCCGCTCGCATCGAGCGTGGTGAACGCGGCGAAGTTCTGGGCGGTCGCGAACGCTTTGAGATCTGCATCAAGGCTCATGACTTGAGTCTAGAGAGCGTTGCTTGTGCTTCATCGACGAAGCGCTGCACCAATTCTCCTGCCGGAACTAATTCGTTAATCGCGCCACCGGCCTGACCAGCCGGGTAAAACTCACGGTCCGGATCAACCCCAGGGGTGTCTAGATCGCCGCCAAGATGACTTGCCCCTTGTTGATAGGACGTGATGAGTTGCGCCGGAAATGGCTCGAGTTCAGTCGGGTTGTCATCGAAATGCTGTGTCCATTCGCTTCGAATGACCCGGCACGTCTTTCCCGTGTACGCCCGAGAGACCACCGTTCCATCGTCGGTGAGCCCCAACAGCTTGTCTTTAAAACCAATCACCGTGCGGGCCTCGGGCGTGGCGATAAAACGGGTGCCCACCCAAATGCCATCGGCGCCAAGGGTCAATGCGGCAGCAAGGCCACGACCATCAAAAATGCCGCCGGCTGCCACAACAGGAACATCTTTGCCAACCGCATCAACAATCTGGGGAACGAGCGCCATCGTGGCAACCTGACCGGTGTGGCCACCCGCTTCGGTGCCCTGCGCCACGACAAGATCGCACCCTGCCTGCACCGCGGCCAGCGCGTGACGAACCTTGCCGCACATGTTGACCACAAGCATGTTGCGAGCATGACACAAATCGACCACATCTCGTGGCACACCAAGCCCTGCCACGTACACCGTTGCACCTGCATCCGCAATCTTGTTGATCTTCGCTTCAATGCCTTGGGGCATTGCCGTCAACAAATCAACGCCAAAAGGTTTGTCGGTGAGACGTCGAGTCGCCTCGAGTTGTGCATCAAATTCGGCATCGTTCATGGCCGACGCACCGAGACAACCAAACCCACCCGCATTCGATACCGCAGCGACAAGTTCCGCATACGACACGCCACCCATGCCTGCAAGCATGACCGGGTAGTCAACATCAAGGATTTCAGTAAGACGGGTACGCATAGCAATCGAGCGTAGTTGGTGCACTGCCACAATCTTGACCCTGCGGTCAAGATTGAGTTCGCTTCGTCCCCGCGCACTCCTCGCCGAACGTCGCAGCGGTCGTTGTCCTGCAGCGAGCTTGTGCCCCGACGTTCATCAGGTCAAGTGAAAAAGGCACCGTCCCGGCGCAAGAAGCGGCGGTGAAGCCTCTTGGGTGTGAGCAACACACCACGTGGTTCATCCTCAAACAACCAACGTGCAAAGTTGCGTCTCGTCCACGGCGTCACGCCTGCAGTTGCAATCGCAGCACGTGCCCCTTTGCGGTGTTGCAGTGCAGTTGACAACCAATTTGCCATGCGAGTATCGGGCGCAAGATTCGCTTGCACCCATGCCTCGTATCGAGCTTGCGCTGACTCAGGCGAACCGTGTGCACCAAGAATCGCGTGAGCGGCACCAATTCCGCTAGCGAGTGCTTGTCCAATCCCCTCACCGGTCATTGGATCACCAAGCGCGGCGGCATCACCAACAAACAAGGCCCGACCTGCGCCCAAACTCGGGCCAGGCAGCCGGGTGGGGATCGGCCACGCTTTGCGAGACCCAACCGGAATGGCATGCTCGCCAAGGAAGCCTCGAACATGGCGGCGTTCGAACAGGTCGTCCCAGCGCCTCGCCATAGCGGCCCCGTCGAGTTGTTCGCCGCGCAAGATCCCAAAACCGAAATTGACGTGCCCATCGCCAAGTGGAAACGACCAGGCATAGCCCGGTAACAAATCCGCATCGAAGAAAATCATGAGTTCACGCTGCGCCCGGTCCGACACGTTCGTGAAGTACTGGCGAAAAGCATGCCAATCGCCACGGTAACCAGCGAGTTGTGCCCCGAGCATTCGTCGTAGCGGCGACCACATGCCATCAGCACCTACAACAAAAGGAGTCGGTACTTTGCCCAAGCCTTCAACGGTAAGGGTGACACCAGCGTCGCCGTTCGCAGCCCGTTCAAGTGCATGCCCAGTCTGGACAGCAACACCGTGATCGCGAGCAAGTTCAACAAGTGCCGCGTCAAGCTCGGCTCTTCGCGCAACCGCTGCGAACATGCCTCGATGTTGTGGCAGGGGAAAGGTGACACTACGACCCTGTGGGCCACGCACCACAATGTCGTCAACAACCTGCCACGAAGGCACCGAATCCGGGTCAAGGCCGAGTTCCTCTAGATGACGAAGGGCACCAGTGGTCAACCCATCACCACAACACTTATCACGAGGAAACTCGGCTTTGTCGATGAGCAGCACGCTTGCCCCACCGCGAACCAACGTGATCGCGCTCGCAACACCCGCTGGTCCGGCACCAACCACAACCACATCTGGACTTGCGGCGTCGGTAGCCAAGCGATCTTTGGGCACCGCGAGACGCTAATAGGTTGGACGGCGTCTGATCAGATTCGCAATCGATTCAGTGCGTCGCTGCGCGGTCCTCTGACCAAATGCCCATGGCCTTCCAGATCGCCTTTGCGACCGGACTCATCAGGCCAAGTTCCCGACACAACTTGCGAGGCTTTGCAACCGAATCGATGAGCAATTGGCGGCCCTTCTCCGATCGATTCGACGCACGGAGGATATCTTTGGGGACCTTGCAGTAGCGGACAAGATCGCCTTGGGGGAGCACCATGAGGCGAACCATGACACCCAACGTGATCGGCGCAGCAACCGATAAGAACTGGCGTTCAAACCAACGCAACTTCGGCACTCGTGCTTTGAGCGAATGACGGGCAAACGACAAGTGCCGAGCTTCTTCGGTGACGTGAATCCGCATGATGCGTTCCGCGAGCGGGTGCGAGTTCTCAGCTTTGAGTTGTTGACGCTGTACGTGGTCGATGGGGTCTTCTCCACCGAGCACCATGATGAAAAACAATGCGGGAGCGTGACGGGCACATGACATCACCAAGGGGCGAATCGGCAAGATCCACCGAGGCATGCCTCGAACCGGTAAACCCGTGCGGTTCACGAGTTCTTGGAACATCATCGAATGCTGGGATTCTTCGGTGATTTCGTGATGAATGTAGCGAAACGCTGGGTCCCCATTTTTGAGGTTCATTGCGATGACGAGCAGGCCGGCTTGCAACCAGTTCTCAAAATGCCAACCGACTTTCATGCACGCGGCCATCCGGTACAAACCAATTTCGGAACGACGAGCCTCGGGCAACGACTGATACCACTCCGTTGACCCGAGCGGATCAACCTCCCACAGTGCCCACCGTGGATCGCCCTTGGTCACGGCATATTCAGGATCATCCCAAGGAATATCAACATACGCTTCGAATCGCTTGTCGACGCTCTGCTGTGAGAGTCGTGCGATCATCGCATCGCGCACGTCTTCGGCGCTCTTGGTCACTGGGCGTTCAAGCATCTGGGTCATGAAGCGGATTCCTCCGTGGAAGCGGTGGTATGGATGGTGGCAAGCATGGTCAGATCGGCAATGGGCAGGCGTGCGAGTGCACGCAGTAGCTCGATGGTGGCGTTTGTTGGACCAAAAAATCCGACCGAATCAGAAATTGCGGCACCCTGAAGGACCGAGAAAGCAAATCCGACGAGCGCGGCGCCAATCTCGTTGTTGGCGAGGTCGGGAAACAGCTCGGCGAGTTGGTTGCGCACGGTCTGCTCAAAAGCGGTCGCGACGCCTTGGACGACGGGGGACAACTCGGGATCGGTGCGTGATGCGACGATCAGCTCGAGAATCGCACGGTACGCGGGACCACTAATGATGTCCCACAAGATGTCAAGGGCACCTTCAAGCGTCCTGCGAGACTTGGGGAGCGCATCGAATGCGTCACGGAAGGCACGTTCTTGCGTAGCAAAGACATGTTCGACCGCAGCAACAACAAGGTCAGACTTGGTGGGGAAGTGGTGGGTTTGTGCGCCCCGAGAAACGCCAGCGCGTCGTGCAACCTCTGTGGTTGAGGTGCCAGCAAAGCCCGATTCGATAAGCGATTGTGCGGTTGCGTCGAGCAACAGCAGTCGGGTGGCGGCGGTGCGCTCGGCCTGGGTACGGTGTCGCGCCGTTGTTGACATAGTCGCATTCTGGCAGAATACTTACAAACAGTCAAGTCTGTTTGTAACTTCCGCCATTACGTCGGGCAGATGACCCGCTTGGGATCGTCGCGTGCGTTGGGGGGTGGCGTGTACCGCGCCGAAAACCGATCAACAAGTTGCCGACCATCGAGAAAATTGCGAGTGCGAGTCACATCTGCCGCGAGACATTTGTTCTCAGGGCCAAACGGTGTCACCCGCGACGAGGTGCGCACTGACGAGGTGAATGGCGTACCAAACAGCTGCACCCGAATACCACCACGCACCAGGTCAGCCCAGATGAGCACCGACTTCTTGGATGGATTCTTGATCGTCAAGTCCGGGCCTGGCCACCCGAGGGTGGCGTCAATGCCGGCCTCAATGCCTGGCCGAAGTACCCCAGGCGTCGCAGACGACGTGATATCCATACCCGACGCGTACGCCGATGAGAACAAGGCGGCGGCCATAAGGTCAGTGCCGCCCCCAGAAACCCACGAGGGACCATCGGGGGTGAGAACATCGGCGGCCACAAACCCATTCGCCGGACTTGGCGGGCCAAGGACCGTGTTCAGCGAAAGCGACGCACCTGGCTTGAGGATCCTGCCCCGCAACAATGGAATTGCGGAGGTCACGTTCGCATACTGGCCGCGGCGATTCGGGATAGGCACAATGAACTGGCCTGGGCCTCCAGCATTGGGAAGGGTAGTCGTCGTTGACGATGACGGAGCGGACCGAATCGTGGTCGAAGGAACCGGAGTAGACGGCGCTTGTTGAGAAGGAAGGGAACCAACTTGAAGAATCTTCTGTGGCTGCGTAGCCAGACCAGCCCCAAGCAACGTCGTAATGCCAAGCTTGCGGGCCGCTTTGGTCGTAAATGTTGGGGGATGAGATTTCAGTGGCAACTTCACGCTGCGCTGCGACCGCTGCAACGCGTCAAGGATTACGGCGCCAGAATACAGCGAACAACATTCCTTCCCATTGACTTGGGGCACCAAGTAGACCTGGTTGCCGACAACCGTGAACGTTGCGGACGTCGCCTCAACAACCGTGCGACCAAACTGTGCTGCGAGCGAATCCCGCACCGCGGTTGCATCCATGGTCAGACGTGCCTTGCCCGATCCAGGTGGCACCTCAGAGGTGATCCAGCTACGGAGCTGCGATGTCGATGCTAACTCGGTCGAACCGGGAACCTCTAGTGAGATGGGACGATTCGAAATTTCCCGTGCCCGTTGTGCGAGTTGTGCAATTTCCGTATCAGAAACAGATGGAGCGAGCGGCTTCGCCACAAGGGGAATGCGCAGCGGCAATCTGCCTGTGCGAGCAACCCGCTCGATTCGTTTTGCAACCTCAACCGAATCAAACGCAATGCCAGATTTGCCCGGTGCCGTACCAATTGCATCAACCGAACCAACCACTCGCGGCTCAATCACGGGAATCTGGCCAGGGAGCGCTGCGAGCGCGGTCGCGAGTTTGGCGTGATCAAGTGTGATCCGTACCGGTACACGTCGTGGTGCTACCCACGCAACGCTCCACAACAAGGGGCGCAACACGGGAGGATCATCTCTGGCGATCTGCCGTGCGCTCGCAAGCGTTGCAGCTTCATCAAGATGCAGCCCGATTGAGGAAGCCGAGAGGCGGTGCTCTTTTCCCTCAATGATGAAAATGACGCTGCCTTTACCGTACTGGGAATTTGCTTGTGCAAGTGCTCGCTGCAACGCCCGAGGCGACTTGCGCCCAAGATGAATATTCTCAATCGTCACATTGCGTGCGACGCGATTGTGCAGCGTCCCATAGTCAATTGCCCACAACGTCACAAGCGTGACGAGGCCAACCACGCAAACAATGGCAAACCAGCCGCGCCAGGTCGGGCGACGTAGGCGAAGTCGTGATCGGCGGGCTTCGGTCATAATGTGTCCAGTCTCCCATGTACGTAGAGCCGCGCAGCGTTCTCGACACCTTGGTCAGTCGGGCTACGCTCACTCACGTTGGAGAACACAGACGTAACGAACAAGGGGAAAAGAATGACACAACTGTGTACCGATCGGGTTTGCATTGTGACCGGGGCTGGCCGTGGTATTGGGCGAGAACATGCGCTCATGTTGGCCGCGCACGGCGCAAAAGTTGTCGTGAATGATCTGGGCGGATCAATGGATGGCGAAGGCCACGAAGACGGTCCAGCACACGAAGTCGTTGCAGAAATCGTTGCGGCCGGTGGCCAAGCCGTTGCGAACACCGATGACATTTCAAACTTTGACGGAGCGAAGAAGCTCGTCGAACAGGCAATCGAAGCGTTTGGTGACCTGCACGTCGTGGTCAACAATGCAGGAATCCTGCGCGATCGCATGCTCACCAACATGTCAGAAGCCGAATGGGACGCGGTCATCAAAGTGCACCTTAAAGGCACATTTGGCCCGAGCCATTTCGCCGCCGCCTATTGGCGGGATCGTTCCAAAGCGGGACACGAAGTTGACGCCCGCATCATCAACACGTCATCGCCGTCGGGCATTTACGGCAACATCGGACAAACAAATTATGGTGCCGCGAAAGCCGGGATCGCAGCGTTTAGCGTGATCGCGTCAATGGAACTCGCCCGCTACGGCGTGACCGTAAATGCAATTGCACCCGCCGCACTCACGCGCATGACCGAGAACCTTGGCATGGGCAAGGTCGATGACGCGATGAAAGAACAGCTCTCACCCAAGTGGATCGCACCGATTGTGTGCTGGTTGGCGTCGCCTGAGAGTGCATCGGTAACCGGCCGTGTCTTTGACGTGACCGGAACGACTTTGGCGGTGGCCGAAGGTTGGCACAAAGGTCCAACGGCGCAAGCACGTCATGACCCGGTAGAACTTGGGCCCCTTGTCCTTGACCTGGTGTCCCAAGCCCGCCCGAATGCCGACATGTTCGGCCACGACAAGAAAGAGAACTGACAAATGCCGATCAATCCTGAAGCTGTTGGAGCCAAAGGTGAGCCGGGCGATCACACCTGGGACGAGCGTGATGTCATGTTGTATGCGCTTGGCCTGGGCGCCGGACTCGATGATCTTGCGTTAGTTACCGAGAACTCACAAGGCATTGACCTCGTCGCGTTGCCGACGATGCCGGTGATTTTGGGTACGGGTGGGATGAGTACCTTTGGCAAGATCGGCACATTCAATCCGGTGATGCTGGTGCACGGTGGCCAACGAGTTGATCTTTATGGCCCGATCCCAACGTCAGGTACCGTGACCACCGTTGGCGAAGTGACCGCGATCTGGGACAAAGGTTCTGGTGCGGTGATTGAGGTGACCTCGTCATCAACGCTCAAAGGTTCCGACGAGGTGATCTTCAGCCAAGTCATGTCGATCTTCTTGCGTGGCGAGGGCGGTTTTGGTGGCGAACGTGGACCTTCTGGTCCTACCAATGTGCCACCCGATCGTGGCGCCGATCATGAAGTGGCGCTCCAAACACGTGAAGACCAAGCGTTGTTGTATCGGCTTTCTGGCGACCGAAACCCGTTGCACTCTGATCCCAGTTTTGCGCACGCTGCGGGTTTTGACCGTCCGATCCTGCATGGTCTGTGCACCTACGGATTTACCGGGCGAGCATTGGTGCAGGCGTTGTGTGACGGAGATCCGGCCGGGCTCACATCGATCGATGGGCGCTTCTCATCACCGGTCTATCCTGGTGAAAAGCTCACCGTTCGGATGTGGAAAGTCGGCGACGGCGATGCGATCTTTACGACGCATGGCCAAGATGATCGAGTGGTCATTAGTGCCGGTCGTGCCAACTGGAAAGTGTGACGATTCCTAGATAGCGGTCTGCTAATTGCCACCTTTTGCGGCAGGAAAATCCGGCCACGGGGCGATCGTTGGGATCACCGAATCGGCAGGCGGTGTCTTGTAGATCGTCGTTGCGATCTTTGGGTCGAAAAGAACTTTGTCACCGACCGTGGGTGGTTTTGACCCAAGCAGATAGCGCTTGCCGCCATTGACATACGCCCACATGCCTTTCCCCATCGTGTTCTGTTCGTCGGGACCGGTCACCTTTGCGTCCCACCAGACGACGGTGAAATCGTCGACTCCGACGTAGTCCGCGTTCGGGAACTGGCCGTGGAACCCGTAGCTGATGCGTGGATTCAAAATTGTGCCGCCGCTTGGTGGATAGTTGAACATGCCTCCGGCAAACGAGTACGGATCAAGATGCGGGCCGGCCATGTGCAAGCCGAGGTACAACAACGAAAATTGTGGCCCCAGCACGGCTTGGCTCTTGGTGGCGACCGGATCGGTGCCGTAGTACCACTTGTAGAGCCGCCATGAATCGGTGAGCTCGGGCTTCACACGCGCTGGCAGGGTGGAAATACCGTACGCGTGGGCCCACTGCGACTGGTCAAAGAGGCGCGCTCCGGCTGTGGTGTCGGTGAACGCGGTGCCAGTGATTGACCATTCGGGGCGGTAGTTCTGCTTGGTTGCTTGTTCGGTGAGGGCCTTGAGCATGAGCGGATCACCGAGGAACACAACGGTGGTGACGTGATCAGCTTTGAGTTTGCCAATGATTGTTTGCGCCTGCGTGTTGAGTGTGTCGGTGTCAAGGATGTAGGTGAGCACGGCTTTCGCGCTGTAGCCGAGTTTCTTGTAGTGCGTCAGTGTTGCTTTCTCAACGCCGGCGAAGATTGGGGGATTTTGCTCGTAATGGACGACCCCCACGACCCTGGTTTTTTTGCGAAGCGCGGGGTCGCCCGCAAAGCGCGCGGGACGTCCCCAAAGGTTGGCGATGCCAAAGTCAAAGACCGAACGAACGAACTGTTCGGGAGTCGCGAGATACCCCCACATGTAGGGTGCATTTTTCTGGAAAGTTGAATCAGGCACGGCAAGCGAACAGCCAATGCACACGACTCCTCGCTTGGCGAGTTCTTCACCATATGCACCGGTTTGGGTCGGCCCACCGAGTGACGCAAACGGGTGATATTTGGTAGCAACTTCAATCGCATCCGAGCGTGCCGCGGTGGGGTTGATGCCGTCACCCGAACCTTGAAACTTGACAAGTTTGACCTTGCGTCCGTACAGGTTGAACATGTGGTTGTAGGCGTCAACGACTTTCTGCGCGCTCTCGTACATCACCCCTGGCGGGTCGATGACTCCCAAGGCCGACGCGACCGAGAACAAGTCTTGAGGCGATGGAACGTAGTAGACGATCGTGATTTCATCTTTGGTCACACCTGGTGAGGTTGCACCGCCATTCTTCGTGAAGGTGCTGCCTCCTTGATCACGCCATGGCTTGGTTCCCCCCATTATTGGCGTGCACGGGGGTGCATAGACGGTCGGTATCGCAATGCGACCCGTTTTGGTATTGCAGTGGGCACCCCAGTCGTAGTCGCTCGTTGTGCCAGCCTTCTTGGCATCGTTGTAGGTGACGGGAAGCACCGGATTCTTCGTCCACGACTTGGGGTTCGCTTTGGAATAAATATCGTTTGATGTTGGTGTCGCTGCGGCTTTGGTGCTTGTCGTAGCGGGGGATCCTTTGATTGATGCGATGCCTCCAACGACGATCAAGAGCACCACGACAAGCGCGAGCGGACCCCACGTGGTGACTGCCGTGGGTCGAGCCCCGTTTGGCGTTTGGTGTTCGGGGCGATCAGTTTGAGTGGGCATCACGTTGGTGTTCCTTGCGGTTCGACACGTTGGCCCAAGTAGGCCTCGATAACGCGGGGATGGTTCAAAACGTCGTGGGCTGATCCTGTGGTCAACACCTGTCCCTGATCGAGTGCGACCATCCGAGAGGCAAGCTCGCTTGCGATTGCCATATCGTGTTCGACAACGATCAGCGTGGCACCAAGATT
This sequence comes from uncultured Iamiaceae bacterium, assembly GCA_964544305.1. Lineage (GTDB taxonomy): Bacteria > Actinomycetota > Acidimicrobiia > Acidimicrobiales > Iamiaceae > JAFDWI01. The sequence goes on along the minus strand of CAZJAZ010000003.1, from coordinate 123,394 downwards.
GGTGCGCAACGATTGCAGCACGGGGACGAGTTCTTCGGCTTCACTTTGAGCTACTCCTGATGATGGTTCGTCAAGCAGAAGAAGTTTGGGGTGGTGGGCGAGTGAACAGGCAATGTCAACGAGGCGTCGTTGGCCAGTCGAGAGTTCACCGGTTCGATGATGAGCAAGGCGCCCAAGTCCCATCAGATCAATGAGATCGTCGACGCGAAGAGTGGTTTCGTATTCGGCTATTTGACGCACGGGAAGACGAAGCGCAGCACTTGCCGGGTCCGGAGCGGTGATCCAACGATTTGTGGCGACCGCAATGGTTTCTTTCACCGTTAGCGCAGGAAACAACCGTGAGTCTTGGAACGAACGTCCAAGTCCAATGTGCGCGCGGCGCGCCGCGCTCAATGCCGTGACGTCTCGACCAAAAAGTTCGACGTGCCCGGACTGGATCGGGGTAAAACCACTGATCACATCAAACAACGTGGTTTTGCCTGCACCGTTCGGGCCGATGAAAACACACAATTCCCCTGCGCTCACATCAATGGTGACGTCATCGAGAATCTGTGGACCACCAAAGGCGACGCTCACCGCGTTGATCGCTAACACTTTCTCGTCTGTTTGGCTGGCGTCAATGTGGTCGGGTTGTGTCGTTTGTTGTTTTGTTGAATGCGTCAAGTAAACCGAACGCAACAGATCCTCTCGCTTGGCGAGATCGTTCGCGGAACCTTCAAAGCGCAGGGTGCCACGTTCGAGAAAATACGCGCGATCGGCAACACGCAACGCCACATCAACGCTCTGGTCGACAATGACGATCGTGGTTCCTTGCGCCTGCAATTCTCGAACATGGGCAATGATGTCGGAGGCCGCCAAAGGCGACAAACCAAGCGTGAGTTCGTCGATCATCACGAGCTTTGGCTTGGACAACAGCGCCATGGCCATACCCAAAAGTTGTTGTTGGCCACCGGAAAGATTTGCCGCAGGCTCATGAATACGTTGAGAAAGAACCTCAAAGCGGTTCAGGGCGTGCTCGATGCGCGCTTCAAGTTCTTGTGCTTCGCTGCGGATCATCCAACCGGCCATTCGCAGGTTCTCCGCGACCGTGAGAGACTCGAAGACGGCTTGACCACCGGGCATCTGAGCCAGGCCGCGTTGGGCAATCTGGGTTGATGGAAGACGGGTGATGTCATCACCGCCAAAGTGCACCTCACCGGATCGCATTGGCGTCACGCCCGAAATCGCTCGAAGAAGCGTGGACTTGCCCGCACCGTTGGTCCCGAGCAGGGCGAGCACTTCGCCTGGGCGTACGGTCAAATCCACGCCGAAGAGAATGTCAACGCCGCCGTAGGCAACGCGCACGTCACGGACGGAGAGCAGCGCGCCCGCGTCGTCGACTGGACTGATCGGTGTCTCAATCCAGGGTTTCTCGGTCGCCGGGCCAAGCAACTCGACACCCATTGCTTCGGCACGACGTGTGGCGAATCGGTCGCGCAATTTGTACAGCAGCGACGAGAAACCGCCAGGGAAAAGCCAAAGCACGACAAGAACCCCAACCGCAGTTGGCAGCAGTTGCCAATACCCGCTGAGCAACCAACGCGACCCGTTGAGGTAGCCCGCCCCAAGGAGCACACCCAGCAGCGACCCAACGCCGCCGACGACCGAGGCGGTAAAGATCGTAAGGCTTTCAGCGGGAGCAAACGTGGCGGTGTCGTAATGCTGGGCGACATGGACCAATACAAACCCACCGACTGCGGCCAGCGAACCCGAAATCCCATACGCGGTGAGCTTCGCGTGCGCTGGCGAGATGGCATACGACTGTGCGGCCAGGTCGTTATCGCGCAAACCTCGAATGGCACGACCAACGCTCGATGAGCGAATGCCGAGCAGCCCAATAACACAAAGTGCGGTCACAACGAGGGCAAACTCGTAGGAACCAAGCGATCCCGAAACGTTCCACACCCCCAGGAGTTTCTGTGGCACCACATTGTCGGTTGGGATCCACGTGAACTGATTGGGGTCAAAGAGATACCCCGATGCGGCGAGCGCGAATGCCAGCGTCACTGCGGCAGGGAGTAGCCCGGTGAAGCGCAACGACGGTAGGCCGACGATGACACCCGCGATCGCGCCGGCCACGAGCACGATCAATAACCCAAGCGTGACGTCAAGATTCCATGTGATCGTGCATGCTGCGCCAAGGCTTGCCCCAAGAGCCGCAAAACCCATTTGGCCCAGCGTGATCTGCCCTGCCCAACCGGTGAGTACCGCAATTGATACGGCAACGATGCCAAAACCGAGCATGGTGGCAAGAGCGAATCGTTGCGCGTCACCAAGTCCAATGGGAAGTAGTACGGCAAGCACAAATACGCCAGCACCCAAGGCCAATGCGAATGGCTTGAATCCAAGCGATGCAGGCATCGGTCGGGGTTCGAGACTGGCCAACCACGATGACACCGGGTCTCTGTCTTGGCGACGGTGCACTCGGCGTCGAGCAAGCATGGCGACGGCAATGACCGCACCCAAGATCGCATACACAAAGGAAGGGTGCACGGTGTTATGCCATCGCACGCCTTGCAACAAGATCCCCAATGCGACCGCAGACACCAGAATCGGGCCGATCCGGTCGAAACCGCCGAGTGCGAGGGCGGCTAAGGCGGTGACCAGCGTGACGATGCCAATAGAAATGTTCAACGGAAAGCCGAGGATCGCACCTTGGAGAAACACCCCGAGGAACGACAAGACACTCGCCACAACCCAGGTAATCAGTTCCATTTTGAGCACGGGGATGCCAAGCAACTCGGCGCGAGTTGAACGTTCAGCCGCGGCGCGCACCGCGATGCCCGTGTCGCTCGACTTGAGAAACCACCCCACCGCGAGCAAGCAAACAATTGATAAGGCCGCAGCGACCAAATCATCGGAATGGAAGACCTGTTGGCCGATCGTGATCGTGGTCTTCCACGGAAACGCGTAGCCAGATTCATTTGGCGACGCCAACACTGTTTCTCCCCAAAGCTGGGGGACGAGCAGCGCAAGCAAGATGCAGAACTGCGAAATGCCAATCGTGGCGACGGTCAAAGTGAGCCGTGGCGCGTTGCGAAACCGGCGAATCACAATGATCTCCGTGAGCGCCCCCACGATGACCGCGGCGGCCAGACCAATGGCGAGTCCTGCAAACCAGTTCCAACTCCAAAAGACACAGAATGCGACACCCAATGCGGCGGGCAACGTACCGATGTCAGCCTGCGCAAAGTTGAGGATTCGATTCGAACGCCAAATGAGAGCGAGCCCGAGGGCAACCAACGCGTTGAGCAGGCCAAGCACGATGCCTTGGATCCACACCCCAGAGGGAACACCAAAGAGCACGAGTTGAACAACAATGACGATGAGCGCCGGTACATAGGGCGCAAACGTGTCGAAGCGGTCGGTTGCACGCGTGGCGGTCACGGGCGAACACCCTAGTGTTACCCGCAGTAGCGATGTGTCCGTCGTCACGTCGGCGAGCAGGATAGGCGTCGATTCAATCCCGTTCGTCCGCAACGGCGAACGGCGGTAGTCTGAAACACGTCCGCGCGTTCTGGGAGTCATCTTGGGGGATTCGTTCACCCATCTTCATCTACACACTGAATATTCCATGCTTGATGGCGCGGCCCGGGTCGCCGAAGTTGTGGCCGCCGCCGCTGCCGATGGACAGCCAGCAATCGGCATCACCGACCACGGCAACATGTACGGCATCCTTGATTTCTACAAAGCGTGCAACGAACATGGCATCAAACCCATTCTGGGAACTGAGGCCTATCAGGCCTATGAATCGCGTGACGAGCGTCCATCGCGGCGAGGTCGTGTGGACGATTCAGGTGGCGAAACTGAAGGAAATCGCAAGCTTTACTACCACCTGACGCTGCTTGCCGAGAGCAACGTCGGCTACAAGAACCTCATTCAACTCTCAAGTCGTGCCTACCTCGAGGGCTACTACTATAAGCCGCGCGTCGACTGGGAGTTGCTTGAAGCGCACCACGAGGGGATTATCGCGACTTCGGGGTGTCTCGGTGGACAAGTACTCCAAGCGCTCATGCGAGATGATTTCGATGAAGCGCTTGCAAAAGCGGCACGCCTGCAAGACATCTTTGGACGAGAGAACCTGTTCATTGAGATCCAAGATCATGGGTTGCCCGATCAACGACGCACGAACCCCCTCTTGCTTGAGATTGCACGCAAAATCAAAGCACCGCTGTTGGCAACAAACGACAGCCACTACACACATCGCGGCGATGCAACCTCGCATGATGCACTGTTATGTGTGCAGACCGGCTCGCTCATGAGCGACCCGGATCGGTTCCATTTTGATGGCGACGAGCACTATCTCAAATCGGCCGCAGAAATGCGTGACCTATTTTGTGAAGTACCAACCGCATGTGACAACTCGTTGTGGATTGCCGAACGGTGCAACGTTGAGATCGAGTTTGGCAAACCGTTACTGCCCAACTTTCCGTTGCCTGATGGCTTTACCGACGATGCTGCCTACCTTGAACATCTGACCTTTGAAGGGGCCCGGTCCCGCTGGGGTGACCCGTTGCCTGATGCTGTTGTCGAGCGGCTTGCCTACGAACTCAAGATCATCGCCGACATGGGGTTCTCGTCGTACTTCTTGATTACTTGGGATCTCATTCGGTATGCGAAAACCCACGACATACGTGTCGGTCCGGGGCGTGGGTCTGCGGCAGGGTGCGCGGTCGCGTACTGTCTCGCAATTACCGAGCTTGACCCGATCCGTTACGACTTGCTCTTTGAGCGTTTCTTGAATCCGTCTCGCATATCGATGCCCGACATCGATATGGACTTTGACTCGCGTTGTCGCGATGAAATGATCCGGTACGCTGCGGAACGTTACGGGCGAGACCATGTGGCCCAGATCATCACGTTCTCCCAGATCAAGGCGCGTGCCGCGGTGCGTGATGCCGCGCGTGTGCTCGGCGAGCCGTATCTCGTGGGGGACCGGATCGCAAAAGCCATGCCACCGCTCATCATGGGGCGAGACACGCCGCTCTACGCGTGTTTGGAACCCCATCCCAAATATGAAGACGGCTACAAGATGGCGGCCGAACTTCGGCAGATGTACGACACCGAACCGGCGACTCGTGCGGTCGTTGACGTCGCAAAAGGTTTGGAAGGCCTTCGCCGTCAGGATTCGATTCACGCGTCGGCGGTGGTGATTACCAAAGATCCACTGACCGACATGTTGCCAATTCAACGCAAGCCAGAATCGGGTCAGAATCCAGATGATGCACCCGTGGTGACCCAGTACGAGATGCATGGGGTAGAAGATCTCGGGCTGCTCAAAATGGATTTTCTGGGTTTGCGGAACTTGGATGTGATCGCGGATGCGTTGCGTGTGATCGAAGCGTTTCGTGGCGAAACGCTCGATATTGACACCATCGCCCTGGATGATCCGGCGACGTATGACCTTTTGGGATCGGGTGAAACAATCGGCGTGTTCCAGTTGGAGGGCGGCCCGATGCGTGCGCTGGTGCGTTCACTTGCCCCAACGAACTTTGAAGATGTTGCGGCGCTCATCGCGTTGTATCGGCCAGGTCCGATGAGCGCGAACATGCACAACGACTATGCGGACCGAAAAAACGGTCGCAAGCCGGTCGAGTATTTGCACGACGACGCGAAAGAAATCTTGGAATCAACCTACGGGTTGATGATTTACCAAGAGTCTGTCATGCGAATCGCCCAAAAATTTGCGGGCTATTCGTTGGCCGAGGCCGACAACTTACGCAAGGCCTGCGGAAAGAAAATTAGAGAGTTGATTCAGGCCGAGCGTGAGAAGTTTGAGGCGGGTTGTGAAGCAACGGGCTATGGCAGGCCGCTTGGCAAAGCGTGGTTTGACATCATTGAGCCGTTTGCTGATTACGCGTTCAACAAGTCGCATTCCTATGGGTATGGGCTCGTTAGTTATCAAACTGCGTATTTGAAGGCGAACTATCCGGCCGAGTATTTCGCGGCGCTCCTGACGAGTGTGAAAAACAATCTTGACAAGGCTGCGGTTTATTTGGCCGAATGTCGCTCGATGGGCCTGCGAGTGCTGGTTGCCGACGTGAATCGTTCGGCATCTGATTTCGTGCCGGTCCGTGATGCCAGTGGGGAAGTGGTGATTCCGTTTGGGTTGTCGGCGGTACGCAATGTGGGGGAGGGCATGGTGGACAAGATCATCGCGGAGCGTGACGCGAACGGCCCGTTTGTTGATTTCTATGATTTTGCTGAACGGGTTGACCCGAGCGCGTTGAATAAGAAAACGGTGGAGTCGCTGATCAAAGCGGGCGCGTTCGACTCGATGGGCCATCCGCGTCAAGGTCTGGTAGCGGTGTTTGAACAAATCGTTGACAAGGCGGTTGCGCGGCGCCGTGAACGTGATCAGGGTGTGATGAGCCTTTTTGAGTCGTCGGGTGAAGACGCGGGTGGTGACGTGTTCGATGATCGTGACGAGATTCCTGCTCTTGAGTTCGATAAGAAGGTGCGATTGGCGTTCGAGAAGGAAATGTTGGGCCTCTATGTTTCGGATCATCCCCTCATGGGTGCCGAAGAAGCGCTCGCCCACAAGACCGAAGGCACCTTGGATGAGCTCGCCGATTTGAGCGACGGGACGAGCCGCACGGTGGGCGGGGTCGTCACCGGACTGCAGCACAAGTACACCAAGAAAGGTGACTTGATGGCGGTGTTCGTGTTGGAAGATTTGCGATCGTCGATCGAGGTCATGGTCTTTCCAAAGACGATGATGTCGATCAGTCATGTATTGGCCGATGATGCCGTGGTGATCTTGCGCGGGCGACTCGACAAGCGTGAAGACACCCCGAAGTTCATTGCGCTTGACGCACAAGCATTTGATGGGATTGTCGATGGGGCGCCGCCAATGCGAATCAAGTTGCGTGCCGACCAGATGGATGAAACACGGCTGACTCGGCTCAAAGCTTTACTTAGTGAGTTCCCGGGTGAATCGCGCGTGTTCTTGCACGTGACAAACAACGATGGCGATCAAGTCGTGCGACTTCCTGTGCGATACTGCGTCGAGAATGCGTCACCGCTCGTGTCAGAAATGCGGGTGCTCCTTGGTGCTGACGCGGTCATGAACTAGTTCGGGTTGGCCCCGCGGGACGCGACGTTGTTAAAGGTCAATCCTGGACGAGACTACGCTCGTTGATGGTGATCCGATCCAGTTTGATCCCCTCGGCTCGCGTCGTGCGGGCGGTTGCCACGACCGTGGTCGTTCTGGGGCTGGCTGTCCCCTTGGCGTGCGCCACCGGCAAGGGGAGTGTCGGGTCGTCTGACACCCTTCCGGCCGAGGTGCAAGCCATGTGGGCGGCGCCGGGTCGATGGGTTGCGGTGGCCCGCCCAAAGGCGACCTACGTCCCTGGGCCGCGCACGCCCCCTTCGGTGAAGATCCAAGCGCTGATCCAACACAAGGATTCCGGATCCGACGCGTCCGCCAAGGCCGTTCCGGGGCCACACGATGCCGCAGAGACCTTGTACGCCGACCCGACAACGGCGGAACCTTGGGCGGACCGTGCCGTGATGGTGGGACGCGTTGCCGGCTCGGACATCGGCGGCATTTTCGCCCCAGCAAAGGTATCGACCCCGGCGACGATCCAGGGAACCAAGGGGCGGGTCGGGCGCTACGGGGACCTGTGGTTCGCGTCCTGGCCGATCCCGACGTGTGACGTGTGCGACCAGGATGCGTTCGTCATCGGCCACGGCCTGACGAAAGCGAAGGTGTTGGCCATCGCCGAGTCGGTTCGCCAGTCGCCGACACCTCGCGCCGACGTCAAGACGTTGCCTACGGGGCTCGAGGCACTTGGTAGCGCGCCGGGTGCGCAAGGCACGGTGTCGGTCGGGGTATCGCCTCAGGAGCTCGCCATGCGTACCGGGGATGTGACAGCCACGTTCGACGTCTGGTCGGCCGACCCACGACTGTATGCGCACCTTGCGTTCTGGTCCGACGACGGCAAGCCGATCGAAGGGTGGCGCACGGGGTGGATGGACGTGGTCCGACACGGCGATGTCACTGTCACGATGACCAGCACCGCCGATGATCCGATGCCCACGAAAGCGGCTGCCAAGTCGCTTCGTGACGCGGCCGGGGCCCTCGTGCCCGGTGATACCGCGGCCGTGGACGCCGCGATTGCCGACGCGGTCGCGAACCTCCGGCCCATACCAGCTGACCGCAACCTGTGTGAGGCAATAGGCCCAGATCAGGGTATTTGGACCACACTGTCGGGGGTGGCGGGGCAATTGCGCTGGGCCATGACGCTCGCCATGAGCGGCGGGGCGGTCAACTCGTGTGAAGACCTGTGGTTCGCCACCGGGGGCGGCGGGCCAACGGGTGGGGGAGGTGGCCCGCTCGGCCCGGTCCCACCGGGTGGAGTGCGAATTACGAATGGCGGTTCGACCGGAAGTGCAAACGGAAACTGGACGGTGATGGTCGCCGGTGATGTGCCCGAGAACGCGGCACGAGTCGTGGTCACAGTGGGCACCATGTCAGCCGACGCCGAGCTAAGCAAGATCGGCCCCCAGCCGGGACGCCGCTGGTTCGCCACCGCGTTTGGATCCCAGAAGATGAACATGCTCGCCAAGGCCGACGTCGTTGCCTACGACGAGGCGGGCAACCAGGTCGCAACCGGTTCGCAGGGGTGAAGGTCTTCGCCAATCGGCGCAATCCACCACTTATCGCCGTGTCAAAAATATGGGGTACATTTCACTACGACGGTTCACAAGGAGATGATACCAATTGGTATCGACCCGGATGAGAAGACGTACTTCAGCGGTCATATTGGCTGTGGCACTCGCAGCGTCATGGAGTTTCGCTGGGGCGCTGGTCTCGGGCGCTGGTGATCCCGGTGACGATGGCTTCACTGGGGCAGAACTGCAATTTTCTCCCAAAGTTGTTGAACTGGGCGGAACAATGCAGGTAAGCGGAACCTGTGGCCCCGACGCGTCGCTCGGCGATGAAGCTTCGGTGTATGCCCGAGACGCTTCAGAGGAGGCTGGAACGGGACGAACTCTCGCCAAGGATTATGCTGTCCAAACTGATGGCACATTTTCGGGGACGTTTGTAGTCCCGACCGACGTGAACCCTGGCACGTGGAACATCTCAGTCTCATGCAGTGCCAGCGACACGACCTACGCGGAAAGCGAAACCGCGTCGTTCACCATAGAGGGTGAACCACAGGTGTCGTCCACGACAACCGCTCCGCCAACTACCTCTCCCACAGTTTCGCTTCCGCCCGCAGCATTGGTGACCCCCCCCGAAAATCACCTACACAGGTTGAGGCTACGACAGGATTTCGGCGATCTGTTCAAACTGGAAGGCGGGACCACCAAGAAGCGCAGTGGTAATGAGCGTCTTCTTCCAGACCTCGGCCTCTTCGGTGACCTTTCCAAGTGGCCCAATCAACGCCACGTCTTCCACCAAAGCGGTAGGAACGGCACTAATTGCCTCAGCTTTACGGCCTTCCAAATAGAGGTCTTGGATGCGCACGCAATCGCTTTCGTATCCCATCCGGGCAAACACATCGAAATGGAAGTTTGCGCCTTTGGCACCCATGCCACCGATGTAAAGCGCCAACATCGGTCGTAGAAAATCCGCGCAACCTTCGATGTCGTCCGCAATGATGACGGGAATAGTTGAAATGATTTCGAATCCGTCGAGGCCGCCGTGTCGGCTTGTGTCGCGGGCGAAACCGTTTGCAAGGGCTTCTCGGTAGAACGCGTCGCTTTTTGGCGAGAACCAAAACGGCAACCAACCGTCTGCGATTTCAGCCGCGAGCGCCACATTCTTCGGTCCCTCGGCTGCAAGCATGATTGGCAAATCGGCACGCACCGGATGCACCGTTGATTTGAGCGCTTTGCCCAAGCCGGCACCGCCAACAAGTGGAAGCTGATACTGGTCACCATCGAAAGTGACCGGTTCTTGCCGTGCGAGCACCGACCGGACGATCTCGACATACTCGCGAGTGCGAGCGAGCGGGCGTGGATATGGCTGCCCGTACCACCCTTCAACGACCTGGGGTCCCGAAGCACCAAGTCCCAAAATGAAACGCCCACCGCTGAGATGATCCATCGTGAGTGCGGCCATCGCGGCAGCGGTTGGCGTGCGGGCCGACAACTGCATGATGGCGGTTCCAAGCCGCATGGTCTTGGTTGACGCACCCCACCAAGCAAGCGGCGAAATGCAATCCGAACCGTATGCTTCGGCTGTCCAGATCGAATCAAAACCGAGGCGTTCGGCTTCCGCGATACGTTCGTGCACATCTGACGGTGGTCCCGACGACCAGTACCCGGTGTTCAAACCAATCTTCATTGCTTGCTCCTTTACTGGACAGCACTTGATCATTGAAACGCACGTCGACGTGCCCGCATGAGCGTACAAGTATGTGCGACAGAAGGTTTCGACACACGTCAGGTCACAACAGTGGCATGATGAATGCGGAGAAAGAACAATGATGTGTCTGGAGGGTGTGTCATGGAAAACATTGGCGGCGAAGCGTTCTACCAATCGATGTTTGAACATGCCAATGACACCATTGTCGTCTTTGGCTACGACGGTGTCATCGTCACCGTAAACGACGCATGCAAAGACCTCATTGGTCTGACCCCCCAAGAGATCATTGGCTCGAACTTCGTTGATTACCTCCACCCCCAAGATGTTGAGCGAGCACTCTACACCGTTGACCAGATCAATCGTTATCGCTATGGGCTTAGCAATGGTTCGTACCGGCTCAAACACGCCGATGGAACGTGGATCCCAGTTGACGTAACCGCAGGCTATGCCAAAGATGGGGAGACTCAGTTCCTTGTCGTCCATTGCCGATTCTCCGCTACGCCCCAAATGGAGCGCGAGGTTCTCTTGGGTCTGTTAGGGCGATCTGATCTCACGCAAACAATGGCACCGGTGTTGGATTCGATTGCCCGACAAGAACTGGGTTCTCATATGGCGATCGCCTGGCCAGAAGCAATCGGTTGGAATCATGTTGACACGGGCCTGCCCACCGCACTTTGTGGAAACGCAGACCGAGAGCCATGGCACAGCGCAGCGCGAACAGGAGTTCCCGTCATTACGACCAGCCTTGATGGACTCGAAGAGCCCGAGCGGTCGATTGCAGCAGAACTTGGGCTCAACGCGTACTGGATCGAGCCCGTTCCAACATTTGGTGCAGGTCGTCACGCACTCGTCACAATCTGGACATTGCAAGGCCGCGCCGAACCGCTCATCCACGAGTTTGGGATGTCAACAGCGAAATCGTATGTGGGCGTGATTCTGCAGTTCACCGCGCAACGACAGCTCCTTGACCACGCTGCTTTCCATGATCCGCTCACAGGACTGCGAAATCGCAAAGCGCTCGTTGATACCGTCAAGCAAACCACTTCGGGGTCGGTGCTGTTTTGCGATCTTGACCACTTCAAGCCGGTGAATGACGGATACGGTCACGCTCTTGGTGATGACCTGCTCGTCCTTGTTGCCGAACGACTACGCGGCTGCGTTCGAAAAGAAGACATCATTGCTCGCATCGGCGGAGACGAGTTTGTGATCGTCAGCCCGCACGTGGAACGGGCGGTGATCGAACAACTTGCACAACGAATCCTTGACGCCCTTCATCGACCATTCAGCGTGAACGGGCAACGCCTGACGATCGGTGTCAGCATTGGAATAGCTTGCGACGAGGCACTCGATGCAAACGTGATCATTCGCGCGGACCACGCCATGTATCAGGCAAAAGCAGCGGGTCGGGGCGTATGGCGCTGGGCCGACGCAGCAACGTGATCGTGTCAAACCTGGTGATCACGATGTTGCGCGAGCCGACACGTCACAGCGCGCCAAAACCAATGAGCCCAATCGCCAGCGCCGCGACACCAAACCGATACCAACCAAAAATCGCCAAACTGTTGCGTTCCAAATAGGCAATCATCCAACGAATCGCAACGACCGCTGCCACAAAAGCAAAAGCCAGACCAATAAGTGGGTCCACGAGCCCGAACTGGTTCACGAGCGTCGATCCGTCGGACGCAAGTGAATAGAACGTTGCGGCGCTCAACGTGACAAACCCAAGCACAAAGGAGAACTCAACGGCCGCACGCATCCCTACGCCGACCAACAATGCGCCAAGGATTGTGGCTAACGACCGGCTTGTACCGGGCCACATGGCGACCACTTGGGCAAGCCCGATGAGCAATGCCTGTTTTGTGGTGATGTCAAGGAGCGGATCACGTTGATCATCTGCCGTGGTCTCATGACGTCCACGAGGGATCCGGCCGGTGCGCTCTAACACGAGAATCAACGCGCCCCCGAAAATCCATGCGCCAATAATTGGCCAGGGTCCAAACAACGTGTCTTCAATTGCATTATTGAACAAAGCGCCAAGGACCGCGGCTGGAGCAAAACCAATCAACGTGATGATCAAAAGATGACGACCATCTGCTGATTTCCCAAACAATCCTTGGATCATAGAAAGAAAACGCCGCCAGAAAACGCCAGCGACCGCAACAATGGCGCCGAATTGAATGGCGATGGCGTACGTGTTCGCGGCCGCCTGATCCGCTTTTGAATCACCCAATCCCAAGAGTCGAGACGTCACCAGGAGATGGCCGGTCGATGAAACGGGGAGATACTCGGTGAGACCTTCAATCGTGCCAAGAAGCGCGGCCTTCCACCAGGTCATTGCGGTCTCAGTCGACGAGGCAAGCGTGGCAACACTGCCCTGAGTCACCGCAGCCGCACCATTGGCGTACACGACCGCCAGCACACAGATCGCGAGGAATCCACAACCGGTGACAATCGAATTGCGGTGACGTGCTGTGAACTGTGCCACCGCGTTCGCGTTGTTCCGAATCAAAAGCTGCGATTTGTCAGACAAGACCATCATTGTTGCTCTTCGAAGAGCCGTGGACAAAGCATCGCGGACTTCTGGCCCTAGTGAACACGATGCGATCAACGGGAAAGTAGGACCAGCAAATGGGCGTGAGCCCACCGACCCATCGTCAACGTTGAGGGGGCACGTGTGCCGCAACAATTCACGATTCTGACGATCTTTCTTGTGATCGCAATCATCCTCTTCATCGGCTTTGCGATCTTTGCCCTACAAGGTCGCAAAGGACCAGACGACTATCACGAGATTCATGATGTCGGCTACAAGATTCGGCGCTACTGGTTCATTTGCCTGGTGGTCGTTCTGGTTGGCGCACTCGGGGCCACGCTGCCGCACCTGCCGTATCCAATGGTCAACAAGCCCGCGGCCGGGACCAAAGTCACGACCGTCAACGTCAAAGGCATCCAATTCGGTTGGATGATCGACGACGTGCCGATCAAGGCAGGTGACCACATTGTCTTTCGAGTGACTTCCGAAGACGTCAATCACGACTTCATGATCGAAGACCCCAAAGGCAACATCATCGCCCAGGTTCAAGCCATGCCCCAGGTCACCAATGACCTCTATGTCGTTTTCCCGAAACCGGGCACATACACGATTCGTTGTGGCGAACTCTGCGGGCTGTACCACACCGACATGTTGAACACGATTGAGGTGAGTTGAAGCGCGATGACCAATACAACCCACACCGATGCTCAAAGCGAAAGCGGATCCAATGATCTCATGCGCCGCATGACCGCCATCTGGGTGGCCACGGCCGGAGTCCTCTTTGTCGTGCTGGCACTCCTGGGCCTCATCATGCGCCTGATCCAAGCCGAAGACGTGTTAAACGCCCGCTGGTACTACGCAATCGTCACGTTGCACGGTGCCGGCATGATCGCCGTCACCCTGATGAGCCTCGCCGCCGTACTCAGTTGGACCATCCGAGATCGGATCCCGCTGTCGCCAAAGATCAACCTTGTCACCTATGTGATGACCATGACCGCCGTCGTCCTCGTACTTGCGGCTACTTTGATCGGCAAATTCGGGCCGGGCTGGACATTCCTCTATCCGCTTCCCACCAAACCAGGATCGCCAAGTTGGGATCCAATTTGGGCCTACCCGTACTACGCGGCCATCGGCCTCGTTGCAATCGCATTCGCACTCTGGGGTTTTGACGTGTTGCGTGCGGGAACAAAAGCATTCGGCAACCCGGGCCGCATGTTCGGCATCGACATCGTCAAAGGCCACACTGATCACAATTCTCCAGAAGCCACGAACCCGTCCATCGTTGCGGCCGGTGTCATGGCGCTCGAAGCGATCCTGGTATCGATTCCTGGATCGATCATCCTCGTGATGCTCATCATCCACTCGGCCAAACCGAGCTTCAACATTGATCCGCTGTTCGCAAAAAACATGATCTACTTCGTCGGACACATGATGGCGAACTTCGCGATCTACCTCGGCGCCGGAATCATGTACGCGGTAATACCCAAATATGCGGGGCGACCTTGGCCCGCCGCGAAAACAACGATCATCGCCTGGTGGTGCATCATCGTGACGATCATCTTCCCGTACTTCCATCACCTCTACATGGACTTTGCCAACCCGGCCGGTCTTGCGGTCATTGGCAATATCGCAAGCTATGCGTCCATGGTCCCCTCGGCAACCGTCACGATCTTCGGTGCAATTCTCATCGTGTACCGGTCGGGCATCAAATGGTCACCGGCCCCGCTGTTCATGTATGTGGGACTCGTTGGATGGTCAGTTGGCGGCGTTGGTGCCGTCATTGACTCGACACCGATGGTCAACTCGACCATGCACAACACCATGTGGGTGCCCGCGCACTTCCACACCTACATGGCGCTCGGTGCCGTCCTGTTCTTGCTTGGTGGGGTTTATCACTACGCAAACGAACTGACCGGCAAGGTTCCAAACTTGAAGATGGGACGGAACGCCTCGTGGCTCATCATTCTGGGCGGCTACACCGTCACCCTCACATTCTTTGTTTCCGGTGCAATGTCCGTGGTGCGACGCTACGCCTATGTTGACCTGCCTCGCTACAAGAACGCGGCGCTCATCGGCCTGATCGGCGCCATCGTCGCGGTCATTGGCCTCCTGCTTATCGCGGGTGACCTGCTTCGTGTCTATGTGCCAGGTTTTGCTCGTCGCCCAGTTCAATCTGAGTGATTACAAGGAGATGAACGGAGCCATGACGTTCGCTCATCTTGGACCAAATGGTGTGCCAGCACCTTTTGCGTGGCGCGAACTGCTCGAAGGCTGGAGTTTGGAAGTTCCACTTGTCGTCGGGATGATCTGGCTACTCATCGTCTATTTGGTGTGCTGGTTCCGCGGTGGAGCGGCTCGCCAGGCGAAACTTCAGACATGGCGCACATGGGCCTTTCTCGCCGGCCTGGTTGGCTTTGGCTTCGCGGTCAACGGGCCACTTGACCGCTATGGCGACGTCAACATGGCCATCCACATGGTGCAGCACATGTTCTTGCTCTACGTCGTTGCCCCGCTGCTTGTGCTCGGGGCACCTTTGAGCGTTGTCTATTACGGGCTCGATCCAGCGTTTCGTCGTTCACGGGTCGATCCGATCGTTCGCTTGCGTCTCGTCTCTGCGCTCACAAACCCGTGGATGGTCGCGTTGGTCTATGTCGGGGCGCTCTATGGCACGCACTTCACCGGCTGGTATGAAGCAGCCCTCGAAAATGCCATGGTGCACCGGCTTGAACATCTCACATATGTGATCACGGGAGTCCTGTTGTGGACCGTGCTCGTCGGCCACGACGGTGCCCCAGTGCGTCGCTCTGGGGCCCAGCGAATCGGCGTGGTTCTTGCTTTGGTTCCCGCAATGACCATTGTTGCGGTCATCTTCATTGTCGCGCCGACACCCCTCTACCCATGGTACGTCTCCCAACCCGCCCCATGGGGAGGTGCCATTGCCGCACGAGCCTCGCAGCAAGCAGCGGGTGGGGTTATGTGGGTGCCGTCAATGTTTGTCACCCTGGGCTTGTTGGCTTGGACGATCTACGACTGGTATCGCATCGACGAAGCAGCAGACCGGGAACGCGAAACCTCAGATGTCAACACGAGGGAACGGACGAGCGGCTTCGATCTCGAACGCCAACTCGAGCAGTGTCGCCTCGTCACCCCAGCCGGCACTGAAATGCACCGATCCGGGCAAACCTCGCTCGTCAAGAGCGGTCGGTAAGACGATCGCGGGGCCACCGCAAATGTTGTTGACCGGAGTGAAACCCACGAAGTTCGTCATCCGCTCGAATAACTCATCGAACCCAAGACGTGGGTCTAGCTCCCCGATACGTGGGGTGGGATGATTCAGCGTGGGGCTCAGAACGAGATCGTGCGTGGCAAACATGGCGTCGTAGTCAGCTCGTGCGGCGCGCAGCCTCCGAATCGCCCTCGGGGTATGTAGCCACTCAGACCTCCATTTGGCCATCAAGCCTTTGGTGATTGGGTCAAGCTTGTCCGGATCAAAATGGCCCCGATGATCGACTCGCATCGCGCTCGTCATCAGTTGCGCCATGAAACCCCAATACAGGCCGAAGTCGTTGACGAAATGCCGACCCGTCGGGAGGGTAACTTCATCAATGTGATGGCCAAGGTCGCCGAGTAAGTCTGCGGTTGCTTGCGTATCGGCCATCGTGATCGGATCAACAGCAATGCCTGACGGCGAGCACCGGGCAACACCAATGCGCAAACGACGATTTGACGGACCTTCGATGCGTCCAACACTTGGGAGCTTCTTGTTGGCATACGTGCGTTCCAAGGCGGCGAGATGGTGTGCGGTGTCACGCACGCTTCGAGTGACCACGCCCTCGGCGGAAAGGTTGACCGGCAGTTGCCGTGCGCCTGGACGGTCCAATGTGCGACCACGAGTTGTCTTGAGTCCAACAAGACCGTTCGCCGCGGCCGGAATGCGAATCGAACCGCCCCCGTCATTCGCTTGGGCAATAGGCACGGCCCCCGATGCCACCAACGCGGCAGATCCACCCGACGATGCTCCGACAGAAAAGTCGGAATTCCAGGGGTTCCGTGTTGCGGTCCCATCGGCAAACTCGGTACTTGCGGTCAAGCCAAACTCAGGCATTGTTGACTTGCCGAGCACGACATAGCCCTGGGCCATGAATTGGGCCGCCGGTGCGTTCGTGCTCGTTGCGGGCGAGTCGTCGATGGCCTTGGAACCGTGACGACACGGCATCCCGACAACATCATTGTTGTCTTTGACAAACGACGGAACTCCCGCGAATGGTCTGGCGTCACCTTTGCGAATTGGTCGAGCCGTATTGCGCGCCCGCTCATATGCCCGGTGCGCGACGGCGCCAAGGGTTGGATCGACACGCTCGACGCGGGCGATCGCGGCCTCAACCGCTTCGGATGGATGGAGATCGCCGGATTTGATCCGTTGTGTCACCCCAACCGCGTCGTCAACGCCAAGAGCATCGTCAGCAAAGCCATTAATCCTCGTAGACATTCGTTCACCTTGTCACATTCCTCGTTGTACCTTTGTGCCGCATCTCAACGCATACAGCGGAACTTGTCGCTTCAGCGCGCTGCATAGCAGCGCGCTGAAGCGACAAGTTCCGCTGTGAAGTGTGCCATAGGCCCTATTGCGCGTGCCTTTTGGCTGTCATACTGCCCGCACGATCTCAACCGAGGTCGCAGTCAGACAAGGAGACAGTTCGTGACCATCATTGAAGATTCCACGAAAGGCATCGAAGGCATCATTGGTTCTGTGGCCGATCTTGGCCAGAGCGCAATCGATGGCATGCATGGCATTGCTCAGTCAATCAATGGGGCCGTGCCAGACATCACCGAAAACGGTCCAAGGTCGCAAATCATTGATGGCGCGTTCTCGTTGACAAAATCAATCACAGACGGGTCAGCGCGCCTAGCGACGTCAATTGTTGGTTCGACCGGCCGCGCTCTTGGCGGACAAAGCACCAAAGGAACCACAAAAGCCAAGTGACCGCCTCAAAGCCGCGGGTTCCTGCGTCTCGTGCTGTATCGGCTATCGATGATGTCGGTGCGGCACGAGACCCTGCGTTCTTGAGAGCGGCACGGCCTTGGTTTGAACGGTACGCCTCTTATTTTCGAGCCGAGGTCACAGGCTTCGATCGGTTACCAACGACCGGGCCAATGCTTGTCGTTGGCAACCATTCGGGGGGTCAAATGCCGCCGGATGTTCCGATACTGCTTTCTGCATGGTGGAGAGAACGTGGTGAAGACGATCCGATCTACACCATGTTTCACTCGTTCGTGATGGGACTTCCCGGAGTTGGTTCGCTAATGCAGCGTGGCGGTGGAGTCGAAGGCTCACCCAAAGCGGCGTCAGCAGTTTTGCGCAGTGGTGGCATTCTCATCGACTTTCCAGGAGGAGACCATGAGGTGTTCCGACCCTGGAGTGAACGAAACACCATTGATTTTGGAGGCCACAAAGGTGTGATACGGCTTGCCCTGCGCGAACAAGTACCTGTTGTTCCAATGGTCACCGTCGGTGCGCATGAAAGCGTGGTGGTTCTTGCGCGTGGAACGAGTCTCGCGAAATGGCTCGGACTTGACAAGCGTTTGCGAATTTCGGTTCTGCCGCTGGTCCTTGGTCCTCCATTTGGCATCGTCCCGGGAGGAATCCCAACATTCCCGCTGCCAGCGAAAATCACGACCGAGTTGCTTGCACCCATTGATTGGTCAGAACGCTTCAAACCAAAGTCGGCCAACGATGACAAGGTCGTCGATGCGTGTTACGACGAGCTGGTGTCGACCATGCAGCACGCAATGGATCGACTTGCAGGTGAGCGGCGTTTTCCGATCATCGGCTGAGACGCCGCCTCGCCAGCTTCTTCGCGGCCGAAACTGGGTTATCTGTGGTAACGAGGCCCCGATCACTCAGGGTGGCATACACAAACTTCCAGACCGAGTCCGACCAGAGATAGCCAACGTGGTTTCCCGCGAACCAACAGGTTTGGGGCTGATCCCAATGGTCGTAGAGGCGTCGTGCTTGCTCGGTCGTGGCCAGGCGGTCGCCGAGGCCTGCGAAAATCGCTCGAGCATGGAGTGGAGTCTTGGGGGGCAGGGCAAGGGGCGAGACCACCCGGTGGACTCGTTGCGCCGTGCCATCAAGAATCTCGTGTTCAACACTTCGAAGCTGCAAGTTGTGTGGCGCATGGTGAATAATCAAGTCACAAAAGTCAACCACGGGGATACCTGCAAGCACGAGGTCAAGTTCCGCTTCAAACGAAGCGACAAGTGCGCTCACCATGGCACCAAGTGACACTCCAAAGAGCGCGACTCCCTGCGGATCTTGTTGTTGCACCCAGGTCAAAAGTCGCCGCACATCCCAAATGGCCTGGGTGAGACCATGCACCGCATTCATCATGTCAAAGCCCAAGAACTCTTCACCGCTCAAACGGCTTGGGCGACGCGGCCCGTGAACGGGAAGCACAATCGCCGCGATGTTGACACCAAGCTCGGCATGGAGCCTCCGTGCGCGAAAGCTAAACAGATCCATGAATGTTGTGCCCGTTCCAAAACCATGCACGCAGATGACCCAGGGGCGTGGTCCGCCGGGATGACGAAGTACCCAGGCTGATGCGGTTCGGTTTGCTTCAAATGCGAGCCATCGATCCGTTCCAGGGACACCGAGATTCGGTTCAAAATCTGAGGGCCACGTCAGGCGGTCGTAGCTTTGACCGAGCGCCCAGCCACGGCTGAACGAAGGATGAATGAGCGGTGGAGGATCGTGGTGGAACGATGCTGGAGAGTCGATCCAGCCTTTTTCGGTGAAGAGCGAAAGTGCGCGCGCGAGTTCGTCGCTGACACGCAGGTAGTCGGCGCGGCGTGGGAAGCGGTTTGGTCCGACCACAACCGCCATGATCGACTCATCCATCACCACCTGGCTGACAAGCCCTGGCGTCAGGCGCGCCCGCGGAACTCCTTTGGGGCGAAATCCGACCGCCTGGCTTGCGACAAAGTGTGCCGTTCGTGGCCCCGCCAACGCGAGTCGCCCCAGCGGATGTGAATAGAAACGTCGTTCAAAGGTTCGATAGACGGCGACGCTGTGGTCAATTGGTGCCAAGGGATGGAACCATGGTCGCGGCGACGTGGGGCAAGGTGATGACGTTGCAGGAGGTGACTCGCCATTTGACATTCGGATCTCCCCAGGTAGCGGGTCTTTGCACTTGACCGTAGGGGGGTTAGTGATTCGTTGTCTCGGGGCTTTCGTCCCGGGTCCACAACGCAAGTTCAGCGGAGATGTCGTTGGCGAGGACCCACGGGTCAGGTAACGAAGCGGAGCAGCCAAGGATTGAAATGTCGAGCTGGTCGGCGTAGCTCCACGCAGTGATGTTCAAACCAATCCCTTCCAAAATAGGTCCACACGAGAACAGCGACGTCACAACAGCCCCGTCAAGACGCATTGGTTCACGCGGGCCGCGGACATTTGACGCAATGAAGTTCAACGGTGGACGCACCCTGTTGGAAAGTCTGGTCAAGCCCCAAAGTCGAGGAAGGAGACCGTGAAGGCCCGCGGGGATGAGACCGGATCGAAGTTCGAAAAGTTCGGTGCCAAAAGCGTTTCGCACCCGTCGCGCCGCCTGTGCCGACTCATGGATCGATTGCGCCCGCTCGGTCGGTTCAACAATGTTGCTATGAACCACCAACATCAGATTGTCAAGATGATTGCCTGACAGGCGTGCCCGTTTGGTTCGTGTTGCCATGGGCACAGACGCAATCAAACTTGTTTGCACTCCAGCATTGGCGCGTTCTAAGTAGCGCCGAATTCCCCCTGAGCACAAGCTCAAGAACGCATCATTGAGAGAAATCCCCGCGGCCTGTTTCAGGCGAAGAATTTCGTCAAGGGGAAGGCTGAGGGTCGCAAACGTCCGATCGGCAGTTAACGACACATTGAATGGTGTTCGTGGACCGCTGAATGGGCCAGCAAGTTTTGCGGTCTCAACACGTTTCGCTTTCCGGGATGCTCGCAAACCGACCGCGGTTTGTTTCACAACTCGTGGAAACGTTCTTGCTGCTTTGCGCGCCCCGGAAGCAATGGCAAGGTAGTGCTCGCGGGTCGTCGGTAATGGCGCTGGGTGAAAAGTTTCTTCACGTGCGTCGTCAGGATCGATCACAAATGCATTCTCTAAGAGCGCCACCGATGCAAGACCATCAGCGAGGCTGTGATGGAGCTTCATAACAAAGGCGATGTGGTTGTCTTTAAGTCCGTCAACGATGGTCATTTCCCACAACGGACGGTCTCGGGCAAGCGGTTTGGCAATGAGCGTGCCGATGAGCTGGTCAAGTTGTTTTCGGTCGCCTGGGGCGCTCAATGTTTCGTGCCGTAGGTGCAAGGAAATATCAAATGCTGGATCGTCAACCATGACGGGGTTGCCCAGGCCGTGGGGGGCATCCAAGATGCGACGTCGCAAGACAGGCATACGGTCGAGCGACGCTTCGATCAATTCGAGTAGTTCCCCGTCGGTCAACACGCTCGTTCTCTGTGACACGTCGACAATGACCACTTTGAGAGTGTGCATGTGCACGGTTGGAGTCGACGAGTACAAGAATCGCGCGTCGAGGCCAGAAACAACTTTCATGACGTCAGGTTCGCGTTCAATTGGGCGACGGCGACTTCTTGAGCCCACCGGTAGTCGGGTTTGCCACTTGGCGAGCGCACAATTGTGTCAACAACCACGAGGTGACGCGGGATCTTGTAACCCGCAAGGTCGTTTCGAGCATGCGCTTGCAGCGCTGTAAGCGTTGGCGATCCATTCGTTGAAACGACCGCACATACTGCCTGCCCCCACGTGTCATCGGGGACCCCTACAACGAGCACGTCGTTGACATCGTGATGCGATTTGAGGACTGCCTCGACCTCGTCGGGGTACACCTTTTCTCCACCGGTATTGATGCACTGCGATGCACGACCCAAAATATTGATCGTTCCATCTGCATCAACAGTTGCCATGTCGCCTGGCAAGACCCACCGTGTGTATTTGACCGTAACAAAAGTTTCGGCAGTCTTGATCGGGTCGCCCAGGTAACCAATTGGCACGTGCCCGCTTCGTGCCAATTGGCCACTCACGCCTGATCCGGGCGCCACCTCAGAGAGATCGTCATCGAACACCGTTGTGATCGCGTCGACTTTGAGCTGCGGGGGGCCATTGGGGTTATCCATGGCGGCTGAGCCACCGACCTGCCCGGTCTCTGACGAACCAAAAGCGTCTCGAATAATCAGGTTCGGGAGCAGCGATCGAAAGCGGGCTTTTGTCGCGGGTGAAAAGAGTGCACCTCCTGATCCCAACGCCATGAGCGATGAAAGATCAAACCGACCAGAATTTGATTCAAGGATTTCAACAAGTGGGCGGGCCATTGCATCGCCGACAACGACAAGTACATTCACTCGTTCTCGGTCGACAAGTTCCCATGTGGCGAGCGCGTCGAAGATTCCACCCTCCAGCGTGACAACTGTTCCGCCACCAAAGAGCATCATGAACGCAAGCCAATGGCCAGAGGCGTGCATGAAAGGGGGAGTTGACAACGCGACCATTCCGGTCTCTGGAATGCGTTGGCAGAGCTGTTTTGGTTCGGTGATGTGATCACCGATTTGGTAGTGGTCCCCACCCCCAAGCGCCGCAAAAAAGATGTCTTCATGACGCCACAAGACACCTTTGGGAAACCCAGTCGTGCCACCCGTGTACACGCAGTAGAGATCGTCGGCACTGCGGTCTATCGTCTCCACGCTCGAATTGACCGCAACCGATGAGAGCAGCGATTCGTAATTGCAATTCGGTCCAACCTGGCAGATAAAACGCACATCATCGAGCACCTCAAGCGCGTCGAGCGCCGCATCCGCATAGTTCGAATGGACGACGAGTCCAACGAGACCGGCGTCAGAAAAGAGATAACGCAATTCGGATCCGACATAGCGGTAGTTGACGTTGACAGGAACGGCGCGAACCTTGAATGCCGCCAACATTGCCTCAAGGTACTCGTTGCCATTTGGCAACTGGATTCCAACGAAATCGCCGGCACCAATCCCGTTTTGAAGGAACAGTGTTGCGAGTCGATTTGACCGGTCGTTGAGCTGGGCATACGACACCCGCTTGTTTCCTGCGATCACCGCGGTGCGATCAGGCACTGTTTGCGCCACCGATTCGAACAAATCAGCCAAATTGAAGTGCGTCACAACGGGAAGTCCTAGCGTGTGGCGTGCGTTAGTGAGACCTCATATTACCGGTGCTAGGCAAACAAAAACGCTGAGCTACGGGCGCTGAGTTTGCATGAGATGGTGAAAACGAGTGGACTAGAGGGGTCGGACCGAGCGCACGTAGGGGAGCGAATTACTCACAATGGCGACCGAAACCGAAAGCAAAGACTGCACAGCACTCAGTGATTCGGAGTTGGCCGAGATGGCCGACCTTTGCGCGGGGACCGCGCACTGCTATGAGATCGGTGAAATCTCAAAGCAAGCCGAGCAGTGGGTACTCATCACACAGGTTCGCGAGAACAACAAACTGCGTGGTTTTGCGTTCACCACTCTGGAACGGATTGGTGGCACGCCGGCGGTGATATTTGGGCTCGCGTCAGTGGCGCGCAACGCCAAACGATCGACGGTGCTTCGAGCGATCATGACCGAACAAATGCATCGTGCCGTTATGGCATTCCCCGACGAAGATGTGCTCGTTGGAGCCCGCATGGGGTCGGCTGACGCTTTCGAAGCATACAAGTCGCTGGTCGACATTGTTCCGCGGCCCGATTATGTTGCGAACGGAGAAGAGCGTGCATGGGGGCGCCGCTTGGTCAAGCGTTTTGGGCTTCCCGC
Source organism: uncultured Iamiaceae bacterium (assembly GCA_964544305.1). Taxonomy (GTDB): domain Bacteria; phylum Actinomycetota; class Acidimicrobiia; order Acidimicrobiales; family Iamiaceae; genus JAFDWI01. The sequence goes on along the minus strand of CAZJAZ010000003.1, from coordinate 99,673 downwards.
GAGTGGCTACGACGAGCACACGTTCATCGCAACGACCAAAGACTCACCACCGGTACTTTTGTCCCACGAATCAATGAAACCCCAAGCCATTGACAAGAAGGTCCACGGTCTGTTTGCGGACATCAACCCAATGGATGGTTCGATGCTCATTGCCTGTGGCTGGGCACTTGCCGACGACCTCGTCAAACTTGGCGACTGACATTCCAACACCTCAACCCAGCTTGATGGCGGATCTCGTCGCTTCGCGGCGGATGCGTCGCGTGTATGCAAATGTGCCGGTCGACAACGCGTGGCTTGATGTCACGCTTGACTTGGCCGCAAATGTGCCATCGGCCGGTAACGCGCAAGGTCTTGACTGGTTGGTGCTCACTGATCCAGACGACGTTGATCGCTACTGGTCAATAACGTTGGGAGAGCGCCGAGCTACTTTTTCGTATCCAGGCTTGCTTGAGGCTCCGGTCCTGGTCATTGCCATAGTGGATCCAGGTGCCTATGTTGCTCGCTACAGCGAGAGCGATAAGGCGAAATCAGGACTTGGTGAACGCCAAGATGCGTGGCCGATCCCGTACTGGTTTGTAGATGCCGGCATGGCAATTCAAACGCTCCTGTTAGCGGTGGAAGAAGCGAACATGAGTGCATGTCTCTTTGGGTTGTTTGACCATGAGCAGGCCGTGCTCGAATGCTTTGGCGTGCCAACCAACCATCGGGCCGCGGGCACGATTGCCATCGGACATCGGGCCCCGGGCGTTGAACCCCCAGGCCGGTCGGCGAATCGGCCACGCCGAAGCGACGTCATCCACCGAGCGCGTTGGTGAGCACTTTCGCCTCGCTAATTGGCAGCGCGCATACCTGATTTCGACACACCAACGCCTGTTGGTCACCATCAGCATCGAAGCGGACGACCGCGTCAGGTCGCCATGATGCTCGGTAGGCCGCGACGAGGGCAGCAGATGTAGGCCCGGTGCCTGAAATTGTCACCTCAACGGGACCCTCGTCGACGAAGAGCACGGCCGCGAGGAGATGGGCAAATGCGGTGGGATGTTGGCCTGCATACCTGCCCGTGAGCGCAAGAACCCCCCGGGCCACTTCAACGTAGTCGGCACGTTCGACAATTGCCCCGAGTCGGAAAAGCGCCACGGCCGCCGTACTATTTGCGGAAGGAATCGGATTGTCCTGGACAACTTTTTGGCGAGCAATCAGGGTCTCGCCGTCGTGGGCAACGGTAAAGAATCCACCATCGCTCGCATCGAGATAATCCGCAATGAGCCGATCGGCAACCATGGTTGCTTCGGTAAGCCAGCGAGAACTTGCCGTCGCCTCGTACAAGCGGGTGAATGCGTCAATGAGTGCCGCCAAGTCTGCAGCGAGCGCACGATGACGTGCCCCCGATTCAGACTGCCACGACCGATGCCAATTGCTTGACCCGGAACGTAACTCTGCAAGCAAGAAGTCGGCGGCGTCAATTGCCATATCAACCCAGGTTGGTTCGTTGCACGCAATGCCCGCTTCAGCAAGCGCGCTAATCATGAGCGCGTTCCATTCGCACAAAACCTTGTCATCAAGACCGGGGCGGACTCGCTGTTCTCTCGCAGCAAACAACGCGGCACGTGCGCGCTCAACCGCGGCTGGGCGCACGAGGTCATCACGGTGCTCGAAGCGATGCAATATTGAGGTTCCTTCAAAGTTGCCTTCGTCGGTTACCGACCACCAGGCAATGGCCGCTTGTGCTGCTTGTGGATCGTCTTGGAGTACGTGGTGGATCTCGTCTGGGGTCCATACGGCAAAGCTGCCTTCGATGCCATCGGCGTCGGCATCTTCTGACGTCGCAAAGCCACCACCAGGCAGGCGAAGGTCACGCAGCACATAGTCAACGGTCTCCTCGACGATCTGACGGTGTCGGTCGAGACCAACCAATTGATAGGCATGAGAATACGCCCGGATGAGCAATGCCTGATCGGTCAACATTTTTTCAAAATGGGGCACGAGCCATTTCGTATCGGTGGAATAGCGAGCAAACCCTCCGCCGAGTTGATCGTAGATACCGCCAGCGGCCATGGCATCCAATGTGGAAATGGCGACTTTCAACGCGGTGTCATCGCCAGTTCGTGCAAAGGCGCCAAGGAGTACGTCAATTGCCATGGGTTGGGGAAACTTTGGAGCGCTCCCAAACCCGCCCCAGCGAGAATCAAACAGGGCAATCAGGTTGGCGACCCCGTTATCGACATCGTCAAGGGTTGGCAATTCGGCGGACTGAAATGTTGACGTGCGGAGATGCTCCACAATGTTTTGTGCTTGGGAAATGACTTGCTCACGTGAGTCGGCCCACGCCACACTGAGCGCGTCACAGATTTCCCCGAAACCCGCACGTCCCCCGCGAGCACGAGGCGGAAAGTAGGTGCCGCAAAAGAACGGTTCACCATCGGGCGTAGCGATCACCGTCAATGGCCAACCACCAGATCCGGTCATGAGTTGTGTCGCTTCCATGTAAAGCGCGTCAATGTCTGGGCGCTCTTCACGGTCAACTTTGATGTTCACAAAAGAATCGTTCATGAGCCGCGCAATGTCAGGGTTTTCGAACGATTCATGCGCCATGACATGGCACCAATGACATGCGGCGTAGCCGATTGAGAGCAGGATCGGACAGTCCCGGGCTTTCGCTTCGGCGAATGCGCCATCACACCAGGGCCACCAGTCAACCGGATTGTCTGCATGTTGACGGAGATACGGGGAAGATTCATGCGCGAGGCGATTCGTCACAGCCGCCAAGGGTAGCGGGCAAACAGGCTCGGCGACGGTGGAAAATTAACCGCCAGAAACTTCAATATCCGCGCCAGTTGGAGGCGTGGGATCGTCCACCTGCTCATACCAGCCTTCTGGCACATGGACGGGGTGCGGGCCCGAGGTATGGCCACGAGGAATCTTGAGCGCCTCCGCGGGCATTGTCACCGCACCATGTTCATCGAGGAGCGTTTGCAACGTCGTACGCAGATCGTCAAGTGTTCTAACACTCATAAGCTGCGCACGCGCGGCGCCGCCTAAGGGATAACCCTTGGCGTACCACGCGAGGTGACGACGAAAATGGCGCAGATCATCTCGCCCAACATGGGTCACGACGAGCTGCGCATGTTGACGAATCAACGTGACCTGCTGCGCAAAGTCAGGTGGCGGGGGCACTGGTTCGCCTGCGAACGCCGCGCGAAGATCTCGGAAAAGCCAGGGGCGACCTAAACAACCCCGACCAATGACAACCCCGTCACAGCCGGTTGCTTGCATCATTGCAATAGCATCGGATGCCTCAAAAACGTCGCCGTTGCCAAACACGGGAATATCCGATACTGCTGCCTTCAGTTCACCGATGGCGGCCCAGTCGGCTTGACCGGCATAATGCTGGTGTGCGGTGCGTGCATGAAGCGCAATCGCGGCAGCACCAGATTCGGCGGCAATCCGTCCTGTTTCGAGGAAGTTGCAGTGTGCGTCGTCAATGCCCTTACGGAACTTGACTGTAACGGGGACCTTTCCTGCGGCTTGTACGGTGGCCTCAATAATGTGGGCGAGTAACCGTCGTCGAACGGGGATCGCGGCACCTCCACCGTTGCGAGTCACCTTTGTCGCTGGGCAACCAAAATTGAGATCAATGTGATTGGCGCCAAGTTCATCAATCGCAACGCGAGTTGCCGCGGCGGTCACATTCGGAGCCGTGCCGTAAAGCTGCAGCGAACGAGGTTGCTCGTCTGGCCCAAATCGTGCCATCGCCAACGTTCGGTGATCATGCTCAACGAGTGCTCGGACCATGACCATCTCATTGACGAAAATTCCCGACCCACCGGCCTGTGTACGACACATCGTGCGAAAAGGCACGTCGGTGACCGCCGCCATCGGCGCAAGAACGACGGGTGGATCAACGACGTGCGGGCCGATCGCAACGCTCACTGCCAGAACTCCGTAATTGACAAGCCGAGCGTGTGGAGCATGCGTCGGAGCGCCGGCAATGACAGGCCAACAACGTTGGCATGATCTCCTTCGATGCGTTCAACAAATGGTGCGCCGCGTCCATCCAAAGTGAACGCGCCCGCAACCCACAACGGTTCGCCGCTTGCCACATATGCGTCAATTTCATCATCCGACACGTCGGCGAAGTGAACGGTGGTTGGCACGGCCTCAACAACTTCACGTCCGGTTGCGGAATCGATCAACACGTGCCCGGTCCACAGAACGCCGCTTTTGCCTCGGCGTGACATCCACGCATCACGGGCAGCGCTCTTCGTGCCAGGTTTCCCATGCGTGCGGCCCTCGAAGTACAGCATCGAATCGCAGCCCAAGACGAGAGGCCCACTGACATTGCCTGCGACACTAGACGCTTTGCGGCGGGCAAGGTCAACGGTTGCGAGATCAGGTTCGATAAGCGGATCGATCGTTTCGTCGGCGCCAGAAACAATCACTTCGGGGAAAATTCCGGCGTCTTGAAGAAGGCGAAGACGCGCCGGTGACTTTGAGGCGAGGATGATCGGTCGGGTCATACCATGTTCCTTTGGATCTTGCCGAGCGCGCTGCGCGGAATGGAATCGACAAGTTCGAGTGCGCGGGGCAAAGCAAAGCGGGCCAACGTCCCATCGAGTTGGTGCCGCAATTCAACCAGGGTGGGCGGTTCATTGCGATCGGTGGGAATGATTCGTGCCACCACAATTTGACCCCACTCCGGATCGGTTCGGCCAACAACGACCGCGTCAAGAATGCTGGGAAGCGATCGGAGTGCGGCTTCGACTGGCTCAGGCCAGATGTTCTCGCCGCCACTAATGATGAGATGATCGCGCCGACCTGACACCGCAATTCGGCCGTCATCATCAATCGAACCCATGTCACCGGTCGCATACCAACCGTGCGCGTCTTTTGGATCGGTGCCGTCTCGATAGCTTCGAAGAAGCGTGGGACCACGAAGAAACAGCTCTCCATCCCGCACGTCGACTTCGATCCCAGAAAGCGCACGGTCGCCGTACACCACACCGCCCCCGGATTCGGTCATACCCCACGTGTGCACCACATTTGCCGGTCGAATTTGTGGATCACCTGAGCCACCCAGCACGATCCATCGAAAGCGTTGAATGTCAGGTTCGCTCAATCGGTCAAGCTGAGTGGGAACCAGTGAGATTAATGAACCGTGGTCGGCCGCATCGTCGTAACGCGCCAGCACGTTGAGTGGCACCTCGTCAATGAGTGAGCGAACGACGACCCCGAGGCCACCAATGTGGGCGAGGGGGAGACACGCCGTCCAGGCATCCGTGTTGCGGTCAAGGTCGAGGCGTTCATGCACTGCGTGCGCGTGGGCAGCGAGTGCTTCGTGGGTGAGCACGACCCCTTTGGGTTGGCCGGTTGAACCACTTGTCGCAATGACGAGTGCATCACCAGGCTCAACGTCATCGCCAACGCGCAACTGCGTGCATGTCTCCGTTTGCTGTGCAAGGGGTAGCCGGGTGTCAACGGGAAACGCGGCGTCCCCGGCATCCCAGATGGCCTGCAGTTCTTGAACAAAGCTGGGCCCTGGAGGGGAGTGAAGTGCGACGAGCCGGGGCATCGTGCATTGATCGTAGAGCGCTCGCCCACACAAGTGGGTAGTCCGGCTTTGGGTGGCGTCAACGGTACGGCCCTATCGTTCGATGCCATGGCCGCACTGACAACTTGGGTTGCGGGCGCACGCCCTCGCACGCTTCCTGCTGCGGTTGTCCCGGTCGCGGTGGGCACCGCGGTGGCCGTCGGCGACGGTGTTCATGCCTGGCGGGTCGGTTGTGCCCTTATTGTGGCCCTGGCGCTTCAAGTGGGAACGAATTTCGCAAATGACTACTCCGACGGGGTGCGCGGAACCGATGCAGACGACCGTCGTGTTGGCCCGGTACGCCTTGTTGGTCAAGGCCTCGTCGAACCAAAAGCGGTGAAGCTCGCTGCGTTTGCGTCCTTTGGCGTCGCTGGAATTGCAGGCTTGGGTTTAGCAGCTGCAGCGGGATGGGAATTGATCCTTGTTGGCCTTGCGGCAATTGCCGCGGGCTGGTTCTATACCGGCGGTCCACGCCCCTATGGTTATGCCGGTTTTGGAGAACTGTTTGTATTCATCTTCTTTGGCGTTGTCGCAACTGTTGGATCGGCATATGTGAATACGGGAGAACTCACACTGCTTGCCTGGGCCGCGTCGATTCCTGTTGGTTTGCTCGCAACGGCACTCTTGGTGATCAACAATTTGCGGGATATTCCGGGTGATACCCAGAGTGGGAAGCTGACCCTCGCGGTGCGCATTGGTGACGCGGCGACCCGATGGCTGTTCATGGCCATGTTGGTCGCCGCAATTGCTGGGGTCGTTGCGGTTTCGTTGGCTTTTGGTCGACCGTGGGGGGCACTCGGGGGCCTCGGGCTAGTGAGCGCCCTGGGTGCGATCAGAGCCGTGCACAATGGCGCACGAGGGCCAGATCTCATTGCGGTCCTGGGCGCAACCGGGCGGACGCAGCTGCTGACCGGATGCCTCTTCGCGCTGGGACTGGCGCTGCACTAACGCCAAACGTCAGTCATTTCGTCGACGCCACGAAGCAATGCGGGCAGCGACAAGGTCGGGGCGTTCGATATGTGCCGCGTGGCCAGCCCCGGGAATCGTCTCGAAGTTCGCGTTTGCACCTATTGATGCAGCCATGCGGCGGCCAAGGTCGGTGAACTTCACGTCGTACTCGCCAGCGAGGATCAAGGTGGGAATGGTGATACCAGACAGTCGATTCCACAACGGAGGATCCATCGTCCCGGTTCCCCAGAGACGCAAAGACGATGCGAGTCCGGGGGCAGTATTGGTCGCGCGACGTGTCAGTCGTTCGGGATCGTCGGGCAGGTTTGCGAATAAATCATTGGCGAGCCATTGCTTGAGAAACGCTTTGACGCCAATCGATTCAATGAGCGTGGCGCGCTCGTCGTCGAGCCGGCGTCGCTCGGAACGGGCATTGTCGTCGTCAATTCCCGCGGTGCCACTAATGAGGATCAGGCTGTGCAGTGCTTGTGAATGGGCAAGGGCGACATGGAGCGCAAGGCGTGCCCCCATTGAATAGCCCAAGACGCAGTGCGGGCCATCCGAAAGTGATGTCGCAACAAGCTTGTCAGCACCGGCCCATAGGTCGCCAACGACCTCTCGTTCGGGTCCATGTCCGATTTCATGGCCAGCAAGTGCAATTGCCCGGCTCGTGATCGAGGTGTCATCCAGCGCTTCTACAAGGGGATTGAAACTCGCGCGGGTCTGCGTGAAGCCATGGAGGAGGATCAGGTGACTAGTTGGCATCAAGCGCTTCGGCGACGGCGGCAATGAGTTCGTTGTGTACTACCACGTTGTCGTCGCGGCAAGTGGTCGCGATCACGGCACGCGGACCGTGGATGTCAGACGCGGCTTTCAATTCTTCGGCCAGCGCCGGAGGGGTGTCAACCCGTACCGCTTGAATCTCGTGTGCACGCAACAAGGTTTCGAGACTGACCGACTGGGGTGTGCCAAACAATGCTTCAAAGGTTGCGGTGTCAAGGACATCACGTTGAGGGAGCAACGAAAAAATCCCTCCACCGTTGTTGTCAACGATGACAATGGTGAGATCGAGATTAGATTCGGCGAGGCCAAGCAACCCGTTGCTGTCATGAAGAAATGCAAGATCTCCGAGCAACAGGGTCGTCGGAGCACCACTTTGCGCGATCCCGCGGGCGGTTGAGATGAGGCCGTCGATGCCGTTCGCTCCGCGATTGGCGTACACCTGCACATCGACTCGAGGTTCGGCGAAGGCTTCTATGTCACGGATTGGCATTGACGACGACACCACCAACTTTGACCTCGGAGAGCAGGTTGCGAGAACTGCGCGCGCGATCACGGGCTCAACTAGCGCTCGTTTCGCAGCCAGCACTGCTGCAATTGTCGAGGAAGCCACGGCCGCCTTGCTCGTCCATGAATCCAGCCAGCCGGATTCGCCACGAAGCGTCAACGCAGTTCGTCCGGAGCTGTACCACACTGCCTGTCGAGACGGGTCAATCCAAGCGCCATTGGGCTGGATGACCAGTTGGGGCACAGCCAGTGAGTCGAGCCATGTGTGAAGTGCCTTCGAAGCGGGTGGCATGCCCGACCGAATGATGAGATCCGGCTTGTGCCCTTTACAAAAGTGATCCGAACGGATAAGCAGATCAGCGTGTGCAACGTTGTGGGGAAGAGTCCCACGATGGTCACCAATAATCGGAACCCCGTCCAGGTCAAGGTCGTTACTTCCATCGTGTCCTGCAACAATCAGGGGCCGTTGTGCGTTGTGGCACATCGCCGCAATCTCGCTTGGTGGGGCAACTGGGTGCGAGATCGGTGCACAACCATGCCACGGCAGATCATTGGAGCGACCAGACGGAAGTGGCTGGTCGGATTCAATTAAGGGCTCTCGGAAAGCCAAATTGAGATGGACCGGTCCAGGGTGGCGGCCGGATGTTTCGAGGAATGCTCTAGCTGCCAAGGAGCGCCACATGGCCGGATCAAGCGTGTCGGATGGGCCTGGTTCTGCGAACCAGCGCACTGCATCGCCATAGAGGTGCGTCTGATCAATCGTTTGTGGTGCGCCGACACTTTGGAGTTCGGGGGGTCGATCTGCTGTACACACGATGAGCGGAACACAGCTCAGCGAAGCTTCAACGACGGCACCATAGAAATGGGTTGCGGCGGTGCCACTTGTGCAAACCAACACCGAAGGTCGGCCAGTTGCCAAACCCATACCGAGTGCACAGAACGCGGCACTCCGTTCATCGAGCATGACGGTGCAACGGAGACGTTCAAAAACGGCGAGCGCAAGCGGTGTTGAACGGGACCCAGGTGCCACGACCGCATCGGTGACACCCGCACGGACCCATTCGTCAACCAATGTGCGACAAAATGACATACCCGTTCAGTCTTTCAGGGCCTGGATCATCGCATCGAGCTTTGCCTGTGATTCCGCGAGTTCAGCATCGGGATTGGAGTCGGCAACGAGTCCGCAACCCGCATGCAAGACCGCTCGGTGCGGGTCATGCGAATCGAGCTGAGCACAACGAATGCTCACCGCAAAACACCCGTCGCCAGTTGCATCGACCCATCCAACCGTGCCCGCATATCGTCCCCGATCGTGTGCTTCGAGTTCAGTGATTGCGTCGAGCGCTGCTCGACGTGGGCGACCAGAAACGGCCGGAGTTGGATGAAGCGCATCTTGGAGTTCAAGGACACTCGCCGGCGGAGACGAGAGTTCGCCTTCAACATTTGATGCAAGATGCGTGACGTTCGCGAGACCAATGAGCGACGGCTCAGGCTCAAAGTCAATGAAACTTGCGTAATTCAACAATGTGTCACGGACCATGTCGATCGTCACTTGATGTTCATGCCGGTACGTCGGTGATGCTTTGAGTGCGGTAATGAGCTTTTGATTCTCGTGCGCATCGTCAACGTGGCGGATCGTGCCAGCCATCGGTTGCGAGCGAACAGTCAAGCCCTTTCGTTCAACGAGCAGCTCGGGTGACGCTCCGACGAGTCCGTCGACGGAATAGAGAAAGCACTGTGGGAACCGGCGTTCGAGACGGCCAAGGAGCGTATTTGGAGTGATGGGGTGTTCCGCAGCGGCTTCGACCGCTCGAGCAAGGACGATCTTCTCAGCGCATCCCGACTGAATTCGTCTGGTTGCGAGCGCGACCTGGTCCTTCCACCACATTGGATCGTCCAGGGGGGAGAGTCTCACCTCGCCGAATGACCCTGAATCGTTCCGGTCACTTTGCACTGGTGGGGCACCATTGCCAATCACCGTCTCAAAAGCGTTGCCGTCTTCATCGACTCGAACCTGGTATGCCGGGACAATCAACTCCCAGGGCATGGTGTGATCAAAAGGGCGTGCCCCAATCGCAAAGAC
>CAZJAZ010000003.1:88216-89668 GCA_964544305.1 uncultured Iamiaceae bacterium | reverse complement strand
ACGTGCACCAAACCGACAGTTTCGAGTGTCGCTAACAGTTCATGCGTGGGTGGAAGATAGGCAACCGAGTCGGGGAGGTACTGATAGGCATCCGCATCGGAAAGCAAAGCCCCGATGCGAGGGACGATGTGTCCAAAGTAGATTCCATGCCCCAAACGCATGATTGCGTTTGGGGGCGTTGCAACCTCAAGGAGTGCAATGCGGCCGCCTGGGCGCACAATCCGCGCCGTCTCAATCAACATTGCATCCAGATTCACAAAATTGCGCAGAGCGAACCCGCAGGTCAGACCATCGACGCTGGCATCGGGAAGGGGAAGATTCTGGGCATCGGCGTTCACGAGTGCAGCACCGGTGCGAGCCGCATGGAGCATGCCGAAAGAAAAGTCCACACCAATTGGTTTGAGGCCATGCTTGGTCAAGTCTCGACAGAGGTCGCCGGTGCCACATGCCACGTCAAGTACGACCGAACCGGCAGCGAGGCCAAGTTGATCAACACATCGTCGTCGCCAGCCCACATCGAGGCGAAAAGTCATGAGACGGTTCATCAGGTCATAGCGAGGCGCGATCGCATCGAACATTTTCCGGACTGCCTGTTCTTTTGCCGCACCTTGGGGCAGTTCACGCGTCATGAGGTCCATGCTAGGAATCCGTCTGCGCGAGCTCCCTATGCTTGAGACATGTCGGGTCAACCGCACCTTCGAATTGGCAGGATACCCATTCACGTGGAATGGCCGTTTTTTCTGATCGCAGCACTTCTCGGCGGAAATCTCATCATGGCTTGGCCGGGGAATCGACTGGTGTTCTTGGGCGTTTGGGTCGGCATAGTTTTCGTGTCGATACTTGTGCATGAACTGGGTCACGCGGTCGCGTATCGCATCTTTGGTCAGCAGCCCAGCATCACGATCACCGCGTTTTGGGGACTCACGCATGGGCAGCGCGAGCTTCCAAAGGTCCGTTCGATCATCGTGAGTCTTTCCGGAGTTATTGCCGCGATGGCGGTGCTGGGCATTCCGGCGCTTGCGTTGCGAGATCACGTGTGGCAAGCAACGAACTCGCTTGAGTGGTATCTCGTCGTCTATCAGATCGGGTACATCAATCTCTGGTGGTCGGTCGCGAACCTGTTGCCGTTGCTGCCCCTTGACGGTGGCCAGGTTGCACAAACTCTTTGGGGGCTTCGAGTTGCCCGGTTTACCTCGTTGGTCGTGGGTACGGTTGCAACCATTTACCTGTTCATCATTGGGAATTCGTTTGCGGCGATCTTCATCGCAATGCTGGCGCTCATGAATTTGGCGGAGGCCATGCAAGAAGGCTTTCTCGGCGCGGGTCGAGGGCTCGCGTTCCAAGCGCCTGAGCGACGTTTCGAACCAGAACCACAAGCAAAGAAGGCGAAGAAGAGGCGCCGGAAGCGTGGCCAGCCAGACTTGCGAGTGGTTCCAGCCGTCCCTGATCGAG
>CAZJAZ010000003.1:0-88116 GCA_964544305.1 uncultured Iamiaceae bacterium | reverse complement strand
CTTGCACAGGCCATGTTGGCCGATCCGACAATTGAGGTTGACGCGGTCGCGCAGCTCCAGAATCACTTGCATTTCACCGGTGCCTACCGATCCGCAGCGCAAGTTGGGGAACATCTTGCGAACGACCAGCGCCGAAATCCTGCACAGTCGAGTTATGAAGTTGCGTGCTCCTGGGCAAAAGCAGGCGATCCGCAGGCAGGCCTCGCCTGGCTGCGCCGCGCTGTCGATCTAGGCTTTCGGGCACCGAAACTCATTGAAACCGAAGATGATCTTGCCACCGTGCGCGCGTTGAGCGAGTTTGAGGAATTACGCGCCACGCTGCGCAGGGACTGAGCTTTAGACGGTCGATGAAAAAATTCGTTGCGCAAACGCGATCAACGCGGCGTTGGTCGCATCAGGCTGTTCTTGTTGGGTCCAATGACCGCAGTCACCAATGAGGACTCGCTCGAGGTCGGGGACTCGCTCTTCCATGCCGGTGCTCAACGCAGGGGAGAGGACCGGATCGTGCTCGGCACAGATCATCAATGCGGGTACGTCAACCGTTTCAGGCAAGTCTTTGGCCGTACGCCAATTTGCGTCCATGTTGCGGTAGTAGTCAAGGCTGGGCGTGACTGCCCCAGGGCGCGAAAATACTTCTATGTACCGAGCGAGAACTTCCGGTGGGAACACCTGCTTTTGTCGTGTCGCCGGTCCGAGATAGAGCGATTCCATCCATGCCGGGACGTCGCGCCCCAGCAGCCAGTCGGCTGGCCCGAAGTCTTGGAACTGCATGATGTAGTTCGGATTGTTTGGAAACACTTTGGCCATCACCGCGAGTGGCGGCATCGTGCCACGAGGGAGATCCGGAGTGTTGACCCCAACCACGCCAGCTAACAGGTTCGGGTATCTGCGAGCGAACGGCCACACCAGCAGGCCACCCCAATCGTGGCCGACCAAGATGCAGCGTTCATCGACACCAAGAAGTTGTTGGATGCCAGCCGCGATCGTGGCGTTCACCCACGGTTCGTCGTAGCGGCGCTTTGGCTTGTCGGAGTCGCCAAAGCCTGGGAGGTCAAAGGCAACCGCCCGAAAACCAGCATTTGCCAAAGCGTCAAGTTGGTGTCGCCAGGACCACCAAAACTCGGGCCAACCATGAAGGAAAACGATGAGCGGACCATCGCCGCTGCTCACGAAATGGAGGCGAGTGCCGTTCGATTCAATGAACGATTCGTCCATGTTCGCCGACCCTATCGGAGTCATGTTAGGAAGGCGGGGTGTTTTCGGCCACCTCACGCGCCCAGCGGTAGTCGGCTTTCCCGACAGGCGAGCGCACAAGCTTTTCTAAAAAGATGATGTCCTTGGGCAACTTGTAGCGGGCAATGTGTTTACCGGATTCCGCAAGAATTTCATCTTTGGTTACGGTCATTCCCTCGTGCACGTGGACGAGGGCGACAACTTCCGAACCCCACTTTTCGCTTGGACGTCCCACGACGACCACGTCGTAGACCGCCGGGTGTCCTGCAATGGACTGTTCAACTTCTTCGGCAAAGATCTTTTCACCACCTGAATTAATCGTGACCGAATCGCGCCCTAACAGTTCGATGACGCCATCGGCACCGATGCGGGCACGGTCGCCTGGAATTGCGAACCGAACGCCGTTGATTACCGGAAAAGTGCGAGCGGTCTTTTCAGCATCGCCAAGATAGCCAAGGGGCACACGTCCGCGTTGTGCAAGCCAACCGGTTACATCTTCACCCGGTTCAATAACCCGGGTGAAGTCAGGGTCGACCACAACGGTGTCGGGTCCAGGCATGAATGATCCGGAACTCGCAGCTTGGCCCGCGGTCGAGAAATGGGTCATTTGCGCGCCGGTTTCCGATGCTCCGACCGCGTCGTACACCATCATCGACGGCAATGCTGCGATCGCACGATCTTTGAGGCTTGAGTTGAGGATTGCCCCACCATTCACCATGACCATCAACCCAGAAAGATCGTGGACGCCACGTTCCATTTCTTCAATGAGGGGACGTCCGATTGCGTCGCCGACGCTCAGCAATGAAACGACGCCTTCTCGTGCCGCGGTGCCTAACACGTCTGCGGGATCCATTTTGGTGACGTTGTCTTGGATGATGAGCGTTCCCCCGCCGGTGAAGGCGTTAAACATGCCCCATTGTGATGCGCCATGCATGAACGGCGGAACGCACATCATTTTGACAGCCCCGGGAGCGTTGCTCGCTGACTGAGCCAGTGCGTCGTAGTCTTCGAGTTCGGCTGAACCGCCGATGGCACGCCCTCCCATTGCGGCGACGTAGATATCGGCTTGCCGCCAAAGCACCCCTTTGGGCATTCCCGTCGTTCCGCCTGTATACAACACATAGAGATCATCGGGGTCTGGTTGTACTGACGGTTCATCGCCTGAAGCCGAACCGATGATGGTTTCGTAGTCGAACGCGCCGTCAAGGAGCGGAGTGGCTCCATCGTCGTCGTTCACTTGGATCAAGAGCCGCAACTGTGGAAGGTCCGAACGAATCTCGTCAAGAAGTGGCGCAAATGTCGCACCATAAACAATCGCGGTTGCGCCAGCATCTGCCAGCAGGTAGCGCAACTCGGCAGCAACGTAGCGGTAGTTCACGTTGAACGGTGCGACACGCGCGGCATAACTCCCAATCATGGCCTCGACGTATTCGTTCCCGTTGGTGAGATAGAGCCCGAGTTGATCTTGTCCCGACTCGTGGCCCGCGAGGTGTTCACGCTCAGTCGTACAGCCGAGCCCTTGATCGATCAAGAAGTTGGCAAACTTGCGAGTCCGTTCGGCAACGGTCGCGTAACTGAGCCGTTTGTCCCGCCACACGATGCATTCCGTGTCGGGAATGGTCTTGGCCACCGTGGCAAAAACTTGGGCAAGGTTGAATTCGGTCATTGGTACGTTTCCGGCCTCTCACTGGTGAACGGATTGAGACAATGTATCTGCCGCCCAGACCCGGTCGAGTTTTCCGTTCGGAAAATGTCGGATGTCGGCGACGATTTCAATGTGACGTGGAATCTTGAAACGGGCGAGAGTCGCGGCACAGTGCGCTTGGAGTTCTTCAACCGTCACCGTTGCGTGTGGGTGGAGCGTGACCAATGCTGCGATCCGCTCGCCCCAGCGCTCATCTGCAAGGCCGACGACTGCCGCGTCGATGACATCTGGGTGGCGAACAAGGCGGCCTTCAACTTCTTCGGCGAAGACTTTTTCTCCTCCGGTATTGATCACGTTCCGGTCACGTCCTAATACGATGATCGATCCGTCGCTGTCTACCATCGCAAGATCACCCGGAATCGCATAACGAACTCCGTCTATCTCGGGAAACACACGGGCGCTGAGCTTCGGCTCGCCGAGATAACCAATTGGAATAGGGCCCGTGCGAGCGAGCGACCCAATTTCTGGCGATCCGGCCGCAATTGGACGAGAATCTTGGTCGAGTACGAAGGTTGTGCCATCGGATGTAAAACGCATCAGGCCGGTAATCGGTTCTGGTGGTTGGCCTGCAAAAGTGACGTGCGTACCTTGCCCGCCAGTCTCTGATGCCCCGAAACTATTGACCATGATGACGTGGGGTAGATGTTCCAAGAGACCCAGTCGATTGGATTCGGACCACCGAGCGCCACCCGACGAAATCGCAACGAGTGTGGAAAGTTCCCATCGATCAGGATGTGCGCGAAGCGATTCAAGAAGTGGCACACCAAAAGCGTCACCGACGATGACGAGACGCGTGACGTGGGCTTGTGCAACTCGATCCCAGAGTGCGTCGGGATCAAGGCCGCATGGTCGGTCAAGCACGAGGGTCGATCCGGTCAACAGCGTGGCGAGCACGCTCCACTGGGCAGTGCCATGGGTAAAAGGACAGGCCGCAAGGACTCGGCCATGTGGGGTGTCATCGCCCACAATCAGGGTGACCGCCTCAATCAGATCTTGCTGTCGCCACACCACACCTTTCGGACCACCGGTGGTGCCTCCGGTGAAAATGATGTACTGACTTGAACCGTCACGATGTTCATTTGGGCGATCTATTGCAAATGCGTCAATGGTCGATGAGAACGTCTCGTCAAGGGCCTCCAGGCGCGTCGAGCCACATGCGGAGAATGCATCGACAAGGCTTGGCTCATGGATGATTGCCTGCAGTTTTGCGTCTCGGGCGAGCGCGCCAACTTCGGTTGGTGTGTAGTGACAGTTGATGTTGACCGGAATTACCCCTGCCTTGAGAGACCCGAGCAGAACCTCAACGTGTTCGGACCTATTCCAAATGGCAAGACCGATAGTGTCGCCATGGCGCAGTCCACAGCTGGTGAGCCAATGCGCAATTTGATTTGCGCGGGCATCGAGTTCTCGGTAGGTGATGGTGCAATCCGGCGTATCGAGCGCGACGCGATCACCGTAGGTATCGACGGCGGCTTCGAAATGATCAGCGAGTGCACGTGTCACGGGAGTCTCCCGCGTCGTCAGATGAAGTAACGGTAAATAACCTCTGCGACACAAGAGGGCTTCGTCGCGCCTTCTACCTCAAAGGTGAGAACCATTTGGATCTGGACGCCACCGTTGACGTCGGTGACCTCGGCAAGTTCTGCGCCCACACGAAGCTTGGCCCCAACCGGGACCGGTGAAGGAAATCGCACCTTTCCAGCGCCGTAGTTCACCGCCATGGAGAACCCTTTGATCTGAACGACCTGGGGAACAAGTGAAGGGGCGAGGGACAATGTGAGGTACCCATGAGCAATCGGGCCGCCAAAGGGGCTCTCTGCTTTGGCTCGTTCTACGTCAACGTGAATCCACTGATGGTCGCCGGTTGCGTCGGCGAATTGGTTGACTCGCTCTTGTGTGATGTCGAGCCATTCGCTGTAACCCAAGTGTTCTCCAACTTTGGACTTGAGTTCGTCGATTCCGTTGATGATCGTCGTCATGATTCAAATTGTGCCCGTCGCGCCATGGTGAAGACGATTCTTGAGTGCCAAGGAAACGTTTTCCGGGGGCTGTTTTCTGCTGACCGCAGCAAGTTGGCCACACGCGGCATCAATGTCGGTACCACGATTCGTACGCACCGTCGCATTCACCCCGAGACCGTTGAGCGCGCGACAGAACGCATCGACTCGGTCGCGCGGTGATCCTTTCGTCGCATAACCACCGGTCGGATTGAGTGGAATGAGATTCACGTGTGCCCGAAGTGGCCGCGCGTAGGTTGCAAGTTCGTGGATGTCTTGATCACGGTCGTTCACCCCGTCGATGAGCGCCCATTCGAACGACAGTCGACGATGTTTGACCGCGAGATAATCCGTGCAAGCCTGGGCAAGTACCGCAAGCGGATAGCGATTGTTGAGCGGAACAAGACTTGAGCGGAGTTCGTCGTTCGCGCCATGTAAGGAAACGGCAAGCGATACGGGTAATGCTTGTTCGGCGAGGCGGCGGATTCCAGGCACGACACCCACCGTCGACAGCGTGAGATGCCGAGCCGATAGCCCAAGAGATCCATGGATGCGTTCCACCGCAGGCCAAACCCGATCAAAGTTGGCGAGTGGTTCTCCCATGCCCATGAACACCACGTTTGACAGGCGTCGCTGTGAGTCTTGTGCCTGTCGCGCGGCACGTACAACCTGTTCAACGATCTCACCGGTTGAAAGGTGACGGGTGAAACCGGCCTGACCTGTAGCGCAAAATGTGCAACCCATCGCGCATCCGGCTTGGGACGACACGCACACGGTTGATCGGGTGTCGTAGTGCATGAGGACGGATTCGATTGTGGCCCCGTCATGTAACGAGTGCAGCCATTTGGTGGTGGCACCGTCGTTGGAGGTCGAAGTAACAATCGGGTGCAATGCATAGGGCAATTCGTCTTCGAGTCGAGTGCGCAACGACACGGGAAGATTGGTGATTTCGTCTGGGGCGCGTAGTTGTTCGTACATGCCTTGCCACACCTGTTCGACGCGATAGGCCGGTTCGTCGCAAAAGAATGCCCGCAATGCGTCCTGATCTGGTTCATAGCGCGCGGTTGGCATGGGGATAGTTTGCCTTTCATGGTCGCGGATTTCCCATCCTCTGAAGATCACCATCGTGACGTGACCGGTGGCTGGATGCGCGCCGCGGTCTTTGGGATCTCTGACGGTCTCGTTTCAAACGTGTCGCTCATTTTGGGTTTTGCGGGTGCACAGGCCTCGCCGGACAACGTGCGCTTGGCCGGCATCGCAGGGCTCGTTGCCGGAGCGGTTTCTATGGCGGCTGGGGAGTATGTGTCGGTACGTGCCCAAGCCGAGCTGCTGCAACGTGAACTCGATATGGAAAGTCGTGAGCTGCGCCGTAATCCCGAACGCGAGATTGAGGAGTTAACCGCGATCTATCTCGCGCGAGGCATTGACCCTGATGTGGCTTCTGCCATGGCTCGTGGTGCAATGGCAACGCCAGAATTGGCATTAGAAACCCACGCTCGAGAAGAGCTTGGGATCAACCCAGGCTCACTGGGTTCTCCCCATCTCGCGGCCCTTGCGTCGTTTTTTGCGTTTGCGCTTGGCGCGTTGATCCCGCTGCTTCCGTGGTATCTGACATCTGGTGACGCGGCCATTTGGGGATCCGTGGTCTTGGGTTCAATTGGGGCATTGAGCGTGGGCTGGATGCTTGCCCGGTTTACTGGCCGTCCCAAAATGTTTTCCGCTCTCCGACAATTCGGCATTGCCGCATTTGCGGCGTCAATCACCACACTTGTGGGTCATTTTGTGGGCTGATTCGCTTGGTCATAGATCCGATCAACGTGATGCAAGGTGAAACCAAGCGACGTATAGAGCGAATAGGCCGCGACGTTGGTGTCGTCGACATACAGCATGCCGACGTTTTCTCCGCGCTCTGACAATGATTCAAGGCCGCTGAGAACGAGCTCTCGTCCAAGCCCAAGACCTTGAAAAGCTGGGTCCACACCAATGACGTAAATTTCACCCATCGGTGGGTTTGCGGCGGTAGCCTCATGGCGTTTTGTCCAACAGAAACCTGCGAGGCGGTCATGCCGGTAATGGAGCAAGAACCCACTCGCGTCGAACCATGGTTCGGCCATTTGCGCCAGTAGTTGTTCATGCGTCATGGCGGACTGGTCGGGGTGGTCGACAAAAGCCTGATTATTCACATATAACCAATCATCCGCGTCAGTCGTCTTTGGCCGAAACGCACGCGTCACGATGGTCGAGTGCTGCGTGAGCGGCAGCGTGACTCGGAGTTGATGAACGTCACGGTGTTCGGTGAACCCGGCACCTTGCGCGTCTTGATCATCTTGTGCCGTTGGGTTGGTGACAACACGTCGCGTCATGGTGGCAACCTTACGAACTTCTTGGCGCGCTACTAACGTCGGTCTCATGGCAAAGCCGCGCACTCCAAAAGGTCGTGCCCGTTTAACCAACGAGCGACTGAAAATAGAGTTCCCAGATGCCCGGTGCGCGCTCGATCACACCAACGCGTACGAACTCTTGGCCGCGACGATTCTGTCGGCGCAATGTACCGACGCGCGTGTCAACTTGGTGACGCCTGCACTGTTTGCCCGATTTCCAACGCCTGAGGATCTTGCGACTGCCGATCCAGGTGAGGTTGAAGAACTGGTGCGATCAACCGGCTTCTACAAGAACAAGACCAAGAGCCTTCTTGGCATGGCCACAGCGCTTGTTGATCGCTACGGTGGCGAAGTGCCGAGCGCAATGGCGGACTTAGTCACCATTCCTGGTGTGGGACGCAAGACGGCAAATGTTGTGCGCAGTGTTGCAATGGGTTTGCCCGGCTTGCCGGTCGATACGCATGTTGGCCGACTTGCCATACGTCTCGGTTTCACAACCGAGACCGATCCGGTCAAAGTTGAGATGGCGTTGAACCCGATGGTTCCAGCCGCAGAGCGTGGCGATTTTTCAATGCGACTTATCTTGCACGGGAGAGCAACATGTGTCGCGCGAAAGCCGCGCTGTGGCCAATGTGTTCTTGCTGATTTCTGTCCGTCAGCTGGGATTTCGAAGTAATCCGATCGTTTAGCGAAATTTTTCTCGCAAATTTGACTGGATTTTACTTCTCGTCGCTATGATGGTGTGCAACCAGGTTCCCGCCACCTGGTTCCCGGCGACACAGGATCCGCCGCCTGGTGTCGCCCGACGGCGCCCCTGCAAAGGGGCGCCGTCCTTGGTTTTCAGGCGACTTCAATAATCATGGACTTCCGCAAGGTCTTTGCGGGCTGCTTCAAGGCGCCGGGCTGCACCTCGTAACGAACGTTCGGTTTCAAAGAGAATCGCGCTCGCCCGTTGTGTGGACTCGTGGTCGAGGTCATACGCAATGGTTGAAACTCGGCGTATGAGATCGTCAAGATCGGTCGAAAGAGCCGAGAGTTGCGGTTCGTGTTGGGTCACAGTCGTGCAGTCTGGCAGATCCGACATTGTGAACGCCCTGCCACTAGCGTTCGTGACGTGCTGCAACGAATTGATGTACGTCTCAACGCTGGTGGGCTGAGCGATGCCTTGCCGGCCCCGTCAACCGGTGGTCAAGAACCAATTGAGACCGTCAAGAGCATTCTTGACGAGGTGCGTGTTGGTGGCGATGCGGCACTCGTGAAGCTCACGGCACGCTTCGATGGCGTTGAGATTGCTGATCCGTACGTGAGCGATCAAGAGATTGCTGCCGCTCGTGACAAGGTTCCGGGCGAACTCGTTGAGGCATTGGAAGTTGCGGCCGAGCGCATTCGAGCTTTTCATGAACATCAACTCGCCACAACCGCTTCACCTTCAACCTTTGTTGATAAAGGTGGTGTGACCATCCGCACGGAGTACCGACCAGTATCGGCCGCTGCCTGTTACGTGCCCGGTGGTCGAGCGGTGTATCCATCCACAGTTCTCCACACCGCACTCATTGCGAAAGTTGCCGGGGTCAAACGTGTCGTCGTTTGTGTGCCGCCCGGACCAGATGGTCACGTACCGGCGGCAACGTTGGCGGCGTGCGCCCTCGTCGGGGTTGATGAGGTGATCCAAGTGGGCGGCGCTCAAGCGATCGCGGCGGTCGCCTTTGGCACCGATCGCATTGACCCCGTTGACGTTATCGTGGGACCGGGAAATATTTACGTTGCATTGGCCAAACGAATGGTTGATGGGCGCGTTGGTGTGCCGAGCGCATTTGCGGGACCATCGGAGGTCGTTGTGGTTGCTGACAAAACCGCACCGCCCAACTTGGTGGCGATGGACCTACTTGTTCAGGCGGAGCATGGACCACTCGGCTTGGCCTGGTGTGTCACCTGGGATGATGCGGTGGCAGATGCGGTGGATACCCAGGTGGACCGGCTGTTAGAAACAGCACAACGGCGAAATGACATTGAGGCAACGTTGCGCGAAAACGGCTTCATCGTCGTGTGTCGTTCGGCCGAACAAGCAGCGGAAGTGGTCAATATCGTCGCGCCCGAGCACCTGCAAGTAATGGTTGATCAGCCAGAGAGCTTCGTCAAAGACGTCACGAACGCCGGTGCGATTTTTGTCGGATCAACAACGCCGGCCTCGCTTGGTGATTATCTGGCGGGTCCGAGTCATGTTTTGCCGACGCATCGAAGTGCCCGTTTCGGACAAGCACTTGGGGTGCGTGATTTTCTTAAAGAAATTCACGTGGTAGATGCTACGGAAGATGCAATGGACCAACTCGCAGCACCGCTTGCAACCCTTGCAACCGCTGAAGGTCTTATCTGTCACGCACAATCCGCTTCGCGTCGCGGCCATTCGTGACGGACAATGGTGATATGGCTTTGATCGAACCGCGCTCATCGGTCGCGCTGATGACCGGCTATCACTCGCCCCAGGTCGACGTTGCGGTACGCCTTAATACCAATGAGTCCCCGTATGCGCCCCCGGATGCGTTCATGGCTGCGTATGAGAAGGCACTTGGTTCTCTTAAATGGAATCGCTATCCGGATCGCCAGGCGAAACAACTCCGAGAAGCCATTGCAGCTCACCACGATGTGAATCCAGAACAGGTTTTCGTCGCCAATGGTTCAAATGAGGTTTTGCAAACGCTCTTGTTGACCTATGGGGGACCCGGTCGCAAAGCGGCCGTGTTTGAACCGACGTACGCACTGCACACACACCTGGCCCGCATTACCGGAACTGACGTCATTGCCGGTTCACGTGACGACGACTTCTTCGTTGTACCTGCGGAATATGAAGCGCTCATTGCTCAACATGGGCCGGACATTGTGTTTTGGTGTTCGCCAAACAACCCGACGGGCCGAGTTGAACGGCGAGACGTTATCGAACAAAGTGCCCTGAACGATGATCATCTTAGTGTGGTTGACGAGGCGTACGGTCAGTTTGCTGATCGCAGCGCGATGGACTTGCTGGCGGAAGACCGCGCGCTTGTTGTGACGAGAACGTTTTCAAAAACGTGGGCCATGGCCGGTGCACGTTTGGGTTATCTCATCGGACCAACCTGGTTGGTCAATGAATTGAACAAGGTCGTACTGCCCTATCACCTCGACGCCGCCAAACAACTTGCGGGCCAAATTGCATTGCAATTCGACCACGAAATGGAACAGCGGGTTGCCACGTTGCGTGAAGAGCGAGGCCGCCTCGTCACCGGATTGCAAGCATTAGACGTCGATGTGGTGCCAAGTGACGCCAACTTTGTGTTGTTCCGACCTCGCGGCGTTGACGCTGACGTGGTGTGGCAGCGTCTTGTGGATGCTTCCGTCTTGGTTCGTAACTGTGCCTCGTGGCCGGGACTGCAAGGTTGCCTGCGGGTCACGGTTGGCACTGAAGAAGAAGACACGAGATTCTTGGATGCCTTAAAGGAGGCGTTGGACGAATGACCAGACAGGCTGAGCGAACACGCAAGACCGCCGAGACTGATATCGCCGCGTCGATCAATCTCGATGGAACCGCCGGTGTCATTGAGGTGTCGACAGGACTCCCGTTTTTTGACCACATGCTTGACCAACTTGGTCGACACGGTGGTTTCGATCTCACCGTGCGGGCAATCGGTGACCTTGAAGTTGACGGTCACCACACAATTGAAGACACGGGCATCTTGCTCGGCGAGATCTTTGCCGAAGCCCTCGGCAATAAAGCTGGTGTGCGACGCTTTGCGAGTGGATCCTTTCCGCTCGATGAAGCGCTCATCTCGGTGGCATTGGACTTATCGGGGCGCCCTTTTGTCGCCTACGACGTGCCTTTTGGTGAGGTCTTGCCCTTGGGTGATCCGCCGTTTAATCCGGAAATGGCCGAACACTTCTGGACCTCCTTTGCCACGTCTGCGGGCATCACTCTGCACGTTCGCAAGTTGGCCGGGACGAACACGCATCACATTGTGGAGGCCACGTTTAAAGGTGTGGCACGATCGTTGCGTGACGCGGTGCGGGTGGAGGGGTCGACAGTCCCATCCACGAAGGGTGTCCTTTGAGCCGTTCACCTCGTATTGCTGTCGTTGATTATGGCGTGGGGAATCTGCGAAGTGCGCACAAAGCGTTTGAACACGTTGACGTTGAGACGCGCCTTACCGCATCCCTGAACGACATTGCCGCAGCGGATGGCGTTGTCGTGCCAGGTGTTGGCGCCTTTGCCGGATGCGTCAATGCATTGCATGCGACCGAGCTTTTTGACGTGGTTCGTGAAGCTTCAAGCCGAGCAGCGTCCGGTCAAGGGGTGCCGTTCCTTGGCATCTGTGTCGGCTTGCAACTGCTTTTTGAAGGTTCTGAAGAAAACCCCGGTGTAGCAGGTCTTGGGGTCCTTCCGGGCAACGTTGCGGCCATTCCTTCTCATGTGAAGTCGCCGCAAATGCAGTGGAATCGTCTCCAGATCCGTGATCGTGCACACCCACTTTTCCTTGGGTTGCAACGTGAACCCTGGTGCTATTTCGTCCATGGTTTTTCAGCGCCAATTGGGGCGGAAACAGTTGCGACCTGCGAGTACGGCACCGAACTTTGCGCGGCGGTAAGCCAGGAGCGTTTGTTTGCCACACAGTTTCACCCCGAAAAATCAGGCGCCAATGGTTTGGCGATTCTGGCGAACTTTGCCCGACTTTGTGAGAAAGCGAATTGACCGTGGAAGTTTTTCCAGCCATTGACCTTCGAGGTGGAAAGTGTGTTCGCCTCTATCAAGGGGACTATGACCAACAGACCACCTACGGTGACGATCCGGTGGCACAGGCACGTTCGTTTGCCCACGACGGTGCCACCTGGATCCATGTTGTTGACCTGGACGCGGCCCGCACCGGTGTTGCCCATGATTTGACAACGATTGCGTCGATCGTGGCCGGCGTCGATGCGCAAGTGCAATGTGGTGGGGGAGTACGTGACCGGGCCAAGGCTGATGCGCTGTTGTCAACTGGAGTGTCCAGGGTGGTTGTTGGAACCGCCGCGATCGAAGACCCCGGCTTGGTGAGTGAACTCACCGCCGCGTATCCCGGTCAGGTGGCGGTTGGGCTTGACGCTCGACGGCGAGTCGATGATGCAGGAGCGGTGATGTGGGATGTTGCCACAAGGGGCTGGGAGCAAGATTCTGGTCGAGACATGGTCGATGTTGCCCAAGAGTTTGAAGACCGTGGTGTTGCCGCGTTGATCGTCACCGAAATCGGGCGCGATGGCACGATGGAAGGTCCAGATACTCAAGGCCTCGCTCGGGTGCTGGCTTCGACCTCAATGGATGTCATTGCCTCTGGTGGGGTTGGTTCACTCGCTGACCTTCGTGCACTTTCCGACTTGGAATCGCAATGGCGCAAGTTGCACGGGGTGATTATTGGCCGGGCCCTCTATGAGGGTGCATTCACGTTGTCTGAGGCGATTGCTGTGTTGGCGTAGCCACGGTTTGATTCCACGTGCGGAGGACCGGCACGTCGTGTTCGTAACCCAATACGCAGAACGATGCAGCATCAAGTCCCAGGTGAGCCCCGAACGATCCCGCGCTCGCCAACCAACGAGCACCGGCGACACGGAGAACGTGGCCGTGTGCCACCAGCGCGATATTGCATCCATCGTTGACGATCTCGCGACAGCGTTGGAGGACGCGGTCAACGCGTGTTTCGACGGTGCTGATTGACTCTCCACCCGGGGTTGGGGCTGAAAAGATCGTCCAATTTGGATCATGCTCATGAATCTCGGCTGATGTGACGCCTTCGTAGTCGCCGTAGCGCCACTCGAGCAGGTCGTCGTCAATGATCGGTGCTGGTTTGACGAGACCGGCAAGTTCGGCGGTTTGTCGCGCTCGCAGGAGGGGAGAAGTGCGAATTTCACCGAATGTCCAGGTGCGCATGACTGCACGTAACGAGCGAGCTTGGCTGACGCCGTGCTCAGTGAGCGCTAAGTCGGTGATTGAGGTGTGACGCCCAGTTCGACTCCACGCTGTTTCACCGTGGCGAACCAGCACGACGTGACCTTGCAACTGTGGATGAGTCATGTATCAATTCTTTCGCAGCATTTGTGAACCGAGGCGAACGACGAGGGCAGAGTAGCGTCAAAGCCCGTGCAGGTAGCCCGAATCATTCCTTGTTTAGACGTTGACGCGGGCCGGGTGGTCAAGGGCGTGAACTTTGTTGATCTCCGGGATGCTGGCGATCCGGTTGAGCTTGCCGCACGCTATGACGCACAAGGCGCCGATGAACTTGTGTTTCTTGATATCACCGCATCATCAGATGATCGTGACACCATGGTCGATGTCGTGCGACGAACCGCGGAAGAAGTGTTTATTCCGTTCACCGTTGGTGGCGGGATCCGTACCGTTGATGACGCGACCCGCATGTTGCGTGCGGGCGCAGACAAAGTGAGTGTCAACACTGCCGCCGTGCAACGGCCCGACGTCATCCGTGAGATCGCTGACGTTTTTGGCCGCCAGTGTGTGGTTGTTGCGATCGATGCCAAAGCAAATCGTGATGCAAACGGTTGGGAGGTGTATTTGCACGGGGGGCGGACCCCGACGGGAATCGACGTGCGAGAATGGGCACTGCGGGCCGTTGAACTTGGTGCCGGTGAAATTTTGTTGACGTCAATGGATCGTGATGGAACCCGAGACGGATTTGATCTTGCGCTCACTCGCACCGTCGCTGACAATGTGCCGGTCCCTGTGATTGCGTCGGGAGGAGTGGGCACGCTTGACGATCTCGCCGACGGTGTCCAGCAAGGTCATGCTGATGCTGTGCTTGCCGCATCGATCTTTCATTTTGGCGACCACACAATTGCTGAGGCCAAAGCACTCATGGAACAGCGTGGGATATTCGTTCGCCCCGTAGCCTCCTGACCCCGTAGCCTTTGCGACCGTGTCCGACCGCATTCCATTTACCTTTGACGTCACCAACGACGAACTTGCCCGCATTGCCTACAACGCTGACGGTCTCGTGCCCGCCATTGTGCAAGAAGAGGGATCGGGTGAAGTACTGATGATGGCCTGGATGAACGAAACAACGCTCAAGCGATCATTTGCCGAGGGTCGCACCGTGTTTTGGAGTCGGTCACGTCAAGAAGAGTGGCGCAAAGGTGATACGTCGGGCGAACGTCAGTGGATCAAACGAGCCTCCTATGACTGTGACGGTGACACACTGCTGTTTGTTGTGGAACAAGAAGGGCAAGGTGCGTGTCACACAGGAAACCACTCGTGTTTCTTTCGTGACTTTGGAAGCGCCAACTAGTCGGTCATGCAACCAAGCCGCGACGAGTTCCGGGATCTTGCACGAGAGAATCGCATCGTGCCGATCTGGCGCGAGTTGTTGGCTGATCTGATCACCCCGGTTGCAGCTTTTTCTCGCCTGTGTGACGATGGTCCGGGGTTCTTGTTTGAGTCGGTTGAACACGGTGAACGTTGGGGACGCTGGTCGTTCATTGGACGCAATCCATTGGTGCAGCTTCGTGCCCGAGGCAACGAGGTGACCATCACCGGCGAGTTCGGATTCACGGTTCCAGTCGATCAAGGCATGTTGGTTGCTTTAGAGGCCGTCCTTGCAAACGTTTCACCGCCGACGATCGAAGGGCTACCCCCATTCCATGGTGGTTTGGTGGGTTATCTCGGTTACGACGTCGTGCGTGAAGTCGAAGTACTCCCAAACCCACCCGACGATGATCGAGACTTCTGCGACGCGGTCATGAACGTGATTGGCGAGATCGCGGCGTTCGATCACTTCCGTCAGCGTGTTGTACTGATCGTCAACACGCTGTTGCCGGAGAATGCGGATGACGCGGCTATTGATGCGGCCTACGACGATGCCTGTCAACGCTTGGAAAAATTGACGAACGACGGCGCTCGCCCAATTGACGAGCCGCTCATGGACCCGCCAGTACCGGGGGAGCCACCAGCGGAGGCCATTTCTGAAACGGGATCAACGTCCTATCGGGCGTCTGTTGAGGCGGCCAAAGAACACATCGTTGCCGGCGACATTTTCCAGGTCGTTCTCGCACAGCGCTTCGCTCTCGACCTCAACGCTGACCCTTTTGACGTATACCGAGTATTGCGTCAAATAAACCCGTCGCCCTACATGTACTTCGTCCGTGACGAAGAACTCACGCTCGTCGGATCATCACCTGAGCCGTTGGTGACGGTTCGAGAAGGACTCGTCACATCACGACCCATTGCTGGTACTCGTTTTCGTGGCGCAACCGATGCCGACGATCGGCGCCTTGCGGCTGAGCTACGTGAGCATCCAAAAGAGATCGCAGAGCACGTCATGCTCGTTGACCTTGCCCGCAATGACGTCGGACGAGTCGTTCAGTATGGAACATGCAACGTGGAAGAGTTGATGACTCTTGAGCGCTACAGCCATGTCATGCACATGACGTCACAAGTGACGGGAAAATTGCGTGACAGTGCGGGCGCGATTGACGTGTTACGAGCGACAATGCCAGCAGGAACGGTGTCTGGCGCTCCAAAAGTGCGTGCAATGGAAATTATTGACGAGTTGGAACCTACCAAGCGTGGTCCGTACGCAGGCGTCGTGGGATACATCGACTTTGCGGGTACGACCGATGTGGCCATTGCGATTCGCACGATGATTGTGGCACCTGATGGTCGAGCATGGGTGCAAGCTGGAGCCGGGATCGTCGCCGACAGTGTTGCCGCAGATGAAGACCTTGAATGTCACAACAAAGCAAAAGCGTTGCTTGCTGCGGTGCCCGCGGCACGGCGCATGACTGCTCGACGACGCTAAGTCGTTAACGCAGCGCGTTGGCTGCGGCGGTCGCCGCAAAGACGACAAGGCCGCCGCGCATGTCGCCCGCCATACCGGTGCCCATTTTGTTCATGACGTACGCCACTGACGTTTGCGTATCAAGGTCAACGAGTGCGATTGATCCTCCCCAACCTCCCCAAAAAAATGCTCGCTCATTTGGGCTGAGCGGAATGTCGTCACTCATGAGACCAAAGCCGAGGCCGAATCGCATCGGTACACCAAGCACTTTGTCTTTGGTGTTGGACTGTTCCTCGAGGACCAATTCGACCGTTTCGGGACGCATGAGCGTAACTCCATCGAGCACGCCTCCGCACGCTAACGCCCCATGGACACGCGCGATTGAGCGTGCGTTCCCAATGCCGCCTGCCGCAGGGATCTCCGCGGCCCGCCACTCGCGGGTGCGTGGTTCGGATGCATCGAGGACGCAACTCAGCACACTGCGTGCCGCAATGGAATCACGGCCACCTGAAGCGCCCGCGATGATCGCCGCAAAGTCAGGGGGAACAAGTTCTGCTACGCGGCCGTCTTCGGTTGCGGGAAGTCCAATGAAAAAATCTGCCTCGAGTGGGCCCGCAACTTCTTTCGCAAAATAGGTGCCAAGGGATTGACCCGTTACTCGGCGCACGATCTCCCCGAGCAAGAAACCTTGCGTGATGAGGTGATACCCGGATCCTTCGCCCGGGGTCCACCATGGTGCTTGCGCTGCAAGCCCGGAACACACGTTGTCCCAGTTGTATAAGTCGCTGGCCCCAATTGCCGGGTCAAACCCACTGAGCCCAGCGGTGTGGCTCATCACTTGGCGCACGGTGATGTCGGCTTTGCCATTGGTTGCGAATTCAGGCCAATAATTTGCGACCGGCGCATCCGGGTCAACGCGCCCTTGATCGATCAGCATCAGTACGCAAATAAAGGTCATCGTCTTTGTGATCGAGTACACGTTCACGAGCGTGTCGTGCTCCCATGGGCGTCCATCGGGTGCGGCGGCTCCGGCCCAAAGGTCAACCACAGGTCGACCCTGATGGGTGACGGCAACCGCTGCGCCAAGTTCATCGCCACGATCGAAGTTCCCCACAAATGCATCGCGAACCGACGTGAAAGCGTCGTCACAAAAACCGTTGATTTCCATGCTTTGTCAATCTACTCGTGTGCGTCTCGACTGGATTGCACAAGGCCCCACCGCGCACACTGTTGGAATGACGTCACACAAATGGGCATGGCAGGCGCGTGATGTCGTGCGGGTTCACGGAGTTGACGCGACGAGCTACCTGCAAGGCCAGCTGACCCAGAACGTCCAAGCGTTGGCCAATGGGGATGCCGCGTGGAGTTTCCTCTTGCAGCCGACAGGCAAGGTTGTGGGCTGGTTTCGTATTACCCGAATGGGAGACAGCGATTTTGTGATTGACACTGAGCCAGGCGCAGGGGCTCCGATCCTTGACCGGCTGGCTCGCTTTCGGCTGCGGATGAACTTGGAGTTGACCCTCAGCATGGGACAGTGTGCCCCGTGCGACAAGCCCCAAGGTGATGTTGGTGACGGTGTGATTGTGACCCCACGATCCTGGCCGGCACATGGCGGGCTTGATTTGCTCTGTCTCAGCGAACGATCCGAATCGATGATGGCCCACGCGAGCGATTGGCAGCGCATTGCTGCGGGGATTCCACAGGCAGGTAGTGACTTCCCACTCGATGATTCGATGATTCCAGCAGAATTCGGGCCTGGGATCCTGAGCGCTTCGGTCGATTTCGACAAAGGTTGCTACACCGGTCAAGAACTTGTGCACCGCATGCACGCTCGAGGGAACAATGCGCCTCGACCTTTGCGGGTGCTGGTCTTGGATGGCAATGCAAGCGCCGAGCCAGGCGCGTCAGTATTTTGGGATGGCATCGAGGCTGGTTGTGTGTCCACCGTTGCGAAAGGCCCCGACGACGGGACGCTTGCGTTTGCCCGCCTGAGCCGTCGAGTCGGCGTCGGCTCGGAGGTACTCATTGCGACGAGTGTGTCCGCGCAAGTACGCGAACTTCCCCAAACGGGTTACGATCATCATTCATGACGAAAACTGCAATGGTCGCCCATCTTGTTGCGATCCCTGATCTGGCCGACGATGTCGCGCAGATTCTCGAAGGCCTTGTCGAAAGCACCCGTGATGAAGCTGGAACCGAGGTCTACGTGCTCAGTCGGGACGCACACCAAGAGAATTCGTTTTGGTTCTTCGAGTTGTACACCGATGATGCTGCGCTTGGTGTCCACGGTGCGAGCACGGCAATGGCAAACGCCATGGTGGCTCTCGATGGCAAACTTGCCGAGGCGCCCATGCTGACGGTGGTTGCACCTATCGCAGCAAAAGGCCTATCCGTGTGACCTATCTCGATCACATTTTGGCGGCCCATCGTGAACGTGCGGCCGCCGATGATCGATCATTCGAAAGTCTTCTTGACGAGGCCCGCTTAACAGACGTACCGCGTGGTTTCGCTCATGCAATCACGTCGCAGCCTGGCCTTGCGGTCATTGCAGAGATCAAACGGCGTTCCCCATCAAAAGGTGATCTGTTTGCAAACTTGGACCCAACGGTCCTTGCCGCCGGTTACGCGAAAGGGGGTGCCGCATGTCTTTCTGTGCTAACCGATGAGGTGTTCTTCGGTGGCTCGCAAGCAGATTTGCGCGCAGCTCATGCCGCATCGGGTTTGCCGGTACTTCGGAAAGACTTCACGGTGAGCGCACATGACGTCTGTGATGCTCGCATCATGGGAGCCGACGCGGTCCTCTTAATCGTTGCCGCGCTCGACGATGTTGAACTTGAAGACTTTTATGCCTTGTCTCGAGAACTTGGCATGGACGTCCTGGTTGAAACGCACGACGAGCACGAGGTGGACCGTGCGTTGAACGTCGGTGCACGCGTCATTGGGGTGAACCAACGCGACCTTGTGACCTTCCGTGTTGACACCGATCGGGCGGTACGCGTTGTTGGAGCGATCCCAGAGTCGGTTGTTCGTGTGGCCGAGTCTGGAATCAATGGTCCAGCGTCCGCTCGGGTACTTGCAGATGCCGGTTTTGATGCTGTACTTGTTGGAGAAACCTTGGTTACGTCAACGGATCCTGGAGCCATGGTCGCCGCACTGCGAAATGGGTGACGTGATCGAGCGCCCCTAGGTCGTAGCATGCTTGCCGTGTTCGTCAAGGTTTGTGGGATAACGAGCGAAGAAGATGCACTCTTAGCTGTCGCGATGGGTGCGGATGCTGTGGGTTTCAATTTCTGTCCGTCGTCGCCCCGTCAGATCACGGTGCCACGGGCGAGAGACATTGCGGGCCGCCTCCCGGCAGAGATACTCACTGTTGGAATTTTCCGCGACGAAAGTCCTGATCGAGTGGTGGCCAAAGTCAATGAGGCGTCTTTGCGGGCAGCGCAACTGCACGGGCATGAAAGCGCGGAGCATTCGTTGTGGGTTTCGGAACGGGTTCCGGTGCTGATCAAAGCATTTCCAGCGGGTTCGCCAGATATTGCGAACTGGGAGTCGTTTGGTGCCGATGCCATTCTCATCGACTCTCCACGACCGGGTAGTGGCGAAGTGTTCGATTGGTCACTGGCCGAAGGAGCGCCCAAAGGACAACGTGTCATCCTTGCTGGTGGTCTTACTCCAGCAAATGTGGCCCAAGCAGTCGAACAGGTTCAGCCGTGGGGCGTTGATGCGGCGTCGGGCCTTGAAGTTGACGGTGATCGCCAAGGACGTAAAGACCCGCGCAAAATTCGGGCTTTTGTCGCAAACGCCCGCGCTGCCGAACCTGAAGGTTACGCCGGAAACGATGACTTGCCCTATGACTGGACGAGCGAATGACCGTTAAGCCTTGGATGATGGGTGAGCCAAGCGAGAATGGACGTTTCGGCGAGTTCGGCGGGCGCTTTGTGCCTGAAATTTTGATGCCCGCATGTCTTGAACTTGAAGCCGCGTTTGTTGAAGCCTGGAACGACGATGCGTTTCGAGACGAGTTCGACACGTACCTGCGTGACTATGCCGGTCGCCCGTCGCTCTTAAGTGAATGTGAACGTCTATCGGCGGAACTTGGTTGTCGGGTCTTGTTGAAACGTGAGGACCTCAACCACACGGGAAGCCACAAAATCAATAACGTTCTCGGGCAAGCCTTACTCGCAAGACGCATGGGAAAGAAGCGTCTTGTGGCCGAAACAGGAGCGGGCCAACACGGGGTTGCAACCGCAACGGTGGCGGCACTATTTGGTCTGGACTGCGTGATTTACATGGGCGAAGTAGATATGGCCCGTCAAGCGCTCAACGTTTTTCGTATGGAACTCCTTGGTGCTCAGGTTCGTCCTGCAATGACGGGAAGTCGCACGCTCAAAGACGCGGTGAATGAGGCAATGCGTGATTGGGTGGCGACGGTTTCGACAACGCACTACTTGATCGGTTCGGTGATGGGGCCGCATCCGTACCCGTGGATTGTGCGAGAACTGCATCGGGTCATCGGGGAAGAGGCCCGCGCACAATGTGCCGCGTTCACTGCTTCGAATCCTGATTTTGTGGTTGCTTGTGTGGGCGGTGGCTCAAACGCGGCCGGTATTTTCGCCGGTTTCGTTGACACCGATGCGCAACTTGTCGGCGTTGAACCAGCCGGTGGCGCCGCGGTTGGTCGAGGGGTCCCGGGCGTGGTTCATGGCATGTATTCCTATTTGATGCAAGACGAATATGGCCAGGTGCTTGAGGCTGAATCCGTTTCTGCCGGCCTTGATTATCCTGGAATTGGACCAGAGCACGCGCACTTGGCAGCGACCGGTCGTGCCCGTTACGAGCCGGTAAGCGATGAGGAAGTTCTGGACGCGTTTGGGTTGTTGGCTCGAACCGAAGGCATCATTCCAGCTCTCGAATCTGCGCACGCATTGGCCTGGGTTGTGCGAGAGCGCAACGAGTTGGCCGGGAAGACCGTGCTGATCAACCTTTCTGGTCGGGGAGACAAGGACGTCGCGCAGGTCGCCGAGATTCTTGGGCGACGCAATGACTGAACGGAAAGGAACTGGCTTGGAAGCGTCGTTGCGAGCGGCTCGCGACACAGGTCGAAAGCTTTTTGTCCCCTACATGACCGGCCGCTTTGGCGCGCATTGGCTTGACGTGATTGACGCTTTCGTTGATGCGGGAGCCGATGCGATCGAAATTGGCATCCCATTTTCGGATCCGGTGATGGATGGCCAGACCATACAAGCAGCGTCGGCTCGTGCCCTTGCGTTTGGGGCTACTCCGGTTGGGATTTTGGGCGATCTCGCGCAACGTGAATGGCCCGTTCCGCTCGTCGTCATGACCTACTACAACCTGGTGCATCACCTTGGGTTGGCGCGTTTTGCCGACGAAATGGCCAATGCAGGGGTACGCGGCATCATTTTGCCCGATGTGCCCATTGAGGAGCTTGAGCCATGGTGGGACGCAGCGTCGGCCGTAGACATCGAAACGGTGGGACTTGTCGGCCCGGTCACGCCCGACGATCGGCTTGCGCGAGTGTGCGCCAAAGCGAGCGGGTTTATTTACGGTGTGAATCTCATGGGTGTGACGGGCGAGCGAAGTGATGTGTCATCCGATTCTGGGGTTCTCGCAGATCGCATCAAACAGACAACCGATCTCCCGGCTGTGATGGGCTTTGGCATTTCGACCCCTGAGCAAGCCTCCGCAGTGGCCGAAAAGGCAGATGGTGTCATTGTGGCATCGGCCATTATGCGTCGTCTGCTTGATGGCGCGTCGGCGAATGATGTCAGAAAATTCGTCGGTGAATTCCGGGCAGCGTTGGATGCGATCAGCGCGAGGTAGCTGACCCTGGAACTGTTGTTGGTGGCGGAACGGTCGTTGGTGGCGGCGAATCTGGTGCGTTCCCCGAATTCGATGGCAGACCACCATCATCGATGCGGTCGTAGACCGCGCTGGTCACCACCCAACCGATGGAACGATGTTCGGTGTTAATTTGCACGAGTCCAGCTTCGGTGCGATAAACGCAACCGCCTTGGTCAATTGCGTCATCGGTGGTGCAGCCACGTATCCACATGGACGGATCTGGTGTTGCGAAAATCCCCTCCACGCCCTGCGCGTCGGCAATCTGTGCGGCAGCATTTCGGTCGTGATTCTTCCAGGCTGACACGAGATCCGCTGCGGCTTGCGCACTTGAGGTTGCCCCCCTTGTTGCCTTTGGTGGCGTCGTTGTTGTGGGCGCTTGCGTTGAAGGGGTCGTTGTCGTGCTCGGAGCCGTGCTCGAAGTCGGCGCGGTTGTGGAGGCTGACTGAGAGCATGCCCCCAACAGGATCATTGACACGGCAATAGGGGCCAAGAACGGGCGTCGCATAGTGACGCAGACTACCGGTCTAGGTACGTGTTCAACCACGCGAGCACACGTTCACGAGCAATTTCAGTCGCACTTTCATGAAAGGTTGGACCAGGCTCGAAAAATCCCGAGTGTGTGCCGTCGTAGTCAAAACATTCCACATGTTCGCATTCCAAATGAAGGGCCGCGCTCAGCAGCATTTTCTCGTCTTCACTCACGAGGGCGTCAACTTCGGCGAAGTGACCTTGAACGGGACAATGAACAGTTAGGCGGTCAACATCCTGTGAGCCATAAAAGAAACAAAGGGCCCCCACCAACTCTGGCGACCGAGATGCAAGCCACAGCCCCCACGACGCCCCCATTTGCAACCCGAGAACGCCGATGGGTGCATCGGGCGTGGACGATGAGTTTCGTAGCAGCGACGCCGATGAGAGCACGAGGTCGGCGACAACGTTCATGTCCCGGTCGGCAAGCAGCGATTCGGCCTCGATTTGGTCGCGTGGGAGTTCACCGGCACCGATTAAATCTGGAGCAAGGGCGACATACCCATGGTCGGCGAGCGTGTCACAGATTTCGCGGAGTGCATCATTGAGACCCCACCACGAGCCGAGGACGAGCACGCCGGGTCCCGAGTGCGAATCGGGCGCTACGAGGTAGCCCGAACCAGATGAAGACGCACGGCTTGTCACGTTGGGCACGCTACCGTCTTGGCCCATGAGTAATGAACGTCACGTCCTCGCCGTGGGTGACCGCGCCCCAGCATTTCATTTGATGAACCAACACGGCGACAAGATCCGTCTGTCGTCATTGAAGGGTAAACCGGTATTGGTGTACTTCTATCCCAAAGCAGACACACCCGGGTGCACGACCCAAGCCTGTGGGCTGCGCGACATTGCATCGGACGTTGGCGACACGGTCATTGTGGGGATCAGCCCCGACCCCGTTGACAAACTTGCAAAGTTTGATGACAAGTATTCACTTGGTTTCACGCTGTTGTCCGACCCCGATCACGACGTTATTGATGCCTATGGAGGTTGGGGCGAGCGATCAATGTACGGACGCAAGTTTATGGGCGTGATTCGTTCCGCTGTGCTCATCGACCATCGTGGAGTCGTATCTCACGTCTGGCCAAAGATCAGCCCCAAGGACACACCGCTCAAGCTTTTGGCGGCGTTGCGCGAGGCGTGACGTCGGCGTCTGCGAAGATTTCAGGGTCCTTCTTCCGGTTTCTCCCAACGAGAATTTCTCGCATCACTTTGCACGACGTGGCGGTCACTACCAAGGTTGTTCCGATGCGTACGGTCCGCCGCTTCATCTTTGAGTAAGCTCCTTAACTCGTAGCGATCCCGCCCGGATGGCGAAATTGGCAAACGCGATGGTCTCAAACACCATTGCCCGAAAGGGCTTGCGGGTTCAAGTCCCGCTCCGGGCACCACCGAACAACCTGGCCGGGGGGTCAATGCGGTGACTGGTATGCAAGGCGAGCCGATCGTTGGAACTCTCAAGCGTTTTGGGTTGCCAGACACTCCGGTCACGCGAGCGTTTTTGGTCCTCCAAGACGACACGGTCTCGCGTCTTGATCAAACCGGTCGAATTCTTGGTGTGCGAATCGGACGGCGTGACTATGTGTCAAATCTTGATGCGGCACGTCTCGACGCATTCGAGATGTCACAGAATCGAAGCATCACCGAGTTCGTTGACGCGGAGACTTCTCGTTTGCTTTTGGAAACAATTTCAGAAGCGCTAGAAAGTGGGGGCCGTGTTGACGTGGAGTACACGACGCTTGCGACGGGGCGGACGTTGCATCTCATGGGTTCATGCTTTCCCTGCGGCGACAACGAAGTGATTTGGGTCTCAAGAGATCTCACCCCGGAACATGTCGCGCATCGCGCGGCACAGGCAAGAGCCAAGTTGGAAGCAACCGTGAGCGATTGTTTGCAATCACTCATCGATGTGGGCGGCATCGAGCTCCATCAGGTCTTGGATGACGTCGTCGGAAAAGTTGCCGCACATTTTGGGGCTCATTCTGCGTACTTACGTCGTTTTCGGGGAACTGGACACGTCGAGATTGTGTGCCAGTGGCGAGCGAGACATCTCGGCATACCGGCAGAGGGCCGTTCTCGGGCAGGCGCAGGAGTTTTCCCTTGGGCAGCACGAGAACTTGCAAAGCACCCGATTCTTGTTGTGCGAGATGTGCAGGCTCTTGGCGTTGACGCGAGTACCGATGTCGGTCATCGCATGACAAACTCAGGTGGCCGGGCCTTGGTTTGGATTCGCACAGGCCCACCGCGTCGCCCGACCGGCATCATGGGCTTGGTCTTTGCCGATCCACTCAACGATGAAGACTCGGAGTTATTTGAGCCGCTCATTGGGTTAGCCCATACGATGCTTGCGGTTGCGAACCGTCAACTCGATGAGGTTCGCCGAGGTATTCAACATCGAGTTTTCGAACTGATTGCCCGGGGGGCACCACTGCCGGAAGTCTTGAGTCATGTCTGTCGTCTCAGGGAAAGCGGGTGGCCCGGTCAACATTGTGTTGCATGGTTGACGAGCACTGATGGGACGCTGCGCCCCGTCGGAGCAAAAGGAGCGAACATTCTTGGAAAGTTCGCCGACCAAGCTGCCCCGAACTCTCCTGAGGTCAACGCGGCGCAGTCACGCCGGCGCATTTGGGTTACCGACACAGAAAGCAGCGAAGACGCTCTCGGTGAGACCGCCCGACGATTCGGTGCAAACGCGGTGGAAGCGACGCCGCTGACCACACGTGAACACGATGGGATGTTTGGTGTCCTCGCGGTTTACGACACCAGCGCAGACCCCGTTGACCCAGAAAAAGTTGAGCCTGGCTTTCCAGCGCTGGCTGCATCGCTTGCGACCATTGCGGTTGAACGCGACACCGACTTGGCAGAACTTGCGCATCAAGCGACGCATGATGCGCTTACTGGACTTGTAAATCGTTCGACGTTTCTTGATCGCCTCGAACGATCTCTTGAACGTTCGACCTCGTTGACGGCAGTTCTCTATTGCGATGTTGATCGTTTCAAAGTGATCAATGATCGTCTCGGTCACGCAACCGGAGACTTTCTCCTTCGTCGAGTAGGTGAGCGAATCCAGAGTGTCCTACCTACAAGTGGGACCGTCGCACGCCTTGGAGGGGATGAGTTTGCGATCTTGCTCGAGGATCTCGACGACGAAGACGATGCGCTGCGTCGTGCTGAAGAGATTCGTATGAATGTCCGTGACATCACGGTGCAAGGTGGTCAGGTTGTCAATCTCAGTATTGGGGTTGCCGTTTCGGCGTCGCGTACTGATCATGCTGACGGCCTGCTTCGGGACGCAGACATGGCGATGTATCAAGCAAAGTCAAGTGGCCGTGATCGAGTTGAGGTATTTCGGGAACAGATTCGACGCCTTGCTCGAGACCGCGATCAGCTTGGTCAAGACTTGGCGAATGCAATTGAGACACATCAACTGAGTGTCTATTTTCAACCAATCGTTGATCTTGCGTCAGGCCGTGTCACCGGATTTGAGGCGCTGGCCCGCTGGAATCATCCAGAGCAAGGACCGGTGCCACCCGATGTATTTGTGCCTGTGGCTGAGACGAACGGTCTTATTGATGCTTTGGGCGATCTTGTGTTGCAAGAGTCACTTGAGGCTGCAGCAGCCTGGCCGGGCTTGGATCTCCACGTCAATCTTTCCGCGCAGCAACTTGACACTCGGGGTGGGGTCGAACGTCTCTTGGCCCAAGTACACGATTCTCCGATTGCGGTCGAACGTCTTGTCATGGAAATAACCGAAACCGTGTTGTTGTCTGATTCGGTGACGACTTCCACAAGCCTTGGCCAGCTTCTCGATGGAGGAATCTCACTCGTCTTGGATGACTTTGGCACGGGCTATGCATCGCTGACGTATTTGCGGCGCTTTCCATTTCGTGGCATCAAAATTGACAAATCATTTGTTGCCGGTCTTGACGCAAGTGCAGAAGATGCGACGATTGTGGCGATGGTTCTCGGAATGGCTGCCTCCCTTCGACTTGAGGTGGTCGCCGAAGGTGTGGAAACTCACGTGCAAGAACAACTTCTTCGGGATTTAGGCTGCGCTCGGGCCCAGGGATTTCTCTATTCGCCAGCGGTGCCAGCACATGAGGTCCCAACGCTCATTGAGCAGCTCTCAATCTGAGATGGAGTCGGGCATTACGAATGAGAAGGACCTTTCCCGGTGCGTTCAGAAATGAAACTCTTAAGAGTGCTGACATCAAATGCTTGACAACTTTGATGTGTTACCCATGCGGTGGCAACCACTTTCGCGTTGTTTGGGAGCGAAGCGGCTGGCGCTACCACCACATGGTGAGAGACCAGGCCTTCAAGTTGCTTTGTCTCTGAGGCGTCAAGACCTTTGTACTGCAACAGCACACGCCCTTCTTCAAGAATGCCAACTTGGATGGTCGGTGCAATTGGCTTGTGCTGCACGCCGGTTACCGGCGGTGCAGGTTGGTGAGCGCCAGAGGTCGGTGGGTCAACGATGAACGATGGGGTCGGCGCACCGGGGAGGACATGCGTTCCTGTCGCTGGATCAAGTTGGTCGTGGACGACTGGCCCACACGCAGCCTTTTGCGTTGAGCCACACGACGTAGCAGCAATAGTGAGAACAGAAACGAGAACGAGTGAGACAATTCGCATGTTCGAAGCGTCGCGGATTGGCTGAGCTAACACAAGTTCGCATTGCAGCGTTCGATCAGTCGGCGATGGACGCGGGATTCAATACAATGGCGATGTGTCCCCGAATCGAATTGAACGAAAGCTCGCGGACCTATCTGATTGTTTGCGGCAATTGCGCATCGACGTGAGTATCAACGCGCAACAACTCGAACAATTTGTGAGCGAGGCTGATGATGCGCGGTTGCGCGCACTTGTCTCGGAAACTCCAGTTGCGGTCCATGAACATCGTGAAGCGCAACGTCATGCTGACGTGTATGTGCGTCGGCAAGCTGAAATGACGCAAGAGATTGAACGTTTAGAACGTCGGCAGGACGAGTTACTCGACGAACTGGCCGCCAATGTCGGCCGAGCGTAAGGAAAGGGAAAGCATTGTCGACCCGTGTGGTAATTGCCGAAGACGAAGCGATTATTCGTTTGGATTTGCGTGAGACGTTGGAAGAAGAAGGCTACGAAGTCGTAGGGGAGACAGGCCGAGGTGACGAAGCGGTCGCGCTTGTTCGTGACCTCGCGCCAGATGTTGTCATCCTTGACATCAAAATGCCTGGACTTGATGGTTTGTCTGCAGCGAGAGAAATTACGGGTGAGCGACGCTGCGCGGTGGTTATTCTCACCGCATTCAGCCAACGCGACCTCATCGAACGCGCTCGTGACGCGGGGGCAATGGCGTATCTCGTCAAGCCCTACCAGCGCACCGATCTGGCGCCAGCTATTGAAGTGGCACGAGCACGATTCGATGAAATGGCCGCTTTGCACGATCGAGCGAGCGCACTCGAAGATCAGCTCGAGACACGCAAACTCGTTGATCGGGCCAAAGGCCACCTGATGGACCAGCATCAGTTGGCCGAACACGACGCATTCCAATTCATTCAGCGAAGGGCCATGGAAGATCGACAGACAATGCGGGCCGTCTCCGAACGGATTTTGTCTGACGAGTTGACTCCGTGAGCCAACGCGCAGAAGATGCCGAGCGGGAGTTCTTCCGCTCTGAATTTGCGAATCGTTTTCTCATCTTCGCGCTGACTGATTCATCTCGGAGTCAACGAATCGCCATTGGTGCGCTCGTCGCGTCGGTGAATGAATTGAGGACAAGTCACGCACAGGTGCTTGTGGTTGCATCCTTGGAAAATGCACAAGTGATCGCTGATGCACTCCAAGTCAACGTCAGTGCGATGCCTGATTCGACATCTGCGCTCGCCGATGTGTGGGCTGCCACCAAAGAGCATGGCGTCGGAGTCATTGGAACGGCAACTGGGGCGTCGGAGGTGGGGGCAACGCTTGCTCGTTGCTTTGGGGTTTCGAAGCTTGTTCTGGCGGATCCTGAGGGAGGTTGGGGCTCGAGTTTTGCTTCAGATCAGACTGCGAGAAACGCAACGGTGAGAAGCGAGGTCGCAAGTGCGGTCGTCAAAGCTTTGGATGGTGGTGTGAGTGGAGTCAATCTGTGTCGACCGGAAGAATTAGATGCAGAGCTGTTTACTTTTGACGGTGCCGGCACGCTGTTCACTCGGGACGCGTACGTGTCGGTATCACGACTCTGTGCAGATGATTTCCCAATGGTTGAAAATTTGGTTCTGCGCGGCATAGAAGAAGGCTTCTTGCGAGACCGGTCGCGCACAGAAATCATTCGCCTCGCACTCAACGGTTTCGGTGCACGAGTTGCCCCAAGTGGACACCTCGCGGGCATTGGTGCTCTTGAGGTCGAGGCTTACGCGACCGAACACCTTGGCGAGGTGACGTGCCTGTACACCGTGAACCGCTTTGCGGGAGAAGGCATTGCCAGTGAACTCGTGGCAGGACTCGTCGAACGTGCCCGCAGGCAAGGTGTAGCAGCAGTTTTTGCATGCACAGTCAATGAACGTGCGGCCAGCATGTTTGTTCGCTGTGGCTTTCGCGAGGTTCAACAGGATCGGTTACCGGAAAGGAAATGGATTGGGTACGACCCCGAGCGGCGGAAGCGTCTGATCTCGTTGTGGTTGGATGTGCCAGCGGGGCCAGGCGAGGAGTGCGTGTCGTGAAAACGGTTTTGATCGACGGGAACTCACTTCTCTATCGGGCCTTTTTCGCGCTGCCGACCGACATGACAACCGGCTCGGGACAAGTGACCAATGCTGTGTATGGCTTCACCTCGATGTTGATCAATTTGTTGCGTGACCTGGAACCGGATCGAGTCGCTGTGGCTTTTGACCGACCTGAACCGACCTTTCGACACCGTGCACTAGCAAGTTACAAAGCACAACGTGATGAGACACCAGAATTACTTGTCGGCCAATTCGACCTGGTGGAGGAAGTACTTGACTCACTCGGCATTCGTCGAATCTCGCTGGTTGGTTTTGAAGCAGACGATGTCATTGCCACGCTCGCTACCAGGTCACAACAAGCTGGCGATTCGGTCGTGGTGGTGACCGGGGATCGTGACTCGTATCAGTTGGTGGAAGACCCATCGATCAAAGTGCTCTATAACAAGCGCGGTGTCTCGGACTACGTGCTCTATGACGAAAGCGGCATCGTTGATCGAACCGGTGTTCATCCAAAGCAGTATGTGGACTATGCGGCATTACGCGGCGATCCATCCGACAACCTGCCCGGCGTACCTGGTGTCGGAGAGAAAACCGCAGCGAAGCTGATCAATGCGTATGGCGATGTCGAAGGCGTGATCGCTCACGCGAACGAACAAACGCCAAAGCTTCGCCAGAATCTTGTTGGTTATGCGCAACAAGCACGCACAAACACGGAGCTCATGCGTCTTGTACGAGATGCCCCGGTTGCAGTCGAATTAGGCGAACTCGAGAGACCGACACGTATTGATGGCGCAGCGGTCAAGGCGATCTTTGATCTCCTTGAGTTTCGAGGCCTCTTCGAACGGCTGCGTGACGTTGTCGAATTCGAGTCTGAGGCGCATGAACAAGGTGGATCAAGTGGCAACGTTGAGCCTGACCGTGAGATCGTTGTTCCAGCTTCACCAGAAGCGTTTGTCGCGAACTTTGCCCAACCAGAAAGAGCAAATGTTGATCTCATTCTTGATGCAAACTGGAATGAGACGACCAATCAACCGACAGCGCTTGCCTATGGGATTAACGATGAAGTCGTCATTGTGGATCCGAATTGGCTTGCGGACCAAGGAGTCGCTCAGGCGTTCGGCGAGTTCTTGAGTGCGGGTCCCGTAGTGGGCCACGACTGCAAACGATTGTTTCGCTGGCTCATGGGCAAGTCGATCTCAGTAACGACATTGCGCTTTGACACAAAGCTTGCCGCCTATCTCTTGAACCCATCAGACAGTTTCAGTGCCTTCGACACCGGTGCTGAAAGCCACGTCAACGAACATATCCAACATTCGTTTGATTTCACGCAAGAGAGTGAGTCGGAAAACGGGTCACACGAACTCGCAACACGAATTTCGACGATTGGTCGAAATCTCGAAAGTTTGCAGTCAAAGCTCGCAAGTCAGGGCATGCTTGATCTGCTCGTCACCATAGAAGTCCCACTCGTTACGGTCTTGGCACGGATGGAATACCTCGGCGTGGGCGTTGACGTGCCCGAACTGACTCGGCTCGGCAAAAGCCTCACACGACGCGCCAACGAACTTGCGGAACTCGTGCAGTCGGACGCGGGTGAACCGTTCAATGTGAACTCAACGAAACAATTGCGTACGATCCTGTTTGACAAACTCGGGCTCACCCCGCAGAAAAAGACGAAGACGGGCTATTCGACTGACGCTGCAAGCTTGGAAAAATTGCGCGATGCACACCCCATTGTTGCGCATCTCCTCGAGTATCGGGAGCTTGAAAAACTGCGCTCAACTTATGCGGAAGGATTGCTCCATGAAGTGCGTGAAGACGGACGCATACATGCAACGTTTAATCAGACGGTGGCTCGAACCGGCCGCTTAAGTTCAGATCGTCCGAATTTGCATAACATCCCGGTTCGCTCTGAGCAAGGACGGGCGTTTCGTCGAGCGTTCATTCCCCGACAGGGAAGCGATTTCTTGGTCGCGGACTACAACCAAATCGAGCTGCGCTGTATTGCACATCTTAGTGGCGATCCCGAATTGGTGGCGGCGTTTCATCGTGGCGACGACATCCACGCGGCTGTCGCGGCTGGCATATTTGGCGTGGACATCGAACACGTCACCTCAGCGCAACGTTCAAAGGCAAAAATGGTTTCGTACGGTCTTGCCTACGGCATGGAGGCTTACGGCCTTGCCCAACGTCTCGGAGTTGAGGTTTCCGAGGCATCAACAATTTTGCACTCGTACTTTGCGGCCTTTCCTACGGTTCGCTCCTATATGGATTTAACCGTTGAACAAGCGCGAGCGCATGGCTATACCGAAACGTTGTTTGGTCGTCGCCGCTTGATCCCAGAGTTGGCATCACCCAACGCCCGCCTTCGTGCTGTAGGCGAGCGGCAGGCAATGAATTCGGGCATTCAAGGCTTAGCGGCAGACATATTCAAGATCGCATTGATTCGACTCGACCAGGCGCTCATTGACAACCAGTACACGTCGTCGCTCATCTTGCAGGTACACGATGAAGTGCTCGTTGAAGTGCCCCCTGAGGAGCATGAGCCCGTCGCTCAACTCGTTCGAGACATTCTCAGCGGAGCGGCAGATCTCACGGTGCCGCTTGAAGTCGATCTTGCGTTTGGGAAGAACTGGGCCGATGCAAAAGGATGAAACTTCGGGCAAGCCGGGCAACCACTGGTTTGAATCTGCCGCCGACCATCTTGGTAAAGCCTATTTGCGCTATTCATTCACCAAAGGAACGTTGCAAGAGGTCGACTTTCTGATCGATGAGCTTGCGCTCAAGCCAGGCGATCGGATACTTGACGTCGGTTGTGGTCCCGGCCGTCACGCGCTTGAGTTTGCAAAGCGTGGCTTCTCGGTAACGGGAGTTGATATTTCATCACGATTCGTTGATCTTGCGAACGAACAAGCCGCCCAACATGGAATTGACGCGACTTTTGTTCGGGTCGACGCCAGAACACTTTCCTTTTCCGAAGAATTTGATGCGGTCATATCGCTCTGTCAGGGTGCTTTCGGTCTCCAAGGTGCGATCAATCAGCAACGATGGTCAGCGATTGATGAAGATCTGCTTGTACTTGAAGGGATCGCCCGGAGCATGCGGCCTGGGGGAGTGGCCGCCATCAGCGCCTTTTCAGCCTATTTTCAGGTCCGTTATCTTGAAGACGCGGACACATTTGATGTCGCGACCGGAGTAAACCACGAACGGACTGCGCTTCGCTCAAGCGATGGCCAAGAAATCGAACACGACTTATGGACAACATGTCTCACACCGCGGGAATTGCGTTTCATGAGCAAGCGCGCCGGGTTGGACGTCGCCGCAATTTATTCGGTTGCCCCGGGGCGCTACGGCGCAAACGAACCGGATTTGGATTCGCCGGAGTTTCTGGTGATTGCCTCAAAGGGGAAGTTGCGCACCTGATCTGCTAGTTTTGCCAAGTTCCTAACCACCTGATGGGCCAGATTCCGTCCCGTCCTTGAAGCTAATTGAAGAGTACTCCCTTGTCCGACACCGCTATTTCTCCTGCCGATTCCGATCTTGGGGAGTACGTTCCCCGACAAATCGTGGCAAATGACCTTGACGTCTCGTTTGACGAGGCGGTGGGAGCAACACTTGTTGGCGTTGAAGATGGCCAGGTCGTTGAGGGGCGAGTCGTTCGCATTGATCGTGACGAGATCATGCTTGACATTGGTTATAAGTCAGAAGGCGTGATCCCATCACGCGAGTTGTCGATCCGCAACGACGTTGATCCAAACGAGATTGTGCATCTTGGAGAAGTTATTGAAGCACTTGTTCTCCAGAAGGAGGACAAAGAAGGCCGCCTGATACTCTCGAAGAAGCGTGCACAGTACGAGCGTGCGTGGGGCGACATCGAAAAG
Organism: uncultured Iamiaceae bacterium; assembly: GCA_964544305.1. Classification (GTDB taxonomy): domain Bacteria; phylum Actinomycetota; class Acidimicrobiia; order Acidimicrobiales; family Iamiaceae; genus JAFDWI01. The sequence goes on along the minus strand of CAZJAZ010000003.1, from coordinate 55,060 downwards.
AAGAAAGACGAGGGCGGCGTCGTGTCCGGCCCGGTCATTGAGGTCGTCAAAGGTGGACTTATCGTCGACATTGGTCTGCGCGGCTTTCTTCCCGCGTCGCTCGTTGAACTGCGTCGTGTCCGTGATCTCGACCCGTACGTCGGGCGCACATTAGAAGCAAAAATCATTGAACTTGATAAGAATCGCAATAACGTCGTGCTTTCGCGCCGGGCTTGGCTTGAAGAAACGCAGCGTGAGCAGCGTGAACAGTTCCTTGAAAATCTGAAACCAGGGGAGCACCGACGGGGCGTGGTGTCTTCCGTTGTGAACTTTGGTGCGTTTGTAGACCTTGGTGGAATGGATGGGCTCATCCACGTTTCAGAACTGTCGTGGAAACACGTTGAACATCCTGGTTCCGTTGTCACCGTCGGACAAGAAGTTGATGTGCAAGTTTTGGACGTTGACTACTCGCGTGAGCGCATCAGCCTTTCGCTCAAAGCAACCCAACAAGACCCGTGGCAAGAGTTTGCATCGGGTCACCGCGTGAGTGAATTGGTGTATGGACGGGTCACCAAACTTGTCCCGTTTGGCGCATTTGTCCAGGTCGGCGATGGAATTGAAGGCCTCGTGCACATCTCTGAGATGTCGGCACACCACGTTGAATTGCCTGAACAGGTCGTCACCCCGGGTGAGGAACTGTGGGTCAAGATTATCGACCTCGACTTGCAGCGTCGTCGGATCAGTTTGTCGATCAAGCAAGCAGCTGAGGGCGGAGTTGTCGCATCTGAATACCAAGAGCACTTTGGTGAGCACGCATATGACGATGATGGAAACTTCATTGGCAACGCAGATGATGCGCAGACCGAAGAAGCGTGGGCCGACTACTACGCCGAGGCCGCAGCGGCATCCGCCGCAAATGCCGCGGACAGTTCGTCCGAAATTCCTTCTGGAGAAGCGGAACCAGAAGGCGAATAGTTAGGAAAATTGCACCTTTCGAGAATGTTTCTTGGTTGAGATTTCAGATTTCTCGCCGAGAACGTCAAGGCCGGCCAACTCCGGCCGAAAGGTAATGCGTCGTGTCCACTGCCTCTGACTATCTCCCCGCGAGTGGTCTTGGCCGAGTAGGAGAGAGCAACGTTGAACTCTCGTAAGCCCCTTGTCCTCATCGGAGCAGCTGTTTTGGCTGCGCTCGCCGTCGTCATTTTGTTTATGTGGTCAAACGGTCTTCAAGACCGGGCAAACAACAATGCCAAAATGATCAACGTCTGGGTTGTTCGACAGCCGGTTGCAAAAGGCACGTACGGTCAAAAGACTGGCGGCATGATCGTCAAAGACCAGATCCCCCAGAAGGTCGTGCCGTCTACGGCGATCAAGGATCTCACACAAATTAACAATAAGGTCGCCATTAGTGACCTCCCGGTCAACTCCGTTGTTGTTGAGGGCATGTTTGCGGATCCTGCTACCCAAACCGTGAGCTTGTCGAACCAACTCAAGCCGATCAACAAGGTCGACCAAGTCGCGGTGACAATCAACGTGAACAATGTGCAGGGCGTCGCTGGATTGATCGTGCCCGGCGACTTTGTCAACATCATGGTCACGAACCTCTCGTCGCAAACCCTTGATGAAGCGGGTGGCGATGGTGGTGGCGCCGGCGCTGGAGCTCCTCAACAAATGTGTGGTGACACTCCAATCCCGAACACGGCTAGCCGCTCCGATTTCTTGTTCTGTGAACAAGCAGTTGTGCTCATGCAGAAGGTCCAGGTTCTTGCAGTGGGAACGAATGCAATTCCCACCCCCGCTGAGAACGCATCCGGCGCTGATGCATCGCAGACAACGCAGAACACAAACACCGGACTCCTTACGTTCATTGTCCCGATGAAGTACGCCCAGATGATCGCTTCGGTGACTCCCGGTCACTTCTATCTTGCGCTCACCGCAAAAGACTTCCACCCCAAGGTCAGCACCCGGATCAAGCCGAATGCGAAACTCCCATCGGAGGATCCTGCTCAATTGACCCCGTATGGTCCTGAAGGTCCGACCTGATCTTCAGGCCGCTCACTCGCAACGATCCATCCACCACTCTTTCGGTTCGGAGACCGTACTCACTGTGTCAGATGTGCCAACAATTTCCTTACCGGTCGCGGTCGTTGATGCTGATGAGGCCATCCGGAACCGGCTGGCAACGCAGCTTGGAGAGCACGCGGTCACCTTTCCAGGCATTGGGGAACTTGAGGCACGGCTGCCTCCGACCGCGGCAATCGTGGTCTTTGGGCCGTCGTGTGCCGACAATACGAACCTTGGACTTCTCGAGCGGCTCCTTCGAGCCCGTCCAGACATTGGAGCGATTCTCGTCGCGGGTGAATTAACCACAGATTTGTTTCAGCGGTCGATGCGTATCGGCATTCGTGATGTTTTGTCATCTCCGGTCGAGCCCGCGCAGCTCGCTGATGCAATTCGTCGAGTCGCAAGTGGTATTTCGCAAACCGCGTCGGCAAATCAGTCTGCGATGGCCATGGCATCGCAAGCTTCGGGCGAACTTGGCCAGGTCATTACCGTTTTTTCAACGAAAGGTGGCGCTGGTAAATCTGTCGTGGCGTGTAACTTGGCGGTTGCCCTCGCCCGGAAGTCAGACCGCCCAGTTGTTCTCGTTGATGCTGATCTCCAGTTTGGTGATTGTGCCGTAATGTTGAAACTTGCGCCGCAACGGACCATTGTTGATGCTGTTGGTATGATTGACCAGCTGGACGCATCAATGCTGTCGTCGCTTCTGGTTGAACATAGTCAGTCCGGGCTCCAAGTTCTTCCTGCTCCATTGGAGCCTGCTTTTGCTGATCAGATCAACGCGGATTATATGTCGACGATTATTGAGTTGCTTCGGACGATGGCTGCGTACGTCATCATCGATACGCCGGCTTACTTCAATGAGATTGTGTTGAGCCTGATTGAACAGAGCGATGATGTATTGCTCGTCGCGGGGATGGATGTCCCGAATATCAAGAACGTGAAGATTGGTTTGCAGACACTGCGCATGTTGAATACGCCGATGTCCAAACTGCATCTTGTGTTGAATCGTGCGAACGCAAAAGTGAAGCTTGATGTTGCTGAAGTTGAGCGAACCTTGCAGATCAAGGCCGATTCACAGATTCCCAGCGACGTGGCGGTTCCTCAGTCAGTGAATAAGGGGATTCCGGTGATCATTGACGCGCATAAGTCAGGCGTGGCACGTTCACTTGAAGCATTGGCCGACATGTTTTTGCCTGCGAGCGACGATGCGTCAAAGTCGCGTAGTCGTTGACAGTCGCATCTTTATTGGCAAATTCTCGAAGTTCGGCTGATTGTGAGTAGGGGAGCCTCAAGGCCAAGGCAACGAGGCCGATAGATCCACGATGTCTCTCTACAAGCGCCTTCATGAAGCTCAGCAGGGTCCTGGTGGAACCGGCGGGATCCGTCGTGATCCGGTCGTTGACGAACTTCGTCAGAAGATCCATCATCAGTTGATTGATGAGTTGGGCCCAATCCTCTACGACAAACGGCTGTCAGAAGATGACCTTCGCCGCCGTGTTCATGAGCAACTCCATCAGGCTTTGGCGCAAGAACGGACGCCGCTGTCGGCCGCGGACAAAGCGCAACTGATCCAAGATGTTTCAGATGACATCCTGGGTTATGGGCCAATCGATCGCCTTCTCAAGGATGAGGACATCACGGAAGTGATGGTTAACGGTCCGAGTTCGGTCTACATTGAGCGCTCAGGAAAGCTTGAGAAGACCGACGCCAACTTTATTGACGAACAACATCTTCGCCGGATCATTGACAAGATCGTCGGTCAAGTCGGCCGTCGTATTGACGAATCAACGCCACTCTGCGATGCCCGCCTTCCTGATGGATCTCGAGTGAATGCCGTTATCCACCCATTGGCAATTGGTGGGCCATTTCTCACCATCCGAAAATTTTCAACCGATCCATTCAAGATTGATGACCTCATCAAATTCGGAACTTTGAATGCGGCATCAGCCCGATTCTTACAGGCCTTGGTTGTTGGGCAGCTCAACATCATTGTCTCGGGGGGAACGGGAACAGGTAAGACCACGACGCTCAACGTCCTTTCATCCTTCATTCCCAATGACGAACGAATCGTGACAGTTGAAGACGCTAAAGAGCTCCAACTCCACCAAGACCACGTGCTTGCAATGGAGTCTCGCCCTCCAAACATTGAAGGAAAAGGTCAGATCACGATTCGAGACTTGGTCCGCAACGCGCTGCGTATGAGACCTGACCGAATTGTGATTGGGGAGTGTCGAGGTGGAGAAGCCTTGGACATGTTGCAAGCAATGAACACAGGTCACGACGGATCATTAACCACCATTCACGCTAACTCTCCCCGGGACACTCTGTCCCGATTGGAGACATTGGTATTGATGGCGGGATACGACCTGCCTGTTCGGGCTATCCGTGAACAAGTGGCCTCCGCACTTGACTGCATTGTGCAACTCTCTCGACTTCGTGATGGGACGCGCCGAATTACCCACATCACTGAAGTGCAAGGCATGGAAGGCGACGTCATCATCCTGCAAGATATTTTCCTGTTCGACTACGGGATGGGAGTTGACGACAAGGGCCGCTTCCTCGGGCATCTGAAAGCAACCGGAGTACGCCCGAAGTTCGCCGAGAAACTCGCCGACTTAGGCATCCGGCTCGGTGCCGAAATCTTCCAGCCCGAAACCTTCCAACGACGGGCGGTAGGTGCACGGTGAAAACACGTCGTCGACTTGGCGTTCTTGCCATCATTTTCAGCATTCTCGGTGCAACCCTTGCGGTGAATGCAGGGGCCGCGGATCCAGCGGTCGTCGATGCGACTCCGCATGTTGGGTCGAAACAGCTTCAGATTTCAAAGATCGACGCAAGCGACCCAAACGCGGTGAGCGTGCGATTCACGTGGAATGGTGACGTATCGAAGCTGACGTCGCTTACGATGCGACAAAACGGAACCCAAGTAGAAACGTCAAACCCCGATTTGCTTGATGGCGCCAAATTGCAACGCGCCTACATGCTGGTGATCAGTCAATCAGGTTCGATGGTTGACAACGGTGGGGTTGAAGCTTCGGTGACCAAAGTGAAGCAGATGATTGCGGGTGCTCCCGCAAATGCTCGTTTTGGAATCGTTACCTTCGGAACACAGTCCGTGCTTTTGCAACCCATGACAGCAGATAAGAACCTGTTGAACAAGGCTCTCGACTCGATCAAGCCAGACCCCAAATCGCAAAATGCGATGTGGGACGCGGTCATTGACGGAGTATCTGAACTCAATAGTTTGCCGGATTATGAACACAATCTTATTTTGGTTACGGACGGAACAGATAAGAGCTCGACGGCAACAGCGAAGCAGGCCCAAGGTGCGGTCATTGGCAATGGGCAGGGGCAAGGTGCCACGGTTTTTGCGCTGGGCATTTCCCAGGGTGGGAATCTTGACGAGACCGGACTTTCAAAGCTCGTTGAGGCGGGCGGCGGTCGATTCTTTATTACCCCCAAGGCTCGAGATATTGGCGGAGCATTTGAAGAAGTGACGAGTGCGCTCGGCAACGAGTATCAAACCACGTTTAAAGCATTGCCAAAATCACAAGGTGCCGCAAACCTCCAAATGACGATTGCGGGCGTAACCGCAAACGCGAACTTCACCATTGGGGGCGTGGCACAAGGTGCAACAGGCCTGTCATCAAATGTGGCGCCACCGCCGAGTGGCCCAGCATTCTTGCGATCAACAACCGGTTTGATCCTTGCTGCACTCCTGATCGCCTTGGCTGTTGGCATTGTGGGATTCATCGTCATCCAAATGGTGACGAGCCGGCAAAGCGCGTTGGAAGCCGCACTGAACCCCTACACCGAGGGCTATGCGGGTGGGATAGAAGCGGACGAAGAAGCTTCAGGAATGTCGCAAAACGCGCTCTTGCAGCGTGCGCTAGCAATGACCGAAGAGTTTGCTGAACGTCAAGGTTTCTTGGAAAGCGTTGAGATCAAACTTGAGATGGCAGAAGTCCCTCTGAAGGCCTCGGAAGCCATTCTGGTCTGGACCGGTGGTATGGCCTTGGCTGCGATTATTGGATTCGTCCTCGGCGGCATCGTCATTGCAGTTGTGTTCTTGCTCCTCGGCATGCTTGCCGGGCCCGCGATATTGAACTTAAAGGCGGCAATGCGTCGCCGACGCTTTCAGAGCCAACTCCCCGACATGTTGACTCTGTTGGCGGGTGCGCTGCGGGCTGGTTTTTCGCTCATGCAAGCGGTTGATGCTGTGTCACAAGAAATCCAGAACCCGATGGGTAAGGAGCTCCGGCGCGTCGTGAGTGAATCCCGACTTGGTCGAGAACTCGAAGACGCTTTGGATGACACCGCGGAACGGACCGGTAGCGCTGACTTCGCTTGGGCAGTCATGGCAATTCGTATTCAACGTGAAGTCGGTGGAAACCTTGCCGAGCTGCTGCTGACCGTTGCTGACACCATGATTCAGCGTGAACGACTACGCCGTGAAGTGAAAGCGCTCACTGCGGAAGGTCGAATCAGCGCCATTGTCTTGATGTGTCTGCCACCAGGCCTCGGTGTCGTCATGTACATCATGAACCAGTCCTATATGGAACCTCTCTTCCAGGAAACGCTCGGACTCATCATGCTTGGTATTGCATTGCTAGGCATGGTCATTGGGTTCTGGTGGATGTGGAAGGTTATTCAGATCGATGTGTGAGGTGAAAGCGTGAACGTACTGATCGCTGCAGGTGCGGCTTCAGGAGACTCAACACTGACAATTGGTGTACTCCTCCTCGGTGTCGCCATCGGTGTTGCTGTATTCGTGGGTCTGAGCACCTACTTTGAGAAACAAGCGATCCGTAACTCGATCCGACAACTTGAAGATTATGGTCAGCCAGGTGCGGTCGAAACTGACCGTGACCGTGAACTTTTACGACCGGCCTACGAGCGAGCACTTGCACCCATTATGGGTGGCTTCGTAAACGCGGGCCGTCGTATCTTCCCGTCAAACGTGGTTGAGCGGACCAAGCAAAAACACCATGCCGCGGGCCGCTATGACCCGGGCGCGGTTGATCGCTTCTTAGCGATTCGCATTGGCTGCATGGTTCTGATTCCGGTCGTATTCGTCTTGTTCATGGTCATGAATGTCTTGGGGATGTCGACCAAGATGAATTTGATTGCGACGCTCTTGCTTGGTGCAGCGCTGTACTTCTTGCCTGATGCACGCTTGTCCGGCGACATTCAAGATCGTCAACAGTCGATTCAACGCCAGTTGCCCGACATCTTGGACCTCCTTGTCATCAGCGTGGAAGCGGGTCTTGGTTTTGAACAGGCACTTGACCGAACCGTCGCATCAGTGCCGGGAGAATTGAGTTTGGAATTTGCGCGGATGTTGGGAGAGACGCGTGCCGGTATGGCTCGGGCAGACGCCATGCGTGCACTCGAAGAACGCATCAATGTGCCAGAGGTGCGGTCGTTCGTGTTGGCGGTTATCCAAGCAGATACGTTTGGTGTTTCGATTGGCCAAGTGCTCCGTGGTCAAGCGGATGAAATGCGCATCAAACGTCGCCAGCTCGCCCATGAGCGGGCGCAGAAGGCTCCGGTGAAGATGCTTATCCCAATGGTGTTCTGCATCTTTCCGTCGCTCTTTGTTGTCGTCATTGGACCAGCGATTCTGAGCATCAAGAAGGCTTTCTCCTAGGAGTTCGTCGGGCGATGCCCCTACGCGTGCCCTCTTTTGAAAACTTTGCCAGGCGAGGGGTAACCCGCGGATCGGTCGTTGCGAGTGTCCTTGTTCTCGTTGCTGCAATGGCCGGGAGCGCTGCATTCGTTGACAACAGCTTCTTTACGCACCTTGCAACGGGTAAACGCATGCTTGCAGGTTCGTTCCCTTCGGTAGACCCATACTCGTATACGGCCGCGGGCAGACCTTGGGTGATTCAGAGTTGGTTCGCGTCACTCTTGTATGGGCTGACCTACCAAGTCGGACACGGGTTTGGGACCCGCCTGCTCATTTCAGGAATGTCCGCGATTCTCGCCTTGCTCCTTTGGCGTTTGACCAGCGATGTGAAGTCTCTCATTGCACGCTTTCTTGCTTGTGTCCCCGCGTTACTGGTTGGGATGGGAAACTGGGGTCCACGGCCCTTGCTTTTCGGCTTGATCGGAATTGTCGCAATATTGCTTGTGTTGCGAGAAGAGCGCGACCCACGCTGGATGATTCCAGTGATGTGGGTTTGGGTAAATACCCATGGCTCGTTTCCGATGGCGCTGGTACTCATTGCTCTCTATGGAATCGGCCGCAAACTTGACGGGGCACCGCTGCAGCACACGATTCGTACAGCCATGTGGACGCTCCTTGGAATATTGATGGGTGGAATTAATCCGCTCGGACCAAAGATCTTATGGTTTCCAATTGAGCTTCTGTCCAAGCAGCAAGCCCTTTCGGTGATGATTGAGTGGCAGGCCCCGAGCTTTCAAAGCAACTGGCAGCGAGTTTTCTTGCTCGCGGTTGTGGCATGTGCATTGCTTGCTCCAAGAATTGAGAAGGCTCGTCGCTACCAACTCCTCTTGCCTGCTCTCGTATTCAGTGCAATGGGGTTTATTGCAATGCGGAATATCGCAGTTGCGACGCTCTTGCTCGCCCCTGCGCTAGCGAACGGCATTGGGAACATCGGAACGATCGGCTCATCGAAACGTGCACCCGCATACTCCTTTGCGTGTATCGGGTTGGCAGTTGCAACCGTCCTACTCGTAGCGGTGCGCCTCAGTGGGCCTTCATTTGACTTCTCAAGTTATCCCACTGCTGCTGTGACCTGGCTTCAAGACAACGGTCGATTCCATTCACCGCATCGTGTTGTTGCTCAAGATGTTGTTGGGAATTACCTTGAGTTGCGGTTTCAAGGCAAGTTGCCAGTTTTCGTTGATGATCGGGTTGATATGTACCCCATGTCTATCGTGGACGATGAATTGTCACTTGTCCGCGCGCGAAGTGATTGGGGAGAAGTCTTGGACCGCTGGCGAATTGACACCGTCCTGTGGGAAAAGAATCTTCCCCTGGCCACGGTGCTGGATGCGTCACCAAGTTGGCGACGCATCCAGTGGACTCGAGACCGAGATTCAGCCAAGCACTGGGTTATCTATGAGCGGGTGAATCGACGAGGGACTTGAGACGATGAATCAGCGCATCGCATTGAATGTTGAGTTCCTTTCGAGAACCGTTGTTGTCAATGACCACGTCAGCGTGGTTGATGCGAGTGGTTCGGTCCACTTGATTTTCAATTCGTGCTCGGGCATCGGTCGGCGTAAATCCACGCTGCTCAACAAGGCGCTTCACCGCGATGTCGGGATCGATATCGACGACGACAAGAAGCGAAAGATCGTCCCGTCCAGATTCAACGAGCAACGGGACGTCCAAGATGACCAATGGCTCCAACTCGCGTGCAGCCTCAATCCGTTGAGCAATTTCATTTCCGACGGCAGGATGGACAATTTTATTCAAGGCGCGGAGTCGCATCGGGTTGGTAAAGACGACTTGCGCAAGAGCGGGGCGATCAAGTTCTCCAGTTGGAAGCAAGATTCCCTTCCCAAACTCATCAACGATTTGTTGCAAGACGCGCTGCCCTGGTTGTTGCAATTCTCGGGTAATCGCGTCAGCGTCAATAATCGAAAACCCAGCGTTCGACAAGATTGTCGAAACGGTCGATTTCCCGCTCCCAATACCTCCGGTAAGTCCAATGAGATCCACAAGTCGAAATGCTACTTTGGATCGTCGTTTCTTGCGGGTCAACCGTGACAGAAAGCCAGATTGGACGAATCCGCAGCAAGCTTGACGTCGTGCGACCTCTGGGACGATCGTCAGAGTTGGATGCTTCGATCACACTTGCTGGACCTGATCCAGCATTGAATTTGGCGGGTCTTGGACCAGATGTCCAGGCTCAGCGCTTTCGTCAAATCGTATCTGGCGTTCGTGTGGTGACATGCCTTGTGGCGCTGGGTTTGGTTGTATCGTCGGTGGTTGATCACAGCGCTGGACTGTTCTTCTGGACGTTTGTCGTCATTTGCTATAACGCACTTCGCCTTGTTCGGCCGATTCAATTCGAAGAGCTCACGGCGAACGTCGCTCAAGTAATTGTTGAAGTAGCAGTCCATGCAATTGCATCGGGATTGACTGGAGCGTGGAGTTCACCGTTTGTCTTCCCATTATTGACTGCGATCATCGTTGCGGGCTTTGCACGCGGCATCTGGCCCGCGTTGCGGCTCGGAATTGCGACTGCAATTTCTGTCAGTATTGTAGAAATTTACTTGTTTTCAGACATTGCCAGTGTTTGGGTCACCAATGCCCAGTGGAGTCTCTTTTTGGTGACGGTGGGAATCATGTCGGGCTATGCGCGACGCATTCTCGGTGAGGCACAAACGAGCCATTCGTTAGCTATGTCACATGTGGCAAGCCTGGCGGATGCGAATCGGTTACTTTCTTCGTTACACTCCGTAGCGCAAGTACTCCCGGCCTCGTTGGATCTCGAAGAGGTACTGGATTCAACAATGAGTCGCCTTCGTGGTCTTTTCGCCTACGAAGCGGCGTGTCTTCTTCTTCTTGACGATACGGATGGATCCTGGAGGGTCGCACGCTGGGACGGCTATCGCCAAGACACAATGATCGAGCAAAGCGAATTGCCGAGCGTTATGCGCAAGGCAATTGTTGATCGAACCGTTCACACGGTACGAGATCTGTCACGTCGAGGCGGCGGCCTCGCTCCACATATGGAGTCAGGCCTCTATGGCGTTCTCATGGCACGCGGCGAGTTTGTTGGCATGGTGGCACTTGAATCAGAAAAGCCCGATGCATATGAATCGCGTGATGGTGACTTACTCGATGGCTTTCTTGAACCGGCGGCCCTCGCGATCGATAACGCACGCGTATTCGATCGCCTCCGAACGGTAGGAGCGGACGAGGAACGGACGCGTATTGCACGTGACTTGCACGACCGAATTGGACAGTCGCTCGCGTATATTGCATTTGAACTTGACCGGCTCGTACGTGGTTACGAAGACGGAAAGGACCTTGGACCTTCGCTGTCGCAGCTCCGTGTTGATGTTCGTGGCGTCATTGGTGAAGTACGAGACACGTTGTATGACCTACGTACTGATGTTTCTGAGGTACAGGATTTTGCCGCCACGATGGAAGAGTTTCTTGAGCGAGTGAAGACTCGATCTGGCCTCGAGACGCAATTGATCGTCGACGAATCTGAACGCCTTCCACTCCTTCCTGAACGCGAATTGTGGCGCATTGCTCAGGAAGCCGTAATCAACGTTGAACGTCACGCTCGCGCTGAAGGAGTGAGTGTGACGTGGCGCTCCAACGGGAGGGCCGCGCTCTTAGAGGTTGCTGACAATGGAGTGGGCTTTCCGGAAGGGAAGGCAGGGCGGCTTGATTCGTATGGCATCATGGGTATGAGAGAACGAGCATCAAGTATTGGCGCGACCATGCGAATCGCAAGCAAGCCTGGTCGCGGTACGGTAGTACAATGCCGGTTGGATGCTGGCTGAGCCCGGGAACGGAAATTAACCGATGACCATTCGATTGATGTTGGCAGATGATCACCGCATGCTGCGTGAAGGTCTGCGCCGTTCATTGACCGACGAAGGTTTTGATGTCGTCGGCGAGGCGGCCGATGGCGAAGAGGCGGTTCGTGTCGCGACAGAAGTCGTGCCAGACGTGATTCTGATGGATGTAACCATGCCGGACGTTGATGGAGTAGAAGCGACGAGGCGAATCCATCAATCCCTCCCTGATATCCGGGTCATCATGTTGACAATGCACGCGGATCGAGACGTGGTGGCGCAAGCACTGAGGGCAGGTGCGTCTGGCTACTTGGTAAAGGATTGTTCCACCGACGAAATTTGTGAAGCTGTTCGGTTTGCTGCCGGCGAGGACTCCGCCGTTTCCGCTGATGTGGCGGCGTCAATGCTTGACGAAGTTCATCGGCTTGCTGAACCACCAACCGATGAACATATCGTAACCAAGCGGGAAGAAGAAGTTCTGCAGCTCATTGCTGATGGCTGTTCAACGGTTGAAGTGGCGGAGCGACTCTACATTTCACAGAAGACGGTCAAGAACCACTTGGCATCCATCTATCAGAAGCTTGATGCTCGCGATCGCACGCAGGCTGTGTTGCGAGCCGTACGCATGGGCATCGTCCGACTGAGTTGAATAGTCTCAAAGAAGGTGACGGAGCTGTCAGCTTGAAATAATACAAATTGCCTATTCAGAAAAGTGTGCTAATATCCGAAAGTTACATTGACCGGAAGACCGGACCACCAAATGGTCCACTAGAAAGGGAGCATATCCATGCTGACCAGTTACGAACACATTGCCGCTTACATGCGGGCTCGCTTCGGTGACACCGAGCGTGGTGCCTCCCTCGTGGAGTACGCCTTGCTTGTTGCTCTGATCGCCGTCGTGTGCATCGCAGCCGTAAGCTTCCTCGGTAAGGCCGCTTCTTCGAAGTTCTCGAACGTCGGTAGCGCCATCAGCAGCGCAAGCTGATCTGAGGTATTGCAGTTCACTGATAGAGGAGGTTGATCCGGGCGGGTCAACCTCCTTTGTCATTGTTTGGAGCACCATTGAGCGAAAGGAACCGGAGATGGGGGATTTGAAAGCAATGTGGAAGCGGGTGCGGGATCGTCATGAGGACGACCGTGGCGCTTCGTTGGTGGAATACGCACTGTTGTTGGCGTTGATTGCCGTGGTGTGCATCGGAGCAGTCTCCTTCCTGGGACACTCTGCGAGCAGTAAGTACAGCTCCTTTGGGACTTGTTGGGCCTGGGCAGGAACAAATAATTCAATTCCAACTGAGTGCCAATCGCACTGACAGCAACTTTGAGGAATGGACCGGATTAGGAGATCCACTCCAGCGCAATGCCAATGATTGCGTACTGATTGAAACACTCGCTTTACAATGCATGAATGGCTGTTCGTCGATTCCAAGTAGTATCGGACTTTGACCCAGCAGGTGATCAGCCCTCAGCGATAGCCAGTCTCAGTGCGGGCATCAATCGAGGCGATCGATTCCAGACGCTCCTTGGAATTACCGGCTCTGGAAAATCAGCAACAATTGCGTGGACGATTGAACAGGTGCAAAAGCCGACGCTCGTCATTGCGCCGAATAAGTCGCTTGCCGCGCAGCTTGCTGGCGAGTTGCGCGGATTTTTCCCGAATAACCGAGTTGAGTACTTCGTCAGTTATTACGACTACTATCAGCCAGAAGCCTACATTCCGTCGTCTGACACGTTTATTGAGAAGGATTCGTCCGTCAACGATGAGGTTGATCGGCTTCGCCATGCGGCGACCTCAGCACTTTTAACGCGGCGTGACACGATTGTTGTTGCGTCAGTTTCGTGCATCTACGGACTTGGCTCTCCAGACGAGTATCGGGACAAGCTTCTTCATCTGGTCGTTGGTGGGCAGTGGGATCAACGTGCCCTTTTACGCAAGCTCGTTGACATGCAGTACGAGCGCAACGACATGAACCTGGTGCGCGGCAAGTTTCGCGTTCGAGGTGACACAATTGAGGTGCACCCTGCCTATGATGAAACTGCGGTTCGCATCCACATGTTTGGTGACGAAGTCGAAGCAATAGCCATCGTTGACCCTCTCACTGGCGAAAAGCTCGGCGAACTTGATGAACTCTCAATATTCCCTGCAACGCATTACGTGGCGGGGGATGAGCGTTTGCGCTCTGGAATCATACGGATCGAGAACGAACTTCAAAGGAGTCTCGCCAGCTTCGAAGAAAAGGGAAAGCTCCTCGAAGCGCAACGATTGCGGATGCGAACTTCCTACGATTTGGAGATGATCGCAGAACTCGGTTTTTGCAGTGGGATCGAAAATTACTCTGCGCCCATCGACGGGAGAAGCGCGGGTGAACCGCCCTACACGCTATTGGACTTTTTTGGCGACGATTATCTCGTCGTTCTCGATGAATCACACGTTGGAGTGCCTCAAATTCATGGCCAGTACAAAGGGGACCGTGCGCGCAAAGAAACACTCATCGAACATGGCTTCCGCCTACCATCAGCGGCAGATAATCGCCCGCTGACTTTTGATGAGTTTATTGCGAAGGTGCCGCAAGTGATCTTCTTGTCTGCCACGCCGGGAGATTACGAACTTGAGGTGTCGGCGCAGGTCGTTGAGCAAATTGTGCGACCAACCGGACTGGTAGATCCAGAAGTCATTGTGAAACCGACCGAAGGTCAAATCGATGACCTTCGCGCCGAAATTGATGCTCGCACAAGAGCTGACGGGCGCGTCTTGGTCACCACACTGACGAAGAAGATGGCCGAAGATCTCACCGATTATCTCGTGGAGCAAGGAATCCGTGTGCGTTATCTCCACTCAGATATTGATACGGTGCAGCGGATCGAGATTCTGCGGGATCTTCGCCTTGGCGAATTCGATGTTCTGATTGGCATCAACCTGTTGCGTGAAGGTCTTGACTTGCCCGAAGTCTCGCTCGTAGCGATTCTCGACGCGGACAAAGAGGGCTTCTTGCGTAGTGAACGTTCTCTTGTACAAACAATCGGTCGGGCCGCACGCAACGTGGATGGGCAAGTAATCATGTACGCCGATTCCGTAACCGATTCGATGCAGAGGGCAATTTCTGAAACGAATCGGCGCCGGAAGGTGCAAATGGAATACAACGCACAGCACGGCATCAATCCCCAGACGATCCGAAAAGCGATCACCGACATACTCGACTTCTTGCGTCCCGGAGACGCGCGTGCAGAAACGCCACTGCCGGCGTCTTCGCGACGACGTGACGTCGTACATGAAAAGCGGATGGCGGACCTTGCTGAGTTGCCAGACGATGAACTTGCTCGCCTTATCCAAACACTTGAGGAAGAAATGGCTGAGGCCGCGACCGACTTGCGCTTTGAATACGCCGCACGGTTGCGTGATGAGATCAAAGATCTGAAGCGCGAATTGAAAATTGTGTCGGGTTAGCGTTCGGCACTCGAACAATCGGAAAGCGTACACCAGTTCGAATGCCGGTTGCGGCTGTCAAGTAGAATCGTCTCCGATGCCTGAAACGATCGTGATTCGCGGTGCACGCGAACACAACTTGCGCAATATCTCCATTGAACTTCCACGCGATCAACTGATTGTGTTCACTGGGCTATCAGGCTCGGGAAAGTCATCGTTGGCATTTGACACCATTTACGCAGAAGGGCAACGTCGATACGTTGAGTCGTTGTCGTCGTATGCCCGACAATTTCTGGGTCAGATGGATAAGCCCGACGTTGACTTCATTGAGGGTCTTTCCCCGGCAATCTCTATCGACCAAAAGTCGGCGTCACGGAATCCCCGATCAACGGTTGGCACAATTACCGAAGTCTACGATTACCTTCGCTTGCTCTACGCCAGAATTGGCGTCGCGCACTGTCCATTCGACGGTTCCGTTGTAGCTCGTCAGACCCCCCAGCAAATTGTCGATCGGGTCCTCGATCTTGAGGAGGGTACGCGTTTCCAAATTCTCGCACCGGTCGTGCGTGGTCGAAAAGGAAACTATGAGACGTTGCTCAGTGATCTCTCTGCCCAGGGCTACACACGCGCTCGCATTGACGGCGAACAATTTGAGTTCGGCGACGATCTTGATCTCGCGCGTTACGAAACGCATACGATCGAAGTAGTCATTGATCGGCTGGTGTTACGTGAGGGCATCGAAGCCCGTTTGACTGACTCGCTTGAAACAGCTCTTGCGCTTGCGGATGGCGTCGTCGAAATTGAAATTGTCGAGCGATCTGACGACGGTTCGTCGGGGGAATCACAAACCCTGACGTTTAGCCAACACTTGGCCTGTCCAACGTGCGATCGCTCATTTGATGAATTAGCACCACGAAATTTTTCGTTCAATTCGCCGTATGGGGCATGCGAGGCGTGTGACGGCCTTGGCACACGTTTTGAGGTCGATCCAGAACTGGTGGTTGTGGATGAATCGCTGAGCGTCGAAGAAGGTGCGCTGGCACCATGGGCTGGCGGCCACATGCGTTATTTCTCAAACCTGTTAGGAGCAGTATGCGAGCTCCACGGCATTGACATCACAGCACCTTGGGCAAAGTTGCGCGCGAAAGACCGAAAATTGCTGCTCAATGGGCATGCGCAACAAGTCACGGTTACGTATAAAAACCGGTATGGCCGATCTCGTCACTACACAACCGCATATGAAGGGGTCATTCCCTGGTTGCAACGGCGACATGCCGATTCAGAATCTGATGCGCAACGTGAACAGATCGAAAGCTACATGCGCCAAGTCCCCTGTACCGACTGTGATGGTGATCGGCTTGCGCCATTGCCCCTCGCGGTAACGATTGGGGGACATTCGATTGCACAGCTCGCGAGAATGTCGATTCGTGATGCCACAAGAACCGTAGGCGAGTGGGAGTTGACCGAACGCGAGCGTTTAATTGCCGAACGCGTGCTCAAAGAAGTGCGCGCTCGAATGGGATTCCTTCTTGATGTCGGACTGGACTACCTAAGCCTTTCTCGGTCAGCAGCAACCTTGGCTGGGGGTGAGGCACAGCGCATTCGGCTCGCCTCGCAAATTGGGTCTGGGCTCGTTGGTGTGTTGTATGTGCTTGACGAGCCTTCGATTGGGCTCCACCAGCGGGATAATCATCGTCTGATCGAAACTTTGCAACGATTACGAAACCTAGGAAACACCGTTCTCGTTGTTGAGCATGACGAAGACACCATCGCGGTGGCTGATCACGTTGTCGATATTGGGCCGGGCGCGGGGGAGCACGGTGGAGATGTTGTCTATTCCGGGCCGGTGAAAGGTTTGTTGAAGTCGAAAGAGTCGCTGACCGGGCAATATCTATCTGGGCGTCGAACCATTGCCGTGCCTGAGCGTCGACGCCCAACCGGTGAGCACTGGATTTCCATTCAAGGCGCAAGCGAACACAACCTTGACGACATTGATGTACGGATTCCTCTGGGATGTTTTGTTGGCGTCACCGGCGTCTCAGGCTCAGGAAAGTCAACGTTGGTCAATGACATTCTCTTGCGAGTATTGAACCAACGAATCAATCGATCACGCGTCGCCCCCGGCCATCATCGCAAAGTCACCGGAACCGATCCGCTAGACAAAGTAATTGACATTGACCAGTCGCCAATAGGTCGAACACCCAGATCGAACCCGGCAACCTACACGGGTGTGTTTGATCGGATTCGCAAGTTGTTTGCGATGGTTCCAGAATCGAAAGTTCGGGGCTATCAGCCGGGACGATTTTCGTTCAACGTGAAAGGTGGTCGATGCGAGGCCTGCCGTGGAGATGGCACGATCAAGATTGAGATGCATTTTCTGCCCGACGTCTATGTGCCGTGTGAAGTATGTAAGGGGGCTCGCTATAACCGTGACACGCTCGACATCACGTTCAAAGGCCGCAATATCGCCGAGGTACTCGACATGTCGTGTGAAGAGGGCGTCATTTTCTTTGCAAACCAACCGGCGATTGCTCGTCATTTGCAGACGCTCGTTGATGTCGGACTCGGCTACGTACGGCTCGGTCAACCGGCAACAACGTTGTCAGGGGGAGAAGCGCAACGCATCAAGCTCGCATCAGAGCTTGCAAAACGGTCGACGGGCAGGACGATGTATGTGCTTGATGAACCAACGACCGGCCTTCACTTTGAGGACGTCCGAAAACTGTTGAAGGTACTTTCGAGACTCGTTGATCAAGGCAATTCTGTCCTCGTTATTGAACACAATCTCGATGTGATCAAGACCGCGGATTGGATTATTGATCTTGGCCCCGAAGGTGGATCTGGTGGCGGTCGCATTGTTGTCGAGGGGCCGCCCGAACTCGTCGCACAATGCGCGGCAAGCCATACAGGGCGGTTCCTTGCCCCACTCTTGAACACAATCAGGTGATGTCCAGCATTCGCTGGAGCGCGACCCGACACCAGTGTGCGTCGTGCGGTTCGACGCTGATTTGATTGTGCACCCGTCCGGCGACGAGTTCTTCAAGTATCCAGGCCAAGTGAGGGCCATCGATTCGGAACATTGTTGAACATGGGCACACATCGGGATCTAGCGACACAATGGTTTTGTCTGGATGCTCGTTCGCCAACCGATTGACAAGATGAATTTCCGTGCCGATTCCGATTGCCGTGCCTGGCGGGGCGGCTTCAACGACATCGATAATGAAACTGGTTGAGCCTACCTTGTCTGCTTTTACACACGTTTCATGGTTGCATTCAGGGTGCGTGACAACAAGTCCCCCTGGGTGCGTTGTTCGAAACGCATCAATCTGTGCTGGCGAAAAACGCTGGTGGACGGAGCAGTGGCCTCGCCAGAGTAAAAACGTTGCTTCTTTGCAATCAGATTCATTCAGTCCGCCAAGATCTTTTCTCGGGTTCCACACACGCATGTCAGATTCGTCGAAGCCGAGATCGAATCCGGTGTTTCGCCCAAGGTGTTGGTCCGGAAAAAAGAGCACCTTGTCGCCGCTGCCGGGTGCGCCTTGCACTTCGCGCCCACTTTTCTCTCCGATGCCCAATGCCCACTGCAATATTGATTTTGCATTGGTTGAGGTACAGACGGCACCACCGTTGCGACCAACAAAGGCCTTCAACGCGGCGGACGAGTTCATATAGGTAATGGGGATAACGCGCTCGATGTCAGTGACTTCTGCAAGTGAATCCCATGCTTCTTCGACTTCGTCAAGATTCGCCATGTCCGCCATTGAGCAACCCGCATTGAGGTCGGGCAGAATCACCGTCTGTGACTCGGATGTGAGTACATCGGCAGACTCAGCCATGAAATGGACACCGCAGAAAACGATGTATTCGGCTTGTGGGCGTTCTTGGGCGAGCACGCTGAGCTTGTACGAGTCACCTCGAGCATCGGCCCAGCGCATGATCTCGTCACGCTGATAGTGGTGGCCGAGGATAAAGAGACGTTCGCCAAGGGCTTGTTTCGCTTTGCCGATTCGGTTCGCGAGTTCGTCGTCGGTCGCGTCGCGATAGTCGTCGGGTAGCGGGGATTGGAGTCGCAACATGGTGCTTCCTCTCTAGTGGGTGAGGATCAAAGTCATGTGCCGGTGGGGACAGCCTGGTCGCCACGCCACGGGGGTGTCGGCAACTTTGATCCGATATGTCGCCGGAAACCAGGCCAGCGTGGACTCAGCGTAGCGCTTCGACGATTCAGTGACGCATTTGTGTGTCGAACAACGTGCGCAGCAGTAGGAACGAATTCAACACTGGTAATCGCTGGATTGTTCTTGCGAAAGTGAGATGCACGAATTCGACACGTACGATAGGAGTTGTGGTGCAACGCCCGCCGACCGGATCAATCCCAACGACACCGGGTTCCTATCAGTTCCGCGATGCGCAGGGTCGCGTGATTTATGTCGGAAAAGCCAAGAATCTGCGTGCCCGAACTTCGAACTATTTCGCCGATCCCCGTACGTTGGCCCCCCGCACAGCACAAATGGTTGCCGCAGCCGAGTCACTTGAGTGGATCGAAGTACGCAACGAAGTTGAAGCACTCGTCCTTGAATTCAGCCTCATCAAACGGTATCAGCCTCGCTTCAATGTGTTGTTGCGTGACGACAAGTCGTACCCCTATTTGGCCGTGACGCTGGGTGACGAGTGGCCTCGACCGATGATTGTGCGTGACAAGAAAAAGAGAGGCGCGCGCTACTTCGGGCCATATGTCCATGCTCGGGCTATCAAGTCAACGTTGGACTTATTGATTGGAACGTTTCCGCTTCGAACCTGTTCAGACGCGAAGTTCACTCGGCATGAACGGATGGGGCGTCCGTGCTTGCTGTATCACATTGAAAAATGCTCCGGCCCGTGCGTGGGCCGAGTTGACCAGGAGACCTATCAGGACCTGACCCGTCAGTTCATCCGCTTTCTCGAAGGTCACGACACCGAAATCGTGGCTCGGCTCGAGGCCGAGATGGCCCAGTCAGCGAATGAACTCGCCTTTGAACGGGCGGCCCGTCTCCGAGATCAACTTGAGAACATCGCGAAAGTGATTGAGCGGCAACAAATGGTGGGTGAGCGTTCCGAAGACTTTGATGTAATTGGGGTGGTTGACGACGAACTTGAGGCGTCCGTGCAAGTGTTTCATGTTCGGTCGGGCCGAGTGCTTGGCCGGATCGGTTTTGTGCTGGACAAGGTCGAAGACATGGAGCCTCCGCAGCTCATCGCGCGCATTCTTGAAGGCGTGTACAGCGAAGAGCCCGTGCTTGGGTGGCCCAAAACGGTCTACGTTCCCGAAGTTCCTGACGAACCGTCACTCTACGAGCAATGGCTGAGCGGCTTGCGCGGATCACAGGTGAC
This sequence comes from uncultured Iamiaceae bacterium, assembly GCA_964544305.1. Lineage (GTDB taxonomy): Bacteria > Actinomycetota > Acidimicrobiia > Acidimicrobiales > Iamiaceae > JAFDWI01. Next base: position 34,719 of record CAZJAZ010000003.1, on the reverse strand, counting down.
CATCAAAGTGGCCCAACGTGGGGCGAAGCGTGAGCTCGCCGAAACAGTCACGCACAATGCCGCACAGGCCTTCACGCAACACCGGCTGAAGCGCGCCAGTGATCACAACGCAAGGGCGAAAGCCCTCAACGATTTGCAGATTGCGCTTGCACTGCCTGTCGCTCCGCTCCGGATCGAGTGCTATGACATGAGCCATCTGCAAGGCACCGACTATGTCGGTTCTATGGTGGTCCTTGAGGACGGCATTCCAAATAAGAGTCAGTACCGTCATTTCAAGGTTCACGTGCCACAGAACGATGATTTTGCTGCTATGGACGAAGTGCTTACCCGACGCCTCACGCAACTCATTGAAGACCGGAAGCGGCCGATCGACGAGCGGGGCCGCTTCGCGTATGAGCCGCAACTCTTGCTGATCGATGGTGGAAAGGGTCAGCTTTCGTCGGTCGTGGCCGTTCTTGATCGGCTCGGCTTGACGAACGAAATTCCCGTCGCTTCATTGGCAAAGCGTTTCGAAGAGGTTTATGTGCCAGGGCGGTCTTCGCCGGTTGAGCTGCCGCGCGGCTCTGAAGCGCTCTACCTCTTACAACGCATTCGTGACGAAGCACACCGATTCGCCATCACGTACCACCGGTCACGGCGAGGAAAAAAGATGACGGCATCCGCACTTGACGGGGTCAGCGGTCTTGGGCCAGCGCGAAAATCGCGACTTCTACGCGAGCTTGGAAGCGTGAAGGCAATTCGTGCCTTGTCGCTAGAAGACCTCACAAATCTGCCATGGCTACCCGATGACGTCGCACTATCGCTGTATGCACATCTTCATGACCCAAGTCTTGCGGCTGGAAAGGGTAAATAGTGGATGACCTATGGGAAACCCATGCGCAATGGTGGCAAGACGGCTTTACCAATGGCGCAGATCCCGAATATGTCGAGCAAATTGAACCGCTGGTCACCGCGCTCCTGAGGGGATTCGGATCGATCCTTGACCTTGGCTGTGGCGAGGGCCAACTTGCACGCGCGCTCGTCGACAAAAACGGGTCGCGTGTTGTCGGGATTGATCCGACACATGCCCAAATCGACGTTGCGGACAATCGAGGTGGCGGCGTGACGTATCTCGTTGGCGACGCGGCGCTCGTTCCCTTGGGCGATGAATCATTCGACGCGGTACTCGCGTGTCTCGTCTTTGAGCACATCGACACGTTGCACGAAGCGATCGAGGAGATCAGTCGGGTACTCCGACCTCATGGGCGTTTTGTGCTTGCCCTGAATCACCCGTTCATTCAAGTTCCCGACAGCGGCTGGATTGATGATTGGACTCTTGATCCGCCCGAACACTACTGGCGAGTCGGTGCCTACCTTGCGGAAACGCACACGATCGAAGAAGTCACCAAGGGCGTGCACATACCTTTTGTCCATCGTCCGCTTTCCCAGTATGTCAATGCGCTCGCTGACGCGGGCCTGCACATTGAGCACATGGTTGAACCGCCACCGCCACCAGGGTTCTTGGCTCGTTCTGCAAGTTATGAAGCTGCGGCGATGATCCCGCGTTTGTTGGTGCTTGTCACGACCAAGTACGAGCAGTAGTGAGCCCAAGGGTTTCCCAGCGGCTACTTCGTTCGACCTGAGTGGACGGTTGCGATCCATCGACCCGTTGTCGAAACCCGCGATGCTTGCACAAGCATCTGAAGGAGCCACGTGAGTACCTCTTTGTGCTCGGTGGCCGCAGGAATTGCAACAATCAAACCACGACGTGGCGAATCTTGGATGCGTCGCCACCCATCAGGTCGCGTAATCCCCCAACGCTCAAGTTCGGGGAGAAGCCTGGCCCCCAAGTGATGTTGGATGCCAATGTGTTGGAACGAGGTTGTTGCTGCTTCAGGTGGTGTCCACGTCCCGAGTGCTGCATCGGGAGCGTTCTTGCGCAGAATCTGTTCGAGAAAGGATTGTTGCGGCGCGATGGAATCCGCGTCTACTTCACAGCGCACATTGATCCAGCCTTGTAATCCACTCGCGCACGCGTCCATTACCGCCACGACGTCTCCGATTGCATCGATGTGGTCAATCTCTAGGACGGTGGATGAAAGGGACATGTGCACACCAGCATTCCAGATAAGTACGTCTGTGGTTCACTGGAGCGGGCACAATTGACGTTGTGATTGACGACGACGAGCTAGATCGCAAGTTTGCGGTGGAACTTGAACGTCAACGTATCGAACAAGCAGCAACCCCGTTCGCGGACACCTCCATGTGGTTGTCGCATCATTGGCCTTCTCGTTATGACCGATGCACACACATTGGCGGCAAACACATTTGTCGACGATGTTTGGTGTTGTACCCCGTGTCGATCAGCGTCGCATTGCTTGCTGGGGCCGGACTGCATTGGCCAGATTCGTGGGACCCGTGGATGTTTTGGATCTTGCCAATTCCCGGCGTCGTCGAGTTCGTATTGGATGTGATGGGGGTCATCCGCCATCGTCCGCTACGTCAAGTCATTGTGAGCGCCTTGCTCGCTGTTGCCTACGGCAAGATTCTGTGGCGTTATTCGCATGACCCGGGGAACTCACTTGTGTGGGCAGTTGTCCTTGTCAATACCGCGACCTGTGGCATTGCGGCCATTCTTGCAACCGTTCTGCGCCGCGCATGGATCGAGGGCGACGCAACTACGCTCGACACGCATGATTGAATTTCTGATCATCACCGGTGTTTCAGGAGCGGGCCGCTCGACCGTTGCCGACGCGGTCGATGATCTTGGGTGGTTTGTCATTGACAACGTACCGCTCCCTCTCTTCGCACGAATTGTTGAATTAACCCAAGGTCTCGGTGAGCCTTTTGAGCGCATCGCGTTTGTGTTGGGTACGGATGTCCGCGGGAGCGATGGCCCAGAATCGCTTGTTGATGCCATTGAGATGATGCGGAGCAACGCCAATACACGGGTCGTTTATGTTGATGCCTCTGATGACGTGCTCATTCGCCGTTATGAAGAAACGAGGAGACGACATCCACAGTTCAGCGGTGGCTCACTTCTCGAATCAATCCGCGCGGAACGGCAATCACTCGAAAACGTACGTGCTGTCGCTGATTTAGTCTTTGACACGTCAGATCTCAATCTGCACGAACTTCGGGGCCGGATCATGACGCTATTCGCGGTTGATGCCCAGCCCATGATGCAACTTCGGATCAGCTCTTTCGGTTATAAACGAGGTATACCGGTTGACGCCGACGTCGTCATGGATTGTCGCTTTCTACCGAATCCTCATTGGCGTGAAGATCTCCGCTCACTGAGTGGTCTTGACGAATCCGTCCGTACATTCGTGGTTCACGAGCCGGCCGCCGAGCAGTTCATAAGTCAATTTGTTGCGATGCTCGGGGCGCTGCTGCCTGCTTATCGTGACCAAGGCCGCACCTATTTGAGTCTTGCCTTTGGTTGTACCGGTGGGCGACATCGGTCAGTCGCGGTGGCGAACGAAGTCGCGCGTCGCCTCAGCGAACGTGGCATTGACGCGACAGTCGGGCATCGCGACATTGACAAGTAATTCGATAGAGGCCCCGCGGTTTGTATGATCATGCCCACGATGGCTTCGTGGCCTGACCGACACGTTGCATTGCAGTAACCGCATCGTCGGTAATAACCAACCCCACACAGAGGATCAGTACCTTCATGACCATTCGAGTAGGCATCAACGGATTTGGCCGAATCGGTCGAAACTTTTTTCGAGCCATTCGTGCGCAAGGAGCAGACATCGAACTCGTCGCTGCCAACGACCTGGGATCAATTGACCAGATGGCCCACCTCTTGGCTCGGGACTCGGTGTTGGGTCCATTCCAGGGTGACATCAAGGTTGTCGATGGTGGAATTGAAGTCGACGGTCACACCATTACCGTTTTGGCAGAACGTGACCCGGCAAAGTTGCCATGGGGTGACCTTGGCGTTGACCTGATCGTTGAATCAACCGGGTTCTTTGCGAGTCGCGAGAAAGCGGCGGCGCATCTCGATGCCGGAGCACCGTTGGTGATTGTCTCTGCTCCGTGCAGCGAGGCGGACGCGACATTCGTTGTGGGGGTAAACGAAGACACCTTTGATCCAACCAACCACAAAGTCATCTCAAACGCGTCGTGTACAACGAACTGCTTCGTGCCAATGGTCAAAGTGCTTGACGATGCATTTGGTGTGAAAAAGGGATTGATGACCACAATTCACGCCTACACCGGCGACCAGCAGCTCGTCGATGGTCCGCACAGCGATGCCCGTCGAGCCCGCGCCGCTGCACTCAATATTGTGCCTACCGGCACGGGTGCTGCACGAGCAACAGCACTGGTGATGGAAGCGATGAAAGGTCGCCTAGACGGCACGTCACTGCGCGTGCCGGTTCCCGTTGGCTCGATCACTGACTTTGTTGCCGTGCTCGACCGTGAAGCGTCGGTTGATGAAATTAATGATGCCTTCGCAGCGGCCGCATCAAATGGGCCATTAGCCAAGGTGCTGACCTACTCGGACGCACCCATTGTGTCGTCGGACATTGTGGGAGCACCTGCATCATGCACTTTTGATGCGCCCCTCACCATGGTCATGGGTGATTTGGTGAAGGTCTTTGGCTGGTATGACAACGAATGGGGATACTCGAACCGCCTGGTCGACTTGGTCGGTCACACCGGTGCGAAGCTCGCACAAAGCTGATGGCTAATGTAACCAACCCGATCAACGGGGTGCCTTGCCTCGAAGATTTGGGTGACTTGGACGGCAAACGAGTACTTGTCCGCACGGACTGGAATATCCCCCTCGTTGATGGTCGCATTACGGACGATCTTCGTATAACCGCCTCGCTCCCGACGCTGCAGTGGTTGTCGGAAAAGGGCGCTCGTATTACGGTCGCAACACATTTGGGTCGCCCGAAAGGTCAAACGGTGCCGGGGCTGTCAACCGGAGTGCTTGGTGATCGACTGAAAGAACTCGTTCCTGGAGCCGAAATCCTTGAGAACCTTCGGTTCAATCCTGGTGAAACGACAAACGACTCGGATTTCGTTAACGAACTCGTTGCGAATCAGGATTGCTACGTCAACGATGCTTTTGGGGCGTGCCATCGTGCGCATGCATCGGTCGTTGGCCCCCCCTCGCGTCTACCAAGTGCCGCTGGACGGTTGTTGTTCCGAGAAATTGAAGTTCTCGGTTCGCTGCGTTCAAACCCTCGCCGACCCTTTGTTGTCGTGCTTGGCGGATCAAAAGTTTCCGACAAGCTTGGTGTGATCAAGGCGCTATCCGAAGTTGCTGATGATCTCGTTGTGGGAGGCGGGATGTGTTTCACGTTCTTGGCAGCCCAGGGTCACACCATCGGTGGTTCACTTTTTGAACCCGATTACGTTGACGAATGCCGTGCCTTGTTGGAAGGCCCAGCACGCATCCATCTCCCCACAGATCTGGTGGTCATGTCGAAAGACGGGAAGCTCTTTGACCCACAAGCAGGGGGAGCGATCCGTCATGTCGGCGTTGACATACCTGACGGCTGGGCTGGTTTCGATATCGGTCCTGAATCGGCGGGACAGTTCGCAGATGTCATCGCGCAAGCGGGAACAGTGTTGTGGAATGGCCCGATGGGAGCGTTTGAGGACGAGCGCTTTGTGGCAGGTACCCGGACGGTTGCTGATGCGGTTGCACAGACGAAAGGCTTTTCGGTCATCGGGGGCGGTGACTCGAATGCCGCGATTGCGCAGTTCAACTTACGTGATCAGATCGATCATGCATCCACCGGTGGTGGCGCGTCACTCGAATTGCTTGAACTCGGTGACTTGCCTGGACTCGCAGCGTTGAGAGGAGCACCAAATGCCCACTGAATCCGTTCGTCGCCCGCTCATTAGCGGCAACTGGAAGATGAACCTGAATCACTTTGAAGCGATTCAGCAGGTTCAAAAGCTTTCCTACCTTGTGCCGCCCGAAGATCTTGGCGATGTTGATGTCTCGATTCACCCGCCGTTTACCGACTTGCGATCCGTGCAAACGGTCTTGGAAAGTGATGGCATCGCAATGGCCCTTGGGGCCCAGAACTGTCATTTCGAAACTTCCGGTGCGTTTACCGGGGAAGTCTCTGCGTCCATGCTCGCGAAGTTGCATGTGAGTTACGTGATTGTCGGACATAGCGAGCGCCGGACGCTTTTTGGTGAATCCGATGACGTGGTGCATGCCAAAGTTCAGGCCGTTATCAAAGAAAAGATGACGCCGATCATTTGCGTGGGTGAAAGTTTGCAACAGCGTGAAGCAGATTCGACGCAAGACGTGGTCGAGGGACAACTTCGAGCCGCCCTTGACGGCTTTGCCTCGGACGTCATTGCCGGGTTTGTAATCGCGTACGAGCCGATTTGGGCAATAGGAACCGGAGCGGTTGCAAGCGCGGAAGATGCACAAGCGGTTTGCGGATTCTTGCGAGGAGTCGCGGCCCAAGTCGCGGGCGACGAAGCAGCCTCGCAACTGCGTATCCAATACGGTGGATCAGTGAAAGCAGACAACGTGGTTGAGCTCATGGCGCAACCTGACATCGATGGGGCACTCGTGGGTGGTGCATCACTCGATGCCGATGCTTTTGCCCCAATTATCAACTTCGGCCATGCGTCGTAAGGCCATGGTTCACGGTTCGTGTTGCTAACATTTCTCCGTCCACAGTTCTTGAGGTTGACTCCATGATTCTTTTTGTCGGCATCGTTCATGTCATCGTTGCCATCGTGTTGTGCGTACTGGTGTTGTTGCACAGTGGCGAAGGCGGTGGGCTTTCTGACTTCATGGGTGGCGGTTCGGCCGCATCGGGTTCTACCGTGATGGAAAAGAACCTTGACCGCATCACCGTCGTCTTTGCAATACTCTTCACGATCACCACGATCTTGCTCGGCCTCTTGATGATGCCCAACTAAGAGTTGGTTTTCCCGAGCGTATGAACCGATTATGCGCCCAGGTCTCGACCGATGATTTCTTTCATGATCTCGGTTGTACCGCCGTAAATCGTTGAAATGCGAGTGTCGCAGTACGCTCGCGCAATTGGGAACTCGGTCATGTACCCGTATCCCCCATGGAGTTGCACACAACGGTCGACAACACGTTTGTGTAGTTCGGTGCACCACCATTTTGCCTTTGCCGCATCGACGGCGCTCAGTGTGCCAGCAACGAGGGATTCGATGCAACGATCAACGTACGCTTGCGCGACGTCAATTTCCGTCCGCATTTCGGCGAGCACGAATCGGCTGTTCTGGAACGACGCGATTCTCTGACCAAAAGCCATGCGTTCTTTGGTGTAGTTGAGTGTCCAGTTCAGCGCGGCATGGGCACCGGCAACGGCAGCGATCGCAATCGAGAGACGTTCTTGGGGGAGATTGACGACCAAATGGGTGAAGCCCTTGCCCTCGTCACCAAGCAAGTTGCTGGTTGGCACCGGTACGTCATGGAAAAACAACTCAGCCGTGTCTTGAGAATGGAGACCGATCTTGGCCAAGTTGCGCCCCCGTTCAAAACCTTCCATGCCGCGCTCAATGACAACAAGTGACATGCCACTGTGGCGTTGCGTCGGATCAGTCTTGACCGCGGTGACAATGAGATCAGCGTTGATGCCATTGGTGATAAACGTCTTTGAACCATTCACGATGTAGCGGTCACCGTCACGGACGGCGGTTGTTGTCATTGAAGCCAGATCCGACCCGATTCCAGGTTCGGTCATTGCGACGGCAGTGATGAGCGTTCCTGTCGCGATACCAGGTAACCATCGCTCCTTTTGTTTATCAGTCGCGAGATTCAGGAAATAGGGGAGTACGACGTCGTTATGCAACGTGATCCCAAGGCCTGCTCCACCACTGCCGGCATACTGCAGTTCCTCGTTGATGATCGCGTTGAATCGGAAGTCGTCGTTTCCACCACCTTGGTGGGCTTCCGGGATTGCCATTCCAAGAAAACCAGATCTTCCAGCGGTTGCAAAGAGCTGTCGGGGCACGATTCCGGCCGCTTCCCAATCTTCAATATTTGGAGTCACTTCACGTGAGACGAACTGACGGAAGGCGTCGCGAAAGAGGTGATGATCGTCATCAAAAAGATCTCGTTGCATGACTCTATTGTGCAACATGGTGACGTAAAAAGTGGTCGAATACGGGTTGACTTGACTAGCATGAATTCGCTCCCGCCTCCCCGATCCCACCACCGGGTTGAGGCGGGAGCACCTTTTTGCGCAATCCCGTTGAAATCTCAGTACCTCCTGTTAGCGTTGCACCGGCCATTGACGTGCGAGGGTGCGCATGACCGATTTCTTGCTCATCGACTGAAGGGTCCCTTCGCCATGTCACAGCGACGCTTGCCAGCGCTCGACGGTTTGCGCGGTGTGGCTGCAGTTGTCGTTGTCGTGTATCACACGCTGCGTCTCAATGACGGTTTCCGTTCGGGGATGTATCGCTTTACTACCGACAATTGGTGGGATTGGTTGATGACGCTGACGCCACTTCGTGTTTTCTTTGACGGCCAGCTTGCGGTGTGGGTGTTCTTCGTTTTAAGCGGCTATGTCCTGTCACGGCGTCAATGGCAAGGACACAAGACACGGTGGGGATCGTTCTATGCGCGTCGGGCCGTGCGTCTCTACCTCCCGGTGATCGCCTCTGCATTTTGGGCTGTCGCCCTACTGTCCATTCGCCAACAGATAAACGGCGATACGAACGGTATGGTCAGTCTTGAAAAGGTCGATTCGTCGGCCTCGCTCTTGATTCACAACATGGCCCTGTTGACATTGACGAGAGCACCACTCAATGGAGTTTGGTGGTCGATGCGATGGGAAGTGTGGTTCTCGATACTGGTGTTGCCAGCTCTGGCTGTCTTGGGCTGGCTGGGCTGTGGGGCCCAACGCCGCTTTCAATGGGCGCCTGCGATCTTTGGTCTGCTATGCCTTCTCGTGATCGCCGTTTTGCCACACTATGCAGAGAATTGGGGATCTTCGTATCTATGGAGTCGAGTGCTGTTGTACATGCCGATGTTTGGAGTCGGCATGACGATTGCGGCCTACGAGCCGGCATTTTCACGTTCCCGACTCTTGAAAAATCAGCACGTGGGGTGGTGGACTTTGATTATTGGATTGGCTTTGCTGGGCATACAAGGCCCAATTGGTTGGATGCGCGTCGAAGGAATCATCTCGGGAGTTCATTCGCATGGTCTCGCGAACGTTTCTTCTGTCATCGGAGCGGCCATGCTCATCGCAGTTTTCGTGGGCTGGCCAACTGGAGTCCATGCCCTATCAACCAAGCCGCTGGCGTGGGTCGGCGCGCGGTCCTACAGCCTCTATTTGGTCCATATTCCATTACTGCATTTTGTAACCGACCTGTTCAACCGATCGACGGCACCGGTTTGGTACGTCGCAGCAATCCTGGCCGCGAGTCTGGCTGTGAGCGCGGTCTTTTATCGTTGGGTGGAAGCGCCTTCGACTCGCCTCGCGGGCAGGATTGGTCGTCGCCAAATCGTCGAGCCAGCCGCTAAGTCACCGGATAACCGGGCCTATGCCGAGGTTTCGTAGATCATCAGCCTGTTCGTTGTGCCCGCTTCGCTTGTCGTGAACGCTTGGCTCGCTTGACCAGCCGGTAAAGAACCGCTGTGACGAGCACGCAAAGAATGGCGAATACCGAGGCGATAATTCCCGCTGCAATCGGAAACGCAATAGCGAACGCGATTCCCGCAATAGCCATTGCGTCTTCGCTGAGGGAAAGTACCACGTTGCTCACCGGTTCTGGGGAGGTGTTCGCAAATGCCCGTGTCGACGATTTCGCGGCGTGGGCACTCAAAGCAAACGCGCCGCCGGCGACGGCAACGAGAAGTTCGGATGAATCGCCTTGTGTCGCCATCCAACCAGAAAGTGCGCCAGCGCCAGCCGGTCGAATGAACAAGTGCGCAACGTCCCAAATGCTGTCGAGCCAGGGAACTTTGTCGGCGATGAACTCGATGAGGGTGAAGATTGCGAGCACAACCAAGGTGGTGGTGTCGGAAAGTTGCGCCGGTGTGTCGACCCAACCAACTCGACCGGCTATGCCGATGAGCAATGCCGACATGTAGAGACTCAGTCCGCTTGTCCATGCGCTCGCAAGGATTGTTCCGAGTTCCACGTGGCAATTCTGACAGGAATGCCCCTGTGATGCGGATGCTTGACGTACCTTCGTTCGCTTAAATTTAAAAAGCCCAGGTCTGGGACCTGGGCAATGTGGTGTCGGAGGGGGGACTTGAACCCCCACGCCCTTGCGGGCACCAGCCCCTCAAGCTGGCGCGTCTGCCAATTCCGCCACTCCGACGTGGCTACCGGGTGCGCCCGGCACGACCGTCTACTCTAGCGCAGCACACGTCAGACAAACATTTTGCCAGGCGGTGATGTGTGGACGAAGGCGATTACTCAATTTGGCCGGCGAACCGAGCGAGGCGTCGATCGGGAATGAGCCACATGATCGCGACCAGGACGTAGATCGCCACCGCTGCCCAATTATTGACGAACGCAAGTGCCACGGCGATGCCATAGAGAATTGGCGATGCTTTGCCCTTAAAGTCAGAGCCCAACGCGCTTCGAAGTACCTTTGGATCGGCTTGGGCACGCACGATTGTGCTTTGCAAGATGAAGTAGGCAATGGCGGCAGCGAAATACACAATTCCGTAAACCGCGACGGGAACCGTCGCAAAATGATGTTCACCCATCCATGCGGTCGTAAAGGGAAAGAGAGACAACCAAAACAGCAAATGCAGATTCGCCCACAGCACCACTCCGTTTACTTTCTCAGTCACTTGAAGTAGGTGATGATGGTTGTTCCAGTAAATTCCGACATAGAGAAAGCTCAGGACGTATGAAGCAAAAACGGCGCCGAGATCTTTGAGGTCTTTGAATGTGGTGCCGTCTGGAGGCCGTAGTTCAAGCACCATGATGGTGATGATGATGGCAAGTACTCCATCACTAAATGCTTCAAGCCGACCAGAATTCATGGCTGGCGCGATGAGCCGTTAACAAGTGACGTATCATCAGTCTGGCGGGCATCGTTTCTGTGGCGTTCGTAGGCCCAGCCGGGTCCTCGGAAGGTAAAGGACAATCGATCACGCCATGTGCGAGAGCGAGACACATCGGTAATGATGTCGCGATACTCGTGAAAGTTCACGGTAAGAAGATTGAACGAATCAATATTTTTTGTCAGGCCATAGACAACGGGTTCGTCTTCTTTCGTAAAGGTTCCAAAGAGACGATCCCAGATGATCAAGATGCCCCCGTGGTTGCGATCGATGTAGCGCGGGTTCACGCCATGGTGGACGCGATGATGTGATGGGGTGTTTGCAACTGCTTCAAGTGGGCCAACCTGTCGAATTGCCTCGGTGTGAATCCAGTATTGATAGACGAGGTTGATTGCGCGCGACGTGGCAACGAGGTCGGGTCGAACGCCAAGCAAACACAACGACGCATACGGCACGGGGAATAACAGCGGATCGGTCGTTGCTTGTCGCAGCGCAGTCGACAGGTTGTAGCGCTGAGACGAATGATGCATCACGTGATTGGCCCACATGAATCGTGTTGTGTGCCAAAGACGATGGTTCACGTAATAGAGCAAATCCCACCCAATAAGTGCCGCACTCCACGCAAGGACACCGGTCCCGAGATCTCGTTTGCGTCCCTTTTCCCACAAGGCCGAAGGTCGAACGAAGTGCTGCCAAGCGGTCGTCGCGGCAGCGGTCCCAAGACCAATAGCAATCGGCCCTGAGATCTTGCTCGTCGCCCGCGCCATGCGAACACGGGTGCGCGCCCGACGGTATCCATTGGGGTCGTCACTGGCGATCCTTGCTTCGGCACGCCGCGCGATCACATCAGCAGCAGTAGTTCCCACGATTGCGAGGCCAACCGCTCCGACGATGTGTTTACCGTAGCGCCCCTTTCCAGGAACAAACGGGGCGAGTAGCTTTGGAGCGAAAAGGGGAACGGCAAGGCTCAACATGCCCATCGACAAACTCGTTTGCGTGTCACGGCGTTCGTATCCCAGACCTGTTGGACCTGCTTGAGATTGGGTAAGCGCATCACCCTTTCGCTTGTAGTAGCGGTATTCAAGGCCCATCGTGGCGAAATAGCCCGGAATAGCAAAGAGATCAATACGTGCCATCTGTCATACCCCAACTTTTCTGCGGCGACCCGTGTGACGACTTGCCATAACCGTATCTCGGCGAGCCTCGGTACTTTGGAAAACTGTGCCGCCTGCCCTGTGTCCGATGCCACTTGACCGGAGGGTCAAGTTTCGGTGAGCATCCCCGTATGACATTGTTTGTCCGCAGGGGCAAGCAAGAAGGGGACCCGACCGAAAGGACCAATCCATGGCCGCCAAGATCGACCATGAAGCGCTCAAGCAGCGCTACCGCGCAGAACGAGACAAGCGACTCCGGCTCGATGGCAACGATCAGTACGTTGAAATCGCCGGTTCACTTGCAACGTATAGCGCGGACCCCAACGGTCACGAGAGTGTGCGGGATGCCCGGCGCGATGAAGTTGACGCCGTCATCATCGGTGCTGGTTTCGGGGGTCTCGTCACCGGTGCGGCGCTACGCCAAATAGGCCTAGAGAAGATCACCTTGATTGATAAGGCCAGTGACGTCGGCGGCGTGTGGTACTGGAACCGCTATCCCGGCGCGATGTGCGACACCGCATCGATGATTTACCTTCCCATGCTCGAAGAAACCGGGCACATGCCATCGAAGAAGTACACGTTCGCTACAGAAAACTACGCGCACGCGCAGCGCATTGCCCGACAGTATGACCTGTATGACGACTTCCTCGCGTCAACGGAAATTACCGACCTCGTGTGGGATGCGAGCGCGTCGCTTTGGCATGTCCATACCAATCGTGGCGATGAAGTGAAGGCACGCTACGTCGCATTATGTATGGGCCCTCTCGACCGTCCAAAGCTGCCAGGAATTCCCGGAATCGAAACCTTTGGCGGACCATCGTTTCTGGCAAGCCGATGGGACTACCGTGTGACCGGCGGTGACCCTGACGGTTCTACCATGTCGAACTTGTCGACAATGCGGGTTGGCATTATCGGCACCGGGGCAACCGCCGTGCAATGCATCCCCGCTTTGGGTCGTGACTCGCAGGAGCTCTTCGTTTTTCAGCGAACGCCGTCCGCGATTGACGAGCGCAACAACCACTTGATTGATCCGGAATGGTTCGCCACACTCGAACCGGGATGGCAAGAGAAATGGCGCATGAACTTTACCGTCCTCCAAACCGGTGGGTTCGCCGACGAGGACCTCGTGCAAGATGGCTGGACAGATATTTCGCAACGCATCCGGGATCGGGTCGTTGAAATGTTGAGCGATGATTCGTACACGGGGGCACCCGAGGACCTCTTCCGTGCGGCTTATGAAGATTCTGACGATGAAAAGATGAGCGAAATTCGCGCCCGCGCCGAAGCAATCGTCTCTGACCCGGCAACGGCGGAAGCGCTCAAGCCGTGGTATCGCCAACTCTGTAAGCGTCCGTGCTTTCATGACGAGTACCTCCAGACCTACAACCGACCAAACGTGACCCTGGTCGATACCGACGGCAAAGGGGTGCGCGCGATTGATGAAACAGGCGTGTGGGTGGGGGAGCAGCACTACGACCTTGATCTCATCGTCTTTGCGACGGGATTCGAGGTTGGCACCCGCACACAACGCCGTTGGGGCTTTGATGTGCACGGTCGAGACGGTCTTGCATTATCAGACCACTGGGAAGCAGGCATGCGGACCATGCATGGCAATCACATCCATGGATTTCCGAATTTGTTTATCGTTGGCATGAGTCAAGGTGCAAACCTCATTTCGAACATCACCCATAACCTGACCGATGCGGCAAAAACCACCGCCGCCACGATTGAGCATGCCCAGGCTCAGGGTGCAACGACGATAGAAGTCACCAAGGACGCGGAAGCTGCATGGGTCGACAAAGTCACAACGAATTCCACGGGGTTGATTGGTGGACCGGACTGCACACCGGGCTATTACAACAACGAAGGCCAGGACCTTGACGTGCGAGATGGAATCATGGCAGGCGGCTATCCGGCCGGTCCTGCCGCATTTTTTGAATACATCGATGCCTGGCGTTCACGCGGCGACTTTGCTGGCCTGACATTTGTGTGAGGTCAGCAGGCACCCGAGATGCCCGCTCCACAAACAATTGACAGATAGAGTTGCAGAACATAGATTCGGCTCATGGCAAACCTGCGCGTCACGTTGCTCGGAACAGGCAGTCCGATTCCTGATCCGAATCGAGCAGGGCCAGCAACTTTGGTGCAAACCGATGCAACAAACGTGCTCGTCGATGCTGGCCGAGGCGTCATGATGCGACTCGCTGGTGCCGGTGTTGCTGCCCCCGGACTCGATGCAATCTTGCTGACCCATTTGCACAGTGACCACATCTGTGGGCTCAATGACGTGCTAACGAGTGCATGGGTCATGTCACCCGTGCCAAACGCGGTCACAATTTATGGCCCTCCAGGTACACAACAAGTCATGAATGGTTTGGTTGCAATGCTCCGGCTCGACACGGGTTACCGGCTCGCCCACCACGACGATCTTGTTGCTCCGCTTGAAATTGTCGTGCATGAAGTCCAGCCGAAAGGGACGTTCACGGTGGGAGACCTTGACGTGTCAGTTGGCCAAACCGACCACCGACCGGTTGAACCAACCATTGGCTTTCGTTTGAGCTGTGATGAGAAATCTGTTGTGATCGCAGGAGACGGTTTGCCTTGCGACTCGCTGACCGATCTCTGCATGAACGCACATGTTTACGTGCAAACGGTGGTCCGAGCCGACCTCATCCGCCCAATTGCCTACCCGCGATTCACCGACATACTCGACTACCACTCAACGGTTGCTCATGCCGCGCAAACGGCGTCACGTGCAGCGGTGCGCAAACTTGTTATGACCCACATGGTTCCCGCGGTCATCCCCGGCCAAGAAGCTGAGTGGATCCAACAAGCGACGGACCACTTTGATGGCGAAGTGATTCTCGGAAATGATCTTGATGTGATCACCACGTCATAGCGAGGTGCTCAGGTTCGCGACGCTTCAACGACTAGCGTCGCCGGGATGGCCAGAGGCGTTCCCGTGCCCCATGACAAGCAAGCGACCTTGCGACGATCCGTCCGACTGCTGAACGGTTTTCGGACTGAACAAAGCGACCCCGACGGCTTTTACGACATGCTGGCAGCCGACATGGTTGAGCAACTCAACGGTTATGTGGACGTATCGATGGCGACGGCGCTTGATGTTGGCACCGGTGCGGGGTACATGACTCGCGCCATGCGTAATGCGGGTGCCTCCTGTTACGGGATCGAGTACGACTTCGGCGAGCTCACTTGGCGGGGAGAACCACCCACCGATATCGCAATAGCGAGTGCCTTAGAAATGCCATTTGCTGATTGTTCGTTTGACATAACGTTCTCATCCAACGTGCTTGAACACGTGCCTGATCCTTGGGTAATGGCTGATGAAATGGTTCGCGTGACGAACTCCGGTGGAATCGTTTACTTGTCGTACACGAACTGGCTCTCCCCCTGGGGCGGTCATGAAACCGCACCTTGGCACTATCTCGGTGGACAACGAGCGGTTGAGCGATATCAGAAAAAGACGGGCAATGCTCCGAAGAACTTGCTTGGCGAATCACTGTTTCAGGTGTCGGTCGCGGATGCACTGACGTGGGCGAAATCGCAGCGTCATGCTGAACTGTTGGCGGCGTTTCCGCGCTATCACCCGGGCTGGGCACAGTGGATCGTGAACGTTCCGGGCGTACGCGAGGTCGTGACCTGGAACTTGGTTCTTCTCCTGCGACGACGTTGAAGTGACGGACCCGGGAGCATGAACAGCGGGCTACTTGAGCGTACGTCCAAGCCTTGGCGAGGTTGCGGTCAACCCGGCCGTGCTATCCCACCTGGTGGTTCGGGTCGATCGTCGGGGCGATTTGCCTGACGTCCCCCGACGAGGCCTTTGAAGCGTAAGAGGGGTTTTTCTACCAAATACCAACTGATCGCGGCTGCCCCAAGGCCCAACACGAGTGCGCCGAGCATGAGGCCGTACACGTTTGCATTGAACACTTGCCAACCAAAGATGCCGGTCCATTTTGGCGGTGATGTCGGCGTGGGTCCTGGCATGGTGACCAGGCGTTCAATCAAATTATTGTGCCAGAGATAAAACCCGTACGACACCGACCCTGCCCACCAGATCGGCTTGAACGTGACAAAACGGCGAATGAGGCCTTTGGTTTGATCGCCAAAAACAAGCGGGATCAACATGACCAAACCCAATGATCCATACAGCACAGAACGGACCTGCCAGTAGGCACTCTTGTAATCGCCTGGGTTGTCGCCCAGGCCATAGGTAATTACCGCGTAGATCCCAAGCGCGCCGAACCACCACAGGGTTGGAAGCTTTGTGAAGCGACCAAGCCGATCAAGGAGTTGCGTGCGGGTCGCCCACACGTGGAGCGCCGCCACAGCCATGCCAATTGCAAATAAGTCGATTTGATTCGGCAGCCAGGTAAACGACACGGCCCGCCAGGTCACCCCGTTGGGAAGGAGTCCGGGGATGACGGGCACGGCGAGCCCGGTGTAGTGACTAAACCACCAGCGTGACAGGTAACCAAAAGCGAACAAAAAGGCGATACCGCCAATCTCAAGCTTAAAAGGAGTCGGCCGTTTGCGAGAGAGGAGACGAATCCCCATCGCCCAAAACGGCAACAACAAATAGAAGCTCACCTCAGTGGCAATCGACCACGACTGGGCAATGCCACCTTGACCGAGGGCCGGAATGTAGATCTGGAGCAGCAGGTAGTACTTCCACCACGACGCGCCCAGGTCGAAGCCCATCAACAGACCAAAAGGTTGGAACGTGTGAATTGCCCAGAGCACCGTGAGCGCGAGCCAGTAACACGGAAATATCCGCAAAATCCGTCGCCACCAGAATGCAAGGGCAGGCAGTTGGGGTTTGCCCTCAACATGTGCTTGAACGAATGGGCGGTACAACAAAAAGCCCGACAGAACGAAGAAGATCGCAACACCGGCATCCCCGAACCGTCCCGGCTGCGTCAACCAGCCGCTACGGCCGTTACCCGCAAGATAGGTTGCGTGGGTGAGTACCACGAGGGATGCGGCAACCATCCGCATGCCTTCCAGGCCTGGGAAATGTGGCCGACTCGGACTCGAATCAACGCCAGGCCCCGCAGCACGTGCTCTCTCTCGAATCAACGACTCGCCATGTGGCCCTACTGGGGTTGCCCCGCTTGGTGTCATCGCATTGGCCTCTTTGGTTTGCAACGCCTCCATAGCTGATACATCGGCAGGGGTTTACCGGCATAGTCAGGAATCAACCCCCAGCTCCCAACTTTGCAGAAATCCCGCTGTACTATTTCGTTGGGCAGATTGGAACCCGGAGCCATTGAATTGTTCGGCTCGACCCAGGCGTTCCACACGTTTGTGAGGATGATCCAATCAGCCGAGTTCACGTCTGAAGCCAGGCGTGTCTCAGGGCCAGAATCAAATGGGTCCATCTCGATGTAGTACGTCGCAGGAGGGAGTTCAGGAAACAGGTAATAAAAGAAGGCGTCCGTATAAGGGGTGTAGCGGAGATCGGCCGGACCGACAAAGAGACGTTCGCCCGGCTTGGGGTGCTCCGCATCAAGGGTTGCAACGAGTTCCTGTGCCGCGGTCGCAATGCTTGGAGAAGGCACGTAAAAATTGCGGTCGCCGCGAGCGATGGGAAAACCGATGACATTACGTCCAAGCGTTTGTAACGTGCCATCAACGTAGGTGCGAATCGTGAATTGCGGGGCAATCCCCGCGAAGAAGAAAACGGCTGCAATCACCGCGCTTGCGGGTGCTCGAAAGCGGCTCCACAGGGAGCTATGAGCGGGTCGCACGATGTACCACTGCGCGATTGTTGCAGGAAGCGTCGCGATCGTGATGACGCTGACCCATGCAAGGTGGGTTTGATCCGCACGCTGAAGCGCCTGGGTCAACATGCCAAGACCAAAAAGTCCGACGACGAAAAGGGCGCGAGGCCGCCGTGGATCGGGGTCGCGTGACTGTGCCCACTTCGCGACGATGATTGTCACCACAGGCGCCAGCAACGTCGCAAAGAACCAGAAATACACTTGCTTTGGCATGGGGATCTGTGGAAATGGCCAACCTACCGTGCGCAGAACAGCGGCTTTTTGAAAGTAGCCAACGAGGTGATCCCATACCGGTGGCATGGGAAGTGTCCGGCCGGTGCGAAGCGTGAAGACAGGATCGGTCACCATTCCCGTGAAAGCGTGGCCCGGGCCAGCGAGAATAGCTTGCGTCACGAATCCAATAAGTGCAACGCCACCTCCCGCAAAAAAGGGGAAAAGTCGGCGCCAGCGTAAGTGCCAGAGTGCGCCGACGCTCGCAAATGTGACGGCCAGAATGAGATCGGGTCGATACAACAAGGTTGCCGAGGCGAGAATGCCAGCAATCACGAGCCACTTCGTTGGCTCAGATTCTCGAGCATTGATGAGCGCCCAAACCATCCAAATCCCAAATGCCAACGCGCCATTCCAGGCAAGTGCAGATAATCCCGTTGAATTGAGGTTGATGAAAATTGCGCTGAGCGATGCAACGGCGGCAATCGACTTTCCCCAACGCCGGCACACCCAATAGAGACCAAAAATGATTCCCGTGTGTTGGACCAGTCCAAACCAACGCTCGGTGGCAAGAGACACACCGAAAACTTTGTAGATCGCAGCGAGGACCCACAGGCTGCCCGGGCCGTAAAGGTGAAGAAAATCACGGTTGGGCGTCTGGCCGAGCAACACTTGCTCGGGGAATACCAACATGAATCCCTCTTCCATCGCAGCGCCGTGGTCGCGCAAGAGCCCTCGCAGAGGGATCATGATGACGACGGCAATGATGATCAGTGCAATTGCGTCGCGTCGATCCCAAGGCGGGGCAGAGCGGCTGAGTGAGGGAGAGGTTCGCAATGGCATCGACATCAGGGCTTTGCCACACAGGGATGAGTTTCGACCCTCTGGCGTGGGGCTACAGTAGCTCACGCCCCCTTGTCAACCGTTGACCGAGACGGTCATCAGACCTTGGAGTCACCTATCAACACCTTGGTCATCATCCCGGCGTATAACGAGGAGCTCGCGCTCCCGGGCGTACTGGAAACAATTCGTGAGCTTCCAGGCTTTGACGTCGTCGTCATTGACGACGGATCAAAAGACGCGACCGCGCATGTTGCACGTGCTGCGGGCGTGCCGGTTGTCAGTTTGCCGTTCAATCTGGGCATTGGCGGTGCGTTGCGTTGCGGGTTTCGCTTCGCGGTAAATGAGGGTTATGAACGGGCCGTGCAGTTTGATGCCGATGGGCAGCACGATACGGAGGAACTCGCGGCCCTTCTTGGTCCATTAGAGAGTGGCTTCGACATGGTTGTGGGAAGCCGGTTCGCGAGCGGTTCCGGTGATTATGACGTCGGGCACGCACGAAAAGGCGCAATGGGGATGCTTCGTTTTTTCGTCCGTGCAATTTCGGGTGAATCGTTTAGCGACACGAGCTCGGGTTTCCGGGCGTTCAATCGACCAATGCTCGAGTTCTTCGCAACGAACTATCCATCTGAGTACATGGAATCTGTTGAAGCGCTGCTCCTCGCGTTGTCGGCCGGTTACAACGTGCGAGAAGTTCCTGTGCAGATGCATGCACGGGCCGCTGGTGAAGCGTCCACCATGCGTTTTCGTCTCGTGTACCACTATTTTCGAGTCATGCTCGTGTTACTGGTGAAGGCTCGCCGGCGTCCGCAAGATGGAGTTTCGTTGTGAACGTGCGCGATGCGTTTGATCCGATGGTGACCAACGGTGGAATGAGCACCCGCGCCCATGTGGCTATCGCTTTGATCACCCTTGCTGGGTTGATCTTCGTGTTGCGCATGGTTCGGCGTTCGCAGCTCAAATCCAAATACATCGTGCTTTGGTTGAGTGCATCCACCATTATCGTGGTCATCGTCGCGTACCCGGATCTGTTGACTCATTTGAGCAACCTCCTGGGCATCTATTATCCCCCCGCGACATTCTTGGCAATCGCGGTGGGCGTGTTGTTTCTTATTGTCGTGCACTATTCGTGGGAACTGTCACGATCTGAAGAGCGTGTCCGTGTTCTCGCAGAAGAGGTAGGACTCCTCAATGCCAAGGTTGACGCGCTGAGTCGCGCAGTGGGTAGTGATACGACGATGAGGGAAGGATCTGTGGACGGTGCGGGGGATTCCAGACCGTGATCCGAAAAGTTTGGGCTGCTACGATCCAACTCCGCTTTGATCAGGCACTCGATGCGTCGAATTGATGGTGTGAACGAATGAACGCTGAATCTGAATGGTCGCCGCTGCCTGAATTGACACGTGAACAGGCCGTTGCCCAAGTTGCGAGAATGGCGGGGGAAGCAGAAATTCGCCGAGTCCATATGCTCGCATGGCGGGATTTCGATGACCCCGAAGCGGGTGGCTCTGAAGTTCACGCTCATGAGATCGCATCAGTTTGGAATGAAGCGGGTATCGAAGTGCTGATGCGTTCGTCGTATGCGGTAGGGCGTCCGCGGCGCGCGGAGCGTGACGGTTACGAAGTCGTCCGGAAAGCCGGGCGATACATGGTTTTTCCGCGTGCGGCGCTCGCCGAAATCACGCGGAGCCATGGACCTCGAGATGCCATTGTCGAAATTTGGAACGGCATGCCCTTCCTCTCCCCGCTCTGGACACGGGCCCCAAAAATTGTGGTCATTCACCATGTCCACGCAGAAATGTGGCGCATGGCGCTCCCACCAGCACTCGCCCGTCTTGGCAACCGCATCGAAGAGCGATGGGCACCGCCGTTTTATAAGGGAACGCTTGTGGTTACCCCGTCAGAATCATCACGTGAAGACATTATTGAACGCCTTGGCCTCCACCCAGATCGTGTCCAAGTTGTTCACAACGGCATCGGGTCGCGATTCTCTCCCGGAGATGACCCATTTGCGATTCGGCCACACAATATTTTGGCAGTTGGACGACTCGTGCCGGTCAAGCGGTTTGACATGCTGATTCGAGCAGCAGCAGAGGCCCGTAAGCTCGTACCCGACTTAACCTTGACAATCGTCGGAGATGGCTACGAGCGTGAGCGGCTCGATGGCCAAATTGCTCGGCTCAAAGCGCAAGAGTGGGTCCACCTCACCCGCCACGTCAGCGACGACGATCTTCTCGAGCATTACCGCTGTGCGCGTGTCGTCGCATCAGCGTCGGTGCGCGAAGGTTGGGGTCTTACCTTGACTGAGGCGGCGGCCTGTGGCACTCCGGCTGTCGCGACACGGGTCGTCGGCCATATTGACACTGTCGTCGATGGCTCAAGTGGAGTGTTGGTAGACGATGAGCAACATTTGGCCCGTGCTTTAGCCGAGATGTGTTCCGATGATGAGCAGTGGGGACAGTACGTTCGCGGGGCAATTGACCATGCCCGACGCTTTTCGTGGGATCGTACGGCAGTCGGGATCTTTGGTGCGCTAGCTCAAGAAGCCATGGGTTGGGGGCATAGAGGGCGCACAGGTCGCTGGCGGTGAGCGCACAAGGCCGTTTGCAGCGGCGAGTTCGAACATGGTTGGGTGGACGCTGGGTCTACGCCGTATTGGCCGTGCTTGTTTACATTCCGCCGTTACTAACGAAACGCGGCATAGTCTCGGCCGACAACAAGGTCTATCTCTATCTTGACCCGGCTCGGATGTTGAGCGACTCGCCGTATCTTTGGGATCCAAATGTTTTTGCGGGGACCGTTCCGCATCAAGGCGTGGGGTATTTATTTCCGGTTGCGCCGTACTACTGGCTGATCCATACCCTCAATATCCCGGTTTGGATTGGGCAGCGTATCTGGCTGTCGACGGTGATGTTCTTTGCCGGAGCCGGAGTGGTGTATCTCCTGCGGACCATGCGGTGGCGCGGCCCGGGCGTGCTTGTTGCGTCCCTTGCCTACATGTTCACCCCATATTTCTTGAACTACGCGTCGGCGTTCACCGTTATTGCACTGCCCTGGACAGGATTGCCATGGCTGCTCGCGTTCGTCATGCTCAGTGTTCGACATCGCAATTGGCGATACCCCGCACTGTATGCAATCACGATTCAACTCACGGGAAGCGTGAACGCATCATCGCTTTCATTTGAGATTTTGGCGTCATTGTTGTGGCTACCATTCACGGTCTGGATTTCGCGAGAGATCACGTTCAAACAAGCGTGTCAAGTTGTTGCTCGGATCGGGATTCTGACGTTCTTCACATCGCTTTGGTGGATGTCCGGGCTCTGGGCGCAGAGTCGATATGGAATCAATGTCTTGGCATATAGCGAGACGGCTCGAACCGTGGCTGAAGCCTCAAGTCCGGTTGAAATCTTACGCGGGCTTGGCTATTGGTACTTCTACGGCACCGACAAACTCATGCCCATTGTTGACTCAGGGGCGTACTACACGGGTTGGCTTTGGCTCTTGGGATTGAGCTTCGTGGTGCCAGCTACGTGTCTGTTGGCTGGTGGGTTCGTGCGCTTCAAAGAGCGTGCCTATTTTGCAATGCTCATCGTGGTCGGAATGGTGTTCGCGGTGGGTGCCTATCCATGGAAGAATCCGTCGGTCGTTGGTGGTGCGTTCAAATGGTTCTTGTCATCGTCGCAGGCCGGCAGTGCGATGCGGTCGCTTCCCCGTGCGGCACCTCTGATCATCTTGGGGCTTGCGGTGATGCTTGGCGCGGGCATTACCGCGCTGCATGAATCGACTCGTATTCGTGGGATTCCTCGGCCGTTAAAGCGTATTCAAGGACTTGATCGACGAGTGCTTGGTGCAAGTGCACTTGTTGCCATCCTGCTGGTTGCGAATCAACCAGCGCTGTTCACGGGCTGGTTTATTACACGTGGAATTAGTCGTCCTTCAGAGATCCCTGAGTACTGGCACGAAGCTGCAGCATCGTTGAACGAGGGAAGCCATGACTCGCGTATTTGGGCCATACCCGGGTCAAACTTTGCTTCCTATCGATGGGACGGCAAACTCGTTTCGTCGGTTGATCCGATCCTTCCTGGGCTGACTTCACGACCGTTTGTGGCCCGTGAACAGGTGCCGTATGGGACCTATCCCACGGCAAACTTGCTTATTGCTTCCGACGATCCTTTGCAACAGAACGTGCTGCAGCCCGATGCGATCGCCCCTTTGGCGAGGTTTTTGTCGGTCGGAGACCTCTTTGTTCGTGCCGATGATTTGGCCTGGGTACGGTACGGAACCGTTCGCCCAAACCAGGTGTGGGATATCTTGCGCAATGCCCCCGGTCTTGGTACGCCAAAAAGTTTTGGTGGCACGCAGCCCCAGCATGCAAGTCCGGATTTCCCGATGCTTGACGAAGCAACCCTTGCAATGGGCAAGGTTCCAAACGTGCCCCGGTTGGCGACCATCCCCGTACTCAACTCGCCGGGAATTATCAAGACGGCATCTGCACAGGCCCCGATACTCATGGCAGGAGACGGTTCGGGCTTGGTGAGTGCAGCAGGCGCCGGTCTGTTGACGGGCAACGAACTGGTGTTGTATTCGGGCTCGATGGCAAACGACCCCAAAGCCCTTCGGTCAGAACAGCCCGGTGCCACCTTGGTACTCACCGACACCAATCGTCGACGTGGGCAACGTTGGGGAACAATCCAAGACACGTTTGGTGCGACAGAAGCGTCGGGCGAAAAACCCATGTCGGACGATCCGTCAAATCAACGCATCGACATATTTGCTGATGTCGTCAAGGACGGTGGTGATGCGACTCGCACCGTTGCCGACCAGCGCGGCGGTGTCACGGCGCAGGCAACCGGATATGGCAATCCGGTGACGTTCACTCCTGATACGCGTGCGTTCTATGCGGTCGATGCAACCCCGGATGGCAAAGACGATCTGAATTCGGCATGGACAACGGCTGCATTCGGTCCCACGAAAGGTCAAAAGTTGAAGTTGACCTTTCCTGCTGGCCTAACGAGTGATCATGTGACCTTGGTTCAACCCCAGACGGGGCGCCCGAATCGTTGGATTACCCAGATGAAGCTCACATTTGACAATGGCTTCTCGACGATCCTCAATCTTGGAAGCGCTTCAAAGAAGAAGGCCGGGCAGACGTTTACCTTTCCAACGCAGACGTTCAAAGAAGCGACGTTGGAGGTCATGCAAGACAGCGTCGGACATCAATACATTTACCAATCAGCCAGTTCAGTTGGTTTGGCGAATGTGTCGTTTGGACCGGACACCCCCCGCGCGGTCGAGTACATCCGGCTACCTGAGGATTTGCTCGGCACACTTGGCACCTCAAGCCGTGCAAATCCACTGGCCATCGTGCTTACCCGTGACCGGATCAATCGTTTCAATGCGCTGCGAACGGATCCGGAATCAACAATGGTTCGCTCATGGAAGCTCCCAACGCAACGTGCTTTTGGGATTGTCGGCACCGCACGACTTTCAGCTCGCATTTTTCCGGGAGTCATTGATCGTGCAATCGGCATGTCTGATGCGGCGCACGGTGGCGTTGATGTCACCGAAAGTCGGCATCTCACCGGGGCAGCCAACCAACGAGCCACCGTCGCAATTGACAACGACCCGGCAACCTACTGGACGACCGGGTTCTTACCATCGGTGAAAGACTTCGCCCAATATTCGGTCGCGAAGCCCATCACCTTTGACCATTTCAATCTTCAAGTTGTTTCAGACGGCCGACACTCGGTCCCGACCCGTCTCAAAGTTACAGTCGACGGCAAGTCAGTACAGGTCAATGTTCCAAAGATCGCTCGAACGAAAACACTGGATTCGACAACGACGGTACGGATCCCGCTTGGAGAATCACTAACAGGTTCAAAGATCCGCTTCACGATCACGAAACAAAAGAGCCGATTCACGCGAGATTGGTACGCCAACACCGATGTGTCGCTACCGGTATCGATTGCAGAGTGGGGTGTCCCGGGCCTCACTGCTAAGACACCGGCTCTTTCGGACAAGTTGTCGTCGACGTGTCGAACAGACCTTGCCTTGATTGACAACAAAACGCTGCCACTTCGAATTGTGGGAACCGTGGGCGATGCGCTCGGCGGGAAGCCACTAAAACTTCAACTCTGCGGGTCGCAATTGGCCCGTGGCCTCTCGCTGTCGGCGGGCAAACATGATTTGTTGACAGCGCCAGCGAACAGCGTTGGATTCAGCGTGGACCAACTGGTCTTGCGTTCAAAGAAAAACGGGGACGCCGATCACGCAACCGGTCCACTGGTGAACAAAGAAGAGACGGCTGGCCCAAAGGTGGTCATCAACAATTCATCTCGCACCTCGTTCGAACTCACAGTGACAGGCGCAAGCAAAGACTTCTGGCTTGTCTTGGGCCAGTCCCAAAGTGCGGGCTGGAAGGCAACCGTTAATGGTCACGAGATTGGCGGCTCTCGTCTTGTTGATGGCTATGCGAACGGTTGGAAGCTTGACGCATCAAACAAACCAATTCACATCTCACTGAATTGGACTCCGCAGCGGGTCGTGTGGATCGCGATCGCCCTGTCTGGACTTGCGATGGTAATCACTCTTGGCTTGATCCTGCTTCCACTCGTTCGCAAACGACCGCTTCCCATTGTCGAAACGCCATATCCGGCCAAAGGTAGCGAGAGCGTGCCCTTGCCATTTCAGTTGCGACGAGGTCTGGAATACCCCGGGGCAACACCCAAAATGGGCACAACAGTAAGCGTGACGATCGTCAGTACGCTCGTTGGAGGCGCTCTCGTTGCGTGGTGGGCCGCGCCGATCTTTGCCGTGTTGAGCGGCGTGTGCTTGAGGAATCGTAAAGCCCGGCCGCTCTTGACACTGGGTGGGCCGCTGTGCATGTTTGCGGTTGCCGCCTATTACGTGGCCTTTGTGGCTTTTCGCGACACCTATCTTCGATTCGGCTGGCCATCATGGTTTACTCGGATTGCGCCACTGGGTTGGTTCGCAGTGCTTGCCTTGGTCTTGGATGTGATTATTGAACGATGCTGGTTGCGCAGATGGTGGCCGTCGCTAGAGTCCGAAGAATGAAACGAAATGGAAAAGCCGCCGGTCAGCGCTTCCTCGTTGGTGCCCTCGCCGGTGCGTTGAACACGGCAAATGCAAAGGTGCCGCTTTCAAGGAGCGGTCGGGCTTCAATGCTGTGCTTTTTTCCGTCGTGGCTTACGTCTGAACTGCCGCTGCATGTCGTCGCCATTCAAGCCGGTGGGGTGCTGCGTCACATCAGACGGGGTGCGTTGCATTCAAAGGAAGGTTGGGCCGCGGTTGCGGTGACCGCTGGTTCGTGGTGGGGGCTGCGTTCGGTGTGGAAAGAAGGGAAGGCGGCACAAGCGATTTTGGATGAAGCACTCTCACCGGTGGCGAGCGAGGTCCAGAAGCGCTCGACGGCGCATCAACGTAGTGCCGGTACTCGTCGACAATTGCTCCTCGGGCCTGCTGACCTCACGCTACGCAAGTGGGTGTGTGAACGAGATGTTGCGTACGGCGAAAATGGACGTCGCAATACCTTGGACATCTGGCGTCGCGACGACTTACAGCCTGGCGACAATGCGCCAGTGCTGGTCCAAGTCCATGGCGGGGGCTGGGTCATTGGAAACAAGCAGCAACAAGCAATGCCTCTCATGGCACGCTTGGCATCGCTTGGATGGGTCTGTGTTTCGATCAACTATCGGCTGAGCCCACGTGCCACATGGCCAGATCACATCGTTGATGTGAAACGTGCAATCGCCTGGACAAAACAGCACATTGCCGAGTATGGGGGCGACCCGAATTTTGTCGCCATCACCGGTGGGTCGGCTGGGGGACACCTGTGTTCTTTGGCGGCGTTGTCGGCGAATGCGCCCGAATTCCAACCCGGATTTGAAGGCGCCGACACCTCGGTCGCGTGTGCCGTGCCGTTCTATGGGGTGTATGACTTCACGAATCGAGATGGCACAGGCCTTGCCGAAATGGAAGACATGCTCACGCAGATGGTTATGAAAGTGCCAAGGAAAAAGAACCTAGAATTGTGGGACCACGCGTCATCCATGAGTTGGGTGAACGATCAAGCGCCACCATTTTTCTTGTTACATGGCACGAACGATGTCCTCGTTCCCGTGGAACAAGCACGTTCGTTCGTTGCAATGTTGCGCGACGCTTCCAACAGTGACGTCCTCTATGCGGAATTGCCTGGTACACAGCATGCATTTGATGTGTTTGCTTCCCCGCGGGCACTTGGGGCAGTCGACGCCGTGACTCGGTTCTTGTCAGTAATCCACCGTCGCTATCAAGGTGATATTGAGCCTTCTGGGACGTCGGCCGCCTGATTCGACGAGGCCGTCGTCTACGATGGTCTCTCCGCCTGGCGGCGTGGCCGAGTGGCTTAGGCAAGGGCCTGCAAAGCCCTGTACACCGGTTCGATTCCGGTCGCCGCCTCCATGGATCTGTTGTCTTCCAGCCAAGGCTGGGAGGCAACAGGGCCTTTGGTCGTCGATAAACTGCGTTCATGAGCGAACCGCGACTTGACGGTCAAGTGGCACTCATAACCGGCGCTGCCAATGGCATTGGCGCAGGCATGGCACGCCAATTGGCGTCGCGTGGCGCGTCAGTTGTGGTGTGCGACATCGACGATATTGGGGGAGAGGGGATCGCCGATGAGATCGATGGTAGCTTTCTCCACCTCGATGTCGCCGACATGGAAGCCAACGTTCGGGTTGTGACAGAAGTACTTGAACGCTTTGGGGGCTTGGATCTTGTCCATCTCAATGCAGGAATTGCGGCGGGTGTGGGACTCGGAGACGACTTTGACATCGACACGTATCGACGGATCATGGGAATCAATTTGGACGGGGTTGTCTTTGGAATCCATGCGGCTCTTCCAGCGCTTCGCGCACGTGGCGGTGGCTCAATTTTGGTGACGGCATCGATGGCAGGGCTGACTCCAGCACCGTTTGACCCGTTGTATGCCGCGAACAAGACCGCATTAGTGGGCCTTGTGCGTTCGCTGGCCCCACTTGCCCATGAATACAACGTGCGTGTGAACGCTCTGTGCCCGTCCTTTGCTGAAACCAATATCATTCAACAGATTCGGCCAACCCTGATGGCATCCCAATTCCCGATTCTTGACGTAGACGATGTTGTGTCCAGCGGAATCGATGCGCTCATGTCACCAAATGCAGGGGAGTGCTGGTTTGTTGTCCCTGGGCGTCAAAGCGAGCCATTTCGCTTTCGAAACGTGCCTGGTCCGCGCTCTGCTTGATCCATCGTGAGGTTTTCGGCGCGATTCTGGCAGGATAGTTGTCGACATAATGATGACCGAGGAGAGCCAGCGTGGCCGCCAAGACCTGTAATGCATGTGGGAGCAACGTCCCCGACGCCGCACTGTTTTGCACACAATGTGGCAGCCGCGATGTGGCCGAAGCTTCATTGACAATGCCGGCGTCGAGTCAAGTAGAAAATCAAGGTACCGCGCCGACACCTCCAGCACCCACAATGCCCGCTCCTCCTTCAACGGTTTCGCCGCCGCCACCGGCGCCAGCCGCAAGTCCTCCGGCGTCGGCTGGTAATCCATGGGGGGCTCCGCCACCTCCAGCATCACCATTGGGAGCACCGGCAGCAACGACCTCGCCCTTTGCAAGCGCTGCACCACCGCCGTCAGACCCCGCCACAAATCCATGGGACACACCGACGTCGTCAAATGTGCCCGTGGTTGAACCAACGGTGGCAATTGACCCAGCGGGTTCATCAATTTCCGAACCGACCCAAGTTTGGTCGACCGCTCCCGGGACCCAGGCTGGACAGTCAACAAGTGCGAATTCCCCATGGCAGACCCCGGCGCCCCCGGTTGCGTCAGATTCCTCGCCGTGGCAACCGTCGCCTCCAATGACCGCACCCAATGGCAACACGTCGCCCGCACCGACTACGGGAGGAGGACGACTTGGCGCTTTCATCGGCATGCTTGGCGGTGCCGCAGCCATTGTTGGCGCATTTCTCACTTGGGTAACGATCACCCCTGGTGGGGCTCAAGCGACGGACTTTGCCGGTTGGACGTTGACGGATGACGCGAAGATCGTTGTCGGCATTGGTGCCGTCGCAATTGTTGCAGCAGTCGTCGCGCTTGCGGGAAGTGCCCGTGCGTTTGCACGGGTTGTGTTGGCATTGTGTGGA
The DNA here is from genome assembly GCA_964544305.1 of uncultured Iamiaceae bacterium. GTDB lineage: Bacteria > Actinomycetota > Acidimicrobiia > Acidimicrobiales > Iamiaceae > JAFDWI01. The sequence goes on along the minus strand of CAZJAZ010000003.1, from coordinate 5,548 downwards.
CTTGGGCTGTTAGGTATTGGGATCTACGAGATCGTTGATCTCATGAACAAGTTCCCCGATCGTCTTGAAGCAGCTGGCTTTAGCGACCTGACCATCAAGGCCCCACAGCTTGGGCTGATCTTGGTGCTCGTCGGCGGGGGAGTTGCGCTGATCGGTTCGCTTGGAATGCGTTCCAAGAAGGCGATTAACGAGTCGGCAGCACCCCAGGCCGCTGCCCCAATGCAAGCGCCCTCAATGGCGTCCACGCCACCGCCACCGTTCCAGTAAATCGGTCAACAAGAAAAAGTGGAACAGGTTTCACTTTGACCTGACGAACCGTCAGGTCAGGAGATAGGGTGGTGCCATGAAGGAACTCCCCAAGATCGTCTCGGTTGACGACCACGTCGTTGAACCACCAAATGTTTGGATGGACCGGCTTCCAGCAAAATATGCGGACGTCGGCCCTCGCATCGTCCGTCGCCCGGCCAAGGAAATTTCCTTTGTCGGGGGCAAATTCACCGCCATCATCGGTGATGAAGGCGCAGACGGCCCGGTCGCAGATTGGTGGTTGTACGAAGATTTGGTTCGACCGCTGGTTCGAGTCGACTCAGCAGTTGGTGTTGACCGCGACGATGTCACCATGCGTGGAGTCACCTACGAAGAGATGCGTCCGGGCTCCTACCGTCCCGAAGATCGCCTCGCCGATATGGATGCAAACTGGACGGATGTTCAGGCGATGTACCCCACGTTTCCCCGATTCTGTGGGCAGACATTTACCGAGGCCAAAGACAAAGAGCTCGCGATTCTGTGTGTGCGCGCCTACAACGACTGGCTGATCGATGAATGGTGTGGGACGGCACCTGACCGTCTTGTGCCCCTCGTCATCATTCCACTTTGGGACCCAACTCTCGCTGCGGAAGAGATTCGTCGCACCGCTGCCAAAGGTGCGCGAAACGTGTGTTTCAGCGAGATCCCGCCGTACCTTGGTTTGCCGAGTATTCACGGCGATTATTGGGATCCGTTCTTTGCTGCCTGCCAAGAATGCAATTTCGCGATCCACATGCATATCGGTTCATCGTCCAAGATGCCCTCAACGTCGGCAGACGCGCCCGCGCTCGTTGGGTCGACGTTGACATTTGTGAACTCGGCACTCAGCATGATCGATTGGATCATGTCAGGCGTTTTCGTCCGCTTCCCGGGTTTGGAAGTTTCCTATGCTGAGGGTCAGATCGGTTGGATTCCTTACGTGATGGATCGTGCCGACAAAGTTTGGGAAGAAAACCGTGGATGGGGTGGGGTTGCAGACAAAGTGCTTGAACCACCCAGTCACCTCTTCCGCAAGCACGTCTACCCCGTGTTTTTTGACGATCCGCATGGGCTCAAGATGCTTGACGTTATTGGTGTTGACAAAGTTTGTTACGAATCTGACTACCCCCATTCGGATTCGACCTGGCCCAACACTCGGAAAGTTGCCGAGACGCAAATGGCACATCTTTCCGACGATGTCATTGAGAAGATTGTTCGCACGAACGGGCGCAAACTGTTGCGTCTTGACGAGAAGTGACCCGCAAAGTTGGAGACGGCCCGTTTCGTCAACTGATCGGCGGCGAATTCGTCGAAGGCGGAAACGGGACGTACGACATTATTAACCCGGCATCCGAACAGGTTGTCGCACAGGCCCCTGAGGCGTCGGCTGCTGATGTGCAAGCAGCGGCCGCTGCGGCCAAAGATGCGCAACCGGCTTGGGCCGCGATGAAACCGGCGAAACGCGCGGAATTGTTGGGCAAGGTATCCAAACGCATGTTTGCTGAAATGGCGGATTTTGTTCCGCTCATCATTTCAGAGACGGGCGCGACACTGCGGGTCGGATCACAGATGCAGGCACCGGCGTGCGCGAGTCGGTTCGCTTTCTACGCCGAAGCCGGGCGCGTTGACCTTGATCAGCCGTTATTGCCTCAACCAATGCCAGAGACCCCGCTCGCCCCGGGTGGATTGATTTCATCGGTTGTGCATCGGGCACCGGTCGGCGTTGTTGCAGCGATCAGTTCGTACAACTTTCCAATCACGAACATGGCAGGAAAAGTTGCGCCTGCGCTGGCAGCTGGCAATACCGTTGTTGTGAAACCGGCACCGCAGGATCCACTCAGCTGTCTTGAAGTGCTGCGTATTTGCCACGAAGTAGGTATTCCAGATGGCGTCGTGAACATTGTGACCGGTTCGTCCGCGTCGACCGGCGAAGAACTCGTTCGCTCCGAACATGTCGACATGGTCAGTTTCACCGGGTCAACCGGTGTTGGAGTCGCCATTCAAACCGAATGTGCACGCACCATGAAGCGAACGCTTATGGAGTTGGGTGGCAAAGGTGCGGCGCTCGTTTTGGAAGATGCAGACGTGAAGAAAGTTGTCACGGCGCTTGCCAGTGTGTGGGGCTTTCATTCCGGACAGATTTGTACCGCCCCGACTCGGGCAATCGTGCATCGCTCGAAAGTTGACCAGGTTGTGGCCGGTCTGCAAGGCGCGGCAAAAGCAATGGTGGTTGGTGATCCGCTCGACAAAACAACCATGGTCGGTCCGGTCATCACTGATGTGCACCGAGCCCGCGTCGAGGGTTTGCTCGCCCAGAGTGTTGATGCCGGCGCGGAGGTCGTGCTTGGTGGAGCCCGACCCGATGTTGCTACTGGCTTTTATGTGGCGCCGACGCTTCTTGTCACGGACAACCGAAATCCTGGTGCGCGCGAAGAGTTTTTTGCTCCCATCATCGTGGTGATCCCCTTTGATGAGGAGGAAGAAGGCATTGCCATTGCGAACGATTCGCCCTATGGGCTGTATGACTATGTGTTTACCGAAGATATGTATGCGGGGTATCGCATTGCCCAGCGGCTTGAAGCTGGCAACGTCGGTCTCAACACCGCGCAGCGCAACATGGAAGCACCTTTTGGTGGTTTCAAAATGAGCGGCATCGGGCGAGATGGTGGCGTATTCGGGTTGCACGCGTATACCGAAATGCAAACGATCGTGTGGTCGTCATAACAAGGAGTGAACGCCATGCGTGGCATTGTTTTTTTGGGTAAGGATCAAGCTGAGTACACCGACGAGCTTGAGCTCGCGAGCCCAACACCCGCCCCGGGCCAGGTCATTGTCGCCATGCAAGCGGCCGGGGTCTGTCACAGTGATGTGAGCGTGATCAACGGGACGATCCCATGGCAACCACCCGCCGTTCTCGGGCACGAAGGCGCTGGCATCGTCGAAGCGGTCGGTGATGGCGTTCGTCGGGTGAAACCCGGTGACCATGTCGTTGTTTCGACCCTTGCGAACTGTGGTGTGTGTTCCAAGTGTCAACGAGGTCGCCCGACGGAATGTCGTTCGTCGATTGGCATTGCGAAGAAGCCGTTTTTGTATAAGGGCGAAGCTGCTTCGAACTTTGCTGCGACTTCGAGTTTCGCGGAGCGTATCAGTGTTGCCGAAGTGCAGGCCGTGAAGATCCCAGACGCCCTGCCCTTCACGTCGGCCTGTCTGATCGCGTGTGGGGTTTTGACCGGTGTCGGTGCGGTACTCAATACCGCAGATGTTGAACCCGGTGATACGGCGGTCGTTTTTGGTGTTGGTGGCGTTGGCTTAAATGTGATCCAAGGTCTTCGGATTGCCAATGCGTCACGGATCATCGCGGTGGACACCGAACCGCGCAAAGAGGCGTTGGCGCGCGAGTTCGGTGCAACCGACTTCATTGATGCGACACAGACGAATGCGGTTGACGCAATTCGTGACATGTTCCCGTTCCATCCCAAGATGGTCAAGGGGCCGCTTGGAGCAGGGGGCGTGGACTGGGCATTTGAGTGTGTCGGCGCACCCGCGCTGTTGACTCAGGCGTTATCGGTGCTTGATTGGGGAGGTACGGCGGTCGAAGTTGGGGTTCCGGGTTTTACCGCGGATGTATCGTTCCCCGCCGTTGAACTTGTGCAAGTCAATCGCACGATCAAAGGTTCGCGCTATGGCGGGTCGAGGCCGCAACACGATATTCCCTTGTATGCACAGTGGTACTTAGACGGCAAGCTCAAGCTTGATGAGCTGGTGACCGAGGTCTATCCCCTTGATCAATTCGCCACCGTCATTGATGACATGCATGACGGCAAGCTGGCCCGTGGGGTGTTGCAGTTCTAATGGGAATGCCTGACTGGTTCCATGACGCGGCGACACAGGTCAATAATTGGGGACGATGGGGGACTGACGACCGTATTGGAACGCTGAACTTCCTGACACCAGACGTGGTCGTACAAGCGTCCCGTTCCATTCGTACCGGTCGCCGATTTTCGCTCTCGTGGCCGCTGTCGTTCGAACAGAACTTGCAGCGCGGCAATATTCCCGGTCGCAACGTGTTGCGGACCATGACCGCCATAGATGACGCGTTGCTTGGTGATCGTGACTTGTTTTGCACGAGTGATGACGTGGTGACCATGGGGTTACAGGTAGGGACGCACTGGGATGGTCTTGGGCATGTCTCGTATGCCGGCCGACTCTATAACGGCGTCGATCCGTCATCAATGACGGCGGCCGGTGCGACACAGCTTGGGATTGAGCGCGTCACGTCACTTGCAGGTCGGGGGGTACTCCTTGACGTCGCGCGGTGCAAGGGCGTTGAACGTCTCGAGCCTTCCTATGCGATTACCCCCGCAGACCTTGACTCCGCCGTTGAAGCCGCGAACGTCACGATCAAGTCTGGTGACATTGTGCTCGTACGTACCGGGCAAATGAGCCATCTGCGCGGACGGCGACCGAATAAAGACGCCTACGCGATGGAATCGTCTGGTATTTCTTGGCGTTGTGCGAAATGGTTCTTTGACCGTGAGATTGCGGCCGTTGCAATCGACAATTTGACGTTTGACACGTTTCCGCCATCAGAGGCCGATGCGTTCTTTCCCGCTCATTTGCTTCATATTGTTGAAATGGGTCTCACGCAGGGACAGAACTGGGATTTGGACGAACTCGCAAACGATTGCGCAAACGATGGCGTCCACGATTTTTTCCTGGAGGCGTCTCCGCTGCCGTTTACGAACGCGGTCGGCTCACCGGTGAATCCGGTCGCCATCAAATGAACAGCGAGTCCAAGATGGGGAATGCAACGCCATCACCCATTCGACTCGGATCGCTGTTGTTCACCCTTGTCGACCCCGAACCGGGTCATGAAGTGACGTTCAATCGATGGTACGAGCGTGACCATTTCTATGCCGGGTGCATGATTGGGCCGTGGCAGTTTTCGGGTGCACGATTTGTGGCGACTCGCGCCGAGAAAGCTCGGGTTGCGCGAGGTGATAATCCCGTTACCGGCTTTGGAGGCCGTGGGACCTACCTGGCTCTGTATTGGGTGCTTGACGGTCATCATGACGAATGGAATCGATGGGCGGTGGACCAGGTCAATGCCCTGCATCAAGCGGGGCGCATGTTTGAACACCGTGAGCATGTGCACACGGCGCTCTATGACCAGAGTTTTGTGCTCGCGCGTGATGACGATGACGTCTCAATCGAACTCGCACTCGATCATCGTTACGGCGGCCTGTTCGCCCTCGTAGGTGAA
>CAZJAZ010000002.1:4716-148819 GCA_964544305.1 uncultured Iamiaceae bacterium | reverse complement strand
GGGTTTGTGGAGCTATGGAGAATCGAACTCCAGACCTCTTCCATGCCATGGAAGCGCTCTACCAACTGAGCTATAGCCCCGCAGGGAAAGGCAACTCTACCAGCCGGTCACGACGAGGAGAATTTCTCACGAAGCACCAACTGGGTTTGTGTGGTTTTTGCAATGAGATTTTCGTGAGTTGAGAGCATCGTTTCGATCACGATCGTCGTCCCACCCGCGTGCAAAACCTGTGACCTTGCCGTCAACGTGCCATGCCGTGCTGCACCCATGAAATTGGTTTTCGATTCAATTGTTGTTGTCCCGATCGCTCCCGCTGGCAAATTGAGATACGCAAGTAGCGCTCCGGCCGCATCCCCAAGCGCCATGATGATGCCACCATGAATCACCTTGTTTGCCGTACAAATCGACTCGGCCCACTCGATTGACAATTCGACGACATCTCGATCAACACGTCCTGCAGACATGTTTAGCGTCGCACACATCGGCATAGCTGCCCGCAAAAACGCGGTCGGATTAGCTTGTGCAGCACGTAGCGCCCCATCGCCAGGAGGCTGTGGAATCGCCGCAGAATTGTCGCTGCTCATTTGGCAACGACGAAGTTGATCATTCGACCGGGCACTGCAATCACGCGCTTAACGTCAACCCCATTGAGTGCCGTGGCAATCTTCGCGTCCGCTCGTGCGGCCGCCTCAAGGGCCTCTGGCGTCGATTCTGGAGCCACCGTGACGTGTCCACGCACTTTGCCATTGATCTGGACCGGAACATTGATAGTCGCATCAACAAGCAACGCCTGATCTGCCACCGGGAACGACTCCCACGCAAGGGACGTGTCATGACCAAGTCGCTGCCAAAGCTCTTCGGCAATGTGCGGGGCAAGTGGCGCCAACAGCAAAAGCATTGGTTCAATTGCCGCGCGTGGCACGCCGCTATCGAATACTCGGATGAGATGGTTGTTGTATTCGGTGATCTTGGCGACAACCGTGTTGAAGCGCAATGTCTCGTAACCCTCGGTGGCCGCGGCAATCGTTCGGTGGAGCACCCGCTGTGTCTCAATGTCAACACTGTCCTCGGTAACGGTACACGCGCCGGTTTCTTCATCAACGACGTTGCGCCAAATGCGCTGCAGTAGCCGGTACACGCCAACAACATCACGAGTATTCCACGGTCGCGACTGATCAAAGGGGCCGGTGAACATTTCGTAGAGCCGCAATGTGTCCGCACCGTACGCGTCATACATTTCATCGGGGGTCACCGAGTTTTTCAGGCTCTTGCCCATCTTCCCGTACTCGCGCTGGACCGGTCGCCCCTCAAAGCTGTACGTGCCGTCCGTGCTTTCGACGACGTCGGCGGCATGCACGTAAAAGCCGCGTTCGTCGGTAAAGGCGTACGCCTGCACATAGCCTTGGTTGAACAGGCGATGGAACGGCTCACGCGACGACACGTGCCCTAAATCAAAGAGCACTTTGTGCCAAAAACGTGCGTACAAGAGATGCAATACCGCATGCTCAACCCCACCCACATACAAGTCAACGCCGCCCGACGCGTCAGGAGTGGCTGGACCCATCCAATACCGCTCAATAGCCGGGTCGACAAACATCGAATCATTCGTCGGATCCAAATAGCGCAACTCATACCAACACGAACCCGCCCATTGGGGCATCGTGTTCGATTCACGTCGGTAGGTGCGGGGGCCATCGCCAAGATCCAACGTGACATTGATCCAGTCCGTCGCACGACCGAGTGGAGGCTCTGGCAACGTGTGTTCGTCATCGGACGTTGCGGGTGAATAGTCGTCCACTTCGGGGAGCAAAACAGGAAGTTCTGATTCCGGCAACGCATGGGCACAGCCCTCGTCGTCCCACACAATTGGAAACGGTTCTCCCCAGTAGCGCTGACGGCTAAAGAGCCAGTCGCGCAATTTGTAGGTGATCGTGGCCCGGCCAGTGCCCTGTACCCCAAGCCACATGGTGATGGTCGATTTGGCATCGTCAACGCCAAGGCCATCGAGCGAGACGTCATCGTTGCTTGAGGCGGTCGCGGTGCCGTCTCCGGTAAACGCGATGCTCCATTGCTCAACAGGTGCCCCCTCAGTCAACTCGTGCTCGATAAACCAGTCCGTTGGTGGATGGACGACTTCGGTGATCTGCAAACCAAACGCTTTTGCGAACTCAAAATCTCGTTGATCATGGGCAGGCACCGCCATGATCGCCCCGGTTCCATAGCCGGTCAAGACGTAGTCGGCGATAAACACGGGCACGGGCTCGCCATTGACCGGATTGAGAGCAAACGACCCAGTGAAAACCCCGGTCTTCGTGCGCGACTCGACCTGACGGTCTCGATCGGATCGACGTGCCGCCGCATCTCGGTACGCGTTCACTGCCTGGTGCGGATCAGCCTCGCCGCCGGTCCACTCGGGTGGCGTGCCCTCCGGCCACGATGACGCCGTGTAAAGATCAACCAAGTCATGTTCGGGGGCAAGCACCACATACGTTGCACCAAACAACGTGTCAGGGCGGGTCGTAAACACTTCAATTGCCGGTGCACCATGAACGGAAGCGAACTGAACTGTCGCACCCGTTGAGCGACCTATCCAATTGCGTTGCATCAACTTGATAGGTTCGGGCCAATCGAGCAGGTCGAGATCAGCGAGAAGGCGCTCTGCATACGCGGTGATACGCAGCATCCACTGGCGCAGCGGTCGGCGAAAAACGGGGAAGTTTCCGCGTTCTGACCTTCCTTCCGCGTTTACTTCTTCGTTCGCGAGAACGGTTCCAAGGCCAGGACACCAGTTCACGGGCGCTTCTGACACGTAGGCAAGGCGATGCGCGTCGATCACACTGTGCCGTGCCACGTTGTCGAGAGCATCCCAGGTCGCACCCGCGGGCATCGTGCCCTCGTCAGGCTCCCGGTTTCCAGCATCGAGCGCCGAAATCAGCTCTTCAATCGGCCTCGCTCGACCCAACGTGTGGTCGTAGTAGGCGTTGAAAAGCTGTAAGAAAATCCATTGCGTCCAGCGGTAATAGTCAACATCGGTCGTGGCAATGACACGACGTGAATCATGTCCGAGCCCCAGGCGTGCGAGTTGGCGAGACATGTTCGCAATGTTGGATTCGGTCGTGGTGCGCGGGTGTTGACCGGTTTCGATCGCATATTGTTCGGCTGGCAACCCGAAGGCGTCATAACCCATGGTGTGCAGCACGTTGTGCCCGGTCATGCGCTTGAAACGGGCAAGCACATCGGTGCCGATGTAGCCGAGTGGGTGACCGACGTGGAGTCCTGACCCACTCGGGTAGGGAAACATGTCTAAGGCAAAAAACTTTGGGGCGTCAGCAACTCGGTCGAAACCATCGGCGAGTTTGCCTGCGGGGTTGGGCGTGTGAAAAGTGCCGTTTTCGTTCCAAAATTGCTGCCAGTGGGCTTCAATTTCTGCTGCGAGCGCCGCGTCGTAGCGAAATGCTAACGACATCTCGGGCGCATTGTCCTGGTCAACCATGCTGCCACGCTACCGGCCACGACCTTGTTGAGCGGAGTTCCAAGCTTGACAAACGCTACTCCGACTCACCTGCAAAAAAAGTTCGCCACAGGATGTAACCCATGGTTTCATTGGAGGGTCAAAGCCGTCAATGCAGAGCCTTGTAGACCGTCTCGAAAAAGCAGCCACGTCCACGAATCGGGGAGTGACCTTCGTATGTGAAGACCCTGTGGTGCAGTGCACGTGGGCAGAACTCCATGATGAAGCAACAGCGGTGGCCGTCTCGTTGGCAGAGCGCGGCGTGGGCGTCGGAAGCCACGTGGCACTTCTCGGGCCGACGAGTCGCGACCTAGTGACGACGATCCGTGCGATTTGGCTGGCCGGTGCGACCGTTGTCGTACTGCCACTACCCATGCGAATGAGTTCGATCGAAGCCTTTGTTGCGCAAACCCGCACCAGAATCGCCCACGCTGATATCGAGCTACTGGTCGTTGATGACCAACTTGCCCCCTTCCTTGACACCCAACCTGGTGATCCAAAGCGCTGCAGCTTTCAAGACCTCCACGGCGGTGACGCCACGAGATGGAACGAACCGCCCACAGACCCTGATCGTCTCGCCATTTTGCAGTACACGAGTGGCTCCACATCCGACCCGAAAGGGGTGATGCTGCCCGAGCGCACCCTGCTCGCCAACTTGGACGCATTGACCACGGCCGGTCGACTCGACCAAGAAGGCCCGGACGTGTTTGTGTCGTGGTTGCCCCTCTACCACGATATGGGCTTGGTTGGAATCTTGTCGACCGCCATGGCCTTTGGCAACGACCTGGTACTGGCGGCACCACAAGACTTCATGGCATCGCCGTCGCGTTGGGTGCAGTGGCTTTCTGACTACCACGGCACGCTCACTGCGGCCCCGAACTTCGCGTACGTCCTTGCCGCCCGAGCAATGGCACGAATGGACGGACTTGATTTATCGCACCTTCGACTTGCGATAAACGGTGCAGAACCCGTTGATGCGAACGCGGTTGGCCGCTTTACCGACGCGGGAGTGCGACACGGATTGCGTCCCGAATGCATGTTCCCCGCTTTTGGTATGGCTGAAGTCGGAATCGCCGCAACCTTTCCACAACCACTGACCGGCCTCCGTACCGACACGGTCGACCAACGGGTGCTCGAAACCGAACGCTATGCGGCTGCAGTTGATCCGAACGCTGACGGAGCAAAAACGTTTGCTCGCCTGGGTTGGTCAGTCCCTGGTCTTGAGTTGCGAGTCGTTGACCCAGAAACCTGTCACGTGATGGCCGAACGTGAAGTTGGCGAACTGCAGTTGCGGGGCACGTCGGTGACACCTGGCTATTTCCGTCGAGACGATGCCACCGCAGAACGCTTCGTTGACGGTTGGCTTCGTACCGGAGACCTCGCGTACATCGCGGATGGCGAACTCATCGTATGCGGTCGCATCAAAGACATGATCATCGTCGCCGGTCGAAATGTGTTCCCCGAAGACGTTGAGAATGCGGTCGCCCAACTTGATGGCATTCGCGCCGGCAACGTCATCGCATTCGGTCTTGAACGGGGCCGGCGCGCTGGCCTGGTAGTCGTCGCTGAAATCAAAACCGATGATGTTGACAGCATCCGTACCCAAGTCGCACGTGCGGTGCATGACACGGTTGGCTTGCCGGCGAAAGATGTGGTCTTGGTTCCCGCAGGAACATTGCCGAAGACCTCTTCAGGCAAGCTGCAACGCTCACTGTGTCGTGACCGCTATCTGGCAAATGAGTACCAGCCTGCAATACAGACGAACTGACCTTGCTTTGCCGAAAGCAAAACGGCCGAAAAATGGTTGAGCCCGCGGTCTACATATGCAAACCGCGGGCTCTGATAATCCGGATCTACGATCAGCTACCCATGTCGATCTTGCAGGTATCCTTCGCGTACTTCTCGACATTGTCAGACGCTGTTTCAAGCTTCTTCTGGTCAAAGTCCTTCATGACCTTGGCCGCCGATGCCGGATCTTTGAGATCAACGTCTTTGAGTTTGTTGATGGCGTCTGCAAGCAATTCAACGTCACTCTTAATCTCAGATGGTGCACTTGATTTCAATTGATTCAAGACATCCGATGCTTTGTTCATCGCGTCCTTGCTAGAAAAGTCTGCGCTTGAAATGACCTTGCTGTTTGCCTTGAGCGTGTCACAAAATGAGGCACTGCTGCCTGACGAGCCGCAGCCGACTCCGGCAAACCCAAGTGCTCCAGCAAGAGCGATTGATGCGACGATGCGCTGTTTCTTGGACATGGATTCTCCTCGTTTGTGGCGGTGGACGAACTCTGCTCCTTGCATCGCCCGAGGGTTCACCGCCGGTTGTCAATAAAAGTAATCGAAATTCATGCCGCAAGTGAGGGATAGTTCAGAATTCGGTTCCACCTGGCGGCTGATTCCGTAAGAAGCGTTCGAGCTCTGCTGCCAACTCATCACCCGATGGTAAATCTTCCGGGCTTGGCGCTGCATCGACTTGCATCTCGAGAGCATGCACCATCGTTGCGTGCTCGTCATTTCCCTCGATGAGTTCATTGATTCGAGTCAACGTCGTGGCAGCTTCGTCGGCCAATGATCCAGTGTTCAGTTGTAGTCCGGTGAGTTCGCCGACGGCTTCAACGAGGGCGAGGCTCGCAGCCGGATACGGCATCGCTGCGGCGTAATGAGGCACCTGAGCCCAAGCCCCGACCGCGGGGATACCGTTTTCGTCGGCTTCTAACTCGATTGCGGCCTGTACTCCCGCGGGAACTTCAAGTGAACCGCGCAAGAAACCAATACGGGATGCAAGCTCCTCGGTCGATGCGGTGCACGACAGTTGTACCGGTCGGGTGTGGGGAACCGGCGCAGGGTATGCGCCAAGCCCAACGACCATGGATGCACCGAGTTCTAATGCAAGGTTGACAACCGCGTCGGTGAAGCTGTGCCAACAGTGATCTGGCTCAGCTCCCACGAGTAAGAGCATGCCATTGCCAGCGTTGTCAAGACCGGAACGTAGTTCAAGTTTGGGCCAGCGCAATTCTTCGATAATTCCATCGTGCAGGGTCATAGACGGTCGACGAGCGCGATGGTCAAGCAACCGGTCGGTATCAAAGGTTGCAACAAGGCTGGTGTCGTGATTGTCAAGAAGAGCCGATGCCGCCCCATTCGCGCCAAGACCCGCGTCGATCCATCCTTCCAACCCCAAGATTAACGGTGGGTTCTCCAAACTTGGATACTCGATAAAGGTGTACAAGTCGGTCAACGTCCTGCTCTTTCTGCTGCGTCCGATGCGGCGTGCACCAGGTGTTCGATTTGTGCGCCAAATAGCTCGGCGAGAGCATCAGCGTCCGTGTCGCCCATCTGTCCGTCCGCGTACCGAGTGGCGACACCTGCCAAAATGCACGCCAACTTCCAATATCCAAGCGCGACGAAATAGTCAACGTCGTCAACAGTTCGACCCGAGGTTGCGCCGTAGCGTTCAACAAGTTGCGAACGGTCTGGAAAGCCAAGCGCTGTGGTCGGCGCACTGGGCAACGCAGAGAATGTGTCCAGTGCAGTTGCCCAATAGACGAGCAAGAGTCCAACGTCGGCAAGTGGATCACCAAGCGTGCACAATTCCCAATCCAGCACGGCGGCGACGGAGCCCTCGGTCGTGACAATGCAATTGTCGAGGCGGTAATCGCCGTGCACCAACGTCGTTTCGTGTTGGATAGGGATATTGGCGCTCAGACGTTGATGAACCGTGTCGATGCCTGCAACGTGTGTATAGGCCGAGGATTCCCATTGGCGGTGCCAACGTTTGAGTTGGCGCGCCACGTAATCGCCGTGCTTCCCTAAATCGTCGAGGCCCACTTCAGGCAATTTGACCGCGTGAATCTCAGCCAACACGTCAACTAAGTTGTTGGCGATGTCGTGGCGGCGTCCTTCTGCAATACCTTCGGCAGCGGTGCGGTCACGCAGTATGAGCCCGTCAACGTAATCCATGACAAAGAAGGGCGCGCCGTTGATGTCATCGTCGTCGCAAAAGCCCACGACATTGGGGACCGGCACCGGCGTCGAGGCTAAAGCGGCAATGATCCGTGACTCACGGTTCATGTCGTGCGCGGTTGCGAGGACATGGCCTAATGGAGGTCGTCGCAACACCCAATGTCCGCCGGCTGCATCGGTTACATCAAAAGTGAGATTTGATCGTCCACCGCTGATGAGGTTGAAGCGAAGCGGAGGCACAACGGTGGTGCGATTCGACAACCACGTTGTTACCGCTTCTGGTTTGATCCCCTTGGGTGGCTCATTCACCTTGTTCACGCTATCCATCCCGGCGTGTCCGCGGACAGACCACGCTCTTCACACGGAAATTCACCGTGTGTTGCCACTGACGTGGTGGTCGTGAATTTCGAGCGGTAGATTGGACATGGTGACCGTTGATGTAACCGATGAAACGTTTGAGTCTGAAGTCGTTGAGCGCTCACACACCACACCCGTTGTCATTGATCTCTGGGCATCGTGGTGCGGACCGTGTCGCCAGCTTGGGCCCATCCTCGAAGACGTCATTGACGCAACAAACGGTGACGTCGTACTCGCCAAAGTCGATGTGGACGCAAGCCCATCGATCGCAAGCGCGTTCAAAGTGCAATCCATTCCCGCGGTCTACGCCATGGTGGATGGAAAGGTTGTTGACGGCTTCCTTGGGGCACAGCCTGCCGCCAAGGTCACCGACTTTGTAAGCAAACTCATTCCAAGCAGCCAAGAGCGTGAAGTTGCGGCGTTGGTGCAGGCGGGCGACGAGACGTCGCTGCGAAAGGTGCTTGAGGTCGCTCCGAACCACGAAACGGCAACGCTCGCACTTGCAGAACTGCTCGCACATGAAGATCGGGGTGACGAAGCGCTCGACCTACTCGGCCACTTGCCCAACACCCCAGAAGTTCGCCGCATCGCAGCACTCGCTCGTGTTGGCGAACATGATGTCAGCGACGACATTGCTTCCCGATTGCAGACCCTGTTGCCGGATGTCGCACACAATGATGCGGCCCGGCAGGAATATTTAGACGTCCTTGAGTTGTTAGGACCAGATGATCCACGAACCGCAGGTTTTCGAAAGGATCTCAGCGCCGCACTGTTTTAGACACGACGGCCAACGTCTCGGGCGTAGACGCCCCACTGCAATTCTTTCGCGGCCCTTTAGGGTCGTGCGACGCAGTAGGAGACGTCATGGACGATCAACCCGTAGGTGATGAACGCGAATCCAGTACGGCCACCGAGCGGCCACTACCCCCGCCCCCAACGCTCGGTGAACTCGCTCGCATCGTTTGGGAGCGTTTCCGACTGCGCTATCCCGGCTGGGATCCTACGCGAATCGTGTTGATGACGGCCGCGGTGGCGGGCGTTTCGGGCATGGCATGGATGTCGTTCGCTCCGAAACGAACAGTGGCTGAAATGGCTCCGCTTCGAGTCGTGACAACGTATGCACAAACCACGAGTGAGCCGGCGTCGTCGACAACGACTACGCCCTCAACGTGGGTTATTGACGTGGCTGGGGCTGTGCATCATCCTGGACCCGTCGCTGTGTATGCATCGGCACGAGTAAACGATGTGATCGCCGCGGCAGGTGGGCCACAAGCTGACGCTGACCTTGAGCGGGTGGACCGCGCCGCAATCGTGCGCGACGGTCAACGCATCTATGTGCCTCGTGTCGGGCAAAAAGAGATCCCTCAAGTACTCGAACCGAACGGTGAATCAGCAGACCAGCCAGGCCTTGCATCGTCGAAAGAAGCTCCTGGGGGATCGAGTATTCCGAAACGAGTGGATCTCAATCACGCAAGCTCAAGCGAACTTGAAGCACTGCCAGGAGTTGGGCCCGCCACCGCCCAAGCGATCCTTGCGTACCGTCATGACCATGGTTCGTTTCAACAGGTAGACGATCTCGCAAACGTCAAAGGGATCGGACCAGCCAAACTCGCAAATCTGCGACCACACGTTTTCGTGTGAAGCGTGTTCTTGCACTGGGTTCCGCCTCGTCGCAGAAGACTCGCCGACCACTGGTGACGTTGCGTGATCGTGACGTTGTACTGCTTGCCGTGCTGTGTGCCGCGGGTGCATCCGTTCCTGTGTCGGCTGGACTGCCGCTCGGAATTCTCGGGTTCGTGCTTGCGACTTTGACTCGAAAGCCTCTCCTTTGGATGCTCGCTGCCGCCTGTGTTGTCTCGGGCCTCTCCGCGCGTGCGATCGCTGGAATGGCTATTGACCCGGGGGTTTATCACGGTTCAGTCGAGGTCATGCGAGTCACCGCCTGGGCGAACGGCGAGGTTCACGTTGAAGTTCGGGCCCGTAACCATCATCTCGATGTCGTGCCCACTGGTCAGGCACGCAAGTCCATGGCGCGAGCCGATCCGGGTGCCCAGTTCATCGTGTCCGCGCGGGTGCAACCGCTGCCTGCACGCGACCAGTTCAAACGTGGAAGTCATATTGCTGGTCGCATGCACGTTGATGATGTGCAACCGGGGCCACAACCGCGACTTTTTTGGCGTGCGGCTTCCACGATGCGCGCAGCCATTCGTGATCTTGGCGCCCCACTCGGTGCAGGTCATCAAGCCCTTTTCAATGGGTTTGTACTCGGAGATCCTACTGGTCAAAGTGACGTGCAACAGGCCGACTTTCGTGCATCAGGGCTTACCCATCTTCTTGTGGCGTCTGGTGAGAATGTTGCTTTTGTCTTGACGCTGGCCGGGGTGCTGCTTTCTCGGCTCAGCCTACGAATTCGCATGTTCGCCGTACTTGTCGTACTTGGAATGTACGGACTGGTAACCGGACTTGAACCGTCCGTGTTGCGGGCCGCAACAATGGCTGGAATCGCTGCATGGTCGGCTGGTGTTGGACAACCGATCAAATCATGGAGACCCCTCGCCCTGGCCGTGTTCGTGTTGTTGCTTGTCGATCCGTTCTTGGTGAACTCGCTTTCGTTTCGGCTCTCGGTTGGAGCGTCAATTGGAATCATTGGCTTGTCTCGTCCGATCCTGGCGCTCTTCGGTGGCACTTCGCTCTGGCGGACGCCATTAGCGGTAACCATCGCCGCACAAGTCGGAGTGGCGCCAATGTTGCTGGGGTTTCCCGGTGGTATGCCAGTTGCCTCATTGCCAGCGAACCTTCTCGCAGCAATTCCTGCTGGCTTGGTTATGGTTGTGGGCCTCCCGGCTTTGGCTATTGCCGCCATCGGTATCCCCGGCAGTGGACTTGCAGTGTGGATTCCACGTGGACTGCTTGAATGGATTGACGGCGTGGCGCGTTTGTGCGCAGGCTTACATCTTGGCTATCTCGGACCGGCAGCGGTCGCAATTGCGGTTGGTGCACTTGCGATCACGATTGCCGCGTCAACGCATCAACGCGCTCGGATCGCACAAATTGCCAGCTTGGTGGCGTGTTGCGCCCTCTTGTCGCCGATTGCTCTTTCGTCGCACGCGAGCGGCGACATCGCGAACAATGGATTAGTCATTGTTCGTCGAGGTAGCAGTGTTGTTCTTGTCATTACCGGTAATGTGTCTCCTACTGATCTGTTTCGCTCATTGTCGATCCAGCGAATCAACGAAGCGCAGGTGATTGTGGTGCCACACGGAGACCGCATCGATGAAGCCACGATCGCAAATGCTGCGAAGCGGATCTCGATTGGGACAGTGCTTGCTCCGAAGCCGATGAAAACCGGTGAGATCCCTTTGCGTATTGCGCGTGACGGGGCCGGCTATGAAATTGGCAAGGTCACAATTGATGTCGTGGCAATGGACCCAGAACTCAGCGTGCATGTGGAATGACTCGAACGCGGTGACACCACTAGGGTGTCAAAGTGACCAAGCTTGTTGGGCTTCCAAGTGGTGAACACGACGATCCAATCGTGCTTGCGCGAGTAGCTGGGAACCGTGGTCTTGACATGCCTCGTGCCGTAAAAGAAGCGGTACAAAACGGCGCAGACATCGTGCTCTTCGACTCGCAGACATTTGCTGAGCAATGGAATGCCTTTCCATTTGAGATGACGCATTGGGGAGTCTCAACCGACGATGTTCGACTTGCACGTCGTGCTGCCACAACTGGTGCGACATTGATCGATTGGCTTGATGTCGGCCGACCCGACATCCACCTGCCTGTTCTTGTGCGTGACCGAAAACGAGCCAAGCGGGGAGACGGTTGGTGTTGTAGAGAAATTGACGCACTCCAGGGTCCACTCGATTGCGCCGAAGACATCTCGACAATTATTGACTTCGACACATGTTCTGATCGGGCTGAGCTAGCCGCGCTCGTCACGCTCGCCCGACACAGCGGTGCGAACGGTTTCGTCACGATGGCTCCAAGACCGGTGCATCGTGCCGCCTATGTGATTCGTTCGCTCGAGAAGGCCCGATGAGCGCGATCACCGTTGTCCGCGGTAGCGACCCGGTCCTCCTTTCAGACCGATTGCGAACGGTCATAAGTGAACTCGTCGGTGAAGCAGATGCTTCGTTGATCGTCGACGAGTACGCCGGTGAGGATATTGACCTTGGCGTCGTGATCGATGCTGCGCAAACACCACCCCTCTTTAGCGATCACCGCGTCATCGTGTTACGTGGCGCGTCACGATTCTCCAAAGCAGATGACGTCGCACCGCTCATTTCCTACCTAGACAACCCACTTGAGACGTCAACGATCGTGGTTGCCTGGGAACCGGTCGCTGGCCAAGCTCGTTTGTCTACGATCCCAAAGAAGCTTGCAGAAGCAATAGCGAACGCGCACGGTGAAATCATTGCAACCGACCCTGGTTCATCACGATCGAATCGCGATGAATGGTGGGCGGACACATTCTCTGTCGCATCGGTTGCTCTCGACTCACGCGCGAAACAACTCGTCAAAGAACATGTGGCCGACGATATTGCAATGGTTCCACCCTTGCTGCGGATGTTGGCCGGGGCATTTGGCGAAGGAGCGACCCTTGGTGTCGACGACGTTCAACCGTTTCTTGGCGATTCAGGCAGCGTGCCCCCGTGGGAACTGACCGACGCCATCGACAACGGTGATACGACACGGGCACTTGATGCTCTGCACCGGATGCTCGGCGCGGGTGCACGCCACCCGCTGCAAGTCATGGCAACACTGAACTCCCATTACCTTCGAATTGCGGCTCTCCAAGGCGCTCCAATTAGCGGGGAAAAGGACGCTGCCGTACTTCTTGGTATCAAAGGTTCAACGTATCCGGCAAAGAAAGCGCTAATGACGCTGCGCTCGCTTGGGCCAAGTGGAACACGGCGAGCAGTGGAGATCTGTGCCAATGCTGATCTCACCTTGCGTGGCGGGGGGCCGGCGTGGCCAGGCGATCTTGTCCTTGAAGTTGTTGTTGCTCGTCTTGCCCGAATCGCGGCGAGTAGACGGCGATAAAATTCAGCCTGCGTTGACGCGCTTGGTGAGGCGTGATTTGCGGCGAGCGGCCTCGTTGCGGTGGATCACGCCTTTGGCTGCGGCCTTATCAATACGCTTGATCGCAAGACGCAAGGCCTCGTCGGACTGGTCCGTTCCCGCAGCAGCGAGTGCATGCTTGGTACGCGTACGCATCTCGGATCGCACCATCTTGTTGCGGATACGAGCCTTTTCGTTTTGACGGTTGCGTTTGATTTGAGACTTGATGTTGGCCACGAAAATCCTTACTTGCGAAATGGCACGATTCGACCCGCCCACGATAGTGGGTCAGGCACTCACAAGTCATACTCAACCTGTGCGAATCACCCGACGACTACGAAAACGAACTGTTGACGCTTCGCCCGATACGCTCGCGCGTCCCTTGCCACGACGCCAACTGGTGCCATGACTGATCTTGACAAACTGCGCTGTGTCAGCGTGATCGCCCACATCGATCACGGAAAGACCACACTTTCTGATCGCATTCTTCAAGTATGCGGTGCTGTCGATGAACGCGCCATGCGCGATCAATACCTCGACACCATGGATTTAGAACGTGAACGGGGGATCACCATCAAGTTGCAAAGCGTGCGCCTGAACTATGCGGGGCATGTCATTAACCTGATCGACACTCCAGGTCACGTCGACTTTGGTTATGAGGTTTCTCGATCACTCGCCGCGTGCGAAGGGGTGATTCTGCTCGTCGATGCTTCGCAGGGAATTGAAGCGCAAACGCTCGCAAATTGTTATCTCGCGCTCGAGAACGATCTCGAGATTGTGCCGTGTCTCAACAAGATTGACTTGCCCGCCGCCGACCCTGATCGGGTTGCCGAAGAGATTTCCAGCGTCTTAGGTCTTGATGCGGATTCAGTGCTGCGCATATCAGCAAAAACCGGCGCGGGGGTGCCTGAACTTCTTGACGCGGTCATTGAACGAGTGCCCGCACCGATTGGTGACCCCGATGCGCCATTACAAGGACTGATTTTCGATTCGCATTTCGATACCTACCGTGGGGTGATTTCGTCGATTCGGGTGATGAACGGACGCCTTGACGCTGGCGCAAAATTGCGTTTCATGCAAGCAGGTACGAACCATGACGCCGAAGAAGTTGGCGTGCGATCACCCGATCCCACACCGGTACGTTCGCTTGGGCCTGGCGAAACGGGGTATCTCATTGCCGGGGTCAAAGACGTCGGTGAAGCTCGTTCGGGTGAGACCGTGACCCAAGCATCCCGGCCCGCCAGTGAAGCCCTTGCCGGTTATGCCCACCCCAAACCGATGGTGTTTTGCGGTATCTATCCGGTTGATGGTGACCAGTTCGCTGAGTTGCGAGAGGCGCTCGACAAGCTTCAACTTAATGATTCATCGTTTACGTATGAGCCAGAAACGTCTGGCGCGCTTGGCTTTGGTTTTCGCTGCGGCTTTCTGGGTTTGCTGCACATGGAAATTGTGCGAGAACGCCTTGAACGAGAGTTTGACCTTTCCCTCATCGCCACCGCGCCATCGGTCCAGTACCAAGTGACGACCACGGCCGGTGCGGTCCTCGACATTGACAATCCGTCCGAACTCCCGCCAATGAGTGAGATTGAGTCAATTGCAGAGCCGTGGCTGAAGGCAACAATCCTCACGCCAAGCGACTACACGGGAACCATTATGGAACTCTGTCAAACTCGCCGCGGTGAGATCGGCAACATTGAATACCTGTCTCCGGAACGGATGGAGATCTCGTACCGCTTGCCTCTCGCCGAAGTGGTGAGTGACTTTTTTGATCAACTGAAGAGCCGAAGTCAAGGCTACGCCAGTCTCGATTACGAACCGGCCGGTCTTGAAATCTCTAATCTTGTCAAGGTTGATGTGCTGCTCAACGGCCAGGCGGTTGATGCGTTTTCGACAATCGTGCATCGGGACAAAGCCGAAGTCTATGGACGCAAGATGACCGAAAAGTTGCGCGAGCTGATCCCTCGCCAACTGTTTGATGTTCCCATTCAAGCAGCGATCGGTGGCCGGATCATTTCTCGCCAAACCGTTAAGGCGAAGCGGAAAGATGTGCTGGCCAAATGTTACGGGGGCGATATCACCCGGAAGCGCAAACTCCTTGAGCGACAGAAACAAGGCAAGAAGCGCATGAAAAACATTGGCCGGGTCGAGGTGCCCCAAGAAGCCTTCGTATCAGCCCTCAAGCTTGACGACTGACCTCGGTTTCAAACTCGTCCTACGCTGCGTGTGATGACACAAGCCCCTGCAATCGAGCTGCCCACCAACCGACCGCTACGAGTGGTCACCGTTTGTCTTGGCAACATTTGCCGTTCGCCAATGGCTGCATCAGTTCTTCGGGCTCGCGTTGTCGCCGCGGGCATGCATGAGAAAGTGATGATCGATTCGGCTGGCACAAGCGGTTGGCATATTGGTCAAGGCGCTGACAAGCGAGCCGCTGCAACGCTTACACGCCACGGTTACGACGATGCTCATGTCGCTCGGCAACTGACAGCACATGACCTCGCAGATTTCGACCTTGTCTTGGTCGCTGATAATTCAAACCTTGCCGATGTCCAAGACCTTGCACGAACTCCAACTGAAGTCGCGAAAGTTCACCTGTTTCGCACTTTTGACCCCGACGCGCCGCTACACCCAGAAATTCCTGACCCCTACTACGGCCCGGGCGATGGCTTTGAAGAGGTCCTCCGCATGATTGAAGCTGCGGCTGACGGTCTCGTTGACGAAATTCGTAAACAGCGAGCCAACGACGAATAGCGCGTACAAAAGCGCATTCCACAGGCAACACGACGCGGTAGAGTTTCGGTTCGCTCAGCTCAAGCAATGACTTGTCTGAACCGTATCCACCATCGTCATCGGGCAATGCTCGATAACGATCACGTCTCAGGGAGTTCCCATGGGCTTTATTAAGGCATTCGCTGGCGCACTCGGCGGAACGTTCGCTGACCAGTGGAAAGACTTCCTCGTCCCACCTTCGTCACTGCCACCAACCGCTGCGCTCTTCCCTGCAGTTGCACAAGGCAAAGACGCTGGTCGCGGATCGAATACGCAAGGATCCGAACACATCATTACGAACGGCAGTCGCATCATCGTGCCCGAAGGCTACGGTCTTGTTACTTTTCAAGACGGCGAACTGACGGGGTTAGTCGCCGAACCCGGCGGATTTATCTTCACATCTGAAGACCAGAACGCACAGTCGATTTTTGCGGGTGATGGCATCATCAGCCCGATCGTTAAAACGTCTTGGGAACGCTTCAAGTTTGGCGGTCAGCCCGCATCACAACAGCTCGCGTTCTATGTAAATCTCAAGGAGATCCCGAACAACCGTTTTGGAACACAATCGGAGATCTATTGGGACGATGCCTATTTGGGGGCGCAGGTTGGGGCAATCACCAGAGGGACCTATTCCCTCAAGATCGTTGACCCCGTGTTGTTTGTCAAAGGTTTCGTTCCGCTCACCTATTTCAGTTACGACGCCAAAATCTTTGACTTTTCCGATCTGGACAACGATGCGGCCAGCCAATTGTTCAATGAAGTTGTCGGTTCACTCGCCGCTGCTTTCTCGCACTACACCAATGACCCCGACAAGGGGAACCGCATCGCCAAGATCCAAGGTGATGCAATCGGTTTCGCCCAGTCATTGAGTGCGGCGGTTGAAGAGGGCTACCAGTGGACGACCACGCGGGGCCTGACCATTGTGAAAGTGGCACTCGCAGCCATTGAGTACGACGAAGACACCAAGGCGCTGTTGAGCGACGTGAAGAAAGCTGATGCCCTCGGCGGTGCACGTGGGAATTCGTTCATGCAACAGGCCGCGGCCCGAGGAATTCAGGCCGCTGGCGAGAACCCCGGTGGGGCTGGCGGGGGAACCGGTATGGCATTTCTTGGAATGGGAATGCAAGCCGCGGGAGGTGCCATGGGTGGACTGCAACAACCAAGTGTGCCTCCGCAATATCCACCACCTGCGCCACCACCAACCGCACAACCCCAACCAGCTGCACCGGCCCCAGCAGCCCCAGCAGCCGACGCCGCCGAAGACCCGGTTGCGAAGATGGCACAATACAAATCGATGCTCGACCAGGGCCTCATAACCCAGGCCGATTATGACGCAGCAAAAGCCAAGGTGCTCGGTCTCTAGGGGCTTCCATGAGCGATCAAGCGAATCCACCGTTGCCGCCGCAATGGGCCGAGGCACAAAGCACGACAAATCCACCGATGGTGCCGACACCGCCACCTGCGGTGCCGCCGCAACCGGTCGCCCCAGCTGCGCCAGCGGCGAACACTGACATTTCAGAATCAACGGTCGCACCCGCAATGACACTCGCACCAGAGGCCCCGGCACCCAAGGTCATCCAGACCGATGCCGACGCCATCAACGGTCTGACCAAATGCGAAAAATGCGGCTCAACCGACATCGGGCTCAACGTTGAAACAGGAAAACTGCGTTGCGCCTTCTGTCGCCACGAGTGGCTACCGGAAAGCGCGGGGGACGCATTTGGTATCAACGGCGACATCGGACTCTTGCACGGAACCGTCATTGGGTCCGGCTCACTCGACATTCAGCCTTCCACCGAAGTGGTGATGACGTTCAAATGCAGCGCATGCGGGGCCGAAGTCGTCATCGACACAGCGTCGAGCACCCAAGCGCGTTGTCACTGGTGCCGCAACATGTTGTCAATGAACCAGCAAGTGCCAAATGGAGCGGTGCCTGACGTCGTGCTGCCATTTGCGCTGTCCAAAGATGACGCAGTCGCAAAAATCAATGGCTTTGTCAAGAAGCGCAAATTCTTTGCTCACCCCAAGTTCAAAGCCGAGTTCAATGCGCAAAACGTGATGGGTGTGTATTTGCCCTACATGATCGTTGATGTCAATGCGCATGCAACCTACGTCGGGCAAGGCGAACATGAAACTCGTCACTACACCGTCAAAGTCGGTGACTCAAGTGAGTCGCGCTACGACGCGGACCGCTACGACGTCAAACGTGCGTTCGACATTCATATCAACGACCTGACTGTTGAATCATCCGCGGAACTGCTCAATCGTGGACTTCATAACACCAACAACATCATCAACTCGATCATGCCGTTCGATGTAGAAAAATCAGTCAAGTACGATTCGAACTTCTTGTCCGGGTTTACCTCGGAGCGCCGTGACACGAACGTTGGGGATCTCACCCCGATGGTGACGGTTCAAGCGAAAGACATTTCCCGCCACAGTTGCAACGACACACTTGAGTTCTACGACCGTGGTGTGCGCTGGGATGACGAGACGTTCGACATCGTGGGGCAACGGTGGGTGTCGGCCTATCTGCCCGTGTGGCTGTATAGCTATCTAGAACAACAGGGGAGTGGTAAGTCGTTGTTGCACTATGTCGCGGTGAACGCTCGTACCGGTGAAACTATGGGAAGTGTGCCGCTCAACAAGGCCCGCTTGCTCGCCGTCGCGTCGGTTGTCCAGGTGATCGGCATGATTCTTGGGATCATCATCATGGTGCTTGGATCATGACCGTGCTCGCTTTGGTTCAGTCGCTGGCATTGTTGACCCACCACGTTGTTATTGCGAGTTCAAGCTCAAGTGACAACGCCAACATCGGGCTGGTGTTCTTCTTGGCAGGGCCCGTGTTCGCCATGTACGTGTATCTGCGGTATCGCAACGTCAATAAGCGCAATATGTACGTTGCCGAAACCGAGACCACCAAACTCAACATCCAAGCTGCCGACGAGATGAACGAGTCGCTGCATGGGCTGCATAACTCGCGCATGCAAGGGGCAAATAACACGCGAATTGATGGGGCCGGCGGTATTCATTTACCGGGGGGCACTCTAGGGGCGATCGCTGGGAAATTTGAATCGATCGTTGATCACGGAGATTGAACGGCGCACTTGTCAATTCAACGATTTGGCGCTAGCACTCGGTATCATCGAGTGCTAGACGTTGGATCTCTCCCGACGTGAGAGTCGTTGCAAGGACGCATCATGCTCGATGAGCGCAAAGCGATAATTCTGCGGGCAGTGGTCGCTGAATACATCCAGACGGCCCAACCGGTTGGTTCCGCGCACGTCACCCGCTCGCCGGGCGTTGACGTTTCCTCCGCGACCGTTCGCAACGACATGGCGCAACTCGAAGCAGACGGCTACCTTCGACAGCCCCACACTAGTGCCGGACGCATACCAACCGATAAGGGTTACCGAGCGTTTGTGGATGAACTCACCACGCCGTCGTTGAGTTTGGGAACCGATGCAGCAACACAGGTCAAGGACTTTTTCTCAACCACTCACGGTGAGATTGAGCACATGCTTGAACGCACCACTCATTTGTTGGCGGGGCTGACCCATCAAGCAGCCGTTGTGGTCGCGCCAAGCCCCGTTGCATCTCCGGTTCGCTCCGTGCAACTCGTTGAGCTTTCGCCAAAAATTGTGTTGTTTGTCGCCGTGCTTGCAAATGGTTCGATTGACAAACGTACTTTGGAACTTCCGTTTGCTGTTGACGATGCGCTCCTTACCGGTGCGACCGCGCACCTGAATGGGCATCTTGTTGGGAAGCCATTGGATGCCATTGGCGAAATTCCAACGATTGGTGATCGGTCGGTTGATCGGGTCATCGAAGCCGTTGTTGGATCAAAAAATGTGGAAGGCCTCCACGACAATGAACATGTCTTTGTGGGCGGCACGGCACAAATGGCCGAATCGTTCGATGCCATCGAGACGGTACGTCAGGTTCTGACCATTCTCGAACAACAACTGGTGGTCGTCACCTTGTTACGCGATGTCCTTGATCGGGGTCTGCAAGTTGCGATCGGTGCCGAAACAAATATGGCACCACTTGCTGACTGTTCGGTCGTTGTGGCTCCTTATGAAATCGATGGCGAACCCGCGGGGAGCTTGGCGCTGCTGGGCTCAACCCGCATGGACTATCCACAGGCGCTCGCTGCGGTTGCGCTTGTGAGCCAGCGCCTTTCCCGACGCTTAACCGAAGGCTAATTTGAACGTGGCAACCGACTATTACGAGCTGTTACAGGTCTCGGTGACCTGTACACAAGACGAACTCAAGAAGGCGTATCGACAACGTGCCCGTGAGCTGCATCCCGATGCCAACCCCGGTGACCCTGATGCCGAAGCACGCTTCAAAGAAGTGGCCGTTGCCTATGAAGTACTGAGCGACCCCGACAAACGTGCCCGCTACGACCAGTTCGGCCCCGAAGGTCTGAGCGGAATGGCGGGCGGCGATCCCTTTGGATTCGGAGGTGGTCTCGGTGACATTTTCAGTCAGTTCTTTGGCGGCGGATTTGGGGCCGCCACAGGCCCAAGCGGCCCGCCAGCCGGCGCCGATATTGAAGCGACCGCAATGTTGTCCTTTACCGACGCGGTCTTTGGCGCCCAAGCTCCAGTAACGGTGCGAACCGCCGTGCCCTGTGAAGATTGCGAAGCAACCGGCGCGGCAAATGGTGCCTCTGCGGATGTATGCCCAGACTGCAACGGCAGTGGTCAAGTGCGAAAGATTCGCCAGTCGCTACTTGGGCAGATGGTGACAGCAGGTGCGTGTGGTCGGTGTGGCGGCTG
Source organism: uncultured Iamiaceae bacterium (assembly GCA_964544305.1). GTDB lineage: Bacteria > Actinomycetota > Acidimicrobiia > Acidimicrobiales > Iamiaceae > JAFDWI01. The sequence continues at coordinate 128,372 of CAZJAZ010000002.1, read as the reverse complement.
GGGCAAAGTAATCGAGAATCCATGCACGGCCTGTAGCGGCGAAGGTCGCATCATTACTGAGAAGACGTACACCGTTGATGTCCCAGCCGGAGTCGACAGTGGCTCAACCCTGCGCTTAAGCGGGATGGGAGCCGTTGGCCCGCGTGGCGGCGCGCACGGTGACCTCTACGTACACCTTGCTGTCGCGCAGCATGAGCGATTCGAGCGTGAGGGAAACGACATTCATGCCACGCTTGCGATTGGCTTCGCACAAGCAGCCCTTGGTGCCAAAGTTCCCTTCGAAACGCTCGACGGAGTGGAAGAAATCAAAATCGAACGTGGCACGCAACCTGGAACGGTTCAACGGCTGCGCGGTCTTGGGGTAACTCGGCTCAATGGGCGCGGGCGAGGCGACCTCCTTGTGGAGATCACCGTTGCTGTGCCCACTGATCTTGACGACGCACAAGCCGAGCTCGTCCGCAAATACGCGAACGAGCGCGGGGAAGAAATCGACGAAACAGCGGAAGGCCTGTTCAACCGGGTTCGATCCGCATTCAAAGCTTGACCCCATGACGATTGCCGTTGTCGGCCGCGACCCTGATGGCACCGCTGGGCCCCATGTGTTCGTTGACGATGTTGAAAAGCCGGTCTTGCACGATCACGATCGGCATCACCTCGCGCGAGTCGTTCGCCTTCGGACAGGCGACCCGCTCACTATTGGCGACGGAAAAGGAAACTGGCGTCTCGCTCGGTTTGGTGAATGCATCACAGGCGAAGGCGACATCATTCGAGTGGCTCGTGAACCTGACCCCATCACCGTTGGTTTCGCATTGATCAAAGGATCACGCACTGATGATGTGGTACGTCATTTAACCGAACTTGGGGTCGACGTGATCGTGCCAATGCACACTGAACGTTGTGTCGTGCGATGGAGCGGGACGAATGCTACAACCCATCATGATCGCTTGATTCGAATCGCCCGCGAAGCAGCTATGCAATGTCGACGGGCCTGGTTGCCCGTTATTGAGCCCGTCACGAACGTCGATGACACTTTCCAGCGCCCAGGCGCTGTGATCGCCCAAATGGGGGCTCCGCCACTTACGTCCGGCGCCCGAACGCTCCTGATCGGCCCTGAAGGAGGATGGAGCGCGGCCGAACAAGACCTGGCTCACACAACCGCATCGATTGGTGACCACGTTTTGCGAGCCGAAACTGCGACACTGACCGCTGGGGCACTTTTGGCCGCGAATCGTCGCCAAGACCGATGAACAACACGCACCTCGGGGTGTACCTCCACATCCCATTTTGTCGACATCGCTGTGACTATTGCGCATTTGCGACGTGGACGGATCGACAGGACCTTGAAAATCGCTATTTGGCGGCTTGTCGTATCCACGCGGAGCAAGAAATTTCGGGTGAGCTTCGACCATCCAGCGTGTTCGTCGGTGGCGGTACGCCGAGTTTGGTTGATCCCGAGACACTCGGTGAACTGATTTCCTCATTCCATGCTGCGCACGACGCCGAAATCACCATTGAATGTAACCCCGATGACGTGACCGATGAGCTCGTCGCAACCTATGTGCGCTTCGGAGTGAACCGGATTTCGCTTGGCGTGCAATCAATGGAACCGTCCGTCTTGCGCTCACTTGGCCGCACCCATGATCCAGCGAACGTGTACAAAGCGGTGGCGAGCGCAAAGGCGCACAATCTTGACGTCAATATTGACTTGATCTATGGCGCACACAGAGAAACTGTTGCGCAGTGGGAGTCCACTCTTGATCAAGTCATCGCCCTTGAGCCAGCACATGTCAGCGCATACGCCCTCACCGTCGAACCTGGCACTCCACTCGCCCGCGACACCGTGCGGCATCCAAACGACGATGATCAAGCAGCGAAGTACGAAGAGGCAACTGCTCGACTCGCGGCAGCCGGATACGACTGGTACGAGATCTCGAACTGGGCGAAGCCAGAAAAGCGATGCCGGCATAATCTGACCTACTGGCTTGGGGGAGAGTACGTCGCGGTTGGATGTGCCGCTCACGGCTACCGAGGCGGCACGCGCTACTGGAATCGCTACACACCCGAGCGCTACATCGAAGCCATCGAATCAGATGCCGACCCAACGGCTGGATCCGAGCATCTGAGTGACGATGAACAACGCCTCGAACGGCTTGTCCTGCTCATTCGCACCGGGGCTGGCGTACCGGTTGATTCATTCAACGACGCAGACCTTGAGGGCCCACTTCGAACCCTTGTGGAACAAGTTGGCCCCGTTGAGAAGAGTTGGGGAGTCGGTGAAGGTGCTCGACTCGTCCTCACTCGGGCTGGACGACTCCTTGCAAATGAAGTGGCGATTCGGTTGCGCTGAAGGGTTGTCTCATCCGCGCTGAAAAGAAGTGAACTCGTTGGCTACCCGGTGTGCCTGCGAACCTACTGTGATGGGCCCCTTAGAGATCATCGAAGAGTTTGACGTCGCCTTGCAATCGTCAGACCCACTGACATTTCCCGGCTATGCCGAAAAACTCGCTTCCACGACGAGCGAATCGGTGCGAACCGGCCGTGGCGAACACGCGGTCATCATTCAAGGAGACTTCTCGATCTTTGGCGGCTCAATGGGTGTGGTGCACGGAGAGAAGGTCGTGCGTGCGATTGATCGTGCAATTGACTTGCGCCTCCCCGTCGTCGTGGCGGCTCGTAGTGGCGGAGCCCGCATGCAAGAAGGAATGGTTTCGCTCATACAAATGGGTCGCTGCGCCGATGCAATGGGACGCCTTCGCAACGCAGGCCTTGCATCGATCGCGGTCCTCGGTAACCCCACAACCGGTGGCGTGTTTGCGAGCTATGCGTCGCTTTGTGATGTCGTCGCCGCGCATGGAGGCGCCACCATTGGTTTCGCAGGTCCACGAGTCGCGCAAGCTTTTACCGGTCAGTCCGTCATTGGAATATCTCACAGCGCGCAGAGCGCACTCGAGGCCGGGTTGATTGACTTTGTCGGAGACGAGGACGAAATCAACGTCTGGCTCGCTGGCGCTTTGGGTCTCACTGAATCTCCCCTTGTACTGCGTCCATTGCCCGAACCTGTCACGACCGAAGTACAAGGAGACGGGGCCTGGGCACAAGTGCAGGCCGCTCGGGAAATTGGACGCCCAAGCGGATTGGATATTGCGGCCCAACTAGTCTCGTCCTGGACAGAGTTGGGTGGGACGGATCCGACAATACGTGCAGGTATTGCAACCATAAACGCGCAACGAGTGATTGTCATTGCACAAGATCGCTACGCAAATACTGGGCGGACGACACCTGCTGGCTTTGCGTTAGCTCGTCGAGCAATTGCACTTGCAGGGCGGCGAGGCCTGCCCATTGTGACCCTGATTGACACACCGGGTGCCGAGCCCGGTTCAATTGCCGAACAACAAGGCATCGCTCGTTCAATTGCCCAAACGTTTCTCGCAATGACCCAAGTGCAGGTGCCAACGGTAGGGGTTTGCGTTGGAGAAGGGGGCAGTGGTGGCGCGCTTGCCCTTGGCATGACCGACAAGTTTCTTATGCAATCCAATGCCATCTTTTCGGTCATCGCACCCGAAGGTGCAGCATCCATCCTTCATCGTGATGCTTTACGTGCCGCCGAAGTTGCCGAACTTCTCAAGCTTACGAGCGCTGACTTGTTGGGGCTCGGCATTATTGACGAAATCGTTGCCGACGACAAGCAAGCGACCATTGCTGCAATTATTCGGTCATTGGATGACGCGGAAATTGGGCGTCGGCGGAGTCGCTTTGATGAAGCATCAGCGAGATGGATTACCGCATAAGAAGCGGGCGAAAGCTGACCGACGCGTCTTGCGTTCGCGAACCGGTCGACTCGCCGTTGGAACGCAATGAGGTGAGCAACCTATCGATCCTTCTGCGACAGTGAAGGTTTCGAGTTGAGCGAGGTTCGGGCACGACTGAATACAGATGCGCGACAACCGTAGCCAACGTGTTTCGATCTGAGGCGACGCGGCTGTTCCACGTTGCGCTTGAAACGTCGGAACGTCGAGAACCATGCAGAAAATTGCACAAGACTGGTTCTCCGTGTGCCCCAAGTACGATGCGTCGCGGCATGATGCCGCCGTGTGTCGTTCCTCCGTGATGAATCGAATCAAGGGTCGTGTGCATTTGATTACCAAATGCCAGTACTCCAGCAAAGGAACACGGTGGATGCGTGTGGATCGATCGTTCCCCCACAAAGGATGTGAGCATGATGCTCACCCCTGGCCGCTCGTCAAACGCGATGAATTGTTCGCAGCCACGATCCATGGTTGCACTACTGACATGAGCTGCATGGACGAGTGCTGCCCGATCTTCGGCCTGGCGTGCTTGGCGTACAACGATGAGCGCGCGTTGCACGACCTCAATGCTGGTATGCCAACTCATGTGAGGCCACCGCATTGCAATCGAGCGGTGTGAATTGTCGACGCCGTACTTCGCTGCATGGTTGTCTCCTTGGACACGCTTGTTCGCAGAGGAGTACCCCGAAAGAAGGTGTTTCAAACAAGTCAAGCCCGTCAATCTTGAAAAGCAATTCAGCCAAAGAGGGGAAAAGTTCGTGTCTGGCGGTAGGGTCGAAACTATGGGTAGTGAAGATATCAAGTGGTTGAGTACCGCCGCCGCTGCGAAGCGCCTTGGCATTACCGCGCGTACGTTGTACCGCTTCATCGATGAGGATCAGTTGGCCGCGTATCGCTTTGGTCGGGTCATTCGACTCAAGCAATCGGATGTTGACGCGTTCATAGAAACGTGCCGAATCGAACCAGGCACCTTGGAACACCTCTATCCGGAACCCGCTTTACGCGGTGACGACTGAAACACAACGACCAAGCATGAGAATGAATGGCGCGGGTTCTTGGAGCCGTGACCATCTACGATTGATCGTGCGTGCAATCCACCCGTATTGAACTCACTGTCGGCGAACCCGCTGACTTGGCCGCGCTTGTTGGTCCGGCTGATCGCAACTTACGTCGCATTGAAACGGCGTTTGTTTCGACCGCAATATCGTTGCGTGGCAATCTGCTTACGCTCGATGGGCCTGACGCAGCGGTCGTATCGGATCTGTTCCGCTCGCTGATCGGCTTAATCCAAGCGGGTCAAACAATCGATGACGCCACAATCGAACGTTCGATTGCCATGGTTCGCGTTGGTGAATCACCCGTTGATGTGTTTGCAACCGAGGTCCTCAAAGCCCCAGGTGGTCGGCTCGTTCGCCCCAAGACGCTTGGACAAAAACGATACGTTGATGCGATCAACGAAAACGTCATTACCTTCGGTGTCGGCCCGGCCGGAACCGGTAAATCATGGATGGCGGTCGCGTGCGCGGTGCGTGCTCTCAATGCTGGCAATGTTGATCGGATCGTGTTGACCCGACCAGCCGTAGAAGCAGGCGAGCGCCTTGGGTTCTTGCCAGGTGATCTCATGGCAAAAGTTGATCCGTATTTGCGTCCGCTCTATGACGCCCTTGGCGACTTTTGTGGTCTTGAGGGGGTAACTCGGCTCGTTGAGCGCGATGCGGTTGAAGTCGCTCCGCTCGCCTTCATGCGTGGCCGGACGCTGAATCGAAGTTTCATCATTCTTGATGAGGCCCAGAACACGACGACCGAGCAGATGAAAATGTTTCTTACCCGAATTGGATTCGGTTCTCGGGCAGTGATTACGGGTGATGCGACCCAAGTTGATGTTGCTGGCGGCCGGAGCGGTCTGATTGGGCTCGAACAAGTTCTCGGTCACATTGAGGGTATTGCGTTCGTACACCTGTCGAGTCGTGATGTGGTGCGCCATCGCATCGTGCAAGACATCGTTGACGCCTATGCCAAAGCTGAAACGCAACGTTGATGGCTTCGAATGGACCTACACGACCGTTCACCGTTACAAGTGACGACCGCGACCTGGCAAGTGAGCCTCTCGTTGCACTGGCTCCCCTAAAGAAGTTGGCCGATGCGGTACTTGATGAAATGGGCGTGAAAGGCCCGGCCGAGTTGGCGCTCACACTGGTTTCCGTTGAGCAGATCACGGAATTGAACAGCAACTACCTCGCGGGTACAGGTCCGACCGATGTGCTGTCGTTTCCATTAGACGACGACAACGTTGATGATGGTCAGGTGCGGCTGTTAGGTGACGTGGTGATTTGCCCGGAGATTGCCGCGGCGAATGCTCCAACCCATGCCGGGAACCTTGACGACGAACTCGCTTTGTTGTGTGTGCACGGGATCTTGCATGTACTTGGCTACGACCATGCGGAAGCTGTCGAAGCGACAATCATGCGTGAAAAAGAATCGATGCTGTTGAAAAAATTTCACCGCCCGGTGACCGTCGGAACGGTGATTCCCACATGATTGCTACCGTTACTTCCTTTGACATTGTCGCGATCACCGTTATCGTCGTGCTCCTCATTATCCAAGCGTTTCTTGCGATGGCAGAAACGTCGCTGACGCGCATGAGTCGCAATCGGGCGATTGCCCACGATGAATCTGGTCGTCGGGGCGCGGCTCGACTGTTGCATCTCGTTTCCGATCCGGCCGCGTTCTTGAATTCGCTCCTTTTGGTCATCTTGATCTGCCAAACCGTTCAAACGGCGCTGATCACCCTCGAAGCAGAACGGCTGTTTGGAACCGCTGGTGTGGTGGTTGGTTTGGTCGTCAACATTGTGTTGGTGTTTGTGCTCTCCGAGGCGGCCCCGAAAACCTGGGCGGTACAGCATCCAGACGATGCGGCGCTGCGCGCGGCCCGACCTGTTTACGCCTTGACCCGGTTTTGGCCGTTGCGCATCATTGCTCGCGCGCTCATTGGGATCACCAACGTGTTGTTGCCGGGCAAAGGCCTACAACAAGGCCCATTTGTCTCTGAAGAAGAGTTGCTCGCGATGGCATCCGAGGCTGCCGAGCACGATGTCATTGAAGATGATGAGCGTGCCTATATCGCTCGAGTCCTTGAGTTCGGTGACACCGTTACCCGTGAGGTGATGGTGCCGCGGCCCGATGTCATCGCGGTAGAAGGTTCGACCCGTGTGGTTGATGCCATGGAAATCGTGTTGCTCAACGGGTATAGCCGGGTGCCGGTTTACACCGATGACCTCGACGACATCGTCGGTGTGTTGTACGCAAAAGACCTCATGAACGCGCAGCGTGCCGACAAGGCCGACACGCCGGTGCGCGAGATCGTCCGCAAAGCACAATTTGTGCCGGAATCAAAGCGGGTGGCGGAACTGCTGCCGGAGATGCAACGCGACAAATTCCATATGGCGCTGGTGGTCGACGAATATGGCACGACTGCTGGTCTCGTCACACTCGAAGATCTCATTGAGGAACTCGTCGGCGAGATCGTTGACGAGTTTGATGTCGACGACCCGCTCGTTGAACCGTTGGCCGGAGGTGTGTTGCGGGTCGATGGACGCTTGAGCATCGATGACGCGAATGACGTGCTTGACGGTGAACTCCCAGAGGGTGAATGGAACTCGGTTGGTGGGCTGATGGTGTTTGAACTTGGACGTGTTCCCGTTGGCGGAGAAGTCGTGAAAGTTCCGGGCTATGAATTGCGAGTTGAACGAATGCAGGGGCGTCGCATTGCACGGGTTCGTATTGTCCCAGTCGCAATAGACGATGACGATTCGCAGGACGTGACGCGATGAAAAGCGGGTTTGTCACGTTGGTTGGGCGTCCCAATGTGGGTAAGTCCACCCTTTTGAATCACCTGTTGGGTATAAAAGCGTCGATCACTTCAGACAAGCCTCAAACCACACGCACCGCGGTTCGTGGCGTGTTGCATTTGGCTTCGGATAAAGCCATAACCGGCGAAGATACGCAAATCGTGTTTGTTGACACGCCGGGAATCCACAAACCGCGTACCCCTCTTGGCGAGCGTCTCAATGCAACGGCGACCGGCGAGGTTGCAGACGTTGACGTCGTGTGTCTCCTCATTGACGCGACCGCTCCGCTCGGCAGGGGAGACCGCTTTGTGGCAGAACGAACCCCGACTGACGCGATCGTCGTCGTAAACAAGTGTGATCTGGCGAGCCACGATCAGATCCTGGCGCAGCTTGGCGTTGCTGGAACGCTTGAGCGGAGCGCCTACTTTCCTGTGTCGGCCCGGACAGGCAAAGGAGTGTCGGCACTTGTTGACGAGCTTGTTCGTCGCATGCCCGAAGGGCCTCCCTACTATCCAGAAGGTCAAATCACGGATGTTCCCGACGCGATGTGGGTCGCCGAACTCGTGCGTGAACAGTTGCTTGCGGTCCTTCGAGAAGAAGTCCCGCACTCAATTGCGACTCGAGTGACCGAGTGGGATTGGCCACGCGTGCGATGTGAGATTCTCGTCGAACGTGAATCACAAAAAGGCATCGTGATTGGTCACAAAGGCTCGGTGCTCGCCGAAGTCGGCAAGCGAGTTCGCGAACAGATGGACAAAGGGGCTTATATCGAGTTGTTTGTCAAAGTTGACAAAGACTGGCAGCGCCGACCTGAACGTTTTCGCCTCTACGGCTACTGACCTCGTGCTGGATCCCAGACTTGGAGAATTAGCAGCGCGCTGCAACGCGGAGCCTGATGCAATCGTTGAAGCTTTTCACGCCTGGGTGGCGGCCCGGGATCTTGCACTCTATGAACATCAACAAGATGCCCTTGTTGCTACAACGCTTGACCATCATGTCATCGTGAACACCCCGACCGGTTCGGGAAAATCACTGATCGCGACCGCTGCACTGTTTGGCACTCTTGTGCGTGGTGGACGCGGGTATTACACGGCGCCGATCAAAGCATTGGTGTCGGAACGCTTTTTCGAGCTAACTGAGGTGTTCGGGGCGGACCAGGTTGGCATGCTCACGGGTGACGCTTCGGTGAATGCAGACGCCCCCATCATTTGTTGTACCGCAGAGATTCTCGCAAATATCGCGTTGCGAGAGGGGTCCCACGCGCAAGTTGACCTTGCGGTGATGGACGAGTTTCACTGGTTTGCGGATCCCCAGCGAGGTTGGGCTTGGCAGGTGCCACTTCTTGAACTGTCCGACACACAGTTCGTGTTGTTGTCGGCGACGCTTGGAAATGTCGGAGCCTTTGAGGCCGATCTCGCGCGCCGTACCGGTCGAGATGTGACCACCATCCGTTCGGTTGAACGTCCCGTTCCTCTCGTGCATGAGTACCGGGTAGCAACGGTTTCCGAAGTTGTTACTGAACTCCTCGATACGGCTTCAACACCGGCGTACCTCGTGCATTTCACGCAAGCTGCCGCAGTCGAACGAGCACAAGCGTTGGCGTCATTGCGTATGGTGACTCGGTCAGAGAAAGATGCAATCGCACAAGAGATCGGTGATTTTCGTTTCGCGGCCGGCTTTGGAAAGACGCTGTCGCGTTATGTGCGAAACGGTGTCGGAGTGCACCATGCGGGCATGTTGCCACGCTACCGACGCCTCGTCGAGCGACTCGCCCAGCGGGGCTTGCTCAAAGTGATCTGTGGAACCGACACGCTTGGGGTGGGCATCAATGTGCCGATCCGTACCGTGGTTTTCACAAGTCTCTCGAAGTTCGATGGTGAGAAGGTTCGCCATGTCAGCGCACGCGAGTTCCATCAAATCGGGGGTCGTGCGGGACGTGCCGGGTTCGATACGGTCGGAACGGTCATGGTGCTTGCCCCTGAGCACGTGGTTGACCATGCCCGTGCCGTGGAAAAGGCGGCCGCGAAAGCCGCAGCCCGGGGACGCAAACCACGACCAATTCGGGCTCGCAAACCGCCGCCGCGCATGGTGTCGTGGGGCCGTCCAACCTTTGAACGGCTTGTGAACGCCGAGCCTGAGCCACTTGAAGCAAACCTTCGGGTGACCCATTCGATGGTGCTTGCAATGGCCCAGCGTCCAGGGGACGGTTTGGGGGCGTTGCGATCGCTCTTGCAGAGTCCTTATGAACGGGCAAGCGCGATCGAAGCGAATCTTGCCCGAGCCGACGTTGTCATCGACTCACTCTTTGACGCGGACGTTCTTGTCGCCCTTGACGAGCCAGACGACGATGGTCGAACGGTTCGACTCGCCCACGAAATGCCTGATTCGTTTGCCCTCGATCAACCGCTTGCACTGTTTGCCGTGGCCGCACTTGACCTGCTCGATCCAGACGATGACGACTATGTGCTCAACGTTGTGTCCGTCATCGAGGCGGTACTTGAGGATCCGAGGCAGGTACTGTTCGCTCAGCGGGACCGGGCGCGAGGTGAGGCCATGGCGCGTATGAAAGCCGAGGGGCTTAGCTATGACGAGCGCATGGCGGAACTCGACACGATCACCTATCCGCAACCACTTGTAGAGCTGTTAGAGCCAATGTTTGCGGTGTATTGCCGAAGTGAGCCGTGGGCCGCAGATTTCGATTTGTCGCCGAAATCGGTGGTGCGAGAAATGATCGAGCGCGCCATGGATTTTGCAGATTACGTACGGTTCCAGCGTATTGCCAGGTCCGAAGGGGTGCTTCTGCGGTATCTCTCTGACGCGTTCAAAGCGTTAGCACGCACGGTCCCACCGGATCGTCGCACCGATGAGCTCGACGACACCATCACCTGGCTCGGCGAGCTCGTCCGCCAGGTGGACTCGTCGCTCATCGACGAATGGGAGCAATTATCACACCCAGACACCCGCGTCTCAGCGGACAAGCGCGACATGACCCCACCTCCGCTCACCGCGAACCGACGGGCGTTCGCGATATTGGTGCGCAATGCCATGTTCCAACGCATTGAATGGCTCGCACGGCGTGAATATGGTGCGCTCGGTGAACTCGACGAATCTTGTGGCTGGACGACGGATCGGTGGAAACAGGCGGGGGAGCAGTACTTCGCGCACTACAACCACGTTGGTATCGGCGCTGATGCACGCAACCCGGCAATGTGTCTTATCGAAGACGACGGGCGCACGTGGCAGATTCGCCAAATCATTGACGATCCAGACGGGGTGTTGAACTGGGCCATCGTCGCACAGGTTGACCTCGATGCATCCGACAGCGAAGGCCGGGCGGTCGTTCGTATTGACGATGTGGTCAGCGTGTGACGGTTTCGGAGCGCAGCTTGGTGAGAAACGCCTCGGCTGCGTTGCGATGGCGCGTGCGAGGCATGGGCGGTAATGCGTTGATGAGATCCCACCGGTAACTTCGTTTGTTCGCGAAACGCGAGTCAAGCACGGCAACCACCCCTTTATCATCGGTGTGACGGATGAGCCGTCCTGCGGCTTGGGCCAGCGACATTGCCGCCCGGGGAACATCAATCTGGGCGAATGCGCCCGGTCCGATCGTGTCTCGACGCGCTTGGAGGAGCGGATCATCAGGTCGAGGAAATGGAATACGGTCGATCGTGACGAGTTGGAGTGCCTCGCCAGGAATATCAACACCTTGAAAAAAACTTTGCGTCGCAAACAGACAGGTCGCTCGGTCGCCAGCAAACTCGGCAACGAGCGCAGGCTTGGGCAAGTCACGCTGGCTCAAAATAGGGAGTTCAAGGCGTGTGCGAAGCTCATCGACCGCATCGTCCATCGCCCGATAACTCGTGAAAAGAGCGAGCGTCGCCCCTCCGGCGGCAGAAATAAGTGCTTCAAGCTCGTCGTAGAGCGCACTGGCGTAGCCCGGAGTATTTGGGGCTGCGAGCGCGGCGGGACAATACAAGAGCGAGTTTGATTCATAATCAAATGGGCTTTCCAAACGCAGTACGTCCACGAGGCCAGCATCAAGACCGACCGTGGCAGCAAAATGTTTTGGAATTGTGGCACTCGTGAGCACCGCGGTCGCTGCGTCCCAGGCTTGATCGGCGAGAACGCCAGCGACATCAATTGGCGAACAATGCAAGGTTGGGCGTTGCAACGAACCCCCAACCCACAACACCGAACCCTCAGGAGGGTTTGCGACACAATGCAAGTCGTCAACGAGAGCTGCGCATAGGTTCAACGCACGATCGCGGCGCGTCGCTACCTTCTCGTGCCCACCTGGATCAACGTTGCGTAATGCGGTGACCACGGCTTCGGCACGGCGCGTCGCCAACGTGAGCAGATCGGCGAGTTCACCCGTAATCCCGTCGGTGAGCCGACAACTATCAAAGGGCCCCAACGTTATTGCCCAATTCGCAGCAATCGTGTCGAGTCCGGCAATTAAATCTGGATCGTCAAGAACCGCACGGGCTGCACGAGACGCCGTGGTAAACGTCGATTCGGACAAGTCTCGGCCTGCCGTTGACGAAATCACGTCCACGAGTTGATGCGCCTCGTCAATGATTACGACGTCGTGCTCGGGTAATAACATCGAATCACCCGCCAAATGCAAACCCCACAGGTGCTGATTCACCACGATCACATCAGCCTCGGTCGCCGCTGCACGTGCGCGTTCTGCAAAACACTCTGCGCCTTTTGGACAACGTGCCGCGCCGGGGCATTCAAGAGCCGTCATCGACACCGCCGCCCAAGTGCGTGCGCTTGGTTCGGATGTGAGTTCTGCACGGTCCCCGGTTGGCGAATGCATCGCCCATTTCGTCAACTCGTCAAGCTCTCGTGCTGAAACAGCATCATCGCTCTCAATTAACGTGCCTTGTGCGTCGTCCGACTTCTCATTGAGCTCCGCAATTCGCTGCAAACACACGTAATTTGAGCGGCCTTTGAGCACCGCGAACGAAAGTGGCAAATCGTCATGCTCGGTGACGAACGGCAGGTCTTTGCCCGAAAGTTGATCTTGAAGCGCTTTGGTTGCGGTTGCCACAACGATGCGCTTCGCAGATCTCCCCGCGCCGACCAGATATGCCAACGACTTGCCTGTTCCCGTGCCGGCTTCGACAACAAGATGCCGCCCTGATGCGACCGCATCTGCAACCGCAGCGGTCATGATCCGTTGAGCATCACGAGTCTCACCTCCGGCCAATGAGGCGGTGAGCTCATCCAACGTTTGCAGCGCTTTTCTGGCCGCCGGGGAGCGCTCGTCGATTTTAGGCACGACACAACGGTATCGGCCACCGATGACAGTCACCGACCTGCGAAGCCTGAAGGCGGTCGATTCGGGTGATGGTCTGGCAGAATCGAACACATCATGGATGGCATTGAACTTGACCCAACCCATCCGGCACGTCGTTTAGCGATTGCGTCTGTTCGTGCCGTTGAAGCAGGCGATCGCACGGCTTGGCTGGCGCTCTTTGCTGATGACGCCGTCGTTGCTGATCCCGTGGGCCCATCACCCCTCGACCCTGCCGGTCTTGGGCATCACGGCAAGGCTGCAATCGGGGCGTTCTATGACCTGGTCATTGCGCAAGCTTCCGTGCAGTTTGCCGTTCGCGAGTCCTATGTGGCCGGTGATGAATGCTTGAACGTGGGAACGATTACGTCGACGTTCGCGGACGGATCAACTGGCGTGGTTGACGGCGTGTTTGTTTACCGTGCCAATGGCGAGGGCCAGCTCGTGTCGATTCGCGCGTACTGGGAGTTCGACAAGCTGCAGATCACACCAGCGTCGGTGGCGTAGCGACATGATTCCCAAAGGCCTTGATCCGAATCGGATTCCAAGCCATGTTGCTTGTGTCATGGACGGAAACGGCCGCTGGGCCACACAACGCGGCCTCAAGCGAACCGACGGGCACGCGGCAGGCGAAGATGCCCTCTTTGACACCGTTGAGGGCGCACTTGAACTCGGCCTTGACCATTTCAGTGTGTACGCCTTTAGTACCGAAAACTGGAAGCGCCCACCTGATGAGGTGCGTTATCTGATGGGGTTCAATGAAGGCATCTTGATGCGCCACACTGACGAGCTTGACGAGAAAGGCGTCCGTATCAGATTTTTGGGCCGATCAAACTGGCGTGTTCCCAAGCGCATTCTCAAACGCATTGATGAAGCAACCGAACAAACCAAGAACAACACGACCATGTCGTTCAATGTGTGCTTCAACTATGGAGGCCGGGCAGAAATCGTTGACGCGGTACAAGCGCTGGTTCGTGCAGGCACACCGGCAGACAAGATTGATGAAAAAGCTATTCGTCGTCACCTGTACGCGCCAGATGTTCCTGACCCTGATGTGGTGGTTCGGACCTCGGGCGAGTTTCGGATATCAAACTTTTTGTTGTGGCAACTCGCGTACAGCGAACTGATTTTTACCGATGTTTTGTGGCCAGATTTTCGACGAGAGAACTTGTTTGCTGCTGTTCGTGAGTTCCAGGCCAGGGACCGACGTTTTGGCGGCGTAAAATGAGTCGGCGACTCTACCGAGAACGTGGTGTGGTGTTGCGCACACACAAACTCGGTGAGGCGGATCGCATCATTTCAATGCTGACCGAACATCGCGGAAAGGTTCGGGCGGTGGCGAAAGGTGTACGCAAGACCTCTTCGAAGTTTGGTGCACGTCTCGAGCCGACGACACATGTAGCCGTGCAGCTCTACGAGGGTCGCACGCTCGACGGCATCACGCAAGCAGAGCGAGTCGAAATGTTTCCGGCCCTTCGAGAGAATCTGGACCTACTGCAAGGTGCGCTGTCAATGCTTGAAGTCATTGATCAAGTCGTCCAAGAAGGCGAATCCGATCCGGCCTATTACCGCATGTTGTGCGGCGCGCTTCGAACATTAAATGATTCGGCAAATCTGGTCGTTGTTCCCGCATTCTTTGCGAAACTGCTCGCCTATGACGGGGTGCGCCCGGTCACCGATCGATGTGCAACGTGTGACACCACCCAAGATCTCGTTGCGTTTGACGCCACCGAAGGCGGGGCGTTATGTCGAACCCATCGACGCGGCGGGCCGATCTCAGCCGAAGCACTCAACATTTTTGATGCGGTCGTATCGGGACGCTTGAACGAAGTTCTCGCCGCACCAGAATCTGCCGCGATTGACGAGTTTTCGGGGGTTGTGACCCGGGTAATGGAAACCCATTTAGAACGGCACTTGCGGTCGGTCGCCGCGCTGTAAAGACCCGCCTGATTTGCTACTGGCTAATTGGCTTCCACTGCTTTGTGTGGTCGTCAAACTCCAGCCATGCTGCGTGATTTGTGTCGTATTGAATGTACGCATTTCGGTCGTGATCCCAAATCGGCACGTCTGGCTTGAAGCCACTAGTTGGCGCATCGTGTTGGGTCGAAGATATTTGGCTTTCGGGTGGCCGGATCCATGGGCCATCACCAACACTTTGCGTTGGTGCCCAAGGGGTTGTCTGACCTGGCACGGGTTGGCCTGGATAGCCGCTCCAGCCGGGCATGCCGGGAAGAGTTACCGGGCGACCCACAAAAGCGACCGGAACCACATACGTATTCGCAGCCATGTCGCCGACGCGGCGGTGTCCTTTCGTTGACAGAATCAAGATGCCGCCCAGAATCGGTAAGGCGCAGGTGAACGCATCAACGACCCAAAGCACGGTACGCAGCGCGGATGCGCCAATGCCAGCTTGGGTGCCATCTGATCGAACAACACGAAGTCCCAATGCGAGTTTGCCCACACTTGCCCCGAGCGCGCCTTGAATCACGATGTAGAGCACGGCGAGCGCGAGAAAGAGCCAAACGGTACCAAGCCAATGAGAAATGATCACCGCAGAATCTTGACCCGGTACACACACCGTGCTTGGAAAGTTCTGGACCGCATTGCAAAATACGGTTGGCGTTTGTCCACCAAGTTCACCGATGCCTACCTCGTGCGACTTCGGGTTGATGCCCAGCAAGGCGCTCAAAATGTTTGAAACAATCACGTAGATCACAGCATCAATGAGCCATGCGGCAATCCGTCTGCCCGCCACATCGGTCGGGTCAATAGGCATGGGTGGGGGAGTGGAATACGGCGCGTAGCTCACGCTCAAACGCTACCGGAGCCGCTATGAAAGTCTCGCGCCGAGACGGCACCGGTCATGTTTGTCGCGGAGTCGCCCGCTACCCTTGGCGGCCTATGGTCGCCGCGAGTTCACCTGAAGATTCCCGTCCCGTCGACAAGATGGAGGCTGTTCTTAACCTATCGAAACGACGTGGATTTGTGTTTCCTTCGGCCGAGATCTACGGCGGATTCCGCTCAACATATGACTACGGGCCAATAGGGGTTCTGTTGTTGCGCAACGTGAAAGATGCATGGTGGCGATCGATGGTGCAATTGCGTCATGACGTGGTCGGATTGGACGCGGCAATTTTGTCGTCACCCGACGTGTGGAAAGCGTCCGGCCATTTGTCGAACTTCACCGACCCGCTCGTCGACTGCCGAAACTGCAAAGAACGATTTCGTCTCGACAAGCTTGACGACCCCGGAGTGTGCCCAAGTTGTGGGCAACACGGAAGCTTCACCGAAGCCAGACAGTTCAACTTGATGTTTAAAACGCATGCTGGGCCCGTGGAGTCCGCCGCGACAGAAGCGTATTTGCGACCCGAGACTGCACAAGGCATGTTCACAAACTTTGCAAACGTGCTCACCACCTCGCGTAAGAAGCCACCGTTTGGTATTGCACAAGTCGGCAAGTCGTTTCGGAATGAAATAACGCCCGGGAACTTTGTTTTTCGCACCCGCGAATTCGAACAAATGGAGATGGAATTCTTTGTTCCACCAAGCGAAGCTGACGAGTGGTACCACTACTGGTGTAGGGAGCGTTTCAATTGGTACGTTGACCTTGGGATCCCCGAAGACCAGTTGCGTTTGCGGGCGCATGATGCCGACGAACTCAGCCACTATTCACGGGGTACATCCGACGTCGAGTTTGCTTTTCCTTGGGGGTGGGACGAACTTGAGGGAATTGCAAATCGCGGTGACTTTGATCTGACCGCACACGCGAATGCTTCTGGCGAAAAACTGGACTACTTCGATCAGGCCACCGGAGAGCGGTATCGACCCTTTGTGATCGAACCTGCTGCTGGTGCGACCAGGACCATGATGGCGTTTCTGCTTGCGGCGTATGACAGTGATGAGGTCAACGGTGAAACACGCACGGTTCTCCGATTGCACCCACGCCTCGCGCCATACAAGGTCGCGGTGCTCCCATTGTCAAAGAAGCCCGAATTGTCTGATGTTGCCGCCGAGGTGCTTGGGCTTATTCAGCCCAAATGGATGACCGACTACGACGAGACCCAAAACATTGGGAAGCGGTATCGCCGTCAAGATGAGCTCGGCACCCCGCTTTGTGTCACGGTTGATTTTGACACGTTGGATGATCGGGCGGTCACGGTGCGTACCCGGGACACAATGGAACAAGTACGGGTTCCAATCGATGGCCTCATTGATTATTTGGCCGCCGCACTCAACTTGTAATCCGTTACTTCTGCGGTAACGGTTCTTGTATTTCGGCAGATGTCGAGTGTGTGGAGAAGGCGTTGATGATGGCGGCGGCTGCGCCTGATCGTGCGACTGCACAATCGGGGAGAAAGTCGAAATCGAAGAAACCATGGATCTCCCCATCAAAATGAGCGTGTTCCACCTCAACCCCGGCCGAGCGCAGCGCGTTCGCATAGGCGATCCCTTCATCGCGCAGCGGATCGAACTGCGCGGTGATCACCATGGCGGGTGCAAGCCCGGAAAGGTCAACGGCCCGGATCGGTGACACGCGCGGTGATGATGGGTCGCGCCCCGAAAGATACTGACTCGCGAACCAAACCATGTTTTCGTTCGTCAAGAAGAAGCCTTCACCATTTTCATCTCGCGATGCATAGGTACCTTCGAGATCCACCACCGGGTAGACCAAGAGTTGGAAAGCGATTTTCGGCCCGGCTCCTGCGTGGCTGAGCTGTGCGGCGACCGCACTCAAGTTTCCGCCAGCGGAATCGCCACCAACAGCCAGCTTGGTGCTGTCCACGTTGAGAGCGTCGGCATGGTCAACGACCCATTGCAGCGCGGCCATGACATCGTCAATTGCGTTTGGAAACGGGTGTTCTGGAGCCAAGTGGTAATCAACGCTCACCACAACAATCTGCGCCTCATTTGCAAGCGTCCGACAGGTTGAGTCAGCGGTCTCAAGGTCGCCAACTACAAAGCCACCGCCGTGTACCCACACCAGAACCCCGCTTGGTTCGTGCACACCCTTTGGGTGATAGCAGCGCACAGTGAATGGTCCGTGCTCACCGCTCGTAACGATCTCATCGTGCACCCGTTCAACCTCGGGACCCGGTGTTGCTGCAAGCGCGGCATACCCGAGCCGAGCGGCATCAACACCGAGATCGGCGAGTGGGGGAAGATTCGCCCCGTTCACCTGATTCAGAAACGCTTCAACTTCGTTGCTCAACGACATGGAGGTCCAATGGGTACGCGCATGTGCTCAACGTAGCGCGCCGCAATGCAGTCGCGTGCCGCCGTCAAGTGTTGCGACCAACTACGCTTGCCCAACCACCCACCGCCCATCGTTCTGGCGATCCCAGTGCGAAACCACGTGTGTGGAGCACACCAAAGCTTTCTGGCGGAACCCAGAACACTTTGGCTTTCGTCCCCCGATACCCCTGGAGAGACCGTGACCTTCGTCTACGCCTTCGATCACAAATACCGCCGTCCGCCCATGAAGCTCAAGGACCTTCTTGGGGGGAAAGGAGCAAATCTGGCGGAAATGACCTCGGTGCTGCATCTTCCGGTGCCCGCTGGTTTTACGATCACAACGGAGGCGTGTCGGGAGTATCTCAAGGGTGGGTGGCCAACAGAACTTGATGCGCAGATTGATCGTCATGTTGCCAAGCTTGAAAAGGCTATGGGACGCCGCCTCGGTGACCCAGACGATCCGCAACTTGTGAGCGTGCGTTCTGGTGCCGCGTTCTCGATGCCCGGCATGATGGATACGGTTCTCAACCTTGGTCTGAACGATGAGTCGGTCAAAGGTCTCGCCCGAGCAACGGGCCAGGAGCGCTTCGCCTACGACTCGTACCGACGCTTCATTTCTATGTACGGCCGAATTGTGCTGGACATTGAAGCCGAGGCATTTGATGGACCACTAGAACGCGCGAAACATGCCGCGAACGCCAAGAGTGATGCAGATCTTGACGTTGGTGAACTTCGCAAGTTGTGCACCGCCTACAAGGCAATCGTCAAACGCAAGACCAAAGCTGACTTCCCGCAGGATCCTCGGGCACAGTTACGCGGCGCAATCGAAGCCGTGTTTGCGTCATGGAACACGCCTCGCGCTGTGGCCTACCGCACCCGCGAGAAGATCAGCCATGACCTTGGCACCGCGGTCAACGTGCAAGCCATGGTCTTTGGGAACCGTGATGACAACTCGGGAACTGGCGTCGGCTTCACTCGCAACGCCGCAACCGGAGAAAACCGTCCCTATGGTGATTTCCTTGTCAACGCACAAGGTGAAGACGTCGTTGCAGGGATCCGCAACACCTCTGATCTTGACGAACTCGGACGTCTGTTTCCCAAGATTCATGACCAACTGCTCAAAATATTTGATCGACTCGAACGTCACTACCGGGATATGTGTGATACCGAGTTCACAATCGAGCAAGGCAAACTGTGGATGCTCCAAACTCGAGTTGGCAAGCGCACCGGTCGTGCCGCGTTGACCATGGCGGTCGAGATGACCACCGACAAGCGAATCAAGCTTTCGAAAGCTGAGGCGGTGGGGCGCATTACTGCGGATCACCTTGATCAAGTTCTCCATCCACAGTTTGGGTCGTCAAACGTGGCGGTGCTCACCAAAGGTCTTGCCGCGTCGCCGGGTGCGGCCGTGGGCAAAGTGGTATTTGATTCGGACCGTGCGGTGACCGCTGCGGCCAAAGGCGACAAAGTCATTTTGGTACGCAATGAAACGTCGCCCGATGATGTGCACGGCATGCAAGCCGCGCAGGGCATTCTGACCGCCCGAGGCGGATTGGTTTCGCACGCGGCTGTGGTCGCACGAGGCTGGGGGATTCCCGCGGTTGTCGGTGCAGAAGAAGTGGCGATCCGGGGAAATGCGGCCACGGTGGGTGCGACCACACTCAAAGAGGGCGACATCGTTTCAATCAACGGATCGACTGGCGAAGTTGTGCTTGGCGAAGTTGAACTCGTCGCGGCGCAACCGCCCGCCGAATTTGACACGATCCTTCAGTGGGCGGATTCGATTCGCAAAGGCAAGCTGAAAGTTCGAGCCAATGCCGATAACGGCGACGATGCCGCGGTTGCTCGATCGTATGGGGCTGAAGGAATTGGTTTGTGCCGCACGGAGCACATGTTCTTGGCAGAAGATCGCCTACCGGTCGTGCGTCGCATGATTCTTGCGGACACTCCGGCCACAGAAGCCAAAGCTCTTGACGAACTTCATCAAGTTCAAAAGGAAGACTTTGCACAGATCCTTGAGGCCATGGACGGCCTTCCGGTGACCGTGCGACTGCTCGACCCACCGTTGCACGAGTTCCTACCTGATCTTGGGGCACTCGAGATCAAGGCCGCGACCGGCAAATTGTCGAAGAAGGATGCGAAACTGCTTGAAGCGGCCCGCTCCTGGCACGAGTTCAACCCGATGCTCGGCGTGCGTGGCGTGCGCCTTGGCATGCTCAAACCCGGTCTGTATGCCATGCAGGTGCGTGCTCTTGTCGAAGCTGCGATCGACCGGATTGATGCGGGTGGCAAGCCCATCATTGAAGTCATGATTCCCCTCACTATTTCTCGACCTGAGCTTGCTGAGGCTCGTTCGTGGGTGGCTGACGCCATTTCGGAGGCAACCAAAGGTCGGTCCCGGAAACCCAAGATTCTCATTGGCACAATGATCGAAACACCGCGTGCTGCTTTGTGTGCCGGGGAGATTGCTCAAGAAGCAGATTTCTTCAGCTTTGGCACCAACGACCTCACCCAGATGACGTTCGGTTTTTCTCGTGATGACATCGAAGGGCGTCTCATGAAGCTCTACCTTGAACGAGGCCTGCTCAAACGCAACCCGTTTGAAACGGTTGATCCCGACGGGGTAGGGGAACTCGTTCGTCAAGGAGCAAAGGCTGGCCGACGCGCCAAGAGCCACCTCAAACTTGGTGTGTGTGGCGAGCATGGCGGCGACCCCGAATCGATTCGCGTGTTCTATGGTGCGGGTTTGGACTATGTGTCATGTTCGCCCTACCGAGTGCCGATTGCACGTTTGGCAGCCGCCCAAGCCGTCTTGGGTGCGTGATCGAATCATGATGGGTGCGTCGAGGGCCTGATGGGTATCGTCGCCGAGGATATTGCGATGGTGCGCGACGCCACCGACCTCGTTGCGCTCGTCAGTCGTCATCTTGCTCTCAAACGAACCGGCAATTCGTGGATGGGCCTCTGTCCGTTCCACGGTGAGAAAACGCCGAGCTTTTCAGTGAGCGCAGACAAAGGCTTCTATCACTGTTTCGGCTGTGGCAAGAGCGGTGATGCGATCGCGTTTTGCATGGAAATGGAGCACCTCGATTTCGTTGCGGCAGTCGAATCTCTGGCTGCCGCGGCTGGGGTCCGGGTGCGTTATGACGACAAAGCCCAGGGGGAGGGCCGCCGTGAACGATCGAAGTTAGTTGACACAATGGAGGCCGCCGTTGGGTGGTACCACGATCGGCTCTTGTCGGCGCCCGATGCGGGTGCCGCACGCTCATACTTGCGAAGCCGTGGATTCGACGCAGACTTGGTAAAGCAGTATCGACTGGGATGGGCACCCGATGACTGGGACGCACTTGCTCAAGCCTTGCGTGGCTCTGGGTCGGCTTTAGAGCGAGTTGGCTTGGTCTTTGTTAATCGTCGAGGGCGCACACAAGATTTCTTTCGCAATCGAGTGTTGTTCCCCATTTTTGACGCGCAGGGTGCTCCAGTTTCGTTTGGGGCTCGCATCCTGCCCGGTGGCGACGGTGCAAAATACCGCAATACGACAGAGACATCTCTGTATCACAAGAGTCGAGTGCTTTATGGGCTGAACTGGGCAAAAGCCTCGATCGTCAATGATGATCAGGTGATTATTTGCGAGGGCTACACCGATGTGATCGGGTTTGCAGTAGCCGGCATGAATCGAGCGGTTGCGACGTGTGGCACCGCGCTCACGGAAGATCATGTGAAAATGTTGCGCAAGTTTGCGCGTCGGATCGTGCTGGCATTTGATCCGGATGCGGCCGGTCGTGCCGCGGCTGATCGGGTCTATGCATGGGAGCACACCCATGACATCGACGTGTCGGTGGTTGATCTCCCTGCAGGTGAAGATCCTGCTGATCTTGCCAGATCCGATCCGCAGAAATTGCGAGACGCGGTCGATCACGCTCGGCCATTTCTCGCCTACCGCATAGACCGAGTCCTTGCACAGGGAGATTTTTCATCGGCCGAGGGCCGTGCCCGCGTCGCCCAGCAAGCCCTCGGGGTGATCGCGGAGCACCCCAGTGAGCTTGTCCGTGATCCATACGTCATGGAGGTTGCCGACCGGTGCCGGGTTGATCCCGATCAATTGCGATCACGTCTTGCTCGAGGTGATGTGCAGCCCACGTCTCAAAATTCTCCGGGAAACGACCAGTCGGAGGGGGCACCCATACGGCAGCGGCCCAGGCGACCAGCCTCGAGCGTTGAGACTGAAGCGTTGCGGCACGTGGTTCACGGTGGTGGGGAAGTCGCCGACCTCATTGCACCGGCCCTTTTTCGTGACCCTCACCTTCGAGAAGCATTCGAAGCACTTGTGCAAGCATCGTTTGATGCACACGAGGCCGCGGCAATTGTTGGCCCCGATGCCCAAGAGCGTATTGCCTCGGTATCGGTTGAGCCATCCGACGCCGAAGCGCTTGATGTCGTAACACGACTCGTGGCCGAGGCTGGCCGAAATGAACTTCGAGAACTTGAGCGAGATGCTCGTCAGGCCGACGATCCGCTCTCGTATGCGCCCGCAATTGCTTGGCTAAAGCTCAAGCTCGAAGAACTCCAAGCTGACCCGGTCCGTATCCTCGTGGACGAGCGCGAGTTGGTAACATGGCTCAGTCAGCAAGTTGGGGGCAGTAAATGATCGGAGTGACGTGCGTAGTCGAATCCGTGTGACCGGGCGGATAGGTCGATGACGGCGTCAAGCGAGCCCACGGTGTCCGATTCTGTCGACAGTCACGCCAGGAGCGGAGAGGTTGTCCCACGTCCCGATCTCTTAGAGGGTCCTGAGGCGATTGCCAACCCCGATGACCCGGATGAAATTGAAGCGCGAAAGGTTCGTCGGATCCAACGTTCAAGCAATGCAAAGCGACGGGCAGTTGCCGATGGATCGGTCGATTCGGTGCGTGCTTATCTCGCCGAAATTGGGCGAGTTCCACTGCTTAGCGCAGATGAAGAAGTCGCAATGGCCAAACGCATCGAGGCCGGTTCACAAGCATCGGTTCGTCTTGCCGATCACGAAGCAGCGGGCACCTCAGACGAGTTGGAGTTCGCTGAGCGGCGCCGACTGCAAAAGCTTGCCCGGGATGGTGAACTTGCCAAGGACGAACTCATTCAGGCAAATCTGCGTCTTGTCGTTTCTATTGCGAAGCGTTATTTGAATCGCGGCATGCCCCTTCTTGATCTTGTGCAAGAAGGAAATTTTGGTTTGATGCGAGCAGTTGAAAAGTTTGATTACACCAAAGGATTTAAGTTCTCGACTTATGCGACGTGGTGGATTCGACAAGCCATCACGCGTGCGATTGCCGACCAGTCACGCACGATCCGGATTCCGGTCCACATGATGGAATCTATTACCCGTGTGCTCAAGACACAGCGAGCCATGCATACCGAACTCGAACGAGAACCCACTTCGGAAGAACTCGCAGCGCGAGTTGACATGTCTCCAGAACGCGTCCGTGAAATTCTTCGCATCGCGCAAGATCCACTGTCGTTGGATTCAACAGTTGGCGACGGCGATGATGTGATGTTGTCTGACTTCATTGTCGATATGGGCACGATCACGCCGGAAGATTCGGCGGCCCGCCAGATGCTCAACGATGCGGTTGAAGAGGCGCTGGGTCAGCTCAGCGAACGTGAACAACAAGTCGTGCGGATGCGATTTGGACTTGACACCGATGGAGCACCGCTGACGTTGGAAGAAGTTGGCCGGCATTTTGGAGTGACGCGAGAGCGTGTTCGGCAGATCGAATCCAAGACGTTGGCGAAACTTCGCCAGCCTCAACGCAAGGCGATCTTGAAGGACTATCTCGACGAGGACTAAAGGTTTTGGGGCGTGGCTGCTACGATGGTCGCCCACCGCAATTCAATCCGGGGTAGCTCAGTTGGCAGAGCAAGCGGCTGTTAACCGCTAGGTCGAGAGTTCGAGCCTCTCCCCCGGAGCTCCACACGTCAGTAATGTGCAAGACGTGCCCATGAAAGATGACGAAATCCCATCGTCACCATCAAGTGGGTCCGATCGAAGGAACGAAAGCATCCACACCCGATCATGGCCATTGTCGGCTAAATTATGGATCGCTGCCTTAGCGCTGCTCAACATTGCCGTGGCGGTTACTCCCGTCGATTCTGAATCCAAGACGGTGCATGTCGCAAGCACGTACGTGCCCACGTCGATCGCTCGCAATATCGATTCGCAGACGAAACGTTCCCATGGAACAACGACCAGTCAATCGTCATCGACGGAGCCATCGACGGCGAGTCCATTGCGTGCCACCCCTGATGGAACGACCAATCCGGCAGCGTCTGGTCCACTACTCACCGTTGCTCCGACTCCTTCCCCGACGCAACCCCGCCCACTCCCTCCAACGACTTTGGCGCTTTTGGTGCCTCCGACGCAACCGCGCCCGCTACCTCCAACGACCGCGCGACCCGTAGCGCCTCCAACGACGGTGTATTTTAAGAATTGTGACGCGGCTCGTGCCGCGGGTGTGGCCCCACTGCACACCGGCGATCCTGGCTATCGTGCTGGTCTTGATCGAGATCATGACGGCGTCGCGTGCGAGTAGATGATGTCGAAACGGAATAAGTGGCCAACGAAAGCGAAGATTGTGTTCGCAGTCTTGGCGTTTTCCCTTGTCGTCATTGCGTCGTTGAGAAAACCCTCAACGAACACGGTCGTCGTAACCGATTCGGCGCCGGTAACCCAGCCGGCATCATCAGAAATGGTCTCGCGATCTACCGAGCAGCGCGAAGCGAAGAGGACGAGCACGTCGTCGCTGCTGGCAGTTCCACCCACGACCCAGCACACAACAGCCGTGCCGCGCGTCCAGTCAACACCGTCTCTAGCCACATCTGCCCCCACGCGTCCGCCTCCAACATCAGCTCCAACGAACCCGTCACCGGCATCCTCAGAGCGCAATATGCTGGCCTCTTTGCCCGTTGTCAACCTTGATTTCTCACACGACTACGACCGAACACTTGACTTTGGAACGGCGTGGACGGATGACAATGACAACCTTTGGGGGCACAATGGGTGTGACACACGAAATGACATTCTCAAACGGGACTTGCGAGATGTGGCCTTTCGGCCGGGGACACATGATTGTGTCGTAATTTCTGGCACCTTCATCGAACCGTATTCGGGCCAGCCCTTCACGTTTGCCAAGGCGCAAGCTTCAAGAGTTCAGATTGATCACATCGTGCCCTTACATGCGGCCTGGCAACTTGGCGCATGGCGATGGACACGAGAGCAACGCATCAATTACGCCAATGATCCCGTTGTGTTACTGGCCGTGTCGGGATCCCTCAATATGTCAAAAGGCGATGACCTCGCCAACGAATGGCTCCCTCCCAATCGCGCGTACTACTGCACCTATGCATCCAAGACGGTGGCGATTCACGTGAAGTACCGTCTTGGCGTAACCGAAGGGGAGAAGGCAACACTGCTAAACATTCTGCGCACGTGCTGAACCGACGCACAAGGTATTTAGCCAAGACGGTGTCCTCGTCTACGATCAGGGCGCAGCGTTTGAGAGATCGCCTGCACTCGAAGCAGTCTTTCGCACGATAAATTGCTCTAGCGGCCCATTTCCGCTTGCAAAACATGCAGTTTTCCCAGGGGCGGTAGCTCAGTGGTTAGAGCAGGCGACTCATAATCGCTTGGTCGTGGGTTCGATCCCCACTCGCCCCACTCGTACTAAAACTGATCGCCACCGAGCCAAGCGGGCGCACGTTCGAGCAAGAAGCGCGAAACGTTGCCACAGTGATCGAGGACGTCGCAAAGCTGTTCGGTTCCCATAAAGACTCGTGCGAGCGAGACTTCGACGGTGGCGACCACGTTGACGGCCCGCTCTGGGGCATCGGTTACCGAAGCGAAACTGTCGATTGCAGAGACCTCGACGGGCAGATCTGGTCCGCCAACACCAGCGAGATCCGTCGCGAGGACCAATAGGTCGGGTGGCTTGAGAAGCGGGGGAAGTGCCCAATTGAAATGCAAAGGAAGACCGTAGGTGTCAGGCGGCTCCATTTCGTCGTCGTCCAATGTCATCACGAGATCTTCGAACGCGAACTGAATTCGTGGGTCAACTTCAAGAGCGAGATGCAAGTCGAGCGGGCCGCCACAGGCCTCTTCAGGGTGAAGATCAACCTCCCACGCCTGGCGCAGCGAGTAACTTTCTATGAAATGTCGCTCATCGTGGACGTGGAAACCGTGGTCAACGGCATGATCTTTGAGATCAGCGACGAATCCTGCAATGTCGATCACAGACATGGTGTCACTAGCCTGCCACGTCGAGGATGCGTCCCGGTAGCCCGTTTCACAAGCAACCTCGAATTGTTGTGGCTCTTTGCCCAGGGCGACCTCGCCGGTAGTGTTCCATGATCCCTGCTTCATTCGAGTCTCAACAGGTTGAAAAGGTCGATGATGCGGTCGTTGAACTGGTACGTGCGACCGCGGATGCGGTTGTCGGCGCTCTTGATGGGTGGACGAAGTGGGGGCCCTCTGGCCTCAAAGATGGCCAGTATGCGAGTGATCTGGCTGCGGACCAAGCCGCGCACGAGGTGCTTGATGCCGCGGGCGTTGGGGTGCTGAGTGAAGAATCAGGGCTACTACGCGGCGATGCCAACGTTGTGGTCATTGTTGATCCTCTTGATGGTTCAACGAACGCGTCTCGACACTTAAGTTGGTGGGCGACAAGTATTTGTGCGGTTGATCAACATGGTCTTGCGGCATCGGTGGTCGTTGACTTGGTTCACGACACTCGGTATGAAGCGGTCCGCGGGCGCGGAGCCACTCGAAATGGCACGCCAATCGCCCCAAGCGCTTGCACTGAACTCGGCGAGGCAATCGTTGGCATTTCAGGATTGCCGCCAAAGACCCTTGGTTGGTCGCAGTTTCGATCACTGGGCGCAGCCGCGCTTGATCTTTGCGCGGTGGCAGATGGGCGGCTTGACGGGTTCGTAGACTGCTCCGTTGATGCACACGGGGTTTGGGACTACGCAGGAGCGTTGTTGATCTGTCAAGAATCAGGTGCCGCCATGGTTGACGCTCTCGGGCGCGACCTTGTACACCGTGAACACGCCGCGCGCCGGACTCCGGTCTGTGGTGCAACCTCCGAGCTTTGTCGGGCCCTTGTGGCCCGGCGCGCCGACGCGTTTGTCGAGTCGTAACGAAACGTCATGACTGCAATGCAACCCCAAAAGAATCAGCGTCTTCGACGTTCACTTCCCTATATCGGGCTACTTGTGCTTGCTCTTGGCCTACGGCTTTGGATGCCGGGTCCGGTCGACATCACCGCGGATGAACCCAGTTGGCTCATGCGGTCAAAGTACTTTTCGCACTCATTGGATTCGCTCTCGCAAGGCAAGGTCGCGTCGTCAGCACGCGATTGGGGTGCGAGTTACACGATGCCGGGCGCGACAACACTCTGGGCGGGCGCAACTGGGCGTTTGCTCACCGGCGTCGGTCATGCCGTTGGCCTCAATGCCCCAGTTCCAAAGCAGCCGGATAATTCTGCTGCGCTTCTTCGATGGAGTAGATCTGTCGTTGCGCTATGGGTTTCGTTGGGGATAGTGGTATTGGCCTGGGTTGCGACGAAAGTTGTCGGTCGAGGTGCAGCGCTCGTATTTGGTTTCTTGCTCGCCGTTGAGCCGTGGTTTGTGGGGCATGGCTATGTTCTACATACCGACGCGTTTGTGGCGATTTTTGGCTTCCTTTCGATTCTCTCCTTGTATGCAGCGCTCAATCCAAGGCTTGGGCAGCGTGCACGACGGGGAGACAAGTTCCGGCGACGTGGTGCTGATCCGTTCCTCCTCACGCTCTCCATGGTCGCCGGTGGATTGGCAATTGCGACAAAGGTAAATGGAGCCGCGATCGTCGTGATGGGTGCGTTCATTGTGTTTGCACGCGTGGTTCTTGGAAATCTCAAGTCCGCAAGTTCACACGATCGGAAGCAACGCCTTCGCGTGCATCTTGGAGTGGCAGCAGCTTGGTTGGCAGGCGTTGCTGTGATGTTCGTCGTGATCTGGCCAGAGACCTGGTTTCACCCAAAGTTGGCATGGCACTACATCGTGATCTCTGCTGAAGGAAGCGGCGAGCCGGCGCGTCAATTTTTCTTGGGGAGAATCACCACGAAACCACCTGGCGTCTTTTACTATCCCGTCACGCTTGCATTCCGGATGTCACCGTGGCTATTGCTTGGTTTCGTTGCCGTGTGTGCGGCGGGCGTGCTTGCACTCGTTCGGTTGCGTCGGCCGGATGCCTTACCGAAGCTGCGACTGCCCAAGATTCCTTGGATACTGCTCGCGGCCTCGCTCCCTTATTTCCTTGTCATTACCACCTACGGGCGTCAGTACGACCGGTACGCGATACCTCTCATTCCTGCGATAGCTCTCTGTGTGGGGGTCGTATTCTGCGCGTGGCTTCAAGCAGTTCGGCAATGGTGGCAGAGCAAAGGCTTTCGGGTTTCTTCGAACGCTGTCATTGGCGTTCTCGGTCTTGTCATGGTGACTCACGTCGTGTTGCAAGCGCCATTTGCGATCTCTTATATCGATCCGTTGCTCGGGGGACAACGCGCAGCGAAACACGTGATGCTGTTGGGATGGGGCGAAGGTGGATCACACCTTGGCAGTCAACTCGCCATTGTCGAGCGTGGTCGTTGTGATCAAATTCGGATTGCGGGCTTTGAAAGCGGATTGCAAGTGCCATGCGGGAAGATCACGCCAATCAATGTCCTTCGCCCCGGGGACTACTTTGCAATTTCAATTTCGAGTGAACAGCGAGGACGCGGCGCAGCGGTAACGGCGAAGCACTATCGCTACTACTATCGCCCGGTTGCCACGACGAAAGTCCATGGGGTGGTGTACTACACGCTGTACAAGGTCACCGGATATCGCCCGAGTCCGAAGTAATTGCAACCGTGTGTGGTCAGCGAGTTTCCGGTAGTTTCCATTACGAATGATGCTTCGAACGCATCGGGCTGCGGAACCTTCGGCCCGGCCGACTACATTGACTCTTCTCATCGGGCGCGTAGCTCAGTTGGCTAGAGCGCTGCCCTTACAAGGCAGATGTCGGGGGTTCGAGTCCCTCCGCGCCCACCACAAAACGCTCATGTTGCCTGGCGAAATGATTCAGCCTGCCAGATCCCAACGAGCCCGAGTTCACCAACTGGTCGTGGCGCAATCCATTTCCGCGCAGCGACCAGCAGATCATTGCTGAGGAAAACTTCGCGTAATCGCTCGGCCGCCACCGGACCGCACACAATAGTGACAACGTCGAGCTCCGCAGCGCGAAAGAGTGGACCGTGTGCTGGCGTCGCACCGTGGTGCTGAGCAACGAGGTGGGCCGCTTCATGTGCAAACGTCGCAGCGTTTTCGCCCGCCAATGAAAATCGGAGTACGGCCCCATCGTTATTGAATGAGCACGTTGAGTGACCGGACTCACGGCGGGTGGGCGCTATCGAAAACGGGACACCAACGCTTTGCCACCATTCCAAACCGTTGAGACGAACGGCGAGGCCAAGCAATCCTTGTGGGCCAAATGGTTCTGCAAAAATGGTGTTGTCAAAGACCATATCTTCAGCCGCGTACACAAGCGCTTTGTCGACGTCGCGCGTCATGTCGCAAGCATGCGTTGCGTGCCAACTTGATGAAACCCCAGGTCCGCGTGCGCTGCTGCACGTTGCCCATCTTCAAAACCTGTTCGAGCAATTGGAGACGCGGAGGCCATTGAGCGAACGTTGCCATAGCGCGAGCGGAGGTACGCATCGACTTGGGCGTCTCGTTGTGTAAGAACGAGTGCCACCGAGCTCAATGTTGCGTCACTGCGTGCAACAAAATCTTGCACCGCGTCGTTCTTCATTTGAGCGAGTCGTTCTTCAATACGGACGGCAAATCCAAACAGAAACGATCGACGCACCGTTACCGCACGCAAACCCGTTGGAATTTCGAGCCGGTTCGCTTCCGCGACGGCCTGCACGAGAAGCGAGGTAAAAAGCACCTCGGCGCGCTCGACATCGGCGGGGTAACCGTGCAGAAAAGCGTCGCGGCCAGTTGCACGAACTGCCGTGAGTACCCTGCAACTCTGCGCGGTCGCAACCGCTGTGAGGAGTTGAAGCCGAGCTCGCACATACGGCCCAGAGCCCAGAGAAAGCGTGCGTTCAATAATTGACCCACGAACCCTCGTGCTCGTGGACACGGCATCGACCATCGCTTGACTGATCTGATGTGAAGCCATGAGCGCCATGGCTTTCGCCGTGAAGGCGTCTCGTTCGTACTCGAACTCGGATCGCTCGGCTTTGTCAAGCAGAGCCCGGATCTTTCGGGTGAGGTCAGTGGTGTCTTTCATGTTGCGCCCCGTGTGGGTCAATGTTCAGCGTAGAGCTCACTGGCGGATGCCACGCGAGTTCGTTGATTGACGGTACCCGCAAGGTGTGACATCTATAGGTGCTTCACCGCTGGTGGACACAGAGGGACACAGAGGGACACAGAGGGGGTCGTGTGGCTCAAGAATCAACAGTTGCGCACATTGCATCGGCAATTTCGATGCAGCGTCGGTGCTCTCGCACCAAGTTCTGATCAAGGCCGTTGGTGACGTAACAGCCTGACAGACCCGTTGCCGGGTCAGCGAAGGCGAGCTGTCCACCTGCCCCATTGTGTCCAAAGGTCATTGGGGAATTCATCGTGCCAAAACCACGCCGACCCGAAAATCCGTCGTCGCCTGCGACGACGAGTCCCAACGTGCGATTCGCGGGAATGCCTGATGCGTCCTCAAACACGTTGCGAATGTTTCCAATTCCATCAGCTAGTACAGCGGCATCCCACATGTCGTTCGGATTGTTCAAGAATCCTTGGTAGAGCATCGCCATGTCTGCGGCACGTACCACGCCACCACCGCCTGGAACGCCTGCGGCTCGTGCTTTGGGATGGTTCAGTGCGGTGAGTGCCCCAAGAACCAAGTCTGCTGGCAGAATTTGAGCCATCAATGCCGCGGACTCCCCAAGAACGTCACGCAATTCATCGGGCGAGGCCGGTTCGCCAACCCCGACCACTTCGGCAATGTTGTCTTGCTCATCAAGTGGAATGCCAAGCAAACGAGGCAACCCAAGCGGTTCGGTAACCAAATGATGCAACGCGTCAAGGTACGGCTCGCCGACCAACGTCTCGACAATGTCGCACAGTACAAAGTGCCCCGACACGGGGTGGTAGACAAACCTCGAGCCAGGGGGAAAATCTAACGACCAACTGGCGTAGGCAGCCAAGCGCGACTCCCTCGTGCGCCACTCGCGAGGTCCAATGGGTGCGAGCGGGAAGCCCCCGGTATGGAGGAGTACCTGTTCCACAGTCACGTCATTCTTCCCGTTTGCCCCAAACCCATCGAGGTACGATGCTATGGTCCGCGAGACATCGAGCACCCCGTCGCCGATGAGCCGCCAAACTGCTCCCGCCGTCAGTGCCTTTGTCGCCGAAAACGGGATGAAACGGGTTGTCGCATCAACACCGAACGTCGCATCAACCACGACCTCACCATTGAGCGCAACGGCCACCTGACAGGCTGGAAGGAGGCCATCATCGACTTCTCGTCGCACTCGACTTATCAGTGCATCGAGACGTCGCGAGTCAACAGCAACATGTGAGGAATCAGTCGGGTCCATCGTGACACGGTATCCCCGAAGCACACGAGAACTGCGCCCAATGGGGGAACACACCGGTGGGCCACGACCGTTGCAACGAACAAGAGCGGGACGAACGACCCGAACTATCGAACATGTGGCGACGATAGCGTCATGGGCATGGTTGATCGGATTGAAATCTTCGCGGACTTACTTTGTCCATTTGCACATGTCGGCATACACAAGGTGCTCGCGGCTCGCCTTGACCGTACCGGGAATTCGCCGCTGCTTTGGATCCGAGCGTGGCCGCTCGAAACGATCAATCACGCGCCGTGGGACGCACAGCTCATCGCGCAGGAGGTCAGCGCACTGCGTGCAAGTGTCGCGCCAGATCTCTTTGTTGGTTTTGACGAAGACTCCTTTCCGGCCACTTCATTGCCTGCACTGGCCGTCGCGAGTGCTGCATACCGAACAAACATTGCCTTGGGTGAGACGGTGAGCCTTGAGCTTCGCAATCGTCTCTGGGAGCATGGTCAAGACATCACTGATTCCGGTTTTCTCAACGCGCTGTGCGCGAAACATGGCATTGCAGTTCTTGCTGTTGACCACGCGACGATCGAAGCTGATCATGTCAATGGCGAAGACCGAGGGGTGAAAGGGTCGCCCTACTTCATTGTGGGCGACACCGGTTACTTTTGTCCCGCGTTCAACGTTTCTCATGATGATTCTGGCTTTCATGTTGAGCCTGACAGTCAACGGTTTGACGCGTTTGTACAGAAGGTCTTTCGTGGCAACTGAGTCGGCACGAGCCGACCGGTAGAGTGGGGAAGTGGGCGCAAGCAGCGGACGAGACAGCAACAGCCCAACACCGTTCGGGGAGGAGCAGCCGACCGCCCCACGACAGAAAAATCGACCGGTAGCGTTGCGAGATCGCTTCATCACTGCGCTTGCACGTCTCTTAACACGCGGCTTTTTCCGTTCAATCGAGGTGCAGGGTTCACAACCGCCTGCCGGGCCGGTTGTGCTTGCAGCAAGTCATCTCAACGGTTTTGTTGACCCAGTGCTCTTGGTCGCGCGTCTCGGGTTTTTGCCGCGTTTTCTTGCCAAAGCAACGTTGTGGAAGAACCCTGCGGCCAAATTCGCGTTGAACCTTGCACGGGCAATACCCGTGCATCGACAAGCCGACGGTGCGACCGACGCAAATACGTCAATGTTTTCTGATGTTGTTTCGGCACTCGCACAGGGGTCGATGGTCGCCCTTTTCCCTGAAGGCACGACCCACGATGACCCAACCATTCGAGAACTCCGCACCGGTGCCGCACGAATTGCAATTCAGGCCGCAGGTTCAGGAGTCCGAGGTGTACAGATCGTTCCCGTGGGCATTGTCTACGAAGACAAAGTTGCACTTCGAGGTCGTGTGTTCGTGCACTATGGGCAACCGAAACCGGTACCTGCCGATCCTGCATTGCTCGACGAAAATGGGGCACCGCGGCCAAACCGTGTTGCTGCATTAACCGAAACGCTTCAGGCAGAAATTCAAGCACTCACACCCCATTTCACGTCAACAGAAGAACATCTCGCGTTGAACGCCGCGGCGGACATGGTGGGCCGAACTCGTACACAAGGCGAAGTCTCGATGGCTCAAATCGCGCAACGGGCGCGGCAGCTCAGTCTCCTTGATGCGACACGTCGTGACGAGTTGGTCTCAGTGGTCGCTCGTTACCGCATGATGCTTGGATTCGTCGGTATTGACGACGTCGATGTTGTCCGGCCGATCAACCTACGAATCCTGATGCAACGCATTGTTGTTATGACGATCATCGTCGTTGTTCTTTCGCCAATTGCGTTAGCGGGCATGTTTGCCAACTTGGTTCCATTCGTCGCGATTCTGGTGATCGGACTCGTGCCCAAGGCTCCAGTGACTAAAGGAACCGTGCGGCTCTTAGCGTCCGTTGTTTTATTTCCGATGGTTTGGTTGATGCTGGCTTGGGCTGATGCCGGTACTGGCGTGGTTTCTGATCTCTTTCGGAGCGTGACCGCACCCGTTGACGCGATTTTGGGTGCCAGCCCGGGCGACCGTTCAGGGATGCTTGCTGGCCTCATTGTTTTTGTTTCGGTCCCGATCATGGGCGGTATCGCCCTTTTGGTTGTGGAACGGGCGAATGTGCTTGCACGGTCGATATTGCGGTGGCGCACACTGTTAGATCGTCGCGGGCAACTTCCACACCTTCGTCAGTTGCGTGACGAAACAGTCACCGACATTCACCGAGCACTCGGAGAACTTGCATGACTCATGTGGCTGCCGGCGACTGCGAACGGTGCCGACATCGTGCCATCGCTCAACCAGTAAATACAGTGTCGAGTTTGGCGCTGAGCCTTGCGGGCGCTTGGATAGTGGCTCGCGCCGATTCTCATGCGAACGCCAAGGACAACAACGTTTCTTCCCATCTCATGAGCCAACCTCGTGGTGAACAGGTTGTGGGTTGGACGGCAATTGCGGCGGGTCTGGGCAGCGTGGCCTATCACGGCCCAGGTGGCGTGCTGGGACGCTACTTGCATGACGCATCACTGCTCGCCCTCCTCGGGGCAGTCATTGCCGCGGACGCTGAGCAGTTCAGCGCGAAATCGATACCCCGCCAAGGGGACGTGGTTTTGTGGATGCTCGCATTCGTAGGTGCGCGTCCACGATGGTCAATGGCGGCCCAAGGAGTCGTCGGATCAGTTGCTGTGGCAGCCGAAGCGATCCGGATGCGGCGAGGGCCGCGTCGGGCGCAGGATCACCGCAAGCATGTGGCTGAAGCTTTGGTCACCGGATTCGGCGTGTTAAACCACGTCTTCGGTCGAACCGGTGGCCCACTTTGTCGTCCCGACAGCACTTTTCAAGCGCATGCGATTTGGCACTGCGCAATTGCTGTTGCACTGACTCTGCGCTCTGCCTGAACGATTGCAACTGAGTAAGAGGATGCGCCGATAGGCGGATCCGACCAATAAGCACAGCGGCCTGTTCGCCAAGCAGAGCTTGGCGAAGCGCAATTGCGAGCAGCTACAACTGTGACCTATCCGCTCGCCCTCTAAGGCGGCCAATGTGTGAGAAGGCTTCTCAGCAACACCGAAACGCGGTTCAAACGTGAAGTGACCGCACAATGCACGATGTCCAGGTGCGGCGAACTTGTTCATCGGTACGGCCATGCGAGTGACTTTGCAATTCCCACCCTTCGAATGAACAAACCACGTCGATCACTTCTGCCGCGTCGTCTGCGTCTTGCTTGCTCAACCTGTCAAGTTCTCGGGCAAAGTGGTCGCGCACCTGTTGGGCAAAGAGTGCCCGTGCCCGAACCAGGCTTTCTTCGAGTTGCGGATGGTCATAGACACGGGCGCGGGCAAGTCGTCCAATAGGCGCGATTGTCTTGAACAGGTGCATGCGCGTGGTGACAAACCCGGCAATGCGGTCCTCAAGACCGCCTTGGCCAAGATCAGGGATTTCAAACAAGGATGCGTAACGCGTGAAATAGCTCTCCATCATTTGGTGTTGCAGATCGTCCACGCCGTCGAAATATCGGAAGACCGATGACATCGATACACCCGCGTGTTCCGCAATGGCCTCGATCGTGGGTACACCGGAACCTGTCGTGAGGAGTTCGAAAAGTGCGTCAACGACGGCATTGCGATTGCGGATGCGCCGGGCGCGGCGACCGTCTTCACTGGCAATTTTCTCTTCTGTTGAGGTCACGTCGTGCTCCGCGTTCTTGAGTTCAGGCGAGCCAATCGTAGTGGGGGGAGGGGTTTTGTTCACTTCCCACTATTGCGAGTGATAGTGTCACTTCTTGACGCCCTTGTCCATACATGCAAAGCCATGAACCATGCAACAGATTTCTCGCCGTCGAATCATTGAAGCCCCAGCAGCCAGCATCTGGCTTACGGTCGCAGACTTTGGGGCAATTGGAGCGTGGGCACCCAATATGTCCCACGTGGAAATCATCACAACACAGTCGTCGGGTGAGGGCACAACCCGACGTATCACCGCAGGCCCAGTTGTGTTGTTAGAGCGTGTCGTTGATTGGCAACCCGAGCGCATCCTTGCCTACGAAATTTCGGGGCTCCCAAAAATCGTGGGCCGAGTCGAGAATCGTTGGGAGTTCCATGGAACGGAGGATGGGCAACGGACTGAAGTGTGCCTTACCTCGACGGTCGAGGCGCCATCCGGCCCAGCGCATCAGGTTCTCGGAAAAATAGCCACCAAGATTCTGGCGAACGTGTCAAAACAACTCCTTGACGGACTCGCCGCCCATATGGGAGAAGCACGATATGAGTGACGCACAAGGGCCGTTGCGGCCCGACATTGTGATCATCTTGACAGACGAGGAACGAGCCGCGCCGCCCTACGAACAGGCAGAGGCATCAAAGCAAGCAGCAGCGCTCGCCGCATGGCAAGCCCGCACGCAAACTGGACGCCGATGGTTTGACGAACACGGTGTTTCGTTTGCCCGGCACTACACGGGTTCCGTTGCCTGCGTGCCGTCGCGTCCTACATTGTTCACCGGCCATTATCCAGATGTGCATGGAGTGACCCAGACCGATGGTTTGGGAAAGATGGCCAACGACACACGGCTGCGTTGGCTCCCGACGGGAGAAGTTCCAACCCTCGGCAATTGGTTTCGGGCAGCCGGATATGACACCCACTATGACGGAAAATGGCACATCAGCCATGCGGATCTGATCGACCACACATCACAGCAACCCTTGGCAACGAACGATGCTCACGGCGTCATTGATGAGGTCGCGGTGCGGCGCTATCTTGAAGCAAATCCGCTTGATCCATACGGATTTTCAGGCTGGGTAGGTCCAGAACCCCACGGCGGACGATTGGCAGATTCAGGTCTCGTGCGAGATCCACTCATCGCCGCGCGCGTGGTTGCGTGGCTTGAAGATCGATACGCACGCCGTCGAGCAGGCGATGAGAAAGCGAAACGCCCGTTTCTTCTGGTTGCGAGTTTTGTGAATCCCCACGACATCGTTCTCTTTCCAATCTGGGCGCGTCGAAGCCCCCTTCACGCTTCTGAAACGATGGATCCGCCACCCGTGCCCGAAGCGACAACTGCGCACGAAGATCTGCGGGACAAACCCGCGGCACAGATCGCGTATCGAGATGCCTATCCGTCAGGGTATGGCCTGGTCCCCGCATTGTCGAAGCTCTATCGCGACAAAGCGCAGTTCTACCGAGACCTGTATCACCGGCTACATGCGGAAGTCGACCCGTCAATCGACTTGGTTCGACGCACGGTCACCGAAAATACCGACGTGGAAACGGTTCTTGTACGCACCGCAGACCACGGTGAATTGCTCGGTGCTCACGGCGGTCTCCACCAAAAATGGTTCAACTTGTATGACGAAGGCACGCGCGTGCCATTCGTCATTGCGCGTGTCGGTGTGAACGCCACGTCGAGCCGTGTCATTGATGCCCCAACATCGCACGTCGACCTTGTTCCAACCCTCCTTGGCGCCGCCAGCATCGATGTAAACGCAACGAGCGCTCGCTTAGCTGAAACCTTCAGCGAAGTGCACCCCTTGCCCGGCGCAAACCTGATGCCCGTGATCAATGGCCTAAGCGAGGCAGATCAGAATCGCACGATCTATTTAATGACCCGAGACAACATGCTCGAAGGTGACAGCCTCGCCTCGGGCATGGCCCGCAAACTCGGCCGAGTCGATCATCCTCCCAAACCGATACGCATTCAAGTCCCAGCACACGTGGGGTCGAACTTCGAGGCAATCGTTACCCGACTGAGCGATACTGCGGATGAAAACGTTCGTGGACATCTCTTCAAGTTGGTGCGTACCTATGACGACCCGGCCACCTGGACCGAACCCTTTGTTCGTCACTTAGCCGCATCTCCACCGATGGGGGACCAGTATCGGACCGAGCCGCTCGCTGACCAATGGGAGTGCTATGACCTCACCATTGACCCAATTGAAGCTACGAACTTGGCCCACGATCCGCGCTTTGGAACTGTCGTTGAACTTCTCCGCAACGAACTTGTGTCTCAACGGGTAGCAGTACTTCCCACCCGAAATAAACCGTGGCCGTATGCAACCCGCAAGCCGACGTCCGAACTCGCACGCCAAGATGTGCGCCCCCCAGTTCGTGTCGCACGGCGTCTACTCCAACGCCTTGGCATGCATCCGAACGATCCCAAAGAATCTGCCATCGACGAACTCGTCGACCGTCGGGTTTTGGTCATAGCCACAAATCACGGTGTCCTTGACATTGGAAAACCAACCGGCGTCTTCGCATCGGAAATGACGGTGCCCTACTACGCCTTTGTCGATGCTGGCGCCAACGTTGATGTTGCCAGCCCACATGGAGGGGTGATTCCAGTTGATCCGCTGTCGTTGCGCGGGGCGTTGCGCACCGCCGCAGATGATCGATTTCTCGTGGATGACGAATTGCGCGCCAAAGTTGGTGAGTCTCTTGCCATCTGCGACCTTGACGCCACCGCCTATGACATCGTGTATCTCGCGGGAGGTTGGGGTGCTGCGTTCGATCTTGGCCAATCGAAGGACCTCGGAGATTTCGTCACCGCGGCAAACGCCCACGGTTCCGCACTTGGTGGGATTTGTCACGGGCCTCTCGGTTTCTTGCAAGCAACGTGTGCCAACGGCTCACCGCTCGTTCAGGGACGACGCGTCAGCGCCGTCACCGACAAGCAAGTCCGTGAGCTTGGTATCGCTTCGACGCCTCTCCACCCAGAAACCGAACTGCGGGCACTGGGGGCAATTTTTGAGTCGTCTCACGCGCGACGCGATGTCCTTGCAAACCACTGGGTCGTCGATGGAAACCTCGTGACAGGCCAGAATCAGAATGCCGGACCAATGGTCGCCCGAGCACTCGCTCGCATCGCATCACAACGAACGTGACCGCCACTCATAAGGGGACGAAAGATGGGGACACCTGATTGGTTTGAAGGCACTATTGCTGCCACACATGCTGAGTCTGAACCGTATTTTGCAACGCCACCTCATCCGGGCGTGGATGCACCAAACGTTGTTGTGGTGCTGCTCGACGACACGGGTTTCGCACAACTTGGCTGCTATGGATCCGATATCGAAACGCCCAATATTGATGCGCTGGCAGCAAACGGTCTGCAATTCACGAATTATCACGTCACGCCGCTGTGTTCGCCGACGCGAGCATCGCTGCTCACGGGTCGTTCTCAACACGCGGTCGGGATGCGGGCGCTATCGAACTTCAATACGGGCTTTCCGAACCAACTCGGACACATCACAAATCATGCTGCCACCGTTGCTGAAGTGTTGCGTGACGCCGGATACACCACAATGTGTGTTGGGAAATGGCATCTCGCTCCTATGGAACAGTGTTCCGCTGCAGGCCCCTTTGATCAGTGGCCATTAGGTCGCGGATTCGACCGCTTCTATGGGTTCTTAGATGGGGAGACCGATCAGTTCCATCCCGACCTCACCTGTGACAACCATCCGGTTGATCCACCTTGTGGCCCCGAAGACGGTTACCACTTGTCGAGTGACCTTGTCGATCAACTGCTCAAGATGATCAACGATGCGCGAGGCGTGCGTCCTGATCGACCGTTCTTTGCCTATCTGCCATTTGGCGCGACCCATGCACCGCACCAGGCGCCACCCGCGTACCTCGAAAAGTACAGAGGACGCTTTGATAACGGTTGGGATGTGCACCGCGAAGCCTGTTTTGACCGACAACGAGCAATGGGTGTCATTCCGCCGCACTCCAAGCTCGCTCCTCGAAATCCTGGTGTTGAACCGTGGGAGACGCTGCCGGACGCACAGAAGCGGCTTGCGGCCCGACTCCAAGAAGCGTTCGCTGCGTTTCTCGATCACACCGATGATCAGATCGGGCGGCTCGTTGCTGGTTTGGAACACCTCGGCGTGCTCGACAACACAATTCTTGTGGTCATGGCGGACAACGGGGCGTCCCAAGAAGGCGGACCGTATGGCGTGATGCACGAGATGAAGTTCTTCAATGGCATTCTTGAAACCCCAGATGATGCTGTGCAGCGCATTGACGACATCGGTGGGCCACACAGTCACACGAACTATCCGTGGGGCTGGGCGCAGTGCGGGAACTCGCCATTCAAGTGGTACAAACAGAACACCCACGAAGGTGGTGTGCACGTTCCCATGATCTGGCACTGGCCATCGGGTATTGCGCCTTCGCAGCGAGGCACGAAACGGGACCAGTTCATCAACGTGTCCGATGTGGTGCCCACGATCTACGAACTCTTGAAAATCAAACCACCTGATACCTACCGCGGCTTCGCCCAATTACCGGTTACCGGAAAGAGTTTTGCTCCTGTTCTCGGTAAGCCCGATCATCCGGCAACAAACACCCTGCAGTATTTCGAAATGGGTGGTTCCCGAGCACTCGTGGCAGGGGAGTGGAAGGCTGTGCAAAAGCACACGCCACGAGCCGACTACGACGCCGAAACGTGGGAGCTCTACCACCTGGTCAATGACCCATCGGAGTGCGACGATCTCGCTCTGGCCCATCCCGAAAAGCTCGCTGAGCTGATTGAACTGTGGTGGCAGGAGGCGGACCGGCATGGTGTCTTGCCCCTCGATGATCGACTGATTGAACTTTTCGGTGCCCGCTTCCGCGATAACTCGCCGCATCCCACCGACAGGAAGTATGTGTACCGACCCCCGTTGTCTCCCATTCCGGCACAAGCGTCAGCCGCGATTGGAGGCCGAAGTTTTGATTTG
This sequence comes from uncultured Iamiaceae bacterium, assembly GCA_964544305.1. GTDB lineage: Bacteria > Actinomycetota > Acidimicrobiia > Acidimicrobiales > Iamiaceae > JAFDWI01. The sequence goes on along the minus strand of CAZJAZ010000002.1, from coordinate 87,823 downwards.
ACCGCGCGCGTCACCCGATCGAGTGGAGACGAAGGGGTGATCTATGCAACCGGCACCGAAAACTCTGGCATTGCGGTGTTCGTACAAGACGATCGCCTCATGGTTGATTACAACGCGTTTGATGATCACGTGGTGGTCACATCGAACAGATTGGTTGCATTGGGTGAATCCGATCTCATGGTCCAATTTCGCCGCACCGAGGGAATGTCTGGTTCTGTGACGCTGATTGTTGATGGACATGATGCAGGGAGTGCCAAGTTGCCGTTGTTGATGCGTGTGATTTCATCGGTTGGATCGTCAATTGGTTACGACCACGGATCCGCGGTGTCGGCACGTTATGGTGGACCGTTTCCATTTTCGGGAACGTTGCACAACGTGACAATTCAACTCATTGCACGGGGGCATGATGGCGGGATTGATGATCAAAAGACGAACGAGGCGGCTGCCCGCGAAGGCATGGCACGCCAATAAATTCGTTTTGAGTGCCGAGTCCGGACAGCGGAAGGGCGCGTCCAAGATGCACAGATGTTTGTGAAATCGAGGTTGTCCACGGCGCTAGATTCAACGTCTGCCCATATTCGTCGCGCAGAGTTCCGATGTTGAATTGACAGGCGGTAGACCAAACCCGTGCTAACTGGATGCACCATCGTTGCGGGAAACTACTTTGCGCTCGCCAAAGTCGTCGCCGAGTCGTTCACCAAGCAAAATCTCGGATCTCGGTTTGTTGTACTCGTTGTCGACGACACCCCCGTTTGTGCACAGGGGCAAGACTTTGAGGTTTGGCGCCTTGACGATCTCAACCAAGACGAACAACAGCTCCACAAAATGGCAGGCATCTATGACGTCATGGAGTTTGCTACGGCGGTCAAACCGTGGTTGCTTCTGGCGCTGCTTGCCCAAAATCCTGACACTCCAGTTCTCTACCTCGATCCAGACATCGCGGTGTACCGGCCCCTTGATGACTTGGCGGATCTAGCGCGGTCGGCCGGAATTGTCCTCACGCCACACACCCTCGTGCCAATGCCTCGCGATGGTCTGCGGCCCAATGAGGCGGACGTGCTTGGATCGGGGATTTACAACTTGGGCTTCATTGGGGTAGCAGACCAAATCCACACCCGAGCTTTTCTCAAGTTTTGGGCTGAGCGGATGGTGCGCGATGCAATTGTTGATCAACCCCATATGCTCTTTACCGATCAACGGTGGGTTGATTTTGTGCCGATGTACCCGCATGCCGTTTGCCGGGACCCAGGCTGCAATGTCGCATACTGGAACGTGTGGGGCCGTCCCATTGACACAGATGCGGATGGCCATTGGACAGCAGGCGGTGCGCCACTGAAGTTCTTTCACTTCAGTGGCTTCGATCCACAATGCCCGCATTGGCTGAGTTCCCATCAAGGGGACCATCCACGTGTTCGCCTTCCCGACCACCCGAAGTTGGCTCAACTCTGTGACGAATATGCGCAAGCGTTGATTGCCGCTGGGCACGTCGAGCAACGTCGCGCCCCCTACGGTTGGGCAGCCACTCGCACTGGACTGATGCTCACCAAAGCGATGCGGCGCACCTACCGCCTCGGACTCCAAGATGCAGAACGAGGAGGGACCATTGCTCCTCCTGGTCCCTTCGACGACGATGGTGGCGTCGCATTTGCCGAGTGGCTGACTCGACCCGTTCGGTCGGGTGGTATTTCCGCGTTGACGATGGGTCGTTGGGAGGTCGAACCTGGCCTCCAGGCCTTGTTCCCCGATCCCAAAGGGACAATGGCGTTTGCGCTCGACAAATTTGTACAGGCCAACCCTGCTCCTGGCATTGCAACCGACGACGTTTTGACATTGAGCGCGAAGCGCTCGCCGGTGAGCGCGCCACCACCTCTTGTTCGTGAAATCAGCGACGATCCCGTTGACGGTATCAACCTCTTTGGGTATTTCGACGCGGAACTCAGTGTCGGTGGAGTTGCGCGCGGCTTGGCACAGGCCTTGGCCGCTGTTGGCGCTGCGCACGGTTGCATTCAAGTGCCGGTCGGGCATGGGGCAACGACCAAATCGAGGTTGCCCACCTTCACTCAATCGCTTGACTACGACGTAAACCTCCTCGTGATCAACGCCGATCGAATCCGTGAAGTCTTCGACCGTTTGGGCCCCGCGGTGTTCTCAGGACGCCACACGATTAGTCAATGGGCATGGGAAACGTCCCAATTGCCTGAGTCTGCGGTCGCAGCCCTTGACCTCGTCGACGAAGTGTGGGTACTGAGCAACTACGTTGCTGACGCTGTGCGTACCGCAGGCGGACGAGCGCAGGTCATCACCTTGCCTGTTACAGTTCCAACCTGGACCACGGTGCGAACACGGGCCGATCTGAATCTTCCTGAAGGATTTTTGGTTCTCAACGTGTTCGATTGGGCAAGCGTTGCGGCGCGCAAGAATCCTCTTGGCGCGCTAGCGGCGTACTCTCGGGCATTTGCCCCAGATAGTGGAGCCCATCTGGTTATCAAAACGCAGAACGCACAGCTCGCCCCTCACGATGTCGATGAACTTCGCATTGCGTGTTCGAAGCGTCCGGACGTCCACCTCATCGACGCGGCAATCCATTCTGTTGATATGACCGCCTTCTTGCAGCACGCCGATTGCGTATTATCGCTCCATCGCTCAGAAGGTTTTGGCATGGTACTTGCCGAAGCAATGGCCTGCGGTACGCCCTGTGTCGCAACCGCGTATTCGGGAAACCTTGACTTCATGGACGACTCAGTCGCAGCACTCGTGCCAGCGACACTCATCGAGGTTCCGAAGAGCGTGCCAATTTACGGCGGACTAGGTGAATGGGCCGACCCTGACATCGACGCCGCTGCTGCCGCCTTACAACATCTACGGGATTGTCCCGATGAGCGTGTCGCCCTCGGGAAACGAGCACGTGCCCGAATCATTGAACGCCACAACACCGAAATCGCGGGCCGCTCGGTTGTCCATGCTGTGGCACAACGTCGTGCCCACATTGCAGGAGGAAATCATGATTGACGGAACTACCGCAACGAAATGGGTTGCTCGCGCTCGCACCTGGGACGGGACGAACGACACCACGGCCATTCCCGATGAGCTGAGCGAACTTCTACCACGCAATGCAACAGCACCAGAGCTGTCCGTGATCACGCCCTGTCATAACGATGGCCGCTTCCTCATCGACGCTATTGCAAGTGTGCGAGCCCTTCAACACGACGGCCTCGAAATGATCATTATTGATGACCATTCAACTGACCCGTTTACCCGAACGCTTCTGGGAGAACTGACCGAGCGTGGCATGCGCGTTGTTGCCTCTGTGGGATCCGGCTCGGCCAACGCACGCAACACGGCGCTGGCCCACGTGCAGGCTGACACTGTGTTGCCCCTTGATGCCGACAACATGATTCGTGCAGAACTCATCGAATTGGGCCTCCCACTTTTGTTCGGTGCTTCCGATATTGCCTCGGTGCACAGCGACGCACAACGATTTGGCGTCGAGTCAGGCCATTGGCCGGTCGCCTCGCCCACCGTGGCCGAATTACTGTGCGGCAACCAGTTCGACATGTGTGCTCTGATCCGAACGGAAGCTTTGCAACAGGTTGGGGGATGGAATGCAAATATTTCTGCTTCGGATGACTGGGGACTCTGGGTGGCGTTGATGAACGCCGGTTGGCGCCACGAAACGCTTCCGAAAATTGGATTTGACTATCGCATGCGTTTTGGTTCGCTGCGTTCTACGCTGACCGCCCAAACCAGAGCATCTCACCTGTCGTATCTTGTCCGAACCTACCCCGAGATATACGCCGAACATGTCATTGGTGTTGTGGATCTCCTTGCCGGAGGATTCATGCCACACAGCGCGTTCGAATATGGAGGAAATGAAACCACGAGTGAAGGGCGAGCAGCAATTGACCGCATTGCACAACTTGTCCAACTCTGTAACGAATCTGATGCTGCCGCTGCTACGGCCTATCGCCGAATGGCTGAAGCCGAGCGACGTGCAAACCGAAAGCGAGTACAACTCAATGCTCGGGTTGAAGAGCTCGAAACCCAGATCCAAGCAGAGACCGCACAAGTACACGATTTGACTGAGCGCGCGACGCGCGCGGAAGAGCACCTCGAGGCGCTACAAGAAACCAAGCTGGTGCGTTATGCCCAAAAGCCGCGCGCAATCTATGGACGGCTCCGGGGAAAGTGAACTACAAACCGAGTTCGCTGCAGGCGAATTCGGTGAGCCGCTTGTAGTCAACTTTGCCATTGGCCGCTCGCCCGATCGTGTCGATGGCAACCACACGCTTTGGTGCTTTGAACGCGGCGATCTGTTCTTTTACATGTGCAATGAGTTCTGTCTCGTTGAGGGTGCCGGTGCCGGGAGCTGGTTCAACCACGGCGACGACCGCGTGACCAAACTTGTCATCGGGAACACCAACCGCAACCGCGTCGGCGACACCAGAGTGCGTCTTGATGGCCTCTTCAACTTCTTCGGGAAAGACCTTTTCTCCGCCGGTGTTAATCACGACCGACCCGCGGCCAAGCAAGGTCAATGTTCCATCGGTCTCAACTTGGGCGTAGTCACCCGGGATGACGTAGCGAACCCCATCGATCTCGCAGAATGTCCGCGCGGTTTTCTCGGGGTCCTTGTAGTAGCCAACGGGCACGTAGCCTTTGAGCGCAACACGTCCGATTTCACCAGAGCCGGGCTGGACATCTTCGTTGGCCTCATTGAGCACTCGAGCGTTCTCACCGAGTACGAACTTGGCCGTGTGTGAGGTGCCACCTGCGGTTGACGTTGATTGGCCCATGCCAACCGCCTCCGACGATGAAAATGCGTCAACGAGGATCATGGCCGGCTGGTAGGCCAAGAGACGCTTTTTGGATTCTTCACTCCACATAACCCCAGACGATGCGATCATGAACAGGCTGGAGAGGTCCCAACGATCAGGGTTTGCGTCGAGCGCCGCGAGAATTGGCTTGGAAAACGCATCGCCTACGAGTGCGATTTGTTGCACGTTCGCAGACTGCACCGTATCGAGGAGTTCGATCACGTCAAGGTTGCGTGCGGTGAGCGTGACCGTGCATCCACCCAACGACAAAATGATGAGCTGCGTGTATTGGCCGGTGCCGTGCATGAGCGGACACGCTGGCATCCCTACCGGGCCGGGTGCTTGTACCGCGTTCTCAATGATCGACAGGTCGACTCGTTCTCGGGCATCAGGCATGAATGTCCCAACGAGGTTCGAAAAAAGGTCGTTCTGACGCCACATGACGCCCTTGGGCATGCCGGTTGTGCCACCGGTATAGGTCATCAAAAGGTGGTCGCCACTGCGTCCCCACGGTCCTTGCACCGGTCGAGACGGCGTTTCGGTCGCGGTAGCGTGTTCGTAGTCCGTTGCCCAGTCCGGGCAGGGGCCTGACCCATCGTCCACCCAAAGCCAGATCGAAACCTTGGGTAGCTTGTCTCGGATTCGCTCGATGTTGGGAACGAACGTGCCGTGAAAGACCACAGCCACGGCGTCCGCATTGTCCCAGAGATACAGCAACTCGGCATCGGCGTAGCGGTAGTTGGTGTTGATGGGGACAAGGCCCGCTTTGAATGACGCAAATACCGACTCGAGATACTCGGGACAGTTGTAGAGATACTGGGCGACCTTGTCTTGTTCCGCGACGCCATTGTTTAACAAGAACTGCGCGACGCTGTCGGCACGTCGGTCAAAATCAGACCACGAAACCGTGCGTTCACCTTGTTTCTGAGCGGGAGCGTCGGGCACTTGGATAGCCGCGCATTCCCAGATGTCAGCGAAATTCCAACCGGTCATTGTTTCCCCTTGTTGGTGGTCGGTTCGGCCACGAGTGTAGGCAATGAGGCCCCGTCAACCTTCAGCGACCGCCACACGCGCTTGTGCAATGTGATTGTTGTCGACCCGAATGTCACCACTTGCTTCGAGACGAAATGCCGTATCTGCCCATTCAACTCCGTTTGCCTCGATGGCCCCGTTGGCACAGTTCGTGAGCCAGATCGCCTTTTCGCCACGAAGTCGATTGCCACGTACAGAAATGTCGCTGCCCTTGTCCACCCGTACCCCAATCTCGTTGGCAATCAACGCACATCCACCGATGTGAAGGTCGGATACTGACGTCGAGTCAACGGCGACATTGCAGTTCGTCACGGCAACGGCCTCGATGCGAACGTTGCGACAATTGACAATCGTCATGCCGGTCTCGGTGATTCGTGGAGTGATCTGACCACCGGTGACATTTAGGTCAGAGCATGATCGTGCAACCACGTTCCCCGCAGCAACGTTCGACCATTGAATCGTCACTCCAGATGCTTGGTCAAGCACGACTGTGCCCGTGAACATGCACGTGTCGATTGTAAGGCCGACAAGTGAGCCAACGGTTTGTATCGCTGCTCCCAGATTGAGGGTGTTCTCGATGGTGCAATGCGCGATCGTCACATTGTTGCCAACAATTGCAACGAGTGGGCCCTCTCCGATCAATCGGGCCGATTCAGGGGCCGGCAAGTGCTTTCTTGCTTCTCGTGGAACATCGGGCGGTGTTGGGCCACGTAACGTCACGCCGTCTCGCAGTTCGATTGGAAATGACTCAGTTTCGGCCCCAAAACGTCCCCGCCCAAGATCGATTTTGGACCCAGGACGCGCCGCCTTTGCGGCTTGCGTAATCGTTTCCATCGGTTTGCCGTCCAAGGTCACCGTGCCTGGACCGGGCGCTGAAATCGCTTCAAGTCGAAAACCGGTCATTGCGCTTCACCACAGGGCGCTTGGAAATACTGCAAGGCAAAGATGTCGGACATCACGCTGGGACGCTACCGTCACTATTCCATGGACTTCGAACTGCCCGCCGCGAACGATCCCGCACGTGTTTCCATTCGACAATGGATTGACACTCACCCGTCCCCAACGGGCGCACAACTTGCCGACGCTGGCTATGTTGCACCCCACTGGCCCGTGCCGTACGGCCTCGATGCCGATCCCATTACACAAATCATCATTGATGACGAACTGCGCAATGCGGGGATCCGTCGGCCAAACAACCCCATTGGCATTGGATGGGCCGGACCAACATTGCTACACGCGGGAACTCAAGAGCAGCAGCAAAAATGGCTTCCAAAATTGTTGTCGGGCGAAGAAATCTGGTGCCAGCTTTTTAGCGAACCCGATGCGGGCTCAGACTTAGCTTCGCTCACGACGAAAGCAGAACGTGACGGTGACGAGTGGGTCGTCAATGGCGCCAAGATCTGGACGTCGCTCGGGCATCTGGCGACCTGGGGCATCTTGATTGCCCGCACCGATCCCGAGGCCGATAAGCACTCAGGGATCACCTACTTTGTTGTCGACATGCACACGCCGGGTATTGCAATGACCCCGATTGTCGAAATGACCGGTGCACACAACTTCAACCAGGTGTTTTTCACCGATGTACGCGTGCCCGATTCAAACCGGGTGGGCGAGGTCAACAATGGTTGGTCACTTGCCAAAGTCACGTTGGGCAACGAGCGTGTGAGCTTGTCTGAACCGGGCGCGTTGTGGGGGATGGGTCCAACCGCAGCCGACTTGTTGGACACGGTGCGTGCGGCGGGATCGACAAGTGACCCGGTTTTTCGTGATCGCCTTGCGACGCTCTACATTGACGCGGAAATTCTGCGACTCATTCGTCTGCGCACACTTAGCGCACGAATCAACGGCGCTGAACCTGGGCCTGAAGCATCCATTCGGAAGATCAAAGCCGATGAGCACGGCCAAGACATCATGGGCCTCGCGAAAGATCTCGCGGGCCCAAGTGGCATGCTCGCGGGTGGCGACGAGACTGGCCCACTGGGGACCGACCCGGGCATTTGGCATTTCGGCTATTTGTTCTCACAAGCGCTCACCATTGGTGGTGGAACCGGTCTGGTACAGCGAAACATTGTTGCCGAACGGGTTCTTGGATTGCCCCACGAACGCTAACGGAAATCAAATCTATCCGTAGACGGGAGCAAGTTGGTTTAATCGCGCCTACGCTATTGGGCACGACGGGCCTCAATACCTCGTAGAGAATTGACTTGTCGCGACTGCACCACTCATTTCCACACAAGGGGATTCCACCAATGCAGGGTCTGATGCAGGACGTACCGCTTTCTACCGCGATGCTCTTTGATCGAGCGGAACGGCTCTTTCCGAGCAAAGAGATTGTCACCGCGACCGCGGTGGGTCGAGAACGCACCACGTATGGCACGTGGGCCGAGCGCACCCGGCGTCTTGGTGGTGTTCTAAACGATTTGGGTTTGTCGTCGGATGCTCGGGTGGCCACGTTTGCGTGGAATACCGCCCGTCACCTCGAGCTGTATTTTGCGGCCCCAAGTGGTGGTCGGGTCTTGCACACGCTCAATATTCGACTTTTTCCCGAACAGGTGACCTACATCGTCAATCATGCCGAAGACGAAGTGATCTTCGTCGACCGGTCAATTGCACAGATGCTTTGGCCGCTACTTGGCACGTTCGAGACGGTGAAGCACATCGTGATCATGGACGATGGTGCAGGCGAAATGCCCACCGACGCTGGCAAAGCCGCGTTACACGACTACGAAGAACTGCTCGCGGCCGCTTCTCCTGTTGAGTGGAAGGTTGACGACGAGAACCAGGCCGCGGCCATGTGTTACACGTCGGGGACAACAGGCAATCCGAAAGGCGTGGTCTATAGCCACCGTTCGGTGTTCTTGCACACAATGGCTGGCGCAATGGCAGACGCGGTTGCAATTCGTGAATCTGACCGAGTGCTGCCGGTCGTTCCAATGTTCCATGCCAATGCCTGGGGTCTCGCACACATTGGTGTCGCAACCGGTGCATCATTGATCATGCCGGGCCCAGGTATGGCGCCAAAGCCGCTTGCCGATCTGATTGTTGAAGAGAAAGTGACGGTCGCGGCGGGTGTGCCCACCATTTGGATGGGTGTCTTACCCGAGCTGAAAGGCCGTGACACATCGTCATTGCGGTCGATCCCTTGCGGTGGCTCTGCGGTGCCAAAAGCGCTCTCCGAGGCGTACCGTGCTCAAACAGGTCTGCCAATCCTTCAGGCATGGGGGATGACCGAAACGTCGCCGGTGGCAACCGTAGGCGTGATCAAATCGACCCTTGGCGACCTTGACGATGACGCACTTGCCGATGTGCGCGCAACGATCGGGTTGCCGGTGCTTGGCGTTGAGTTACGTGTTGTTGACCCAGAATCACTTGAGCCTGCCGCGTGGGACGGCGAGGCCCAAGGTGAGATCCAAGCACGAGGACCGTGGATCGCCGCGAGCTATTACAACGATGATCGTTCGGCTGAATCGTTCACCTCAGATGGTTGGTTGCGCACCGGCGATGTGGCAACGGTTGATGCCGAGGGCTATTTGCGGATCGTGGATCGCACCAAAGACGTGGTCAAATCTGGTGGCGAATGGATCTCATCGGTTGAACTTGAGAATGAGATCATGGCGCATCCCAAGGTTGCCGAAGCCGCGGTGATCGGGATCAAGCATCCCAAGTGGCAAGAGCGTCCGCTCGCTTGTGTGGTCGTGAAACCGGGCGAAAACCTAACTCGTGAGGATGTCCTCGACTTCTTGGAGCCACGGGTTGCCAAATGGTGGTTGCCCGACGACGTTGTGTTTGTTGAGGAGATTCCCAAGACTTCAGTTGGCAAGTTCTCGAAGAAGGACCTGCGGGAGCGTTTCAAAGACCACCAGCTTCCCGCTTAGACCCAACTATTCGCGAAGCGGTTCAGCAAGCGGAACGAAACGAAATGATGTGCTTTGATCTACTCCCGTTCATGGGGCTTTGCTCCGTGAACGGGGGAGGGATCGATTTCGGCGCGTGTTGTGGGAATTTGTTGCATGAATGAATGCACCATGCTTGTCGTGTGCACGTCGCGGACCGGTTCGAACGCGCAGCTTGTTGATGCGCTCGTTGACGGCGCAACAAGCGATGGCGTCGAAGGCGTTGATGTCCGAGTTGGCGCTCCTCAAGATGTCGGTCCCAATGATGTGTTTGCATCAGATCTTGTCGTCCTTGCGGCTCCGCCACGTCTCGGCATGATCGCCGGCTTAATGAAAGACTTTCTTGAGCGCATTTACTATCCATGTGTTGATGCACAGGTACGCAGACCCTGCGCGCTTGTTTTCAAAGGAGATACCGACGCAACCGGCGCGCTCAGTGACACGAACAAGATTCTCACCGGCCTCAAATGGACTCAAGTGCAACCGCCACTGATCGTGATCGGTGCGATTGGTGAGGATGACCTTGCCGCGGCACGTGAACTCGGGGCAACCCTGGCTGGAGGGCTTAAGTTTGGGCTGTGGTGACCCAAATGTGGGCAATTCCATGAGCGCCTCGTAGCCTTGACAGCTGTGTCTCGCTTCGCATTCGCCGCGAAACCGAAATGGATATTTGGCCACCTCATTGCCCTGGCATTCGTTGTCATGGCGGTCAACCTTGGTTTCTGGCAGATTCGGCGACTCCACGAGCGCCAGGCGTTCAATCGACAGGTTGTCGCGAATATGCAAGCACCTGTTTCGTCGCTTGATGCAGTGCTTCCCAACGGTTCCACGTTCAAAGACGTTCATCACGAGTTGAATCGGCGTGTGCGCGTGACGGGAAAGTATCTGGTGAATAAGGAAATGGTCATCACCGGACAAGCCAGCGCCGATGGTATTCCCGGCGTCTGGATTGTCACGCCGTTGCAACTTGGCGACGGTCGGGTGGTGCTCATAAATCGGGGTTGGCTGCCTTCCACCGGCCAAATCACGACGCCACCAACTGATGCGAAGCCGCCAACCGGGCAGGTACGTGTCACCGGCCTGGTGTCAGAAACACAGCCACAAGCTGAGGGTGAGTCACCAGAGCGCAATGTTGCAAACCAACGATCGTTCTTGCGCATTGACATCAAACGTATTGCACAAGAGTTCTCTCAACCGCTCGTACCTGCGTTTGTACAGCGAAGTGATCAAGCGCCACGTGATCCGGGGCCACGCAGCCCAGCGAACCTCGAACCTGCTCCATTGTCAAATGGACCGCATCTTTCGTACACGCTCCAGTGGTTTGTCTTCGCCGGCGTCGTGGTTGTTGGGTATCCGTTCTTGTTGTGGATCATGGCCAAAGACCGCGAAGGCGAACGTGATGCGCCACCAATCGACGATGATCTCCCCGAAGGTGCGTTCATCGATGACGACGGCATCATCGATATGACCGGCGCGGACCAATCCACCCTCCATCGGTGACCTTCGTCACGGACTTTGGGCCCTGACGCGTCACATCTTGATTTCGTATCGTCACGCCCATGGGGGTTCGCAGCACGCAGACTGCGGCGACACGACGTGGCTTGCCGCGACGACCCCGACCACTGCAATGACTTGCACCGATCGGAGACATCCACATGACAGATCTCGCAACGCCACACGCTGCAACCGAACAAATAATCGGTCGAGCGAATCTCAATGATTTGGCGGAGATTCTGGCGGTTACCAACAACGACGTGGACTCCGTCATGCACGTTGTAAAGAACAACGCGGACGCCATTTTCACTTGGGACTACCAGGTAGGTGCGCGACCCGGTCTGGTCAAGCTGTACGACAAAGCGAAGAAGAACCAGTGGAACGCGATCACCGACATTGACTGGAGCGTTGAAGTCGACCCAGAACAGGTCGCCAAAGAAATGTCGATTGCGAACATTGGTTTAATGAGCGGTGATGTTGACTTATCCGGTTCTCCGCTTGCCAAGTTTTCCGAAGCAGACTGGTTGAAGTTCGGTGTGGAGTCGCAGAATTGGACGTTGTCGCAGTTTTTGCATGGTGAGCAGGGTGCGTTGATTTGTACGGCAAAGATCGTTGAGACGGTGCCGTGGATTGATGCGAAGTACTACGGATCAACGCAAGTGATGGACGAAGCCCGTCACGTTGAAGTGTTCGCGAAGTACCTGAACGAAAAACTGAACGGCCACTATCCGGTCAATGCCCATCTTGGGTTGCTCCTTGATGACATTGTGAACGACTCACGCTGGGACATGACCTATCTGGGCATGCAGATCATGGTGGAAGGCCTGGCGCTTGCGGCATTCGGCTTTATTCGACAACTCACGACCGAGCCACTGCTCAAACAGATTCTCAAGTACGTCATGGCAGATGAAGCTCGCCATGTTGCCTTTGGCGTGTTGAGCCTCAAGGATTATTACACCGAACTCACGGTTGCGGAACTTCGTGATCGACAAGAGTTCGCATTCGAAGCAGCAGTGCGAATGCGTGACCGCTTCTTGCAACAAGAAGTGTGGGAACGCATGGGCGTGCCCGTCAAAGACACACTCGAGATTGTGATGAACGCACCCGAGCGAGACGTGTTCCAGCAAATGCTGTTCACCAAGATCGTGCCGAACTGCAAGAAACTCGGTCTCCTTGATGCGGGCGATGGCTGGTTGCGCACCAAGTTCGGTGAACTTGGCGTCATTCAGTTTGAAGACTGGGCCGATACCGAATCCGAGTACGACGACTTTTCTGTCGTCGAAGATGCCGCTGCCCGAAAGTAAGCAATCCGCCTCAAGAGTTTTCCTAAACTCTCCGAACGTGCCCGGAGACACACGCGAACGCATTCTTGCTGCGTCAGTCGTCTGTGTCGGACGCGATGGTTTCGCAGGCACGTCGCTTGATGCAGTCGCAGCGCTTGCCAAGGTCGGTCGAGCGACGGTGTATCGGTACTTTCCAGGAGGCCGGGACGAACTCTTTGATGCGACGATCGAATGGGAAGTTGCCCGGTTCTTTCGACGTCTCGCCATTGAAGTTGAAAACGTTGGAGATCTCGCCGCACGGCTTGAGTTTGGCTTGCCTTTTGCCAGAAACGAACTTGCTCATCATGAGGTTTTCCAAAAGGTTTTTGCAACCGAACCCGAGCGATTGTTGCCCCATTTGTCGACGTCGGTTCCGTTAATGATTGAGGCGTTGCAGGCGTATCTCACACCGCTTCTCGCATCGGAAAAACTCGTCGATGGAGTCGACGTTGATGACTCGGCGGAGTATCTCGCACGCATGATATTGACGTTCATCATGGGCGAGGGGAGTTGGGACTTGCGACAGCCTGATCAAGTGCGTGAGTTAGTACGAGGCCAACTTCTGGCAGGGATTGTCGCGAATTCGTAGCGCAAGCCAATGTGTGTGACGCAAGTCACGAGTTCATTTGCTTGACGATGAGACACCGAACCTCTTACTGTCTCACCCATGGGGGACCATCCCAGAGCCGCAGGGCCGACCACGGGGGACGTTGATCAAGCATTAATTGACGCGTCTGGTCACCTGCTGGCTCGATGGGGGGTGGCAAAGACCACGGTGAATGATCTCGCCAGAGAAGCAGGATGTAGCCGAGCGACCGTGTACCGAATCTTTCCCGGAGGCAAGCGCCAGATCATGGCGCGGTACGCGCTCGGAGAACTCCAAGGCTTTTTTGCGGAAGCACGAGCACAAGCAGCGCAACACGATGACCTAGGCCAAGCTCTCACGGCAGTCATCTTGAGTGCAACCCGTGGCCTTGCCGAGCACCAAGGCTTTCGTTTCATGCTGGTACACGAACCGGGCATGGTTTTGCCCTATCTCGGTTTTAGTGAGATAGACCGCTTGTACTCATTGGTGTCCCATGCTCTTGCGCCCGAGTTTGAACGTTTCGTTGGCGATCGGTCGACTCGGCTCATTGAAATGGCAACCCGCATCACCCTTTCTCATGTGTTCCAACCCTCTGATCACATTGATCTGACCAACGCACACGATGTTCACACCATCGTGGAGCGCCACCTTGTACCCACCGTGCACCACGCACTTGCCGTATCCGCCTAGGAGGCACCTTCATCATGACCACCATTGACTCTTCTCGCGCTGACAACGAAGCGCTCATCGGGCGTCAAGACATTAACGACCTTGAGAAAATCCTTTCGGTGGTCAATACCGATGTCGACGCACTCGCACACCGGGTGAAAGACAACGCCGACGCCATCTTCACCTGGGACTATGAAAAAGGTGCGCGCCCCGGCCTGAACAAGTTGTACGAAAAGGCCAAAAACAGCCAGTGGAATGGCGAGACAGACTTGCCGTGGGACACCGATGTTGACCAAGAAAAGGTGGTCATGGACAACTCGGTTGCCAACGGTGGCCTTTTTAGTGGCGAACGAGATCTTGCGGGCACGCCCTTTGAGAAGTTCTCAGAAAAAGACTGGATCCAATTTGGCATTGAGTCACAGAACTGGACATTGTCACAGTTCTTGCATGGTGAGCAGGGTGCATTGATTTGTACGGCAAAGATTGTTGAGACGGTGCCGTGGATTGATGCAAAGTACTACGGCGCGACCCAAGTCATGGATGAAGCTCGTCACGTTGAAGTTTTCGCCAAATATCTCAACGAGAAACTGAGCGGCCACTACCCGGTGAATGCGCATCTAGGGTTGTTACTTGATGACATAGTGAACGACTCACGCTGGGACATGACCTACCTGGGCATGCAGATCATGGTGGAAGGCCTGGCGCTCGCTGCATTTGGTTTCATCCGCCAACTCACCACCGAGCCGTTGCTCAAGCAACTCCTCAAGTACGTCATGGCCGATGAAGCACGCCACGTAGCCTTCGGTGTGCTGAGCCTCAAAGAACATTACGAAGACTTGACCAATGCCGAATTGCTTGAGCGTCAAGAGTTTGCTTTTGAAGCGGCCGTGCGGATGCGTGACCGTTTCTTGCAGCAAGAAGTGTGGGAGCGCATGGGTGTACCGGTGAAAGACACCGTCGAACTCGTCATGAACGCACCTGAACGACTTGTATTCCAGCAAATGCTGTTCACCAAAATCGTTCCGAACTGTAAGAAGCTCGGTCTTCTTGATGCAGGAGACGGCTGGTTGCGCAAGAAGTTCGGTGAGCTTGGGGTGATTCAGTTTGAGGACTGGGCCGATACCGAGTCCGAGTACGAAGAATTTTCTGTTGCCGATGACTTGGCCGCACGTCGTGAAGGTGCCGCCTGAACAGTGCACTGATTGCACAAACGTCGTTCCGGTTCGTCCCGGGGGATTGGTCGTGTTGACCGACTCCCGGGACGTGACGCGCGGGGGCGATTGGTAGGATCGTTACGATGAGTAACCGGCGTACCACAATGAGGGAATTCTGATGGCACATTTTGGCCGCGTGCTCACCGCGATGGTCACCCCATTCGACAATGCAGGCCAGCTTGACACCGATGCGGCAGCAGAGTTGGCACGGTGGCTCGTTGCCAACGGGAGTGACGGCCTCGTGCTTGCGGGCAGCACCGGCGAAGGCTCTGTGCTCACTGACGATGAAGACGTCGCGCTTGTTCGCGCGGTGCGTGCCGCGGTTGATTGCCAAATCGTTGTGGGGGCATCGACGAACGACACCGCACACAGTGTCGAGTTGACCTCACGTCTGACGGCCGAGGGCGTCGATGGCATTCTCGCGGTCTGCCCGTATTACAACCGGCCGTCACCGTCAGGGATCCAGCAACACTTTGAGGCGGTCGCGTCGGCAACATCGCTCCCTGTGATGCTCTATGACATCCCGGTTCGAAGTGGCCGAAAAATTTCCACCGAAGTCATTTTGGAGCTCGCCCAGATCTCAAATGTTGTTGCCTTGAAAGATGCGGCGGGAGATCCAGGTGAAACGGCGCGGCTTATCGCCCAAGCTCCGAAAGGTTTCGAAGTTTATAGCGGCGACGATGCATTGACCCTTGCCTTGCTCGCGGTAGGAGCCGTAGGCGTTGTTGGCGTTGCCACCCACTGGATGGGCAAGACAACGTCGTCCATGATCGCAGCATTTTGCAACGGTGAAGTTGAAACTGCCCGGCGTTACAACGAAGCAATGCTGTCGTCGTACGCGTTTGAATCGTCGGATGCAACCCCGAATCCTCTTCCGGCCAAAGCAATGATGCGTGTACTTGGGCATCCAGTGGGGCAATGTCGATTGCCGCTGGGCAATGCGCCGCAAGAACTTGATGAGCGGGCCAGGGTGCTCGCGACCGCACTTGCATTGCAGGTGGTTCAGTGAGCGACCAAGTCTCCGTCACCTTCCTGGGAGGCCTTGGAGAGATCGGTCGAAATTGCGCAGCAATTCGTTACCAGGATGCGATCTTGCTCATTGATTGTGGCTTGATGTTCCCCGACGCAGACATGCTCGGGATTGATCTTGTGCTCCCAGATTTCACGTGGTTGCACGAAAACGCTGACAAAGTTGTTGGCCTGATCGCAACGCATGGGCACGAAGATCACGTCGGTGGCCTGAGCTATTTGCTACGCGAACTGTCTTTCCCCATTTATGGATCTGCGCTCACCCTTGCACTCGCATCAAACCGAATTCTTGAAGCAGGACTCGGCTCTCGCACCGAGTTCATCACGGTTGCCGATGGCGAACGCCGCGCCATTGGACCGTTTGAATGTGAGTTCATCCCAGTCACGCACTCGGTTCCACACGGCTTTGCCACGGCGGTTCACACCCCGCAAGGCACCATCTTGCATACGGGCGATTTCAAGATCGATCTCAACCCGGTTGATGGTCGCCTGACCGCTCTTTCGGTCATGGGCGCCATTGCAGAAAATGAGGGCGTCCGGCTGTTGTTGAGCGACTCAACCAATGCAATCGAACACGGACATTCGCGCTCTGAATCAAGTGTCGGTGAAGTCTTGCATCGGTTGTTTACGCAACATCACGGTCGACGCATTGTCACCGCTTGCTTTGCGAGCCACATCCATCGGGTGCAACAGATTGCGGATGCCGCGGTTGCCAATGGCAGAGTCGTTGCCACGCTTGGTCGGTCAATGAAAAAGAACGTGGCGATTGCTCGTGAAATGGGCCTCTTGCACATTGCGGATTCGCACCTCATCGATATCGAACAGATTGACCAAATCGAGCCGGGTCGGGTGTGTGTGATTTCAACGGGTTCACAAGGCGAACCCATGTCAGCGCTCACCTTGATGGCTTCGGGCGAGAGTCGTTGGCTCAAACTCAACGACAACGACACGGTCATCTTGTCATCTCACCCAATCCCGGGCAATGAAATGAGCGTGTCGCGCGTCATTGACAACCTGGTACGACTTGGTGTTCAGGTCGTGGATTCTGGAATCTCAGATGTGCACGCAACCGGTCACGCCAAGGCCGAAGAGCTCAAGACGGTGCTTTCAATCACGCGTCCTGAGTGGTTTACGCCGGTACACGGCGAGTTTCGTCATCTCCATGCGCACGCGCAGCTTGCACGCGCAATGGGGGTGGCCGAGGATCATATCCATGTCTGTGAAGATGGTGACCAGCTTGTCATTGACGACGACGGCGTCACTCGACTCCCCGACGCCGTACCCGCTGGATACCTTTTTGTTGACGGAATAGTCGGCGACGTTGGCGGCGGCGTATTGCGCGATCGCCGTGTGCTTGCCGAAGAAGGTGTCGTGGTTGTGGTGGTCACCGTCGATTCACACAGCGGAGCAATTGTGACGGGCCCAGAGATCATCACGCGTGGCTGGGTGTACGCGCCCGAAGCGGATGATCTCATCGACGGGGCGCGCGAGGTCGTAACTGATGCCATCAAGAGCGCCTTTGCCAATGATTCGACTGATATTGAGGCGTTGCAGCGCGTCGTCAGGCGAGCGACCGGACGTTTCGTGAATGAACAGACCCGGCGACGGCCAATGATCGTTCCCGTTGTGATGGAAACGTGAGAGCCATGTCAGAGAATGAAATCGACGACGAGCTTGGTGGGGACCCGGCGTGTTGGGCGAACGTGGTATGTGACGAGTGCGGCAAGATCATGGACGCGCAGCATCGTCACGCAGATTCGGCTGGTGAGGGCACCGGAGATATGCGGCTCTTGGGCGAGGTCGTGAAAGACAGGCCACGATGACGCTGGCGTTGCGACGAATCGTTGCCGCCCAAACTTCCGTGCTGCACGCCGATGAGCAGGTCATCGAAGCGGGTCGTGGCCGCAGCGTGAAAGGAACCGAGTCTGCCCAGCACTTCCCCCCGTCCACGATTTGGGCAGTAACAGACCGGAGGGTGCTCGTGTTTGGAAGCCGAAATCGAGGCGATACAGCACTTGCAAAGCCAATCGTGGCACTGGAGCTGGGTTCGGTTGTGACCGGTGCTCGAATCGAGCCATTTGACGACCGTGATGTCCTGTTGGTGGTTGACGCATCTGGTCATCCGGCCATGGTGTTGATGGATCGTGCCGATGCCGAAGCAATTGTGGACGGCATCCTTTCAACTGGGCCCAAACAACAGGATGCGTTTGAGCCAGGTGATGCGGTGGTTGGCTTCGTTGGCGACGGGAGTGCCAGTGAGAGCGGTCCGAGAAGCAAAGTGAATGATGTTGTTGGGTCATATCTCGCTGGCGTTGATCCAAGCGTGGGGGATGAGCGAATTCACGCAATCCGGACCTCGCTCCAAGAGGGGAGTTGGCTGCAAGCCAAAGCAACCTTCGTGGCTGCGAATAATCCATCGCGTGAATGGATCGCCTTGCATCTTTGGGGCGATGATCTCACCGCCACACTTGACGATTGGGTTGCACACGATCCCGAATGTGCCGATGCTTTTGTCATGCGGGGAGCAAATCTTGCATTAAGCGCGGAGATTCATCGCGCGAATGAAGAATCCGAAGATCGCTACTTCGCCGAACTCGCTCTGGCAGAACGCGACTTATTCGCCGCATTCGAACTCGATAAGGCCGATCCTGTGCCTTTCACCATTCTCGTTCGCACCGGTGCCGCCCTCGGTATTCCATTTGAAGAGCTCTGCATGCGCTTCGACGAGTCGACGAAGCGCTGCCCCGATCTCATTGGGGCGCATCTTGGAATGCTGGAAGCACTCAGTCCACGAGGCCGTGGCACGTCGAGCGAAATGTTTGCGTTTGCTCGGACGATTGCACGTGCCGCGCCCGAAGGATCACCGTTGCACGCCCTTGTGCCCTATGCCCATCTCATCTCGGCGGAACTTGAAACCAAGAAGGGCTCGAAGCGGCGTTCCATTACGGGTGCCGCTCACTCTGAGATTGAGCTCTTTACTTCCATGTCGCTCGAGAGTGCAGCTTGGCATGACCAGCCAGGCTCGCTTGTCGCCGCGAACATTGTTGCTGCGGCCTTGGCGCGATGTGATCAAGTGGGCCGGGCACACGACATTATGGAACGCCATCAGTTCTTGCGTACGGCTCGACCTTGGGTTGTCCTTGAAAATGGTGACGAGCTGTTCAAGCAAGTCGTGGGTTGAGCCTTACTGTGCGACCGGATTGTCAACATTCAAGTTGTTTGAGGCTTGACCGAGGACGATCCACGGTTCGACGTTCGCGTCGATCCAAGCAATAATTCGATCGCTTGCCTGCCATGCTGCAGGAACGACGCGGATCCTTTGTCCATTGGCTCCCCACAATGATCGAGAACCGTCAGCTTCTTGCTCGACAGCAACGGCGTCGGCAAATCGAATCGTGACGGAACCTGTGCCGTTGCGCAGCGTGAGCCCTTCTGCACTGGTGGTGAGGCGGGTGTGCGGGCCATCAATGAGACTGGCAAATTCATCACCAGCAAGCGGGGTGTCTGCCCCTGTTGTGGTGCGTGTGAGGCGTTGGTCAAGCAGGCGGACGTCTGGGGGGACCAGCCAAATTGTTTGGCTCATGGCGGTGCGAACCAGATCAGCGATGCGGTCTGGCTCAGCAGATAGCGCCCCATGCATGTCATGGGATTCGCCGAAGAGATGCTCAACCGCGTTTCGATCAGCGGACGTTTCTTCATCGGCGGTTGGTTGGTCAAAGTGACGCCGGAAACGAACGCGAGCCGCTTCGAGTTCGGTAACGGCCGGTCCATTCATTGCAAACGTGAAGAGTTCCGAACTTACCGAGTCGCGGAGTTCGTTGATCAACTCGTTTTGGGCTTTGAATGCAAAGGCAACGGTGCCGAGGCCAAAACCCACTCGTCGTGTGACAATCGACGGTCGAGAAATCGATGGGGAAATTTCCGCACATCGTTTGGTGAGACGCGCCGACAAAATCATGAGCGAAAGCTCTGCGAGCGCGTCAAAATGTCCGAGGAATGACACGGCGAGACGAGACTCTGGGCCACCCGCGACGACCGGATAGGGAAGTTCAACCGGATGTGGGTCGGGAAGCGCTTTGCGCATGCCAGGCCCGAGCGGGGAGAGGTCAAGGCCCACCGGGAGATCGTGCGTTGTGCTCACAACCGCATTCCCACAGGTAAACCACATGCGGACCCATTCGGTGAACGAGTCGGTGTCGAGGTACTTCAAGCCAAGAAGGGGAAATCCACTCAACCCATAGCCGCGCCCACCAAAGCGCATCGTGGAAAGCGTGTTATCCCACCGTTCTAGCGGTCGCCAGTTTGCGAGCACGTTGGCGACATGTCGGTCGATCTCATCGAGACGCAAAAGCGAAACAACCCGAGCAACTCGATTCAGCGAGGTCACAACATCTTGCGCATCACCACAAATCGTGATCGACGTGCGCAGCGTCGTCACGTGTGCAGTGATGGCCACCGTGTTATTTCCTTGTGCGAATTCATCAAGCACAATCTGGGTCAACAAATGACATTGTCCACGAACCCCAAGGCGTTCATCTGCTTCGCCGACACGAAACATCAATGTGGCGCGGACCGTCCCGCCAGACTGCTGAGCGCTATAGACAGGGACGTCGTCGGCTGTTTCGGGACGGCCCGTTGGGATTCCAGACGCTAAGTCACGCGCAAGCTTTGCAGGAGACGTCGCTCGTGGGGCGCGCTCGGCATCGGTCACGAATTGCCCTCGCCTTCAATCGTCAATGCCATGGCGGACCAGCCTACCCGTTTACAAAAGGAGGCCGGGAGACTCAATGAGTCTCCCGGCCAGCTCGAAACGTCAAGCCCTGAGGGAGGGAGGGTAGGGACCTGACATTACGAGATCTTGGTGGGACAATCCTCAGTGCCCCGTGGCAAGTCACTGTACCACAATGCAAGGCAAAATATCGTGTGCGCGGGGAGAAAAAGTTTTGTGAACATTGCGACCGCGAACGCCTCACGAAACGGTCACCGAAGGGGAGACCCTCCCATTGGTACCCTAGGAATATCGTGACAGCAACTCGCAAGAAACCAGCAAACGCACGCGCCAAGAATGCAACGGGCGCGAAGCAATCTGCCAAGACGAATGCAGACCATGCCAAGGTCCCAGCCGTTTTGCGTGCGACCGAAGGGCACCGTGGCGACCTTGCAGGGTTGGCACTCATTGCGCTTGGTGTGCTGAACGGTATGGGTGCATATGCCAATGCGGGAGGTCCTGTGGGTCGAGGGGTCGCTTCGGCCGTGGCATGGCTGCTCGGACCAATGCACTACCTCATGCCCGTGTTGTTTGTTGTCCTTGGGGTGTGGTGTATCAAGGGCGTCACCGCGACCAAGATCCGTGACGAAACTGAACCGGATCCGTCGCTCGCGCTTTTCGATGCGCAGACCGTGGCACTCCGCCGAGCAATTGGCATCGGCATTGTGATTCTTGCCTGTCTGGGTTTGCTTGATATTTGGCGCGGACATCCCGACTTGCGTGCGTCGGGTGACGCACTACGAAACGCTGGAGGGTTTTTGGGGGCCCTGGTTGGTGTGCCACTGCGCGCGGTGCTTGCTCCGATCGGAGCAACGGTTTTCTTAGGTCTTTGTGGCTTGGCGGGCATTGTGTTGTTTACCGGTGTCCCAATCGCACGGGCCGCGGGTGCGTCCGTGGATGGTGTTCGGCCAGCGGGGAACGCACTCAAGCGCCTTATTGCATCGCTCTTTCGGCTCGACGAGTCAGCGGCGGCGACGCACGATGGCACACAGGATGGAAACCACGACGCGCCGGACGTATCGGTCATTGATTACGCCCAGGATGTCGCGTCACGTTCGCACGACGACGACGTCGGCGAATCGACGAGTCGCTCCGACGAGGTTGATGACGAGCCAGATCCGATGCTCTACGACCAAGATCAAGACACGGATGTTCCCGCTCTGGACCCCACGTTGGAGATTTCACCACCGGCGAAACCCAGCCAGCTCCAGATTGATCTTGAGCCAAGTGGCGCGCGGCGCGTCTGGAAGTTGCCACCCGCCAAGTTGTTAAAGCGAACAGCAGCACATGAGGTTGACAAGTCCGCCATTCGCGAAACCGGTGAAGTACTTGAACATGCGTTGGCCGAACACGGCGTCGAGACACGTCTTGTCGGCATGACGATTGGGCCGACGGTGACCCGTTATGAACTTGAACTTGGACCCGGGGTGAAAGTGGCCCGTGTGACCTCGTTGCATAAAGACATCGCGTACGCCATGGCCACCCCAGACGTTCGCATCTTGGCCCCTATTCCAGGCCGACAAGCAATCGGCGTTGAGGTTCCCAACTCGCGCAAACAGTTGGTGAGCGTCGGCGATATTCTTGCGTCGCCGGAAGCAAAGAAAGCGAGACATCCGCTCGATGCAGCAGTTGGTCGTGACATCGCGGGCAAGGCGGTGCTCGCGAATCTGGCAACGATGCCCCACGTGCTTATTGCCGGTGCGACGGGGGCGGGAAAATCGTCGTGTATCAACACGTTGCTCACGTCACTTCTTATGCGAGGCACGCCCGATGATCTGCGATTGATCCTCATCGATCCCAAACGTGTCGAGTTAGGTCAATACAACCGGCTTCCTCATTTGCTCACCGAAGTCGTGACCAACCCGAAGAAGGCGGCAAATGCGCTTTCTTGGGCGGTCAAAGAAATGGAACGTCGCTACGACCTCCTTTCAGAGGTTGGGGTTCGTGATGTTTCTGGTTACAACGCGGCGTTTGACCGAGGAGATCTGGTGCCGCCCGCCGGACTCGAGAAAACCTACGAGCGTCTGCCGTACATCTTGGTTGTGGTCGACGAGTTGAACGATCTGATGATGGTTGCGGCCCGTGATGTCGAAGAATCAATCACTCGGATTGCACAAATGGCCCGTGCGGTTGGGATCCACCTTGTCGTCGCGACTCAGCGTCCGTCGGTGAACGTGATCACGGGTGTCATCAAGGCCAATATTCCGGCCCGGTGGGCCTTTGCGGTTTCGTCATTGGCTGATAGTCGCGTGATTTTGGATCAACCGGGCGCGGAGAAGCTCCTTGGAAAAGGTGACATGTTGCTGCTCGGACCGGCGTCGAGCATTCCGGTTCGTATCCAAGGTTCATGGGTGACCGAGGAAGAAGTACATGCGGTCGTGGCCCACTGGCGCCGCCAGCAACCTGAAGTTGTCTATGACACGACCGTGCAAGGTAGCGACGAGACGCCATCGAGTGGGGGTGGTGGGAGCACCGGCAATGGCGATGATGATGACCTTCTGGTTGAAGCAATGGAGCTCGTGGTGCGAAGTCAGCTCGGTTCGACGTCGATGTTGCAGCGCAAACTGCGGGTTGGCTTTGCGCGCGCTGGGCGACTGATGGATTTACTTGAGCAGCGTGGCGTGGTTGGGCCTTCCGAAGGTTCTAAGGCGCGGGCGGTGCTTATGACGATTGAAGAGTTCGAAGCCGGGGCGTCGTCGTCGTTATCGCCCGCTGCGGACGATGCATCAGATGAGGGCGCTGCTTTGCCACCAGATGACGACTTCTAACTGGCCAAGCGATCAAGCAACCTGATTGTTCAATGGCGCACCAATGCGTCGATTTCATCCGCGAGTGCATGGTCTTTTTGGGTAATGGATCCGGCGTCATGGCTGACAAGATCAATGGTGACGGTATTCCACGAGTTCGACCAGTCGGGATGATGATCGTGGCGTTCTGCGAGAAGAGCCACCCGTGACATAAAAGCCCAGGCCTGCGAGAAATCGTCAAAGACGAAGGTTTGATGGAGCTTGCCGTTGATCTCATCCCAGGAATTGTTCATGGGCACACGATGCCATGTTTTGTTGTGACGCTGTTCACCCTCGTCAATTCCCGACCAAGTTGGTCAGGAAGGTAGGGTATTGGTCATGGCTGAGTTGTTTCGGTTCCCCGACCCGGTAAACGACCTCGCTGCGCGCACGGTCGCGGCAGGGGTGGTGCTGCTCTGTTTGATCACGATTTTCACCCGCTCGCCGGTTGTGCTGGTGCTCTTGGCGGCCGGGTTTGTGGCCCGGGTCGCAACCGGCCCAAGCCTAAGCCCCTTAGGGCAACTCGCGACACGAGTTATCGCTCCACGTTTGGGTGAACCACGTGAAGTTCCAGGACCACCCAAGCGTTTTGCGCAAGCAATTGGCACGCTCTTTAGTGTCACCGCGGTCACGCTCTGGATCGGCTTTGATGCGCATTTCGCCGCGCTCGTAGTCGTTGGCGCACTTGCCGTACCCGCATTCGTCGAAGCCGCGTTCGGTTACTGCGTCGGGTGCCATATGTTCCAAGCACTTATCCGCTTTGGAATCATCCCCGAATCAGCGTGTCCAGAATGTGCCGATCTCACCAAGCGCTATCCGGAGCGATACGCGGCCTGACAACCGGATCCGGCGCATCCTCTTAGCTGAGTCGGCGCAAAAGGTGGCGACGTGGGACAATAGAAGAACCATGTCCGATGCAACGCGCACCTTTTCGATCGTTACGCTCGGTTGCGCGAAAAACCAAGTTGACTCCGACAAAATCGCTGGTCAACTCACCGCCGATGGACTCGCCGCGGCTGATGATCCCTCAGAAGCCGACCTGGTTGTCGTGAATACGTGTGCGTTCATTGAGGACGCCCGTCAAGAATCGATCGACACGGTCTTGCAAGCCGATGAAGTTCGACGCGACGGTGCACGTCTCGTCGTCACCGGATGCATGGCACAGCGTTATGGTGACGAACTCGCCGAGGCTCTTCCTGAGGTTGACCTCGTTGCTGGATTTGGACAGTCACTCGACGTGCCATCCAAGCCGACCAATATTTCGATTACTCGCAAACCTCGACCGGCAGGAGCATCGGCCACCGATTTTGATTTGTTGAATCTGCCACGCCCAACAACGAATGCGCCATGGGCCTATGTGAAAGTGGCCGAAGGTTGCGATCGTGCATGTGGATTCTGTGCAATCCCTCAGTTCCGTGGCAAACAGCAGTCGCGCACGATGGATGCGGTCCTTTCCGAGATCGACTCGCTTGATCTTGCTGAGGTGGTACTCATTGCCCAAGATCTCGTGTCTTTTGGACGAGACCAAGGCAAAGGCCAATTGCAACTTGAAGAACTCGTGCGCGCAGCCGCCGAGCGTGTCTCGTGGGTACGCCTGTTGTACCTGTATCCATCCGGTCTGACCGAGTCGCTTATCGACGCGATGTTGGCAACCGGCGTTGCCTACTTTGACCTTTCGCTTCAACACGTGGCCCGCCCGCTTTTGCGGCGCATGCGTCGACCTGGAACGTCACAAGAATTTTTGGAACGCATTGCGCGAATTCGTGACCTTGAGCCTTTGAGCGCGTTCCGATCGAATTTTATTGTGGGCTATCCCGGTGAAACCGAGGCCGATCACGATGAGCTCTTGCGATTTGTCAACGAGGCGCAACTCGACTGGTGCGGGTTCTTCCCATATTCACCCGAAGATGGCACGTACGCGGTCAACCTTGATGATCAGGTTCCACGTGGGCTGATGTCTGATCGTCTAGCTGAACTTCGTGAGCTGCAAGATGACATCACCATGTCGAAACGAGATGCGCTGGTCGGGAGTACAACAACGGTGCTCGTGCAGTCGCCCGGCGTGGCACGCAGCCATCGTGAGTCTCCCGACATCGACGGTGAGATCATCGTGCCCGAAACCTTGACGGTAGGTGCATTTCATGACGTCGTCATCACGGGTGCCACCGGTCCGGATCTGACAGCCGAGCCTTTACTGGTTGACAAGTAATGACTGAATCGGCTGCTGGGAGCAACGACGTTGTGGGTGGCGGCGACCGGTTTGGGCCATCGGCTCTTCTCACCCCTGCAAACTTGGTGACGCTGGCCCGACTCGCGTTAGTTCCCCTTTTGATCGCACAGATCATTGCGGATCCGGTGAGTTGGGGAACCTTCATTTTGGCGTTCGTGCTGGCAGCAACCGACGGCATCGACGGGTGGATTGCGCGGCGTCAAGGCTCAACGAGGTCAGGGGCGTTTCTTGACCCGCTGGCCGATAAAGTGTTGGTCCTTGGGGCCATGTACGCGCTGGTCGCTGCCGGGTCAATGAGTTGGGTGCCCGTTGCACTTATTACCGTGCGCGAATTGGTGATCAGCGTCTATCGATCTTGGTGGGGCCGACGCGGGTTGGCCGTGCCGGCGAAGCGCTTGGCAAAAGTGAAGACGGTCTCACAAGAATGTGCAATCGCCGCGGTCATCGCGCCGGCAACGGCCGAGCACGAACTTATTGGGATTGTGCTGATCTGGATTGCCGTCGCGCTTACCATCGTGACCGGTGCACAGTATTTAGCGGCAGGTCGAAATGCGGCCACCGCAATGGATTGAGTGTCAAGAGATACTCGTCACTTGCGTTGGCGAAGAAAAACGAAAATCCGTGTCGTCGTGGCGTCATGCCACCAAGCCGCCGAATCTGATTTCGACACACCGGAAATCGGAAGGGGCACATGGAAAGCCCCGGCTGGGAGTCGGACACCAGCACCTGCCATGAGCTTGACGAGCGTGTGGGGATCATGATCGGCGATTGACGCTGTGACCTGTTGTGCAATAGATGAACGTGGTTCGCCCAGTTGCACGCTCAACCACGAAATGACCTGGTCGGTAATGCGGTCGAAATCGCGTTGGGCCAAGAGTGGCCCTTCGACAACGGCAGCCAAACGACGCGCTCCCGGGGGCGCGTCATTGCTATTTGCGATGATGAGTTCACGTATTGGGTCGCCACGCCACTCACGAAACTCTCCATACACCGTTGGATCCCACGAACCGGTAACACGAAACGCAATGTTGTGTTCACGCAATGCAAGGAGCGCTACTGGGAAATAGGTTCGAGCCGGGTAGGCAGATGAGCGCACCAGGACCGGACCTTCGTGGACGTTTTCGTGGACCACAGCACGCACGGTGCGGGCGACGGGAATGGTTACCTGCGGGGTTGTGGCGTTGAAGTTTGCAATGGTGAAATTGGCAATAGTGAGTGCAACGATCACCCCCAGTGTGCCTCGCATCATCCACCGTCGCCGATCGAGTGTCTCGACGCCTGCCGAGCGTGTTGGAGTCCACGTCGCGCGCAATGCGCCGATGACAATTGCGAACCAAATGAAGGCGGCCATGGGCCAAATTGCTTGAAAGTAATTGCGCTCGAACGGCGAACGGTCGGGGCTGATTTGCGCGCTCACCACCCAGGCCAGCCATGCGGCCAGCGCCACAATCAACGCACGGTCGACGGTGACGTCGCTCGTGCGTCGAGCGCGCAATGCAACCGCGCTGCCACTGATAACGACGATCGCAAAGCCAACGAGTTGCGTCACAAGTGAGCCCGAAGGTCCCGTCACAGTGAAGTTCGGATCCGCAAGCGAATGGCGCAGCCACAGCGGCCACGTGGTCAGTGGCGTGGAGACGACACGAAGCGTGTCTGTCACCGCTCGTTGTGCCCGATCACCTGAACCAATCGCGTGGGCAAGCGCCGTCATGTTTGGATTGGCTGAAGTGAGTTGCTGCACGATCGGACCCGCCCACACGAGCAAGGTGAACATTGCGGTTGCCCCAAACGCAATAACAGTCGTGCGACGCAACGCAGGCGTGTCGTCAATCGTCTCTCGGTGATAGGCACGGCGATGAAGGATGAACCCAGCGCACGCAACGCCCACCAAGACCGGAACAACGACTGCGAACTTGAGGTGATCCAGAAAGAGGAAACTCGCGCCGAGTGCCAAGGGCACAAAACCGTGCGCATCGCCATCGGCGACGCTCCACGCGGCCACAAGAAATGCAAAGAACGCAATTGATCCCATGAGGACCGGTGTGGGATCGAGAATCACTTGACTCCCCAAACCCCACAACAGGCTGGCCAGAAACAATGCACCCACAAGCCCATGTCGGTAACCGACGCGTCGTCGGATGAGCCACAGCGCGGTGAGGGTCCATGCGCTTTGAATGACTCCCATGCCGACGAGGAGACCCCACGAGACTCCAAAGATGCGCACCGGAACGGCCAAGAGATACATGAGCAGTGCCCCGGGATAGAAGTAGTCCGGAGCCGCGCCATAGGAATAGCGGGCGGGTAGGCCAACGAGGGGAACATGTGTTGAGAACACGTCTTTGACGTAAATCGCAGTGAGCGCGGCGTCGTTTGTGGGATACCAGTGCGCAAGCCCATTTCGCACGACACCGACGACGACGGGCGCGACGAGTGCTACGAGCGCAATGCGAAACGCCAGTTTGTAGTCGGGTTCATCGGTCACAGTTGTGGTGCAGTGATCACGACAGCGCGGACATGACCTTCGATGCGATGCAGTCCAGATGAGCAAGATCGTGCAAATCAAGGACTTGCAGATACAGCCGGGTTGCACCAATCGCCGCGAACTGCTCGATCTTGGCCAAGGCCTCGTCGGGTGTGCCCGCGATGCCATTGGTGCGCAGCTCGTCCGCGTCCCGTCCAATCGAACGGGCACGAGCGCGCAGTTGCGTGTCATTCTCGCCAACGCACACGACCTGGGCTGCCGAATACACCAGCGAGTCGGGGGCACGTTCGATCAAGTGGCATGCGTCGTGGACTCGCGCAAATGCGTTTGCGGTATCGGCGACGCTGTGGAAGGGCACATTGAATTCGTTGGCAAAACGGGCCGCAAGGTTTGGTGTGCGCTTTTGGCCAGCACCCCCAATGATGATTGGTGGATGCGGGTCTTGGAGGGTTTTTGGCAGCGCTGGGCTTGCGGTCAGGTGGTAATGGGCCCCGGTGAAGTCAAACGTTTCACCGGCGGGGGTTTGCCAGAGTCCGGTGATGATTTCGAGTTGTTCTTCGAGTCGATCGAATCGTTCGCGCAGCGGGGGGAAGGGGATGCCGTAGCTCGTATGTTCGGCTTCGAACCAGCCGGTTCCGAGGCCGAGATCAATGCGGCCATTGCTCATGGCGTCAACGTTGGCAACGCTGATCGCAAACGGTCCCGGGAGACGAAACGTCGCGGCGGTCACCAATGTGCCAAGGCGGATTGTTTGCGTGTCGCGGGCGAGGCCAGCCAGGGTGATCCACGCGTCCGACGGACCGGGCAGCCCCGTGACGTCGCCCATTTTCTCAACGTGATCAGAACGAAAGAACGCGCCAAATTCGAGTTCTTCAGCATGGCGTGCGACCGCGAGCAGATCATCGTAGGTCGCGCCTTGTTGTGGCTCGGTGAAGATCCGAAGTTCCATCGCTCTCCCATGGTAACGGGGCGCCACGGGACAAATCCGACACATCGGGCGAGAGCTATCCTAAGGTCATTCAAATGCGTTGCGAAGTGCTTGCGGTGGGAACCGAGTTGCTACTCGGCCAGGTCATCGACACGAACTCGGGTGAAATCGGGAAGCGGCTTGCGGAACATGGGTTCGATTCGCTTCTTGCTACCAAGGTTGGTGACAATCTTGAACGCGCGGTCGCGGCCTTGTGCGGCGCTTTGGATCGCGCGGACGCCGTGATTGTGTGTGGTGGCCTTGGGCCGACCCACGATGACATCACCCGAAGCGTTCTCGCTCAGGTCATGGGTGTTGGTTTGGTGCGCGACGACGATATCGCCGAAGTCATTCGGTTGATGTTTGCGAAACGGAACCGTCCGATGCCCGAGAACAATCTTCTTCAAGCAGATGTTCCTCTTGGTGCGACGATAATCCCGCAAACCAAAGGCACAGCCCCGGGTTTGATCTGTCCAATTGATTGGCCACGAGGTGATCCGAATGCGTCACCCAAAGTGATCTATGCGGTGCCCGGCGTGCCCTATGAGATGACCGACATGATCGAACGGGCGGTCGTGCCCGATCTTCTTCAACGACGCGGACACGCCGAAACGATTGTGTCGCGCACGCTTCGCACCTGGGGTGAAACCGAATCTGGCCTGGCCGAACGTCTTGCGACAACGATCAACGAACTTGATGAACACGGTGGTGCCACCATCGCGTTCTTGGCGAGCGGCATTGAGGGGATCAAGGTGCGGGTCACCGCGAAAGCTGCGAGCCGCCATGAAGCGCACGCCATCATTGACCCGGTTGTGTCACGTTTGCGAGGTGAGCTCGGTTCGCTCGTGTTTGGTGAAGACGACCAAACGATGGAAGAGGTCGTGCTCGATCTGCTCGGTGCTCGCAGTTCTACTTTGGCGCTCGCTGAGTCAATGACCGGTGGCATGATTTGTGAGCGGCTGACTCGAGTTCCGGGCGCGTCACAGGTCTTGCTTGGTGGGGTGGTGAGTTATGCAACTTCGGTCAAACTCCAACTTCTTGGAGTGCCTGACGGCCCGGTGGTGAGCGAAATTGCAGCCAAGGCAATGGCGACAGGTGTACGGGAACGACTTGGCGCGGATGTTGGATTGTCGATTACCGGAGTCGCAGGGCCGAGCGAACAAGACGACCAACCTCCGGGCACGGTGTTTGTGGGCCTGGCCATAGGTGACGACGTTTCGTGTCTTGCGTTGAAGCTATTTGGGGATCGCGAGCGGATTCGCGCGTATGGGACGATTAGCGCGCTTGATGTGCTCCGCCGCACCCTTCTTGCCATGAAGTAGTCGGAACTTGTTGCAGAACGGGTCGCTATGCGACCCGTTCTGCAACAAGTTCCGACTACAGGTGCCAGAGACCGCACTCGACCTTCGCAAGCGAAATGCTTGACCGAACGAGTGTTCGAAACTACAGTGGTGATATTCCAGCGTTGATCAATCGGCTCTGGACACAATGTCACACCCCATCTCTAGGGTGAACGTCACTTCCAATCGCTGCGCCGAGTCAAGTGCAGCCCCATCACATTCCGCCCTTGAAGCAACCGCTTCTAAGGCAACTCGAAAGGACACTGCGCTGTGGAGCGAGACAAAGCATTAGAGATGGCCCTGAGCCAAATCACCAAACAATACGGAACGGGTTCCGTCATGAAGATGGGGGAGAAGGGTTCGATGCAGATCGAAGCCATCTCCACCGGAGCACTTGCACTTGACTTGGCGCTCGGTGTTGGCGGCTTGCCACGAGGCCGGGTCGTCGAGGTCTACGGCCCCGAATCATCTGGAAAATCCACCCTGGCCATGCACGTTGTTGCCGAAGCACAACGCAATGGCGGTATCTGCGCCTACATCGACGCCGAGCATGCCATGGACCCAGCCTATGCCGCCAACATCGGCGTTGACATTGATGAGCTGCTGATCTCCCAGCCAGACACGGGTGAACAAGCACTTGAAATTGCCGACATGCTGATCCGCTCGAATGCGTTGGATGTTGTGGTCATCGACTCGGTCGCCGCATTGACCCCTCGGGCAGAAATCGAGGGTGAAATGGGAGACACGCACGTCGGTCTCCAAGCGCGCCTCATGTCCCAAGCATTGCGGAAGCTCACCGCGAACCTTAACAAGTCAAACACCGTGTGCATCTTCATCAACCAGTTGCGCGAGAAGATTGGTGTCATGTTTGGCTCACCCGAAACCACGCCTGGGGGCCGAGCATTGAAGTTTTACTCGTCAGTGCGCATCGACGTTCGTCGCATTGAATCGATCAAAGATGGTGCTGAAGTGGTCGGAAACCGGACACGGGCCAAGATTGTCAAGAACAAGGTTGCACCGCCGTTCCGTCAAGCCGAGTTCGACATCATGTACGGCCAAGGCATCAGCCGAGAAGGGTCTGTGCTTGACATCGGCGTTGACGAAGGCATCATCAACAAATCCGGAGCCTGGTACACCTACGAAGGTGAACAACTCGGTCAGGGTCGTGAGAAAGCAAAGGTTTTCCTCACCGAGAACCCCGAAATCATGGTCGAAGTATCAGAACGGATTCGCAAAGCCGTTGGTCTAGGCGAGCCCGATGAGACCGATGTGATGACCGCCGCTGACGACGAGCCAATTGCACTCGACGACTAACCGCGAGGCCGGTTTCGTGTCGGGCACAAGCGCTCGGCACGAATCCGGTTCGGTTCTCCGCACCGGTCATGGGACAATAGATGCATGACGCATGAGCAGGATCCGGCCCCTCGCACTTACGCGGTGCGCACATTTGGGTGCCAAATGAACGAACACGACTCCGAGCGCATTGCCGGTTTGCTTGAAGCTGATGGTCTCGTGGAGGCCAGTGACGAAGCATCCGCAGATGTCATCGTGTTGAATACCTGCTGTGTCCGCGAAAACGCTGACAATAAGTTGTACGGCACCCTTGGACATCTCAAGCCGCTGAAAGATGCGAATCCCGACAAGCGCATCATGGTGGCGGGATGCCTCGCCCAAAAAGATCAAGACGCAATTCGCGAACGTGCGCCGTATGTGGACGTCGTCCTTGGCACGCACAACGTGCATCGAGCGGTTGAACTTTTACATCACGCCGACACCCAAGGTCCGATCACCGAGATTCTTCAAGCGACCGTTGCCGACGACAACGAACTGTTCCCTTCTGCGCTTCCTGCTCGCCGCACAACCGGCCACAGCGCTTGGATCACCATCCAAATCGGATGCGACAACAACTGTGCGTTCTGCATTGTCCCCGCGGTTCGTGGACCAGAAATCTCCCGTCCATTCGATCGCATTATTGACGAAGTGCGTCGTGTCGCAGACGAAGGCGTCACCGAAGTCACGTTGCTCGGACAAAACGTCAACTCGTACGGTCGAGACTTGACGCTTGCTCAACGAAAGGCCGGTGAGAACGTACGGATTCGACCGTTGTTTGCTGATTTGTTGCGAGCAGTGGGCGCGATTTCAGGCATCGAACGGGTGCGCTACACCAGCCCCCATCCTAAAGACTTACGCGACGAAACAATTGCCGCGATGGCCGAGGTTCCATCGGTGTGCGAACACCTCCACTTGCCACTCCAAGCAGGAAGCGACCGTGTGCTTGCAGCCATGCATCGGGGCTATACCGCGCAGCGCTATCTCGACAAACTTGACGCGGCCCGTGCCGCCATTGACGATCTTGCGGTGACAACCGACATCATCGTGGGCTTTCCCGGTGAAACCGACGATGACTTTGATCAAACGTTGCACGTCGCGGCGGCCGCGCACTACGACAGTGCCTACACGTTTATTTACTCGCCACGGCCGGGAACCGAAGCGACTGAAAAGAATCTGCCGCTTGTTCCCAGCGACGTCATCGCGAAGCGTTTTGAACAATTGCGGGTCGTGATTGAGCGCAGCGGTCTAGCCAAACATGAAGCACGCGTGGGGCGAGTCGAAAACATCATGGTCGAAGGACCATCGAAACGCGACCCATCGGTCACAACCGGTCGAACTCGCCAAAACAAACTTGTGCACTTTGTTTCCCCCGAACCGTTACGCGCCGGGACGTATGCAACCGCCCGAATCACCAGCGCCGCCCCACACTTCTTACGGGGCGAACTCGTTGACGTGCTCGCCCAGCCGCGTCACCGAACGCGGATTCCTGTTGTCGTCCAGTGACCGACAAGCCGTTGATTCCAACCGCGCTCGCAGCGCTCCTCGCGGGAGCAAACTTTGAACGCCAAGAAGGTGGGCAGCGTGCATCGGTGTGGCATGTCACCTTTGACGACGATCGCCCAGATCTGGCGATCAAGACGGCGATCGACGATCAGGCGGCGTCGGCCGAGCGACACCGAGAATCCCGCATGCTGATGAGTCAGGAGATAGCACGACTGGAATGGTTGTCGAAAGACGCGACGATCTCGGGGCTCAACTTCCCAACTGTCGTGATCGTGTACGACGCCGATGGGGCACAGCCGATGCTGGTCACGTCGTGGATGGATGGCACCACTGACCCGCGTCTTCTGCGTTCGCCGAGCCAAGCCATGGAAGTAATCGGTCGCGCTCTGGCCTCGCTCCACGAAGGATCGCGCCGCATTGACCTGTCGACGTGTCCATTTGACAGCTCGCTCGACGCACTACTCGACCGTGCTGAGCAACGCGTCAATGCAGGCCTCGTTGGCACGAACGCCTTGCGTGACCCGTTTGATCACTTCACTCCCGCCGATTTACTTGCAAAAGCACGCCAGCTCGCATCATCAACACGACCGATGGAGGATGCCGATCGGGTACTCGTCCATGGCGATCTGTGTATTTCAAACATTATTTTTGACCCGCAGTATTCGACCGTCGTAGGAGCGGTTGACTGGGCCCATGCCGGAGTGGGGGATCGCCACTATGACCTTGCGGTCACCGCCCGATCAATGGCACGGAACTTCTCCGGTGAAGTGTTACCCGATCTGTTTGTCGCCTACGGTCTCGATGAACCCGACCTGGTTCGTATCGAGGCTTATGCGCTGATTGAGGAATTGCTCTGACCGCTAAGCACGTCGGTCTCGCCATTGTTGGCCCGACCGCGTCGGGTAAGTCAACTATCGCGCATCAGGTCGCGCAGCGCCTCGGCGACATTGAAATCGTCACGGTCGATTCAATGCAGGTTTACCGCGGCATGGACATTGGCACGGCCAAACCAAGCCCGGCAGAACAACGCGAAGTCGCCTATCACTTGCTCGACATCGTCGACCCAAGCGAAGAGTTTTCACTCAAAGCCTTTCAACAAGCTGCGTTCGATGCTCTTGCACAGATTGCAGCACGCAACAATCGGCCGTTGCTGGTTGGAGGGACCGGACTGTATCTACGGGCAATTGTCGACTCACTCGACATTCCCGGCCGTTACCCAGCCATTCGCCAAACGCTTGATGAAAACCCTGACCTTGATGCGATGTATCGCTCCTTGTGCGAACGTGACCCGATTGCTGCACATCGCATTGAACCGGGCAATCGGCGCCGCATCGTACGCGCATTGGAAGTCTGCATCGGATCAGGTCGGCCGTTCTCAAGCTTTGGTGACGGTTTCGAACGCTATGACGACACCGGTTGGGATGTCATCGCGCTGCACGTTGAAACCGATATTCTCAACGCGCGTATTGCAAGACGTTATGCGGATCAACTCGCGAACGGCTTTCTTGACGAGGTCAGTTCACTTCGACAACGCAATTCTCCCTTGAGTCGAACGGCATCCCAAGCGCTGGGTTACCGCCACCTCGGAGCCCACGTTGACGGGAACGTTTCACGCGACGATGCCATCGAAGCGGCGATTGCGGCCACGAGGCGCTTTGCCCGACGTCAGCGCTCCTGGTTTCGACGCGACCCCAGACTGGAGTGGATGGATGTCACTGAAGATGTGAACCGTGCCCGCATCGTGAACGAACTCGTGGCCCGGTGGTCAAATCCACCCAACAATTCAACCGTTGCCGTGGGAGAATGAACGCAATGACAAACGACCTCGAGATCGCAAAGTTGCACGGACTCGGCAACGATTTTCTCGTCGTGTTCGACCACATCGCCGATAACGCGCGCACACAACTTGCTCGGACGCTCTGCGACCGGCACCGAGGTATTGGAGCAGACGGCCTGCTCTTTGCACAGCGAGGGGCACAAGCGAGTCAATGGTCGATGATCTTGCACAATGCGGATGGGACGCGGGCCGAAATGAGTGGAAACGGCATTCGGTGTTTCGCCCATGCAATCATCCGTCACGAGGCAACAACACTGCCTTGCAATCTGGATGTGGAAACTGACGGTGGGCATCGCTTCATCGTTATCGAACCAGATCCGCAAGGAAATACCGACATGGTGTGGGCAACGGTGTCGATGGGTCACCCACTTGCAGGGCCATCAATTCCAGAAACCGGCAGGCCAGATGTGGCCGACGACACTCGCATGATGACCTGGGATCTTGGCAATCCCCATCTTGTCATCGAAGTTGACGAGCCTTCTCGTATCGACCCAGCACTGCACGGGCCTCATTGGGAAGCCCTCTTCCCCGAAGGTATGAATGTGCATTTTGTGCATGCAACATCGTCGACGACGATTGACATGGTTACGTGGGAACGCGGGGCCGGGGTGACCCAGGCGTGTGGCACCGGTGCCACCGCAACCGCACTCAGCGCTCGCAACTGGGGACTCGTCGGCGACGAAACCCAGGTGTATATGCCTGGTGGCAGTGTTCACGTCACGATGACCGACGCCATGCCCACGTTGCGAGGCCCCTCGCAATGGATTGCTGATGCCAAGGTGCACGTATGACAACGTCGCCGCAAACCCTTGCGAGTCACCGTGGCGCTTTTGGCGAGTTCGGTGGCGCATCAGACGCATTCATCGAACGCACATTCCGAGAACGCATTGTCCTTGTTGGTGTGCAGTTTCCTGGCCAAACACTCAGCCAAATCGAAGCTGGCCTTGATGAACTTGCTTTGTTGGTTGACACCGCCGGTGCCGATGCCATTGAGCGGGTCATTCAGAAACGTGATCGACCCGATCCTGCCACGTATCTTGGCAAAGGCAAAGTCAAAGAGCTCGCCGACATTGCAACGGCTACCGACTGCGACACGGTCGTGTTTGACGAAGAACTATCGCCTGCTCAGCAACGGAACCTAGAAAAGATTTTGGGTCGAACGGCGATTGATCGCACCGCGGTGATTTTGGACATTTTCGCCCAGAATGCCACGACCCAAGAAGGTCGCGCACAAGTTGAGTTGGCGCTTTTGCGTTATCGACTTCCCCGGCTCCGTGGCAAAGGTGAAGGTCTCTCCCAGCAAGGCGGGGGCGTTGGAACTCGCATGGGTGGTGGAGAGACAAAACTCGAAGTTGATCGACGGCGCATCGTGCGACGTATTCATCATCTTGAACGAGAGCTCACCGATATCGCCCACCATCGTCGCACCCAGCACAAAGCTCGCGCTCGCAGCACCATTCACCATGTCGCCGTCGTCGGCTACACCAATGCGGGCAAGTCGACGCTCGTCAACCGCTTGGCGAATGCGAATGTGCTCGTGGAGGATCGCCTTTTTGCAACGCTTGATGCCACGACCCGCAGGTTTGCGTTACCCGGTGGGGAGCCGGTGTTGTGCACCGACACCGTGGGTTTCATTGACAAGTTGCCACACGGTCTTATCGAATCATTCCGTTCCACGCTCCAAGTTGCCAACGAAGCCGATTTGCTGCTCCACGTGTTCGACCTTTCAATTGAAGACCTTGAAGGACATATGGCAACCGTCCATGATGTGCTCGGTGAAATTGGGGCACGTGACATTCCCGAGATCTTTGTAGCGAACAAAATTGATCGCCTTGACGATCAAGTAGCGCAGGCTCGCATTGCCCGCTTGCGAGATGATGATCGAATTGTCGTGGGCGTGTCTGCGGCGACCGGAGCGGGCTTTGATGAGCTCGTTGACACGGTCGCACGGGCTTTACGCAAACAAACGGATCTCGTTGCATTGTTTGTTCCCTACGAACGAGCAGACGTGCTCGCGGCGCTGCACCGAGAAGGCGATGTTGTAGAAACAACGGCCACCGATAGTGGTTTGAACGTCTTCGTGAGATTGGCTGCCAACGTGCACGAACGCTTTCGCGAATGGGAGTCCGCCACGTGTCCGAAATGAACGGCTTTGTGCTACCGCCGTACCCCTACGATCGGCTCGCTCCGCTCGCAGACCTGGCGAATGAGCATGTCGGTGGCGCGATCGATTGCAGCGTGGGAACACCGTGCGACGAGCCACCGAAGGTTGCGCGTGATGCCATGGCCGTTTCGAAACGCCTTGCTGGCTATCCACCATCAATTGGAACGCCCGACTTTCGTGAAGCCGCCGCACGCTGGCTGGAGCGCCGTTTCGCAGTGTCAATTGAAGCGAAGCAGATTGCTGCGTGCATGGGGACCAAAGAGTTTGTGGTTGATCTGCCCCATCACCTTCGGCTGCGAAACCCGGCACGAGACACGGTCCTCTTCCCGGCGGTGAGCTATCCGAGTTACGCAATGGGTGCCTCAATTGCGGGTTGCAGAGCGGTGCCTGTTGCAATGGACGACCAGTGGCGGATTGACCTTGATTCGATTGATCCGAACGACATCAGCCGGGCGTTGTGTTTGTGGGTGAACACACCCGGGAATCCGGCCGGCGGCCTCGATGATCTTGACCAGGTTGTGGCTTGGGGGAAGCGCCACGATGTGCTCATTATTTCTGACGAGTGTTATATCGAGTTCACTTGGGATGCCCGTGATGGTGCGGGCCCCGTTGCGCCGATGCCAGGGGTTGTGCCAGGTCGGACCATCTTGTCATCGGGAACCGACGGTGTGATCGCGTTGCATTCGCTGTCAAAGCGATCGAATTTCGCGGGCGCACGCGTGGGTTTTTACACCGGCGACCACGAAATCGTTGCGTATTTGAGCGAAGTCCGCAAACACGCTGGTCGTATGGTGCCTGGGCCAATCCAAGACGCTGCGGTCGCCGCGTTTGATGATGATCAGCACGTTGAGTTACAGCGCGGGATCTACTGGAACAGGCTGAACCTATTGCGGAGTGTGCTCGAACACTTTGCGGTGGCACCTCCGTTGCCCGGCGGGGGTTTCTATTTGTGGATTGCCGCCCCAAATGGTGACGCGTGGGACTTTGCACGCCGTTTGGCCACTTCCGTTGGGCTTCTGGTGTCTCCCGGGGAGTTTTATGGACCGGCAGCAACCGATTTCGTTCGGGTCGCCGCCGTTCAACCTGATGAGCGCCTTGATCTCCTCGCGACACGAGTTGCACGAAACCAGTTGGCACCAGCGCGAAATGGTCGGCAAAAATGAGCGCGTGGACGCCGCCACCTGTCCCGGTCACGTCACCAATTGACGAAAGGGGCACCGGTCGGGCGGGCTATGTCGTCGGCGCAATCCTCATGGTGGTCTCGATTGGGGTGATTGCCGTCGCGTCAATTGTGGGTATTGCGCGAGCCGTCGATCTCGCACGATTCCCCAAAATTGTTGACGCGTCGGGATCAGTCATGGTGAACCGGACCGGAGGCCATGTTGTTTTTGTTGTCGGTCCAACGGTTGCAACTTTTCAACCAAGTACCACACCAACTGTCACCGTTGTTGGGCCAAATGGTGTGGCCGTTGCGACAAGCCCGTACTCGGGTCGACGTACCGCCACCAGCACCAATATCTCGCAAGGAACAGGGCGCGAAGCGCTCGCAATCGCCACCTTTCAAGCTGATCAAGTCGGTGCGTATCGCGTCACTGCCAGCGGACTCGACAATGGGCTCACACTTGGCGTGGGTGAAGGATCGCATGTGCCAACCCAAGCGATTGCGTTGGCGTTTGTTGGCGGGGGACTGATCTTTTTGATCGGTCTCACCCTTGTGATTGTGACAGCCGTGCGACGCCGGTCGACCGTGCCCGCCCCGGTTGCCCCAAATCCTTATCCGACGGGCGCCTATCCACCAGGGCCATGGGGAGGTATTGGCCCAGGCTCGCTTGCTCCACCTGCCGTATCATCGAAGAATCTTGCACCAGGGTGGTCGGCGCCAAGTGGCATAGGTGCTCCAGGAAGCCCAGTGGCGGGACCGTCACCGTGGCCACAACCGGGTCCGCCAGCGCCACCAGAAGCGCCGCATTATCGCCAACCTCGAGACGAGGATTTCGCGCCACCGGGTGATTCACCAATTTCATGATGTCGCGAGAAGCGCGCCGCCAAGTACGGTGGTCAAATGGCCGAATTGCGCGATCAAATCATTGACCTGTGGAACACACGCGAAACGCTTGACCCGAACAACTCAGACGCACGCACTGTTGTGGACCAAGCCATTGCATTGTTAGATGCGGGGGAAGCTCGCATTGCTGAGATGAACGACGCGGGCGAGATCGTGGTGCACGAATGGCTCAAACAAGCAGTTCTGTTGCTTTTCAAGCTTTCGACCATGGAAACAATGGAGCTTGGGCCTTTCGAGTACGTCGACAAGATTCCACTGAAAACCAACTATGCCAAGGCCGGCGTGCGGGTCGTGCCCGGAGCGTCCGCTCGGTACGGTTCGTATCTTGCGCCGGGTGTTGTCATGATGCCGAGCTATGTGAACATCGGCGCGCACGTGGGCGCGAACACCATGGTCGACACCTGGGCGACGGTTGGAAGTTGCGCACAGATCGGTGCGAATGTCCATTTGTCCGGTGGCGTTGGCATTGGTGGAGTGCTTGAACCTCCTCAAGCTGCCCCGGTGGTCGTCGGCGACGATTGTCTCATTGGGAGCCGTTGCATCGTGGCGGAAGGCGCGATCGTTGGTCAAGGTTCTGTGCTTGGCGCTGGATGCATTTTGACCGGCTCGATTCCCGTAATTGATGCTGCGACAGGCGAAGAACTCGGACGTGGTCGCGTTCCGGCGTGGACGGTTGCTGTCCAGGCAATGCGCACAAAGACCTTTGCCGGTGGCGACTTTGGCATGCCGTGTGTTTTGGTGATCAAACATCTCGAGCCGGGCGAGCGGCACGACAAGTCGGCACTCAATCAGGTGTTGCGTGATCATGGTGCGACGGTTTAGATCATGAGCATGGACCCGGGCGACCATTTGCCCGAAGATCTCCTTGCGTTGTGCGCGCAAATGGTGGACATTGCGTCTGAGAGCCGACGTGAAGGGCCATTCGTCGATTGGCTTGAATCAACTCTTGGTGTACTTGACCATCTTGAGGTCACTCGCGTTGGTGACAATCTTGTCGCCCGAACAAACTTTGGGCTCCCACAGCGAGTCATTTTGGCTGGTCACACCGACACGGTGCCCGCCAATAACAATGCGCAAGCTCGCATCGATGGCAATCGACTTTCTGGGCTTGGTTCGGCCGACATGAAGGGTGGCTTGGCGATTTTGGTCGCACTTGCCAAGTCGGTTCTGGTTCCTGCGGTGGACGTGACGTACGTGTTCTATGCACGTGAAGAAGTTGCGGCATCCGAAAGTGGACTCGGCGAACTCTTTGGAACTCGACCCGACCTTCTCGTTGGTGACATTGCGCTTATCGGGGAACCAACCGATGGTGCCGTAGAAGCAGGGTGCCAAGGCACGTTGCGAGCCGAACTTACCCTTCGAGGGGAACGCGCACATTCGGCCCGCCCATGGATGGGACGCAATGCCATTCACCGCCTATCGGGTGTGTTTGAGGCGATTACCCACGCCGAGATTCGTCAACCTCAAATCGATGGTCTCGCCTTTCGAGAGACCCTCGAAGCAGTCAAAGTGCACGGTGGTATTGCGAACAATGTCATCCCCGACGAAGTCGTACTTACGATCAATCATCGTTATGCCCCGGATCGATCGGCTAGCGATGCCGAGGCGTTTGTTCGGTCGACGTTTGGATCGATCATGGCTGACGGCGATGAGCTTGTGGTGGTTGACAATGCCTCGGGAGCTTTGCCTGGGCTATCAAACCCGCTCATTGCCGCATTTATTGGTCGAGCCGACCTTGCGGTCGATGCAAAGTTGGGATGGACCGATGTCGCACGATTTGCCGAACATGGCATTCCGGCCGTGAACTTTGGCCCAGGACAATCACAACTTGCCCATACCGCTGGCGAATACCTTGACCGCGCACCGCTCGAATGGTGTTTTCGGGTACAGCGTGCCTTGATTACCCAGGGACTCTGACGACGAGCGATCGGTCAGAGTTTGCGCAACACGGTGACGACTCGACCAAAGACTGTTACATCTTGTGCGGGAAACACCATGGGATCCAATCGCTCGTTGTGAGGGATCAAGGTGATGGTCTTGCCGTCGGACTGGTAGGTCTTCACCGTGGCCTCCTCACCCGGAATGCCGGCAACCACGATCTCACCGTTTGACGCTGTTGGTTGGGATCGAACAACGACGAAGTCCCCATCGAAAATACCGATGTCAACCATTGAATCGCCGCGCACACGCAACATGAAAAGATCACCGTCGCCGGTGAGATCTTCGGAGACGGGGACGACTTCGGTGATGTTTTCCTCTGCAAGTACGTCGGTTCCGGCGGCGACATCGCCCACCAGTGGAATGTGCCGGGTGGGCCGCCGCTCAACGCTGGCACCAGAAAGTGGATCAAAACTCATTGCAATTGCCCGAGGTTTGGTGGGGTCACGACGCAATAAACCAAGGCGCTGCAGCGTGGAAAGGTGAGCGTGCACACTTGAAGGTGACGTCAGGCCAACAGCCTCACCAATTTCGCGTACCGACGGGGGATAGCCGCGGGTGCGCATCGAATCCTCAATGCAATCGAGTACTTGTCGCTGCCGCTTGGTGAGTTGATGTGGTGCCATGGTGGACCTTTCGCGTCGCTGACGAACTGGTGTTCGTCTTAGCGTAACCGAACGCAATGCAAATTACAAACATTTGTTCGATTTTGGCTTGACTCGAACGGGCGTTCGTGCTTGAGTGGTAATCGAACATCTGTTCCTCGCTCGATGGCCTGCTTCATGGATCACGAGCAGAACCGTTGTTCTTCAAAGTCCCAATCCCGGTTCCAGACCCAATGTCACACCCATGTTGGAGAGTGTTGTCATGTCAGTTCTTTCCCTTCCCTATCACGAATCCCCGTCGCATCGTCCGGTTCGCTTGCGCTTGCTCGAAGGCGGGCGAAACGAACACGACCGATTGGAATGTGAACGTGCCCGGCAACTCCACCGTCTTATTGCCGTATCAGTTGCCGGATTTGTGCTGGTTGCCGCGTGTTCGACTTTCTTGTTCAGCGTTGTTGCGCCCACTCCAAATCCACCGTCCGTTCCAGTCGGACACGTCGCGGTGACCTCGGGACCGGTTGTTGTGGTGCAGCGTGGCGACACATTGACTTCGATTGCCAGAGATGTTCAGCCCCGCGGTGACATTACGTCGCTTGTTAATGAGTTGGCTCGCCGTCATGGGCCAGCGACGTTGCTGCCAGGCGATCGAATCTCCCTCAATGGTTTGGCGCCTGGTGGTTCATGACATGCCACTTTGCTCCTACCATGCTTCAATCGCAATGCCTGCGCACGGTACCGTTCATTGCGATGCGATGTCCCAAGTGCGGTGCAGATGACGACAAAGTCCTTGATTCGCGCAGCGTTGATGATGGGCGAGCCATTCGTCGGCGCCGATCATGCATCGCGTGCGCGCACCGGTACACCACCTTTGAAAAAGTTGAGCCAATAAGTTTGGTCGTTGTCAAGCGTTCCGGCGATCGC
Source organism: uncultured Iamiaceae bacterium (assembly GCA_964544305.1). Lineage (GTDB taxonomy): Bacteria > Actinomycetota > Acidimicrobiia > Acidimicrobiales > Iamiaceae > JAFDWI01. Next base: position 44,832 of record CAZJAZ010000002.1, on the reverse strand, counting down.
ATGGCATTTGACGCCGACAAGATCGTGGAAGGTGTGCGTGCCGCATGCAAGAACCGTCCGGTCACTAGTGACGCAATCGAAGGTATTGCAATCCGTGTGGAAGAAGGCGCCCGTGCACACGATGTCACCGTCTTGACAACGCAACAGATTGGGCTCGAGGTGCTTGATGGGCTCAAAGAGCTTGATGACGTCGCGTATTTACGATTTGCGAGTGTCTACAAAGAGTTTTCTGACGCGGCCGATTTCGCCCGAGAAGTCCGCCTGTTAACCAAATCGACGACGCCGAAAGTTCACTGACGAGCCGTGACGTAACGTGCCAAGAGGTCAGTTCCGTCAACAATGAGGCGGCCGAGAACCATTTGACAGGTCACGTCCTGCCCATGTGCGGCACGCGACGAAGATCCGCTGGCGAGTTGGGCCGAAATGGTCACACACCATTCATCGACGAGGTTGGCGGAAAGAAGATGCCCGTTCAAACTTGGGCCACCCTCACAGATCACGCTGCGGACACCTCGTTCGCCGAGCAAGCTGAGCATTGCGTGGACGTCAACACTTTGGTACCCACATCGAATGATCTCGGCGCGATCCTCAAGTAGGACCGGTGGATCGGCAACTTCGGTGGTAAAGATCATTGGTTTTTGGCCTGGATCTTCGAAAAGTCGACTCATCGGATCGAGGTCACAACGTGCGGTCACGATTGCCAAGCGTGCTGGCGCCTCGCGACCAGCGAGAGCACGTGCGGCAACATGGTGTTCAGGCACCTGAACTGGTCCGTAGTTTTCAGCCCGAGCTGTGCCTGCCCCGACAAGGATGACGTCGGCCGCGCTCCGCAAGGCATGGAATGCCCGGCGGTCGGCTGCACCGCCGATGCCACCGGAACGACCTGCCAACGCGGTGGCGCCATCCGCGGTCATTGCCATATTCACAACCAACCAAGGTCGACCATCGTGAGGGAGCCGGACATCATTGAGATAGCACTCGTCAATATCGATTGCTTCCGCAGACGGTGGGATCAGCTGTTCCATCAGAGCGAATGTAGTTGGCATCCCAGAATGAAGGACGGCCATCGCATTAGCGTTGAAATGTCAATGATGTCATTTCAATGACGTCTTTGGTTTGTTGCTACAGAAGTCGTCGGAATCCTCCGATATTTCACAGGTCCGAAATTGCAGTGGTCATCGTGTGACCTCTGAAACGAAGGAGTCACCATGGTCAAGCCATTTGTGGAGCACGGGGTCAAAGTCGCCGCCGCACTCACCAAAGGGGCGCGACGCCCACAAACGTTGCCAACCCAGGTGCGTGAAATGGCGTCGGGGCTTGTGACCGGGGCGCTCTATCCCTGGGGCTTTTTCGATGCTGGCCCGGGTGGACACGTTCATGCGCACGGCGATCCCCACGATGAACAAACTCCGGTGTTATTGGTTCATGGCTATATGGCGAACAAATCCAACTGGTTTTTCGTCGAACGAGAATTGCGACGTGTTGGTTTTCGCAACATTCACGCGATGAACTACAGCCCTCGCCACGCCGACGTGGACGAACTCGCAAAAGTTTGTGTGCTGCGTGCCCACGAAGTGATGGTGGCAACAGGATCTGATCGCATTCATCTGATTGGCCATTCGCTGGGTGGCCTGATTATTCGGAAAGCGGTACAGCGGTACGGCCTTGTTGAAGCCGCTTCAGTGGTCACTATTGCCACACCTCATGGGGGCGTGGACTTGGCTCGACTCAGCCCATTGACGAGGAATCGCAACATGATCGGTGTGCAGTTGCGTCCAGGATCAGATTTCTTACGCACAATGTGGGCTGAATCAACCCCGATGCCCCAGACACGTTACGTGGCGTACTACTCGAACCTTGACTTGTTAGTACCAGGGCGCCGCGCCATGATGCTCGAGAGTGCACTTGATGCCACGAATATTCTTATGAAGGACCACGGTCACTTGTCCATCATGTTGGCTCCGGCCTTGGTGCAGTCGGTGGCCTACGAATTGGGTGCAATCGAAGGTTTTCCTGGTTTTGGACAACCACTCAGAGGTCTTCCAGCGACACGAACGGTTCATGCAACGTCGATTGTGGCGACCGAGAGTCGGCGACGCGCCTAACCAACCTGGTCTTTGCGCATTTCCTGTGGAAAACGCCTGCTTCATCCCCAGGTTCATCCACGTCTCATCCACCGATGTGGCTGAGAAATTCACAGGGTTGTGCTACTAGCGATCCACAGGGGGAGCATTCTATGGTGAGTCATGTGTCACGGTCTCGTCGCGCGAACGCTCGGAAAAGCTGGAGCGCATGGAGTCTCACGCAAGGGTCAAAAGCGCCCGATGAGAGTGCCGGCAGCGTCGCCGGCAAGCGATTTTTTGTGCGAATTATCGCGAACCCCCTCGGACCTGGGTGTTTTCGCGGCGGTGACCGTTGACACGAGGGGAACTACCGTGCTGTAATTTACCCCTACATGTTGTGGTCTGACCGCTCGCGGGGGACAGGACCACCACGAGGGGTTGTGTCAGGCAAAAAACCTGTGCAACCAACGCCACCGCCCACCTTACCGACGAGAGAGACTCCATTATGACTTTGGCTCCGCCCCAGACCGACCTTGCCTTCCACCGCCATTTCACCCAAGACGGCGTGCATCCCTATGACCAGGTCGTCTGGGAACGTCGTGATGCACGAATCACGAATTTCCAAGATGGATCGGTTGCATTCGAGCAGCTTGATGTCGAGTTCCCGGCCGACTGGTCGATTAACGCGACGAACATTGTGGCGCAGAAATACTTCCGGGGGACGCTTGGCACCCCCGAACGTGAATGGTCGCTCAAACAAGTTGTTGATCGGGTCGTTGACACGATTACCCGCTGGGGCGTTGAAGGTGGCTATTTCGTTGACGATCGACAGGCTGGGATCTTTCGCGACGAACTGAAGTTTCTCATGATTACCCAGCGAGCCGCATTCAACTCGCCGGTATGGTTCAACATTGGGGTGCCTGATGTTCCCCAACAGGCGTCCGCGTGTTTCATCTTGTCGGTTGACGACAAGATGAACTCGATTTTGAACTGGTATCGAGAAGAGGGCGTCATCTTCAAAGGTGGTTCGGGTGCGGGGGTGAACTTGTCTCGCATTCGCTCATCTGCGGAACTGCTCCAAGGCGGCGGAACCGCTTCTGGCCCGGTTAGCTTTATGCGCGGTGCCGATTCATCGGCGGGAACAATTAAGTCAGGCGGCAAGACCCGTCGGGCGGCCAAAATGGTGATTTTGGATGTCGATCACCCCGATGTAGCCGAGTTCATTTGGTGTAAGGCAAAAGAAGAGCGCAAGGCCCGAGTTCTTCGTGACGCGGGTTTTGACATGTCCCTCGATGGCGCGGACGTGCATTCAGTGCAGTATCAGAACGCAAACAATTCGGTTCGGGTCACCGATGAGTTCATGCAGGCTGTTGAGAACGACGAAGATTGGCACTTGCGCGCGGTGACGACGGGCGGCATTGTTTCCACCGTTCGCGCACGCGACCTGTTCCGTCAGATCGCACAAGCGACGTGGGAATGCGCCGATCCAGGCATGCAGTTCGACACGACCATCAATCATTGGCACACCGCGTCAAACACGGGCCGGATCAATGGATCAAACCCGTGCAGCGAATACATGCACCTCGACAACTCGGCATGCAATCTGGCGTCGATCAACTTGCTGAAGTTTTTAGAAAGCGACGCCAACACCGACGTTTTTGACGTAGACGCTTTTCGTCAGACCGTCGAACTGGTCTTCACCGCGCAAGAAATCCTGGTTGGTCGAGCCGACTATCCAACCGAACCAATTGGCGAAACGTCACGGAACTTCCGCCAGCTCGGCATCGGATATGCGAACCTTGGTGCATTGTTGATGACGCTTGGTTTGCCGTACGACTCGGCACAAGGACGAGCGTGGGCCGCATCAATTACTTCGCTTATGACCGGGCACAGTTACGCGACCTCAGCTCGCCTCGCAGCACGCATGGGTCCCTTTGCTGGTTATGAAGTGAACCGGGAGCCCATGCTGCGTGTATTGGGCCAGCATCGTGAAGCGGCAGCGCATATCGATGAAGAGCTTGTGCCATCAGAACTGCTTGGTGCAGCTCAACAGTCCTGGGATGAGACCTGTGACCTGGCCGAATCATTTGGTGTGCGTAATTCGCAAGCTTCAGTGCTTGCTCCAACGGGCACGATCGGCTTGATGATGGATTGTGACACCACTGGAATCGAGCCAGACCTTGGGCTGTGCAAGGTCAAGAAGCTGGTCGGTGGTGGCACGATGCAAATTGTGAACCAGTCAATTCCACGTGCGCTGACACGTCTGGGCTACTCGGAAGGCCAGATTGGCGAGATTGTTGCTTACATTGATGAGAACAAGACCATTCTTGGGGCGCCGCATTTGAGTGCGGACCACGTCGCCGTCTTTGCTTGCTCGATGGGGGACAACGCAATCCATTACCTGGGACACGTCAAGATGATGGGCGCGGTACAACCATTCTTGTCCGGTGCGATCTCAAAGACCGTCAACATGCCCGAAGATGTCACGGTTGAAGACGTTGAACAACTTCACATTGACGCATGGAAACTCGGAGTGAAAGCAATCGCTATTTACCGAGACAACTGCAAGGTCGCCCAGCCACTTGCCATGGCCACCAAAGATGGTGCCACGAGTGAGGCGGTGACGGCAGCGCCAGAAATTGTGGAACGCATCGTTGAGAAGGTCATCAAGACCCCGGTGCGCGAGAAACTTCCTCGACACCGCACCAGCCGCACATTCCAGTTCCGTGTCGCGGACTGCAAAGGTTTTGTGCACGTGGGCGAATACGCAGACGGACGCCCCGGTGAGCTTTTCTTGCGAGTTTCGAAACAGGGTTCAACACTTGCGGGCATCATGGATGCCTTCGCAATCTCGGTGTCACATGGTTTGCAGTATGGCGTGCCACTGCGGAGTTTCGTTGAAGCGTTCACAAACATGCGCTTTGAACCAGCAGGCATGACCGATGATCCAGAGATTCGATTCGCCTCATCGCTGCTTGACTACATATTCCGTCGTTTGGCGGTTGATTATTTGAGCTACGAAGAGCGAGCCGAACTCAATATCCTCACGGTTGGCGAACGCACCGAGCCGACACTTCCGGGTGTGGCCGAATCGGTTACCGAGACGGTCCAAGGTCACGACGTTCCAGCCGACCCACCATCGGTTGAGTCCGCGGCCGAACTCGTTGCCCGCATCGAGGCTGAAGCCACGAGCCATGCCCCAATGGCGGCACATTCGGATGCCCCGTACTGCATGCAGTGTGGGGTGCAGATGCAACGGGCTGGCTCATGCCATGCTTGCCCAAGTTGTGGAAGCACATCGGGTTGTAGCTAGCCGACCGCTATGGACCATCACGGTTACCGCGAGTCCAAAGTCAACATTACGAACCGATTGAAGCGGATCGAAGGGCAAGTGCGTGGTATTCAACGCATGGTTGACGAGGACAAGTACTGCATCGACATTCTCGATCAGGTCACCGCGGTTTCCAAAGCGTTGCGGGCCGTTTCCCTCCAACTCTTGGACGAGCATCTCCAACATTGTGTGACCGACGCGGTCCACGATGGTGGAGACGCGGCCGACGCAAAGATTGCAGAAGCGTCGGCTGCGATTGCTCGCCTCGTCAAGTCATAGAACCACAACCGAATCTGTTCCGTTACGTATCAAGGCGCCACAGACGGGCAAACGTCACGCCACCAATGTCAAGCGTGTCAATCAACGTGGCGTGTTCGACAAGCCACGGCTCAAACCATTCTCGTGCCGAGGGCTGCTTGCCAACTTGAAACGTGAAAGCGAAGTCGGCGGTTCGCAGTTCGCGAATCGTTGCTGGCGCAAACGACGTGCCACATGATTCGACCGCAGGATGCGGATAGGCGTTTGCGACGCGCAGACCTTTGCAATTGCCCTCTACGAGGTCACGAAGCTTGGCGTCCATGTGGGACGAAGTTTGGCCGCTTTCAATGGGTATCCATCGAACGGCTCTCTTCATTCCCAAGGCGTTCACATATTCAAGGTTGAATGGAGCATGCCTGATGGGGGCGATGGCGAGAAGAGCCAATATGGCAAGCCCAATTGCTCCAAGCTGTGCTGGCGTTCGGCTTCGCAATGCCCCGATGCGTGGCAAGACATGCGCGACAACCAACGCCCCGGCAATCACCCCAAAGGGAAGAATCGCGGTCGCGTAACGGTCATAGCCAAAGCGACTCGCTGACAAGACAAAGAAGTAGGGGAGCGGAGTGAGCAAGATCCACATGGGTACGACCGCTTTGGTTGCAGCGAACTTGCGTTTTCGGTTCGTCAGTCGATGACGTACCCAATACCAAGTGCCCCCAATCCAGCCAAAGGCACACCAGGCAAGCATCCAGATTGTGAGTCGAAATGCAAGTGCGACAACATAAAACTGTGGAATGAACCCGCGCAGCGAACCGAGGTAAAAGCGCTCACGCGTTTTGCCAACTTGTTTTGTCGCGTCAAAGAGCAACCGAACTTGCTGGATTGGTGCGGCAACGAGCGCTGGCCATAACAAGACGGTTACCACCACACCAGATCCTGCACCCCAAAGAAACGGCTTTGTAAGAACTTTGGGACAAGTTCGAAAGCTCTTGCGCCACGCGCTCACTGCAATGAGTGCGGCACCTGGTCCAACAATGCCTATTGCGTTTGTTTTGGTAAGCAATGCCAACGTGGCAAGCATTGATGCGCCAACCAACCAGGGCGTGTGAACAGACGGTTGGACATCTTGTGCATTCCGGGCCAATGCCCATGCGAACGCACAGAGTGACGTGATCGAAAACAACATGACGAGTGCATCGGTGTGGAGCATTTGTCCAAGCCCAACAAGCCAAGGCTCGGTCGCGAGCAGTGCGCCAGTCATGAGCGCGACACGCCTTGAAAACAGCTTTGCGAGCAAGAACATGAGCAATACGAGTAGTGCAGCGCAAAGAAAAGCAATGACACCTTGCGCGGCGCGTAAAGCCTGGGGTGACTCAAATGAGGGCCCGCGTATTGGTTCGCTCAATCCCAGCGCGCCAGAAGTTCGCGCAATCTGTCGCCCAATGACCCCGGCCCACATCGTTGTGACACCCGGCATGGTGGGGTTGACCAGCTTGAGGCTGGGATCACCCGCTGACGCTTGAGCCAAATTGAGGTGGACGATTGCGTGACTGAACGAGTCAGAGCGATGAATCCACAAATTCTCGTCGTAGGTTTCGTTTGTCGGTCCAGGTATCCAGAGACGCAAGACCAAGGCAATGATGCCAACGACAACAACCAGAAGCCGAAAGCGGTACTTGTCGCAGAACGTGCTGTTATACAGCACGTTCTGCGACAAGTTCCGCTGCTTCCCGCGAGGCACGTTGAATACCTTGGTGCCAACGTGCAAATGAGGCGTCATCTGGAGGTGACGATGCCTCAAAGCGATCCCCAGAATCAAGTGCATCGGCAAGTTCATTTTGGTTTGCCCACATGCCTTGCGCAAGCCCGGCCAAGAACGCGGCTCCAAGTGCGGTGGTCTCGAGATTGGCTGCACGAATGACCGGAATGCCCAGTTGGTTGGCCTGCATTTGGCACAACAAGTTCATCGCAGCGGCGCCCCCGTCGACCCGTAACTCGTGAAGGGGATGGGACGACACGAGGTTCATTGCGTCAACGACATCGCGGGTTTGAAACACCATGGCATCAACGACGGCTCGAGCAATTTCGGCACGCCCGGTTCCACGCGTGATTCCACAGATCATGCCTCGCGCATCCGAGTCCCACCAGGGCGAGCCAAGACCGGTAAAGGCTGGCACCAAGATGACTCCGTCGGTCGTTTCACATGACGCTGCCAGTGTTTCTATTTCGGCCGCTTCTTGGATTATTCCGAGTCCGTCACGCAACCACTGAACAGCCGAGCCGGTTGAAAAAATCGCCCCTTCAAGTGCATACGTTGGCGGTTGACCCTCGATTTGCCAGGCGAGTGTAGCAAGCAGGCCATTTCCGGGGTCGGGGCGCGACGACCCGGCATTGACAAGCACAAAGGACCCGGTTCCATAGGTGTTTTTGGCCATCCCGGGCGTGAAACATCCGTGTCCAAACAAGGATGCTTGTTGGTCGCCAGCAATTCCCGACAACGGGATTCCATCAGGGATGCCATCAATTCCATGGGTAACCCCAAATGAACCCGAACTCGGTCGAACTTCGGGCAGTACCGACTGCGGGACACCGAACAAATCACAAAGCTCTGCTGACCATTGCAATGTGTTGATATCGAACAACATGGTGCGTGAGGCATTCGAAACCTCGGTCGCATGGACGTTCCCGCCGGTCAGCCGCCAAGTCAGCCAGGTATCGATCGTTCCAACCGCAAGGTTGTGATTCTTCGCAATATCACCGTGTTGAAAGAGCCATTCAAGTTTTGACGCTGAGAAGTACGGGTCTGGTACGAGTCCGGTCAACAAGCGGATTCGGTCAAGGTGTGTCGCGCTCAATTCTTCGCATCGACGGGCACCACGACGATCCTGCCAGACAATGGCACGATGTAAGGGTTCGTTCGTGCGCCGATCCCAGGCCACAACTGTTTCGCGTTGGTTCGTAATGCCAATGGCAATTGGAGCCGCACCACGATTGGCAATGAGTCGAGCGGTGACATCAACGATCGCGTTGACAATTTCGGTCGCGTCGTGCTCAACCCATCCAGGTTGAGGAAAATATTGGGTGAACTCGCGATACTCATGTTCCAGAATGTGCCCGTGTGCGTCAACTGCAACGGCGCGCACACCGGTCGTACCTGCGTCAAGGGCACAGAGATATTCGGTCATGATTGCGTGCTAATCGTTGTGTCAAAATCGCTCAGACGCGCGATACGTTTTGGGCCGTTGTCTGTTGGAATCAAGATCGATTCGCCATCAACTTTGACCGAGATTGCCGTTGCTTCAAGTCCGTTGCGTTTGTCTGTCAGGGTCTTCACAATCTGATGGTACGCGACCGTATTATTCGGGCTATTGATGTCGGCCATCGCTTTGGAAAGTGACACGGTGAGCACCCCTCTCGCCGACACAGGTGTCGCACCGAGCATCTTTGCGGCTCCAGGTAGTGGAGATGAAAAGCCACCAATTTGGCGCTCTTCTTCATTCGGCCCCATTGCCAATGCTTCAAAGAGCGAATCTGGGGAAATGATCTTGAGCTTTCTGGCAACGCAGGAAAGGCGTGCTGGACCTTCTTTTGACCGTTGTTGAACAAAACAAACCCACCCGATCTTGCCTTGAGACGGCGCGATTGACGTTGTCGTTGACGCTCCCGGCTCAAAGATAAGCGGGAACTTTGATTTGTCGATCGCCCGCGGATGGCTTTCGGCAGGAAGTGAACATCCGGTGATGCCAAAGGCTATGAGCAGTGCGACCAAACTTATGCGTCGCAAGGTGGAAATACTCATGCAAGTTCCTCGTCCATTGGATCTGCGGTTTGGATCGGCGCACCAAGTTGCACCACGAATCTTGCGCCCTCAAGTCCGTCGTCTCGATCTTCGACCCAAACATCGCCGCCTTGGAGGCGAACGTGCTCGGACACAAGAGCAAGACCTAAACCGACCCCTTCACTTCCCGAACTCCGGCGACCTGCCGCAGCCCCGCGAGAGAACCGCCCAAAGATTAGGCTCCTGTCGGATTCGGGGACTCCAGGTCCTGCGTCTTCCACTGCGATGTGAAGTCGGTCAATGGCCGCAAATATCTCGACGCGCGTCGCAGAGCCGCCATATTTTTCTGCGTTGTCAAGCAAATTGGCAATGACTCGTGACAGTCGACGCTTGTCGACCCGGACGGTGGCATCGACGAGGTCATCATCGACATCAACAGGAATCTTGAGGTGGTGGGCTGCAATGACCGCGTGCACCAACTCCACGATACGGATCTCAGATAGGTCAAGGCGCACGGCACCGGCGTCATAGCGTGAGATCTCGAGCAGGTCTTCAACCAACTGTTGGAAGCGGGCGAGATCCGCGGACATAAGATCGACCGCGCTGCGCAGTGGGCCTTCTGGAAATTCATCACGACGCGATTCGATCACCGACATCGACGCGGTAAGCGTCGTGATCGGGCTTCGCAATTCGTGGGAAACATCAGATGCGAACCGGGCGTCTTGATCGATGCGAGTTTCCAATGCTTGAACCATGTGATTGAACGAGCCGACGAGTGGTTCAAGGTCAGGGTCGGTTGAAACTTCGAGACGCGTGTCGAGTCGTCCTCCAGAAATTGCTTCGGCAGCCAGACCGATTGCCCCAAGTGGGCGGAGCGCTCGTCGGCTGACCCACCATCCCATGAACACACCCAAGACCGTTGTTCCTGCCATTGCGATGAGAAGGCCGCGAGCGAGCACGCTCAGGGTTTGGTCAATATCGCTGAGCGAAACAAGTTCGTAGTACTCGCCGACGTTTCCTGCCACCTCAAGTGAGGGCAATGGGATGCCCACGGCGAGCAGTGTTTCTCCGCTGATGTCGATACGCATGACCGCGGGTTGGCCCTGTTGCACCTTCTTTTCAAGTGACGGTGGAATTGAATCAAGGCCGTATTGGGTATTTGTCGACTGATTGACCAAGGTCCCGGAAGGGTCAGGAATCTGGATGATGGGGTAGGTTCCCGTGCCTGTCGCAACCGATTGCAGTGCAGCACTGAGCTGATTTGCGTTTGCCGACTTGTTTGTTAACGATGACTGAACATTTCGCGCATTGAGGTACGTGCGTTGGATCGCTTCAGATTCTCGCTGATCAAGCAGGCTGTTTCGGGTGAGCACGAAGGTGCCTGCTGATAACACAAGAGACAACAGGGCCGCGACGAGCCCGAACGAAATCGTGACCCGGGTGCGCAGGCGCATCGGCCGCTTCAATAAGGTGCGTCGCACAATTCGTTAGTTTACGACTGCAGCTTGTATCCCAACCCACGGACGGTCACCACATGGCGTGGGTTCGCTGGGTCGGCTTCTACTTTTGTACGCAATCGGCGCACATGAACATCAACGAGTCGACCGTCGCCGAAGTAGTCGTATCCCCAAACCTTTTCAAGGAGTACTTCTCGACTAAATACGCGACCCGGGTTTGAAGCGAGTTCCACAAGCAATCGGAACTCCGTCTTGGTGAGATGTAATTCGGTTCCGGCAAGGCGCACGGTTCCTTCATCGGGAATAATCTCAAGGTCACCAAAACGTAAGTGCGTTGCTCCGACTTCAATGCTGCGTGCTCGTCGCAGGAGCGCTCGAATACGAGCCGAGAGTTCCTTCGGTGCAAAGGGCTTCGTGAGGTAATCGTCGGCACCTGCCTCAAGTCCGGCAACGACGTCGTGGGTATCGTCGCGTGCGGTCACCATGACGATTGGGACATCACTGACTCGGCGTATCTCGCGGCACACTTCAAAGCCGTCGATATCAGGCAGCATGATGTCGATGAGAACAACGTCTGTGGGGTGCTGATTGAAATGTTCGAGAGCTTCAGATCCAGCGGCGGCCTCTTCTACCGCCCACCCCTCGCTTTCGAGGGCAAGCTTGACCGCGGTTCTGATGCGTTCGTCGTCTTCGACAGTGAGGATGCGGGTTCCCACGCCTCTAGCCTGCCAAAAATACGACGCAATTACGCGGATGGGTCGAGAACTTCTTCGCCACGCTCATCGAGTTCACGCAAGATCGCTTGGAATTCATCGAAAAGTTTCGGGTGGGCGGCGATAACGAGTTCGTTACTTGGCGCTTCGTCATAGAGTCCGGAGACTATCGCTCCGGCTTCGGTCGCAATGAGGGCACCGGCTGCGAGGTCCCAAGGTTGCAAACCTGATTCGAAGTAGATGTCGAGTCGCCCCGCCGCGACCGAACACAGATCGAGCGCGGCCGCACCTTGCCGACGAATATCACGGATGGAACCAATTATCTCGGTGACGACGCGAGCTTGCGCGCGTCGTCGGTCCGCGTTGTACGAAAATCCGGTTCCCACAAGAGCTTGGGAAAGGTCAACGGATTGTCGCGCGGCGATCGGTTTCGCGTTACATGTTGCACCGTTGTTTCGAGTCGCTCGGAAACACTCGCCACGAGTCGGGTCGTACACCACACCGGCAACGACTTCACCGTCGAGTGAAACCGCAATCGAAATGTTGTAGCCAGAAATTCCATAGACGAAATTGGTTGTGCCATCAATGGGATCAACAATCCATTGAAGAGCGCTCGTGCCAACGTGCTGGCCGGACTCTTCCGCAATGATCGACGCATTGGGGTCGTGCGCCAGGAGTAGGTCAATAATACGTGTTTCAACCAAGCGGTCGGTTGTGGTTACCAGGTCTGTCGGCGTCGACTTGGTTGCAGCGATTGCAATGCCGTCGTGCAGGGATTCGGTGATGATTCTGGCACCTTGTCGAGCTGCATGTTCGGCGACGTCGCCAAGAGTGGAAAGTTCCATGCATCTAGCTTGCCGGTTGAACATCATCGCGTCCGATTTGTCGCGCTCGGTATGCTCACTCGGGTGCAAAGTGTCGTCGACCGAATACCTAATCGGGCCATGGCAATCTTTGCTCATCCCGGCGATGCTGAAATTGCCTGCGGCGCCACGCTTGCGCGGTGGTCAGCAAAAGGCTGTGCAATCAAACTTGTGGTGTGCACGCAAGGAGACAAGGGCAGCCATGAAAAACACGCGGACCCGAGCGTGGTGTCGAGTACTCGACTGGCCGAGGTTGATCGTGCCGCGGAGATCCTTGGAATTGCCGCGGTCGACCTTCTGGGCTATTTGGATGGCGAGATAGAAAATGATCGACAAGTGCGGTCACGACTCGTCGGGCATATTCGAACCTGGTGCCCTGAAGTTGTGTTCGGTCACGATCCGACCGCCGTATTCATCGGTTCGGGTTACATCAACCATCGAGATCATCGAGAGGTCGGAATGGCAATGTGTGATGCGATTGCCCCTGCGGCCGCACCGTTGTATTTTCCTGATGCGGGCGCGCCACATCAGGTTGAGACCGTGCTCTTGAGCGGAACCATGTCGAGCGACGTGTGGATCGATGTCGACGGTCATCTTGAAACCAAAGTTGCAGCTTTGCGTTGTCATCACACACAAATTGGGGCGAATGCGTCAGGGCTTGATGATTTGGTGTCGAGCCGTGCAGGAGAAGGACGTGCCAGTAGCGGCATTGACCGAACAGAATCGTTTCGTCGGATCAGCCTCGTGGCCTAATTGGTTCGCCGGTACGTGGATTGACGCCACGTTGGATGGTATTCCATTCGCGCATTGCTCGCATGACCAGCGTTGCGACGACCGCAATGCCAAGCGCACTCAAAATTGAACCGCCAAGGGCTCCGAGCGCAGCCCAAGTCTCCGCATTCCCTTTGATTTGCAAACGGACAAATGACCAGCCGATGAGCCCACCGAGCAATCCTCCAACACAAATCGACAGAAAAGCAAGGATGCGCACATTTTGGGAAGCGACGGCATTTTGAGGCCGAGTTGTCGGTGACGACATGTCCCTACCGTAGCGCTGTGTCGGTCAGAATGGACGAGTGACGAATCGTCGCCACGATCGCTGGATTCTCCATGTCGACATGGATGCATTTTTCGCGTCTGCTGAGTTGCTTCGACATCCTGAACTTGCGGGTCAACCGGTGGTGGTTGGGGGCGATGGGCCACGCGGCGTGGTTGCGGCCGCGTCATACGAGGCACGCTCGTATGGAATTTTCTCAGCGATGTCTTCTTCGAAAGCAAAGCGGTTGTGTCCAGACGCCGTGTTTATTCACGGTGACCATGCCTATTACGCCGCTCTGAGCGCAAGTATCATGTCGGTGGTCCGCGATGTCACACCCCTCGTCGAACCCCTTTCACTTGACGAGGCCTTCTGCGATATTTCCGGTGTCTTGCACGGCGACACGAGCCCGACACAGGTTGCAACTCGGCTTCGCCAACGCATCTTCGACGAGCAAGGACTTTGGTGCGCCGCCGGAATTGGCCCATCAAAACTCATCGCAAAGCTCGCGTCGAAGGTCGCCAAGCCTGTTGTCGGAAGGCCAGGGAACGGTCCTGCACCGGGTGCGGGAGTCGTTTGTATCCCCGAGCACGACCAGATTTCGTTTCTGCACCCGCAGCCGGTTCGGTCACTGTGGGGGGTTGGACCAGCAACTGCACGCCAACTTGAAGCACTCGGAGTTGCCACCGTTGGTGATGTGGCAGCGCTGCCATGTGCCGTCCTTGAGCGTCGAATTGGGGTTGCCGCAGGCAGGCAGATTTGGAATCTGGCGCACGGAATCGACGACCGAGAAGTCGTCGCGGACCTCGCGCCAAAATCGATTGGGCATGAAGAGACCTATCCGGTCGATCTCGCCGACGAAAAGCAGATTCGAACCGAAATCATGCGCCTCGGCGATGCGACGGCTCGACGGCTCCATGAGAAGAACATGGCAGCACGCACCATCACCGTCAAGGTTCGCTTCGCAAACTTTCAAACCGTTACCCGATCGATCACCTTGGCCGAACACACCGACACGGCAACGCGCATCATCCCGATCGCCTGTGAACTCTTCGATCGGATCGAGCGCATTGACGGGGTGCGACTAATTGGTGTGAGCGCAAGTGGATTGACTGAACCGCTTGGACACCATCAACTTTCGTTCGATGAGCTCGCTTCCACAGATCGTCACGATGCTTCCGATGCCGTGAATGCGATTCGTGACCGGTTTGGCCCCGACGCAATCGCATCAGCAACGCTTCTTTCAAAAGGTCGGATCGGGGTTCGAAAGCGAGGGGACCAACAATGGGGATCCAAGCGTTGAAGGTCGCGATTTCATGTGCGAGACTAAGTGGGCGCCTTCAAGGGCCGTGAAAATGGGAGTAGCAGGTGCCTCTTTCCGAAGAAGAACAGCGAATTCTTGATCAAATCGCCGCCGACTTCCACGAACGCGACCCGCAGTTGGCTGGTGAACTTGAGAACACGACCCTGTGGAGCCACGCCTTGGGGCAGATGAAGCGGGCGAGTGTCCTCTTTGTGGTTGGGGTCGCAATTTTGATTGTGGCGCTTGCAACAGCATCAAGTTTTTTTGTTGCCTTTAGCGGATTCTTGGTCATGTTGGTGGCTGCATTGTGGTTTGAGCGCAACGCGTCAAAGTTAGGTCGGGCCGGGTGGCAGCATTATCGCAATCACGGGTCAAATGGCGCTTTTCGTGGGTACCTTGCCGACCAACAAGACCGCCTGCGTGACCGCTTTAAGGAACCGTAAACCAGTGGCGCACCGTTGACCACCACGTTCGTTGCGTGCGGGCAACCGCACACAACACCCGAGCGTGCTCTTGGGCAATCACAACGTCAACGTCGCTGAGCGTTGACGGTCCCCACGCGGCAATGGTGGCGAGTGAGGCAAGCTGCGTTGCAGGCATGATGCCACAATCGGCGCCAGGCAAATTCTCGAGGCGCTGGACGAGTCGTTTCCCAAGATCTCGATCAGTCTCGGATGGCAAGCGCCGGAATTCAATGCATCGGAACGCGTCGATGACTTCGTTCCAATAAAGTAGAATCCACTGTGCATCTGTCGTCGATCGCTTGCGTCGGGCATACCGCTGTACGAGATGAGCGACGGGAAGAAGAACGAGGGCGATAACAAAGCAAAGACCAAGTCCGATCCATCTCCTTAGGAGCGGATTGGGTGCGGCCGCACGAGCGGGCGTGGGGGACTTCGGCGCAATTGTTGGGAGGGGAGCAGTCGATGGCGAGGGAGTTGGTGGCACCGTTGAGGATGGCGAAGAGGTTGTCGGCTGCGTTGTTGTTACCGTTACTTGGGGGCTTGCGTGTTCGCTTGGGTTGACGCCGGTATAGCTTGTCGCGGTTGGATTTGATCGACCGGGTGTCGGTTCGAATGCCAACCAACCGAGATCATCAAAATAAACCTCCGGCCACGCATGAGCATTGTGTCCAAACACCGTGTACTGGTCGCCGACTTGGTTCCCACTGGTGAATCCGACGGCGAGGCGCGTGGGAAGGCCCACCGCTCGGGCGAGTGCCGCGTAGGTGCCAGCAAACTGTTCACAAAACCCTTTCCCTGACAGCAAGAATGAGCGGATGGCATCGGTACTTTCGCCGGGAGGAATCGATGTCGTGTACACAAAATGCGGATTGTTGCGAAAATAGTTTTGTAGCGCCAATGCTTTGTCATAGGGCGATTGCGATTGGTCAGTGATTTGGTGTGCGAGTCGCACAAGATCGTGGGGGAAATCTTTGGGAAGGGAAAGATCACTGCGTTGGGGTGCTGTGGATGTCGCTTGTCGTGCCGTTTGCACATTGACCTTTGGAACCTCTGATGTGACTTGGTAGGCAAGACCATGAACCGAGCCGCGTGAGGCCTTCACAATCAGCGTCGAACCGGCCTCGTCCCAGAGCAATTCGTGGGTGCCGGAAAGAGAAGTTGGCCGGTACGCGGCAGGCGCCCACGGTCCATCTAAATTGTCAATTGCATAACGTGCCCGCACGCGAGACGAGCTGGATGCAATGTCAACGTCTCCGCTATTGAGGCCGGCTCCTGTCCTGCGATAACGCTGGTTTGACGACCACACAACCCCGTCAAATGTGTCAAGCGTCATGAGTCGCCAGTACATCGGACGATCGGATGTGACCCGGAATAACTCCACGTTGGACTGGTTCACCAACCTCGAACGAATATCAACAAGTGGGCTGACCACCGAACGTGGAGGCCCGTCACGAACGTTGGAGCGAATTGCGATGAGCCCTTCATTGTGAAGTGCGGGTACTTGGGATGCAGCCCCCAGCCCACAAACGATGGCGACAAGACACATGGCACCACCGCTCATCACAAGCCGCCGTCGCTCGGTTGCGTTCGCACCATGCCTGGCTGCTCGACCAACAAGAAAGTGTGTGCAAACGCTGAGAGCAAACAGACCGGCGCTCACCCAACGCATGTTTGGGCCGGCAAGCAACGTGACGACCAAGAATATGGTCGTTGGCGGCGCGATCGCCTCGGTGTACGTGTGATAGTGAAAGTTCAGCCGGTCGGCGCTCCATGCTGCGCACCACAGTGCGATACAGGAAATGAGAATCAAACCCGCGTTTGTGGGAGTCGGAGCAGTGCCATGGGTGAGCACGGCTTGCGCGTCGTGGATGGCATCCCCAATATGTTTCAACGTCAACCCGGTGGGAAGCGCGAACGTCGATGGGAGAGCACTTCCCACACAAATGACCCACCCTGCCACGCACATTGCCAATGTCGCGAGGCCGCGTGGCAGCGAACGGCTGGCCGACGCGCACAGGTGCGCCATGATCGTGGCGATTCCAAGTGGAATGAGAAATGTCCAACCGGTGAACACTCGTGCGAACCCAAATACGACGGCAAGGCTCATCGACGCGAGCGCCACGTGCCGAGGAACCTTCATTGATGTTCACCCCACGCACGCGCAAACGAGTGCGATGCAGAAACTTCGATCACATCGACGTCCATTGGTGCCTGCCAGGCTGCTGGCGGTGTACCAAACACCACGAACTTTGAACCAGTGGGTACGTCCTGAAATGAGGCGCATCCCCTTGAGGTGGTGAACAGCACAACCGGCTGGCGTTCAGTGAACACGACGACGTCGGTTGTGGACTGAAGGTCGATGCGCGCGAGGTGATGCAATGCGGGTGTCAACTGCGTGTTCGTTGAACCCCCACCCGAGCGAAATCCGCTCGACGTCATCAGTTGGAGTTGCATTCCGTCGTTCTTTGCGGCAACCAAAACACTTGCGCAAGCCGATATGGCCCGTTCAAACGATGACGCATCGTGGACGCTTGATCGATCATCAAGTACCGCAACACAGAATCGATCCAGCGGCGACTCATCAATTTTGACGACGAGTGAATCAAGCTTTGCGCTCGATGGCCAATGAACCTTCCGCGGGTCGTCTCCAGAGATGTACTCGCGCAATGAAACGAACTCGGTTCCAGACAAGGTCGGTCGAGCTGCGCCGACACGTTCGCTCTCGCCGACCCAAAACCACGGGGCAGATACCTGCTCGATCATTGGAAGCACGAGAACTTCCGTCGGTGCAACAATTTGTCGTGTGCGTCGAATAAGTCCGCACGGGTCCGTCGAGGTTGCAGTCATTGGACCAATCCGCATGGGGCCACGGACATTTGCCCGGAGCGAAAAAGAATTGGTCCATTGCTCGCCAGGGGCGAGTGGGGGGATTCCAAGCGATGCGTGTAAGGCGTCCTGACCGGGCTGTACGACTGGGTCGATGAGCTGGACAAGACCAGTCGCGCGACGAGTTGGATTCGTGACCGTCACCTGAATCTCGAAGTCTTCGTTGACGTAGACGGTGCCAGGATTTATTCGCCGATGACAGTGATGGGCATCTTTTCGCACTCGTGTCCATACGAATGCGATGGCAAGCAGCAGGATCCATCCGATGCCCAGGCCGACGAACTCAGCGATCCCAAGAATGCGCCCGGTGGCAAGAATCGCAACAGCGGCAATGAGTGCTGCGATGGCGCCCCGAGTCATGTGATCTCAGATACGCCGCGTGGCACCGCAAGTTGTGCAACAATCTCGGTCAAGATTTGCGCTGGCGTGATGGCATGGTGCCGGGCGTCCGGGTTAAGGACCAGGCGATGCGCGACAACTGGGACGAGCATGTCTCGAATATCGTCTGGGGTAACGAAATGGCGACCCTGAACGACCGCAAAGCCGCGTGCCACGTGCTGGAGTGTCAGCGTTGCTCGAGGTGACATGCCTAAACGCACGAATGGATGATCTCGCGTTGCTTGTGCAATCGCGACTAAATATTCATGTAACTCAGGGGCAACTTGTGTCTTTGCAACGATTTCGGAAAGTGCCACCACGTCAGTGGTCGACAGCATCGGTTTCAGTTGCTCGAGCTCGTCGGTGCCCCCGATGCCTTGGAGCAATGAAATCTCAGCGTGTGCGTGTGGGTAACCAATCGCAATGCGCATCGCGAAGCGATCAAGTTGACTTTCAGGGAGAGGATAGGTCCCTTCGTGGTCAATGGGATTCTCGGTCGCGAGGACGAGGAAGGGTGCACCAAGGTGGCGCGTCGTTCCGTCAATGGTGACTTGCCGTTCGGCCATGGCCTCAAGCAGTGCGCTTTGCACTTTGGGTGATGCCCTGTTGAGTTCATCTGCGACCACAATGTTGGCGAAAATAGGTCCAGGGCGAAACGTGAATTGGTCGTTCGCCCGTTCCCAAACATTGACACCCACGACGTCGCTTGGAAGGAGGTCGGGTGTGAACTGGATACGACCGAAGGTGCCGTCGATCGATCGGGCCAGAGCTTTCGCCAAGGTGGTCTTCCCCACGCCTGGCACGTCTTCAATGAGTAAATGCCCACCGGTTATCAAAGCGACGACGGCAAGTCGTGTCGTCTCGCGCTTGCCGACAATGACCCTTTCAATGTTTGCAATGAGCTGGTCACATGCACTTGGAACAACATTGGAATCAAAATTGGTCATGGCCTCGTCCTCGTAGGCAAACGAGTGTAGAGCGATTCTAAAAGTCCATGGCCGATAGTCTCACTTGGGTGCGCGACGATCAGTGGTTGTTACCCGGGCTCAAAGCAGTCTTGCGCCACCCCAGCCTGTATGGAATAGCGCTCCGTCAGCTGTTTGCTCTGGCTGCTCCCGGGTGGTGGCGCACCCCGCCGTTCCTTCCTTTGCCGCCCCCCGACTACCTGCGATTTCGTATCGCAACCATGTATGGCGGTGACGGACGCGGCGGTTTTGAGCCACAAGCACTGGTTGATTACTTACGCTGGTGTCGTTCGGCGAGACAAAAATGAACCTGACCAATATTACGGTCCGCCGCATTGCGTTGGTGGCCAAGAACGAACTGCGCAGCGCAGTTGGATCGTTCAAGTTGCGCGAAGTACTCATCGTCGAAGCAGCGGACGATTTGGGCAATGTGGGCTGGGGTGAATGCTCAGCGTTTCCTCGGCCAGGTTATGGGTCGGAGTATCTAGATGGAGTATGGGCACTCTTGCGCGACGTGCTCGTGCCACTTGCATTCAGCGACCACGACGAGGCAATTGCCAATGTGACACGAGTGCCGGGGCACCCAATGGCGCGTGCCGCCCTCATTGGCGCACTGGTAGACCTTGACTTGCGGACACGATCTGTGACCATGGCCAAAGCACTCGCTACCGGACCGATTCGCCTGGCCACCCCAACATGCGCGGTGATCGGTCGGTACGACGATCAGAATTTGCTGGTCGAGCATGTGGCGCAGGCCTTAGCGCAGGGCAACCGTCATGTGAAACTCAAAATCGACCCGCGCAGTGGACTCGACTCGGTGCGTTCTGTTCGTGCCACTTGGCCTGAACTTTCCCTGGCACTTGACGCCAATGGCAGCTTTGAAGAAATGCAAGATGCGGCGACCTTGTTCCAAACCATCGAACGCGTCGGTGCACCGCTTACCTACATCGAACAACCGTTGCACCCACACAATTTGGTTGGGACTGCCGTACTCGCTCGCAAACTCGATACGAACATTGCATTGGATGAATCCATTACCTCAATTGGTGAGGCAACGTCAGCGTTATCATTGCGCGCCTGTCAGGTCATCAATCTCAAGCCGGCTCGAGTGGGCGGGCCGCTTCACGCCATGGCAATCGCCCAACTCGCCGCGTCGCAAGGTCGAGATGTATTCGTCGGTGGCATGTATGAATCGGGGATAGGACGCGGGTCGTCTCTCGCTATAGCGGCCCAGCCCGAGTGCACTTTGCCCACTGATCTTGGGCCAACCTCGCAGTACTTCGAGCGGGACGTGACCGAACCTATCGACCTCGTTGATGGTGAACTTGAAATCCCACTTGGTGTTGGTTTTGGTCTCAAACCTGATCGTCAAGCAATTGATGCATTGACGACCGAGTCGTTCCAGATGCCGTGACTGCTTTTGCTGTGCAACGGTTGACCACTGATGTCCAAGGTGCGCACGACTTAGATCTGCTCGCGAATCCGCAGCGGCGTGTCGTATTTTTTGATGCAACGAATGCGGCAGTGGTGTTGGGGTCCGCACAAAAGGCTGACGTTCTCAATGGGGACGAAGTGCAACGCCAGGGGATACAGGTGGCTCGGCGACACAGTGGCGGGGGAGCCGTGCTTGTGACCCCGGGAGACGTGTCATGGTTCGATGTTGTCATTCCAATTGGCGATCCACTTTTTGAAGCGGATGTTTCACGCTCGTCGCGTTGGCTTGGTGATGTGGTTGTTCAAGCCCTCCGTACTCTTGGCGAGCAGGCCACCATGGCTGATTCAGCAACTCACTCACATTGGAATTCGATGGTTTGTTTTGCAGGAATCGCTGCTGGGGAAGTGTTGGTGAACGGACGCAAAGTAGTGGGAATCTCTCAGCGACGTACTCGCCGCGGTGCGCGATTTCAAGTTGTGGTGTTGCACAAGGTTGACGCACCCGCGCTCGCCGCCCTCTTTGTGGTGAGTGACGTTGAAAAAGCCCAGCTCACGCAGCATTTGAATGCGAATGTCACGGCGCTTGAAAGCAGCCCTGAGCGGGTACATGACGCCGTTGCTGCTTCTCTCAATCGCGTCTGAGAGCTGGGGTGGCAGGTACTCAGGCACAGATTTTCCCCTCCTTGGGAACAAATGTGCTTGATTAGGGGAGGAAAACGCATTACAGTGGGAAGCCATGGGAGCAACAGGGGGAGCAGCCCTCACCCGCCAACGATCTGAAAGTGACCAGGCTGAGCTCCTTGGCGAGCTTGAACGATCACTTGACGACCGTGGCCGCCTTTCCATGCCAAGTGCGTTTCGTTGGCGCTTTTCCGAAGGCGCAGTCGTGCTCATGTGGCCTGGCCCAAGTGTTGCAATCTTGCCCTTGGATGAGTTTCGTGCCATGGAAGAAAACATGCGAGTCAAACAGCGTGAACGCCTCGGAGACTCGCTTGCACGCGAAGCGTTGACCTCATTGGCCACACATTCCCATCTTGATGCGGCCGGCCGGCTTTTCATCCCAGAAGACCTGCGGCAACATGCCGGGATTGCACGAGAAGTCCTTGTCGTCGGTCAGATGCGCCGACTTGAGTTGTGGGCCAAGGCGCAGCGAGCAATTGGCGCAGACGACCGTTGGCGAGCACTCGTCGCACATATTTCATCCGAGGCGGTGTGAGCGATGGTTCTGGGTACCTGTCCCATCGAGGGCGTAGCCGTGGATGACTTCGGCTCGTTTGATCATGTACCGGTCATGCTCCGCGAGGTCGTCGAGCTTTTCTCACATGTGCCATTGGGTCGCATCGTCGATGCAACCTTGGGTGGGGGAGGCCATGCCGAAGCACTTGCAAAGACAGGAGATGGTCGGCAGATCATCGGCATAGATCAAGATCCCACAGCGCTTGCGGCGGCCACGAAACGCTTCGCGATGAACGAACGCTTGTCTGGGCGATTGACGACAATACGGGCACGATTCGACGTTGGTCTCGCGGAGCTTGCGGGGGAAAAGGACATTGTTGGCGTCTTGTTCGACCTCGGCGTGTCGTCGCCACAGTTCGACCGTGCTGAACGTGGATTTTCCTATCGAAGTGATGCTCCGCTGGACATGCGAATGGATCCAGACGCGTCGCTTGACGCGGCAAATTTTCTTGCGAGTGCCACGGTCGACGAGATTGCCGATGCCCTGAAGCGCTATGCCGACGAACGATTTGCGCATCGGATTGCCCGCGCAATTGTTGCGAATCGGCCAATTCTGACAACCGGACATCTTGCACGTGTCGTGGCAGATGCCATCCCTGCGCCTGCACGCCGTCACGGTGGGCACCCGGCCAAACGGACCTTTCAAGCTCTGCGAATTGCGGTCAACCATGAGCTGGAGATTCTTCGGCCAGCTCTTGAACAAGCAATTGATCTGGTCGGTCCAGGTGGGCGTGTTGTCGTGCTGAGCTACCACTCGGGCGAAGACAAGATTGTGAAGTCAACCTTTGCTGAAGCAGTCAGCGGAGGCTGTACCTGCCCGGTGGGGCTGCCCTGTGTGTGTGGTGCACAGCCGACCGCACGCAAGATTGGTCGGCGTCTGCCTTCACCCGAAGAGATTTCACAGAACCCTCGGTCTTCGAGTGCACGGCTGCGAGCGGTGGAGGTGGTCTGATGAGCATTGTCGATCAAGTACGTGCCCCCCGGCGCAGTGATGCATCCGAGCCACAACCTCGACACTTACGTGTTGTTGCGCAGGACCGCACCCATATTCGGCGTCGAATTGTTGGGGCATCGGTGCTGAGCATTGTCTTTCTTATTCTCTTTGCAACCGTCGCATTTCACGTGCACTTAGTAAAACAGCAACAGCGGATTGATGAGCTCAATCGCAGTGCACAAGCGGCCCAAACAACCTATGACCACCTTCGGCTTCGACTCGACACGCTTTCTGCCCCGGAACGAATTGTTGGCAAAGCACGTGCGCTTGGGATGGTCGAAGCCAACGATCCAGTTTGGATCTCTCCAGGAGCCCGCCAAGCACCCGTGCAGCCAGAAACAAGTGCGGGACAAATCGACCGTTACCTCGACGTGAAACCTTATTTGCAGGAGACTCCGTGAACGACAAAGAACCACCCCGAATCGCGAATGGGTTCTTTGGTACAGGATCAAGCAAATCTGGTGCTCACGGGCCCACCCGACCATCGGGCACGCCAAAGCGAGCCACTGATTCGTCGTCGAAGCGGCCAGCGCGAGACAAGGCGATCGGCCGCAAGGAAAACGCGTTGCCGCGTTCGACAGGTCGATCAAAATCGTCATCGAGAGCCTCCTCGCAACGGTCCGCAACGGGCTCGACACCGCGCCCACGGGTCTCAGCTCGTACAGCCGCTCGTCGAAGCGCCGCACCGACCGTGCCATCGCGCCGACGTCACGTTCTCTCGCATGCCGCATTAGGGCCCAAGGGTCACACGCCGCACAAAGCGCTCGCGTCGCCGACCCGCCGTTACTTTGGCCTCGGTGTCTTACTGTGCTTCTTGTTGGCAACGACCGTTGGAAAGCTTGCCGACCTTCAAGTTGTCAATCCTGCCCGGTATCGCTCTGCGGGGGTGGCGCAACGCACCGTGCACGTCGCATTGCCCGCGGCTCGTGGCGCGTTGTTAGATCGAAATGGTCGTGATATGGCCGTTTCCGTGCCGCGTTCAACCGTTGTTGTTGACCCGACACAGGTGAAAAGCGTCGGGCGGGAAGCAGCCCTACTCGCGCCAATCCTTGCGATGCGTGAAAACCAACTCAGCGCTCTTCTGCGCAAACCCGGACGATTCGTCTACCTCGCTCGCTTGATCGAGCCAGCGACCGAACGCAAGATAAGCAAACTGCTTGACAAAGGCCTGCTCAGTGGCGTGTCTTTGATTCCCGAATATCAGCGTCTGCGTCCAAATGGGACACAGGCACAGTCCATTCTTGGAACAACGGACATTGATGGCAACGGTATCTCCGGGCTCGAACTGCAGTACAACAAGTTCCTCCTTGGCTCACCGGGCGAAGTCACCTATGAACGATCCGCACTTGGACCCATCGCCGGTGGTCAAATCCAGTCGCATCCCTCGGTCATGGGAGACGATCTTCAACTGACCCTTGACTTGCCGTTGCAATACGAAACCGCCAAGCTCGTTGCCCGGCAAGTCGCCAAAACAGGTTCGAAGTCGGGAATTGCCATCGTGTCTCGGCCATCAACCGGAGAAATCCTTGCGATGGTGACCCAAGTAGCTGATCCGAAGACCGGAAGAGTTGCAACGTCGACAAACAACGAGGCGGTGACGACCGTCTACGAGCCGGGTTCGGTGAACAAAGTGATCACGGTGGCCAAAGCGCTCGCAAATGGCGTCGTTACCCCATCAACGGTGCTTGATCACCCGTCTACCTTGACCCTTGGTGGTGCCACATTCGGTGAAGCCGAAACGCTGCCCTCGCGGATGAGTGTGACCGACATTCTCACGGTATCGTCCAACATTGGCACGATCGAACTCGCCCAAAAGCTGGGGCCGAAAACGGTTGACTCGGCAATACGCGATTTTGGTTTCGGAAAGAAGACGGCGTTGAAGTTTCCAAACGAGTCGCCCGGGCTGCTTCTTCCGCTTGACCAGTGGAGCGGATCGTCGATCGGTTCAATACCGATTGGCCAGGGAATTTCGGTCACGGCATTGCAAATGTTGCAGGCCTATTCGACGATTGCCAACAACGGCGTCGCGGTGCCACCACGGATCGTCAATGCCACGGTTGACTCGTCAGGCCAACGACACGTGATTCACTCCGCTCCGGGACATCGGGTGATCCCTGCACGAACCGCTCGTCAGGTGCGCGGCATTCTCGCGAATGTGGTGACGAACGGGACGGGAGCCAAAGCCGCGGTTCCCGGCTACCAAGTCGCGGGCAAGACCGGAACCGCGCGTAAACCCCTCGACAAGCACCAACCCGGCAATGGCTATTTGGATCTCAACGGGAACTATCACTATGCGTCAACGTTTGTGGGGATGCTCCCGGCCAATGACCCGCAGCTCTCGATCATTGTTGTCTTAGATGATCCGGATCGGTCGAAGTCGTACTACGCCTCGGACACAGCAGCGCCGCTCTTTAGCCAGATTGCGCGGGCCGCGGTCCAGCGGCTGCGAATTCCGCCGTCACTTGCGACCGATGTAACGCACGGGCTTCCCGCATTGAACCCGCAACTCGCAAGCGGTTCTGTTGGGGAGCGATGAACGGATCGTCTCTTGCTTCGTTGATGGAGCGGCTTAGAAAAGAGAACATTGGTGCCGCGTTGCACGGCGACGCGTCAACGGTTGTTGTCGACGTCGCCTTCGATTCACGTGAGATCACACCAAATTCATTGTTCTGTTGTGTCAAAGGAGAAGCCCAGGACGGGCATGCCCACGCAGCGGCGGCCCGAGAAGCAGGTGCGGTCGCCCTTGTTGTGCAACACCCACTCGGCCTCGATGTACCAGAGATTGTGGTCGATGACGTCCGTAGTGCGATGGGCCATTTGGCCGCCAAAGTGCATGGTGATCCGTCGCGAGATTTGCGTTGTGTTGGCGTTACCGGGACAAATGGGAAGACGACCACCGTTTCGCTACTCCAGGCAATTGGAAGTGCGGCCGGATTGCAAACCTCGGTCATTGGCACACTCACCGGAAAACGAACAACCCCTGAAGCGCCAGATCTTCAACGCACGCTGGCAGCCTTACGTTCACAAGGATGCGAACTTGTTGCCATGGAAGTGTCAAGTCACGGTCTCGTTCAGGGTCGAGCGAATGGCACCAAGTTTGCGGTAGGAGTCTTTACCAACCTGACCGAGGACCACCTCGATTATCACCGGACAATGGAAGAGTACTTTCGAGCAAAAGCCAGACTCTTTGAGCCTGGTCTGAGCGACGCGGGTGTGGTCAACCTTGATGATCGTCACGGCGCACTCCTCGCTGATGCCGCGGTCATTCCAACAATTGGCTTCCATGCCGCCGATGCGGAACCGGTGGCCTCGATCGCACCGCTCTCGTTTGCTTGGCACGGCCAGGTCGTGACGACGCATTTGGCTGGCCGGTTCAATCTCGAGAACGCACTTGCTGCGGCACACGCTGCTCAATTGCTCGGCATTTCCGACGATGCGATTATTAGCGGTCTTGCCCAAGCCAGTGCACCCCCAGGGCGATTTGACATTGTTGAAGCGGGACAGCCGTTCACGGTCGTTATTGACTTTGCACACACTCCTGATGGACTCGCCAAGATCCTCGACACGGCACGTGACATCGCAGGCCAGAATCGAGTGCTCGTGACGTTTGGTGCGGGAGGCGACCGTGATGCGTCAAAACGTCCCCTTATGGGAGCAGCCGCGGCCAAGCGCGCGGATCATGTCATCGTGACGTCGGATAATGCCCGAAGTGAAGATCCCGCGACCATCGCCGAATCTATTGCGTCTGGCATGCACAATGTTTCAATGTCTTTGGAGCTTGATCGACATCGCGCCATCGAAGATGTCATCAATATGGCAAGCCGCGGCGATGTTGTTGTGATCGCGGGAAAAGGACATGAAGCAACGCAACAGATTGGTGATCACACGGTTCCATTCAACGACCGTTTGGTCGCGCTCGAAGTACTTGGCGCGATGGGTTTTGGATCATGATCGCGCTTGTTATTGCAGGATCCGTCTCGTTCGCGTTCTCATTACTTGGCACACGACTCCTATTGGGATGGCTCAAGCGGCACAATGTCGGCCAGCCGATACGTGCCGATGGACCACAACAGCACCTCGCAAAGGCCGGCACGCCAACGATCGGTGGTGTTGCAATCGTTGGTGCTGCCGCATTTGGCTACCTCTTTGCGCATGTACGCCCAGGACTTGTATTCACTCGCTCGGGCATGTTCGTCATGTTCTTGATCATCGCATCGGGTGGGGTCGGCCTTGTCGACGATTGGATCAAAGTTACCAATGCCCGCAACCTTGGATTGAAGAAAGGAACCAAGTTTGGCGGCTTGTTCCTCGTCGCAATCGCCTTCACCTTGTTGAGCCTCAACTTCTCAAAACCCCACCTCGAATTGAGTTTCACGCGCTACAACAGCATCAATTGGACACTGCCGGTTTGGCTTTGGGTGATTTGGGCATTGCTGCTTTTGCTGGGGACGACCAATGCGGTCAACCTCACCGACGGGCTTGACGGACTTGCATCAGGAGCGGCGGTGCAAGCTTTCATCGCGTACGCGATTGTGTGTTTTTGGACGTTTCGATACCCGGTGTATGAAGTGCCTCACGCCCTTGACCTTGCTGTGGTCTCGGTCGCAATGGCTGGTGCCGTCGCCGGGTTTTTGTGGTGGAATGCGGCGCCCGCTCGGATTTTCATGGGCGACACGGGTTCTCTCGCGATCGGTGCCGGACTAGCGGGACTTGCATTGCTTTCGAATACACAGTTGCTCTTGCCAATTATCGGGGGTCTGTTCGTGTACGAAACCCTCTCCGTGATGCTGCAAGTGGCGAGCTTTCGAATTTTTGGAAAGCGGATCTTTCGGATGGCGCCCGTTCATCATCATTACGAACAACGCGATTGGCCTGAAACGACCGTCATTATTCGCTTTTGGATTATTGCCGGATTGTGCACCGTCGTTGGGCTCGGAGTGTTCTATGCCGATTTCTTGCACATGGGGTTGGGTCGATGAAGCGAACGAGAATGAGCGGTGGCATTGGGTTCGTTCACGTTCCCGTTGACATTGATCGGTTGGGACAGGTCGCATGACCACCATCGGCATTCCGCCAAAATCAGAGCGACGCATCCATCGCGATGACCCGGTCGAAAAGCGCGCCACGCGACGTCCGCTCATCGAACGGGTGTTTTCTCTTCCAGGGGTCGACACGCCGCTTTTCTGGTGGCTTATTGCGACGCTCGCCGTACTCAACATCATTGGGCTCGTCATGGTCCTCTCTGCTTCTTCGGTCATTTCGTTGGAAGAAACGGGTTCCTCGTGGACCTACTTCACAAAGCAGTTGGAATGGACGGTGCTGGGCCTGATCGCGGCGTTCGCGCTTGTGCACGTGCCGTTGGATCGCTTGCGGCGATTCGGTCTGCCCGCACTCGGGTTGTGCGTACTCGGGCTCATTGCAGTTCTGATACCTGGAATCGGTGTGACGGCGAACGGTGCAACCAGATGGATTGGTTTTGGTCCCATTCAGATTCAGCCGTCAGAGATTGCAAAACTCGCCGTCATCATCGTGACGGCCGATTGGCTTGCGAGAAAGCACGCGT
This sequence comes from uncultured Iamiaceae bacterium, assembly GCA_964544305.1. Lineage (GTDB taxonomy): Bacteria > Actinomycetota > Acidimicrobiia > Acidimicrobiales > Iamiaceae > JAFDWI01. The sequence continues at coordinate 16,110 of CAZJAZ010000002.1, read as the reverse complement.
TTATTGATGTGCCTCGAGTGGCAATTCGTCCAATTCTCGTCGAGCTTGTGATTGTCGCCGGACTGGTGATGTTGCAGCCCAACTTGGGTACGACCATTGTGATTTCGGTCATCGTGTTCGCCATACTTTTCACCGCAGGCGTGCCGAAAATGCACTTGGCATTTTGGGGGCTCCTCGGTGCGGTGGTCGCCTTGTTCGCGGCATTTGCTTCTGATTACCGACGAGCACGCATGCTTGCGTTTCTGAACCCCTGGGCAGACCCACAACACAATGGCTATCAACTCATTCAAAGCCAAGTCGGACTCGCGAGCGGTGGAATCTTCGGCGTGGGATTGGGAGCTTCCAAAGCGAAATGGGGCTTCTTGCCATTTGCCCACACCGATTTCATTTTCGCCATTATTGGTGAAGAACTTGGCATGGTCGGTGCGGTGGTCGTCGTTGCTCTATTTGTTGGTATGGCGATCATTGGACTTCGGATCGCTCGTGATGCGGACTCTCGGTTTGCTGCATCGGTCGCGATTGGTGTGACGACCTGGATCGTGGTTCAGGCCTTTATCAATATCGGAGTGGTCATCGGGATTCTGCCAATTACCGGTGTTCCACTTCCGTTTATCTCATACGGCGGAACCTCAATGCTCGTGACCCTTGCCGCTATGGGGGTACTTGCCAACGTTGCGCGTCATCCTGCTCAGACATCAACGGGCTCGTGATCGGTCACAGCACGCATCTCCGATTCCTCATCGCTGGAGGAGGCACCGCAGGTCACGTCTTGCCTGGAATCGCGATTGCGGACGCGCTCGTGGATGCTGGCGTGCCACGAGGCGACATCGCTTTTGCCGGAGGCGATCGTGGCGTCGAGCGCAAGCTGGTTCAACCAGCTGGATATGCCCTCACCGAACTTGCGGGCCGCGGTATACAGCGGCGAATGACCTTTGCAAACATCGGTGCTGCATTTTCGTTGAGCCGTGGACTCGTTCATGGCATCCGGCTGGTACGTCGTACCCGACCAGAAGTTGTCGTCGTACTTGGTGGGTACGCCAGTTTCGCGTGCGGCGTTGGCGCAGTGCTTTGCCACCGCCCTTTGGTGCTCTGTGAACAAAATGCGAAAGCCGGTGCAGTGAATCGTTTGCTGCGCTCGTTCGCGCGCGCGTGTGCCGTGAGCTTTCCCAATACCGATCTCCCTCGCTCAACAGTGACCGGCAATCCTCTGCGCGCAGATCTCGCGCAAGCAGCGCAACGCTTGCACGACGACCCTGCAACTGTGCGAGCCGATGCCCGCCGCAAATTCGGACTGCCCAATGATCGGGTGGTGCTCCTTATTACAACGGGATCGTTGGGCTCAACCAAGATCAACGCGGCCGCGGTTGCGCTGCTCGACTCGTGGAGGGATCGGAGCGATCTCGCGGTTCGACATGTCACCGGCCGTCGAGATTTCGCAAGTATCTCTGAGAGCACAAAGCATCTGGTGGACAAAGACGACGGTCTTGTGTATCAAGTCGTTGAGTACGAGGATGACATGGCCTGCGCGCTGAGTGCGTCGGACGTCGCACTATGTCGCTCGGGCGGAGGCGTTGCAGAGCTCGCCGCGTTCGGGTTGCCAGCGGTACTCGTTCCATTGCCGATTGCTCCACGCGACCATCAACGAGCAAACGCAAATCACTATGTCGAACGCGGTGCGGCGACCCTGCTCGATGACGACGCATGCGATGCTGCTCGCCTCGGCCAGGCGCTTGGACCAATCATTGATGATGCATCGTGTCGGGAAAAGATGTCGCATGCGATGGCGGCCGCGTCGCAGGTGAACGCGGCGCAGCGCGCCGCAGAGTTGATCATGCGAGTTGAAGATGACCATTGACTTGTCGTCTCCTCGTCGGCTTCATGTTGTTGGAGTCGGTGGCACAGGTATGAATGCCGTCGCCGCGGTGTTGATCGGTATGGGTCATGACGTGAGCGGAAGTGATCTGCGTGAGTCTGTGGCCGTTCAGCGTGTTCGTTCACTTGGTGCAACGGTGTTTCTCGGGCACGACCCCGCACATGTAGTCGGAGTTGAGGCGGTGGTGACTTCAACCGCAGTTCCAGAATCGAATCCAGAAATCCACGCGGCCAACGCATCGGGCATTCCGGTTCTTCATCGCTCAGAAGTCCTTGGCCTCATCGCGAAAATGCGCAAAACTGTTGCAGTTGCCGGTACCCACGGCAAGACAACAACGTCGTCAATGATTACGTTGGCGCTGCGTGGCGCTGGTGTTCATCCATCATTTGTTATCGGTGGTGATGTGAACGAAATCGGCACGGGTGCAGGCTGGGACGACGGTGACATCTTTGTGGTTGAAGCCGATGAGTCTGACGGTTCATTCCTGCGCCTTGGAACAGGCGATGTCATTGTTACGAGCATCGAAGCTGACCACCTTGAACATTACGGATCCGACCCGGACATTGCCCTTGTGCAGTTATGCGCCGCGTTTGAACAGTTTGTCGCCGGTGCTCCGGGTGTTCGCGTGGTGTGTATCGATGACGAGTTCGCCGCCGCGTTGACAAAAAGATTCGCGTGTGTGACCTATGGAACATCTCCCAATGCGCACTATCGCATTACGGACCTCATTGAATCGCGCACCACGATCACCTTTGTCATTGAGCATGCGATGCACGCTCCGGTAACCGTGCATCTCCCCGTACCTGGCGTGCACAATGCTCGGAATGCAACCGCCGCGTATGCGTATGCCATTGAATCAGGAGTAGATGGTCATGCGATTATTGAAGCACTTGAGCGTTTTGGAGGCGTGGCTCGCCGATTTGAGTTTCGTGGCGAAGCACGCGGCGTGACGTTCATTGACGATTATGCCCACATCCCCGGTGAACTCGTCGCCGCTCTCCATACGGCTGCGGCTGGCAGTTTCGAACGAGTCATTGCCGTTTTTCAACCTCATCGGTACTCACGGACCGAGTCACTCTGGCGCTCATTTGCCAATGCTTTTGTTGACGCCGATGTGGTGGTGCTGACCGACATTTACGGTGCTGGTGAATCACCAAGACCAGGGGTCAACGGGCACCTTCTTGTTCGTGCCATTCTCGACGCACACCCACGAGCGAGAGTGGTGTATCTCCCTCGACGGGCCGACCTTGTTGCATTTCTCGATCAAGAATTGCGGCAAGGTGATGCGTGCGTGACGCTTGGTGCTGGGGATATCACCTCGTTGGGAAGAGAAATTATGGACTCCTGGGAGGGGATCCGCGATCCAGCGACTCGCACCGGAGAAAATGGCCAGATGACATCGCTGGACCAAAAGGTGCGCTCGTGACAAACACGTTGCGTTCAGCCGATGGCCGCGTGGTCGTTCCTGCCAGCTTGCGGCACCGACGCATCACGGTACAACGTGACCGTGGCAGGCGACGCCTCCATCGGCTGATCGCTCTTGGCGTTGTCGTTGGCCTGTGCCTGGTGATGGTTGCACTCTTGCGATCGCCTTTATTGGCGGTAAAAACCGTCACGGTTCGTGGATCCAGCCACCTGACGACCGCCCAGGTGAAACAACTTGCAGGCATCTCAAATGGCATGGCAATGATGGATGCGTCCCCCAAACGCATTGCAAATTCGTTGGAAGCGTCGCCTTGGATTGCTCGTGCGCAAGTCGAGCGTTCCTGGCCAAATACGCTCATGGTCACGTTGCGTGACCGCGTGCCCGCAGCACAACTAAAAGATGGCAAAGGATTTGCGATTGTTGACAGCACGGGGAATGTGCTCGAACGGCAATTGCGACGCGTCGAGCATCTCCCAGAATTAACCGGCGTTGACGCTGTTCCACCAGGGTCACGCCTGCGTGGGGCAAACGAGTTAATCACGGTCGCGAATGCCATGCCAGCTTCGTTGACTCGATCGGTTGCATCGATTGGGCGCGAGGGACATGGAACGTTCGAAATTGTCATGAACACTGGGGGAGTTGTTCGTCTCGGTAGTGGAAGCGATCTCACTTCAAAGTTCTCGTCGCTGCGAATCATGCTTGATCAAGTTGGTCGCCTTGAGCATGGATGTACGTTGGACGTTGCGGTGCCCACTGCTCCACTCGTGACCCCGGAGTATGCTTGTGGCTAGCGTTTGCCCGGCTCTGTGGGGAAGCCACTTTCCGTTTGTTCCCGATACGGGCAATTATGCCCATCACCTGGAGGTACGAAACTTATGACCGGAAACCCGCAGAACTATCTCGCGGTCATCAAGGTGGTCGGCATTGGCGGTGGCGGCGTGAACGCGGTCAATCGCATGATTGATGCCGGCCTCAAAGGTGTTGAGTTCATTGCAATCAACACCGATGCCCAAGCGCTGTTGATGAGTGATGCTGACGTCAAGCTTGATATTGGTCGAGAGTTGACACGCGGCCTTGGCGCGGGTAGTGATCCTGATGTCGGGCGTGAAGCCGCGGAAGCTCACGCCGATGAGATCTCAGAAGTCTTGCGTGGCGCCGACATGGTATTTATTACTGCCGGCAAGGGTGGTGGTACTGGCACCGGTGGCGCACCTGTCGTTGCAGAAATTGCCAAGAACCTTGGTGCCTTGACCATTGGTGTGGTGACCCGGCCGTTCACCTTTGAAGGGCGACGACGCTCGGTGCAAGCCGAAGCGGGAATTCAGCGTCTCAAAGAGAAGGTTGACACGCAGATTGTTATCCCGAATGATCGCTTGTTGTCGGTGTCGAATGACAAGACGTCGATGGTCAATGCGTTCAAGATGGCTGATGAGGTGCTCTTGCAAGGGGTGCAAGGCATTACTGATTTGATCACGACCCCGGGATTGATCAACACCGACTTCGCCGACGTGAAAATGATCATGTCAAATGCGGGTTCGGCGCTTATGGGAATCGGTCATGCAACCGGCGAAGGCCGCGCGTTGAATGCGGCTCGGAATGCAATTTCTTCTCCCCTTCTTGAGGCTTCAATCGAGGGTGCTCGGGGCATTTTGTTGAGCATTTCGGGCGGTTCAGACCTTGGCCTCTTTGAAGTGAACGAGGCGGCAGAAGTCATCCACAATGTGGCGCATCCCGATGCAAACATTATCTTTGGGGCCGTCATTGACGACGAGCTTGGAGATGAAATTCGAGTTACCGTTATCGCGGCAGGTTTCGATCGTTGGGATGATGGTCAAGGTGGGGCGGACGCGGGCGAGCGGCCAGAGCTCATCCGCCACGATGATCTTTTCCCGCCTGACGATGACGAACCAGACGACGGGCAAGACGAGTTTGACGTCCCGTCATTTCTGAAGTAGTCACGCTTGCCCGCGGTCGTCTCGTTTCGCGACGCCTCGGCTGGGTCATTTTCGCTCAGCGAACCTGATGATGTGCTCGCCACTCGGCGACAGGCGGCCACCGGTACAGCGACGGCCTGGCTAACCCAGATTCATAGCAACCGCGTGGTTGTGATCGACGATCCCAATCAGCAAATGGGCGAGCAAGGCGATGCGCTCGTGACCGCCATGCCGAACGTTGCGTTGAGTGTGATCACGGCCGACTGTGCTCCGGTTCTGTTGGCGGGTTCAGGGGTTGTGGGCGCTGTGCATGCGGGCTGGCGCGGACTTGTTTCTGGTGTTATCGAAAACACCGTTGCGGCAATGCGTGAACTCGGAGCAAGTGAAATTGAAGCGTGGCTCGGGCCGTGTATTCGATCTCGTTGCTATGAGTTCGGTGCGAACGATCTTGCATGCGCGGTCGAGGCTCTCGGTGAAAGTGTTCGTGCTACAACAGCGTGGGGAACTCCGGCCCTTGACGTCGTGGCAGGAGTGCATGCGGTGCTCCATTCGCAAGACGTTGCGATCATTCATGATTGCGGTGTGTGTACTGCATGTAGCCCGGTGCACTTTTCTCATCGTGCGCGGCGAGACGTGGGCCGCCTTGGCGCTTTCATCAAATGGCAGGATGAAGCGGGTTGAGATCCGCAATCGAACGTTGACGATGTGAGAAACTAACATCGTCTTCTAGGAGGACCGATGGCCACACTTTGGCGCAAGACCATGTACCACTTGGGGCTCGCCCCCGAAGACGAATACGACTATGACTATGACGACGCTGAGCCAGCGCGTCGCAGTGAAACGCGTGAATCACCGGAGCCGCGCTTGGCGACACGTGCACCCGAGCACGAAGTCGCTTCGATTGGGGCTGTTCGCCCGATCCGAACGACACAGTCTGAGCCGGTGCGATCGGAGACGACGCTGCGACCCACCCCGGTGGTTCGTCCTGTTCCGGTCGCCGCAAATGCGAAGCCCCATGCGGTGACGCCAGTCTCGTTTAACGACGCGCAAGAACTGGCGGACAAGTTCAAGGGCAGTCAGCCGGTCATCATGAACCTCCAAAATGCAGACCGAGATCTCGCACGCCGGCTCATCGATTTTGCCAGCGGATTGTGTTACGGCATTGGAGGACAAATGGAGAAGGTCGCAAACTCGGTCTATTTGTTGACTCCGACCGACGTTGAAGTATCGGCAGAGGAGCGCCGCCGCCTGCAGGAGCGCGATTTCTCCGATCGATGAACAACGCATCACAACCCGGGCTGATCAATCAGATCGTCGGATCTCTCCTCGGGATTTACGCAATTGGGATTGTTGCGATGATGGTGCTCAGTTGGTTTCCGTTGCGTAGCGGTGGCGTGCCTGCTCGTGTGCAACGGTTTCTACTGCGCGCAACCGATCCGCTGGTTATCCCGTTGCGTCGCGCGATGCCGTCAATGGGACTCATCGACCCGGCCCCGCTCATCGTGTTACTTGCGGTGTTGTTCTTACGTGGATTGGTGCTTGGATAATCGCAACGCTGGGCATCACAGTAAACTTGGCGGTCATGGAACTGACTCCCCAACTCTTGACTGACGAGATCGATTTCCGGATCGCCTATCGAGGGTACGACCGGAACGAAGTTGACGATTTTCTTGAGCGTGTGGCTGTTGCGGTCGGACAGCTGCAAACCCAGTTGGGCAAAGCTATTAACCGTGCCAAGACCGCAGAAGCGCGATTGAGTGATTTGGAAGCGGATCCGACCAGTGTTTCGCGCTCACCAGTCCCCGCAGTCGCCACCGAACCAGAACCCGCGCCTATTGAAGAACCGGTCCAAGAGGTCGAAGCCAAAGTTGCTCCGGTAACCGCGGAAGCTCCAATATCTGATGATGACGCCTTGAACGACGAATTGCGTCGGACTCTTGTTCTGGCCCAGCGAACCGCTGATGCAGCAATTCGTGAAGCCCATGAGCAGGCGAAAGCGATTGTTGATGAAGCGAATACTCGTGCATCGAGTGAAACGCAAGCGGCGAGAGACGATGCGGCTCGACTTCGAGATGAAGCACGTGGCAAGTTGCTCCATGAAGTTCGTGAACTTGAGGCTCTCCGTGAGCAGATGCGCAACGACACGGTGGTCTTGGAACGTTACCTAGGAAACGAACGTGCTCGAGTCCGTGAAACGATTCAAGTGTTGCGACGACTTGTGGACGATCCAAAGTCATTTAGCCCTCAAGCAGTGCCAGAATTGAGCGAAGTCGCGATTGATGACGACCAAGTTTTGCCGCAACGGAACGCGGAACTTGAGAAGGACCCGGCCGAAGCTAAACCGGTCGAGATTGCGACTGAGTCAAACCGCAGCGACGATCCCTCGCCGCTGCCCGAAGAAGAAACCTTGGTCGAATCCGACGTCGAACCTGAAGGCATCGAGAATGGCGCCATAGAGCCGCAAACGGCCCCGGTGGTTCACGACGACGTGGAAGCGGACGTGGCCGTTGACACACCCGTTGAAGTTGAGGTCGAGGAATTCTCCGAGACGCAAACGAACGAGTTGCCAAAACGAAGCAATACGGCGACAGAATCGCTGGGACAACTCTTTGACTCTGCAGGCACTCGTGATTGGCGCAGCGCATCTCCAGAACGTGGTGATCAGGGCCCACACACCCAACCGGTGGCGGCAGCACGCTTTGAGGAAGAAAGCGACGAAGCGTTCTTGGCGGAATTGCGTCGTGCGATGGACGAAGACGAGCCACTTGGGCCAGAGCGGGACCGCTAACCGCTACACCTTGACAATTCGAACCTTGACGGCCTGACCGCCGATTTCTACCGTTGGCGCCTCGTCAAGTTCGGCGACACGGTTCAAATCGACCGCAAGTGTCTCGGCCGCAATGAGGTCGTGATCGTGGTCGAAAGCAGCAACCAAGTCGTCTGCGTCAATGACAACGGCGATCTGGACTCGATCCGAAATAGCGAGATCCAAACGTTTCCGTTCTTCGTTGAAGGCACGAATGAACTCGCGCGAGAGCCCTGCTCGCCGCAATTCGTCATCGAGTACGAGATCGAGGGCAACCGCCCATCCGTTCTCTTCATGGAGAGCGAATGCTTCGTGACTTGTAGCCCGAAGTTCAACTTCGTCGGCTTGCAGGACAACACCCGCAATGGTGATCGTCCCGGTTGCGTCAAGCTCGTCACGCAACAGATTGCCATCCGCGCTGGCCAACGCCTGCTTGATCTCATTCACTTGCTTTCCAAGACGGGGCCCGAGCTTCGAAAAATTCGGGAGTAGCGACCACGACAACAGGCCGGTGAGCGTGTCCACTTGTTCAATGGCAGAAACGTTGAGTTCATCGGCGATTTCGGCACGTAGCGTTTCGTCAAGCTCGACGCCGTCAAAGAGAACGTAAGCACAACGTAGCGGTTGACGAACCTTTACGGACGCGTCGCTACGCGCTGCTCGCCCAAGACCCACAAGTCGCCGAACCGCATCCATCCGTTGGGCCGCTTTCGCATCATAGGAAGCTTGTGGCGTAGGCCAGTCAGTGAGATGCACAGAGGGTGGGGCACCTTCAACGATTGCGGTGCATGCGTGCCAGATCGCATCGGCGAAATGGGGGCAGAACGGGGCAAAAAGTTGTGACGTAACGGTGAGGCAGTGATGCAAAGTCGCATGAGCAGACGAGTCTTTGGTGTTCCAAAAGCGTGGGCGTGACCGACGGATGTACCAATTCGATAGGTCATCAACGAACCGGCTGAGTGATTCGGTCGCGCCGAGTGCATCAAAGTTCTCGAGGCGTTCAGTGACTTCTTCGGTGCAGCGGTCAAGTTCGCCGAGTATCCAACGATCGAGGATATGGGCCGAGGCAGGAGCATGTCCGAGAGGAAGGTCGGGAACCCACTGATCAAGGTTCGCATAGGTCGTGAAAAAACTGACACAGTTCCAGACGGTGAGCAGCGTTCGACGGGTGGTTTCGTTTATGCCATCGGTGAATACTCGCCGGGGAGACCAGGGCTGGCCTGCCGCGAAGAAATACCAGCGCAGTGCATCGGCACCAACCGAGTCAAAGATTGTCCATGGATCAATGATGTTGCCTTTTGACTTGGACATCTTGGCACCGTCCTCGTCGACTATGTGTCCGAGGCACACGACATTTCGATAGGGTGCACGATCCAATGCGAGGGTGTTCACCGCGAGGAGTGAATAGAACCAACCTCGAGTCTGGTCGATGGCTTCGCAGATGAAATCTGCGGGATAGACACGATCAAAATCAACTTCAGCTTCGAATGGAAAATGATGCTGTGCAGTTGGCATTGAGCCTGAATCAAACCATGCGTCAAGGACCGGTTCAATGCGTTGCGCTTGAGCGTCGCAGCCGTCGTGATCGCAGACAATGGAGATTGCATCGACGGCGGGGCGATGAAGATCGAGGTCCGACAGATCCGTTCCCGCACGTTCGGCGAGTTGTTCCACCGACCCGATGCAGGTGTCGTGGCCGTTGGAGCAGCGCCAAATCGGCAACGGCGTACCCCAATACCGATCTCGCGAAAGCGCCCAATCGATATTGCCTTCGAGCCAGCGACCAAAACGCCCGTGTTTGATGTGCTCAGGATGCCAAGAGACGGTCTCATTCTGTGCGACGAGATCTTCTCGGCGATTTGACGTGCGTGCGAACCACGACGTTTTGGCCCAGTAAACCAACGGTGTTGAGCATCGCCAACAATGTGGATAGGAGTGAACATAGGGAACTTGCTCAATGAGTTGGCCTGATTCACGGAGATCATTGATGATCTCTTGATCAACGTCTTTGACGAAGCGGTTGGCAAAACGCGCGACCGAGTCGTCAAATTCTGCCTTCTCGTTAACCGGGTTGATCACCGGTAGATCTTCGGCCATGGCGACGGCCGCGTCATCTGCGCCGAAAGCCGGTGCAATATGCACAATGCCTGAACCATCTTCTGTGCTGACGAAGTCTGCGCTGACGACCCGCCAGCCATCCTTGGTGATGTGTGCAACGTCTACGTCGTTGAACAGACGTGTGTAACGAGTTCCAACGAGGTCATGACCGGAAAACTTTGCAACAACCGTCGCTTCGGGGAATAGCCGGTGGTGGGCGGCGGCAGCCATGATGAGGTCGCGGCTTGCCTGAGGGCCGTCGTTGCCCGTTTTGATGCGGACGTAGTCGATATCAGCGCCGACCGCCGCCGCGGTGTTGGAAAGTAAGGTCCAAGGCGTTGTCGTCCACACCACCAAATCAGCGCCGCGTACCGTGTCGCTCCCTTCGGATACGGGGAAACGGACATAGACCGATTGGTCTTCGACGTCTTTGTATCCCTGCGCTACTTCATGAGAAGACAAAGCAGTGCCGCAACGTCCGCAATAGGGGACGACGCGATGTCCCTCATAGAGCAAGCCGCGGTCCCACATCGTACGAATGAGCGACCAGACTGATTCAATGTAGGTGTTATCGAGAGTCCAATATGCGTCGTCGGTGTCAATCCATACACCAGCACGCTCGGTCAAGGCTTTCCAGTCATCGACGTAACGGACAACACTTTGGCGACATTGCTTGTTGAATTCGCCGATTCCGAAAGCTTCGATTTCTCGTTTGGAGTGTAAGTCAAGAGCTTTTTCGACTTCCAACTCGACGGGAAGCCCGTGGCAATCCCAGCCACCCTTGCGAGGAACCCACTTGCCACGCATGGTTTGAAAACGGGGGAAGAGGTCTTTGAACGCGCGGGCCCAGACATGATGGAGCCCAGGTTTGCCATTTGCCGTTGGGGGCCCTTCGTAAAAGATCCAGGGATCTCCATCGCTCCGAAGGTCCGCCACACGTTCGATGATGTTGTTCTCACGCCACTGTGACTGGATTTGATGTTCCATCGCAACGAGGTCGAGATTGGCATCGACGGGTTTGAACTCCATGGGTTCAAAGACTAGAAGAACGTGGCGATTTTCCCCGAACGAGTTGGGTCGGTTGCCTTTTCACCTCTTCGTGGCCTATTATCCGGCACCATTTTGCCCACGAGTTGGAGAGCATCCACGATGGCTGCAAAGAAGTCGACCACAGCGAAGAAGGCCACGGCGTCGAAGACCCCGGCGAAGAAGGCCACGGCGTCGAAGACCCCGGCGAAGAAGGCCACGGCGTCGAAGA
>CAZJAZ010000002.1:0-4616 GCA_964544305.1 uncultured Iamiaceae bacterium | reverse complement strand
GCGAAGAAGGCCACGGCGTCGAAGACCCCGGCGAAGAAGGCCACGGCGTCGAAGACCCCGGCGAAGAAGGCCACGGCGTCGAAAGTCACGCCAAAGAAAGCGGCTCCAAAGAAGCCGTCGTTTTCCGCGACCTTCCTTGCCAAGCAACACAAAGCCTTGCTTGAAGAACGCGCAACCTACGAACGACAGTCGCGTAACTTGAAAGCCGAAGCGGACTCGTTAGTTGCCGACTTTGAATCCGGTGATGTGCAATTCGACGAAGAATCGGGTGAAGGCGACACCTTGAACGTTGAACGTGAGCGAGATCTTGCATTGTCTGCCCAAGCGCTCAACGCTGTGGCTGACATTGACCACGCGCTCGCAAAGTTTGACCTTGGAACGTACGGCATCTGTGAAGTTTCGGGAACACCAATTCCCAAAGAACGTCTTGAAGTGATTCCTTGGGCACGGGAGCGAGTCGAATTCAAGACCGGGGGCTTGACCAGCCGTTGAAGTCTCGTCGCAAAGATGACCTGATTGCATTGATTGTCGTGGTGATTGTCATCGCGCTTGATCAACTCACAAAAACATGGGCGCTTGCATCATTTGTGGATCAGCCCAGAGATATTGTCGGCTCGCTGCGCTTCTTGGTAACGCACAATACGGGCGCGGCGTTTAGCTTGCTTTCGGGCAAGGGGATTGGTCCGGTGATCGCGCTGGTCGCAGTTGTCATCGTGGTGGTGGTATTGCGAACCATGCGTTTTGTGCAAGGCCGCACCGCGGTGATCGCAAGTGGCATGATCATCGGTGGCGCACTCGGCAATTTGGCTGATCGCGCTTTTCGTACGAATGGGGCCGGCTTCTTGCAAGGCGCGGTCGTGGACTGGATTGATCTGCAATGGTGGCCGGTCTTTAACGTGGCCGACGCGGCAATTACGACGGGGGCAATTCTGCTTGGCGTGATGGCAGTGTTTGCACCTGTGGACGATGAGGCAAACGAAACTTCGACGCCGTGATTGTGCACGAGACGGTTCCGGCAGCGTTGTCAGGGCAGCGCCTTGACCGGATCGTGGCCATGATCACCGGTTGCAGTCGTGCTCAGGCCGCCCAGTGGATTGACAATGGGCGCGTCATCGTGAACGGGAACATTCAGCGTGGCCGGTCGATGCGCCTTGTTGCAGATGCAGATCTTGTAGTTGATCAGCCAGACACGGTGGACGATCGGCCACTTGGCGACGCATCGGTTCACTTTGGAGTGGTGCATGTTGATGACGATGTGATCGTTGTCAACAAGCCAGCTGGGCTTGTGGTCCATCCAGGGGCAGGACATCGCGATGCCACATTGGTCAACGGGCTCCTTGCTCGTTTCCCTGAAATTGGCGGCGTTGGTCAACCAATGCGACCAGGTATTGTGCATCGACTTGACCAGGGGACGTCAGGTCTCATGGTGGTTGCGCGCACGATTGCGGCCTATGAGTTTCTGGTGAGCGCGCTTGCGCAGCGCCAAGTTCATCGTGAGTACATCACCCTGGTTCACGGACACCCTGAAGCGATCCACGGTGTGATTGACGCACCGATTGGTCGGTCGTCACGCGACCCTACGTTGATGGCGGTAACCCAACGAGGGAAAGACGCACGCACGCACTACGAGGTCCTCGAGCGATTCACGGATCCGATCGTGTGCGCCACACTTCAATGTGTGCTTGAGACTGGCCGAACGCATCAAATTCGTGTCCACCTGTCGGCTATTGGTCACGGGGTGGTCGGAGACGTGCGCTACGGGGGTTCAGCGGCGTCGTTACCAATTGAGCGACCGTTTCTCCACGCACGTGCGCTCGCATTTGTTCATCCCACTTCGGGGGAAGAATTGGGGTTTTCTGCCGCATTGCCCGATGATCTCGCGACGGCCTTGAGTCAACTGAGCGCCTAGTACACCAATGGAAACGAGTGCCGCGTCAGGTAGCCAATCTTGCCTGACACGGCACTAGTTCGGCCAGGGTGCCTCGCCACGGCTAATCGCAGCAATATCGGCAAGGCTGGACTCTTCGAGGAGCCGTCGCATCGTTTCGCCGACCCCCGCCCAAATTGAGAGCAGCACGCATTGGCCTTCGTGGTCGCATGACCCATTGGTGTGCGGTTCGCCAAAGTCACCGACCACGATTGGTCCGTCAACGGCAGATACAACTTGAGCCAACGTGATCTCTTGAGGGGCGCGTGCCAGCACGTAGCCGCCACCAACTCCTCGTTTGGATCGAACCAAGCCAGCGCCTTTGAGCGACAGAAGAATCTGCTCCAAATACGGTTGGGGGAGCCCGGTTCGTTGCGCGATGTCTTTCACCGACGTGGGACCATCGGCATCATGCAAAGTAAGCGAGAGCAATGCTCGACAGGCATAATCACCTCGGGTTGAGACACGCATGGCTCTATCGTATGGGTTCCGGCGACAGAAGGCGTCGCCCGGCGAATTCGTGGCCACGGTGGAGTCGCGTTTGTGACAAGAGACTAGCGTCGATATTGCCATGGATGACGATGCCCACGCTCAGTCACTTGACTTGCCCGATTACGGCGGCGCATGTGTTTCCAATGTGATTCCTGGATTGTTCGGCGACCCTCCCGCATGGTTTCCACCGGTGCTCGCCCATGCTGACCAAGTGGTCTTGTTTGTCGTCGATGGTTTGGGATGGCTGCAGTTCGACACACGTCGATCGCTCGCGCCAACGCTGTCATCATTCCAAGGAGAGTGGATTCACACCGTTGCCCCATCAACAACCGCATGTGCGCTAACGAGCATTGCAACCGGGCTAAGCCCCGCGTCTCACGGAATCGTTGGTTACCGCACAGCCGTCGGCGGTGAGGTGTTGAACATCTTGCGCTGGAATACACGAGAAGGTGACGCGAGGCGAACCTACCTGCCAGAAGAGATTCAGCCCCATGAACCGTTTCTTTCGCAACGGCCACCGATTGTCACGCGGAGCGAGTTCGCCAAGTCTGGCTTTACGCGAGCACATCTTCGCAGCACCCGTCAACACGGCTACCGCATGATTTCAACGTTGTTGGTCGAAGTTGAAAATCTCCTTCGAGCTGGCGAACCGTTTATCTATGTCTATTACGAAGGTCTTGACAAGGTCGCCCATGAATATGGACTCGGTCACTATTACGACGCGGAGCTGAGCTTTGTGGATCGAATCGTTCGTGACCTCTGTGCGCTATTGCCCACTGGGGCGGCGTTGGCAGTGACCGCTGATCACGGTCAGGTAGAAGTGGGTGCCGATCAGATTGCGCTCGATGATTCGATCATGCCGCATCTGGCGATGCAGTCCGGTGAAGGTCGATTTCGTTGGTTACACGCTCGTTCAGGCCGAACGAGCGCGTTACTTGAAACAGCGCAAGCCCATAGCAATGTGGCTTGGGTGGTGACGCGTGAACAGGTCATCGAGGATGCCTGGCTTGGCCCCAATATGAACGCGGCGATTGCCCGTCGTCTCGGTGATGTCGCACTCGTTGCTCGGGACCCGGTTTCATTCCATGACCCCCAAGACAGCGGACCATTTCCACTTATTGGAAGACACGGTTCGGTGACACCACAGGAAATGCGCGTGCCACTTCTCGCGTACGCTGATAGCTGATGAGCCAAATGAATGAGAGAGGAAATGATGAGCGACGTTGACGCGGCCCAAGAGTTGCCCAAACCCCAAGTCGTTGACGGCCCTGGGGGAGAGGTGTCTGTGGATGACAGTGCAGACGTGCAAGAGGCGGTGCAAGAGCCAGCCAAAGTGATGCGCATTGGGTCGATGATCAAACAGCTCTTAGAGGAAGTCCGCACGTTAGAACTTGACGAACCAGCACGTGAGCGCCTGCGTGAGATCTACGATCACTCGGTCACTGAACTTGGTTCCGCACTATCGGACGACTTACGAAGCGAACTTGACCGCTTGGTGTCGCCTTTTGCAGCCACAGACACGCCAACTGGGGCAGAACTCGTGGTGGCAAAGGCGCAACTTGTGGGATGGCTCGAAGGCTTGTTCCACGGTATTCAGGCGACGCTGTTCGCCCAACAGATGGTTGCACGACAACAACTCGATCAGATGCGCCACCAAATTGGGCCCGGCGCGACCGCTCCGCCGACCCCCGATCAGCGCCCAGGAACATACCTGTAACGACAGCGTGCATTCAATGTGCGGCTCGAATCCGCCGAAACGATGGGATGCATTCTGAATCAGCGCGGGCACATCAGACGACAACATCTCGACGGTCATTTCTCAAAGCCGGAATTATTGGCGGGATAGCTGTAGCCGTTCCAAGTTTTCTGAGCGGATGCGAATCGAAGCCAGCCAGCATTTACGGCGAACTTAGGAGTGTCCCCGATGAGAATGGTCTCTTATTGCCCAATGGCTTCTCGTCACGAAAGCTTGCCGTCGTCGGACAAAGCGTTGCCACAACGGGACCGAGTCTTGTTTGGCCCTCGTCGCCAGATGGAGGGGCCTGTTTTGACGCCGGTGATGGCGGATGGATATACGTGGTGAACTCGGAGGTTGCCCTTGGTGGGGGTGGGGCAAGCGCGCTGCGGTTCGACGAAAATGGAGTCTTGACAAGCGCAAAGGCAATTCTGACTGGCACATCACGAAATTGTTCGGGGG
>CAZJAZ010000001.1:90848-158747 GCA_964544305.1 uncultured Iamiaceae bacterium | reverse complement strand
TTCAACTTTGGCTGCGTATCGGCGCGACCTTGACGCGTATTTTCGCTACCTTGCGTCGGTAGCCTGCGACTGGGATGCGGTCGCAGAAGCGGATCTCGTCGCCTATGTCTCGTTCTTGCAGAGCAGTGATCTCGCTGCGGCAACGCAGAAACGTCGAACGGTTGCCGTGCGGTCGCTCTATCGCTTCTTACATGATGAAGAACTGCTTGATTCGGATCCGGCTCACTTCCTTGAGGTCCCGGCCGCTCCTGTTGGCTTGCCCAAAGCGTTGAGCGAATCGGACGTGTCACAACTCTTTGACGCGGTTGTGGGGGAGGGGCCGATGATTCTTCGGGACCGGGCAATTCTTGAAGTCATGTACGGATCGGGGTTGCGGATCTCCGAAGCGGCTTCGTTAAACCTTGCCGACATCGATCTGGCAGAGCGCATGATGCGCGTCATGGGGAAAGGTTCGAAAGAGCGTGTCGTTCCGATTGGGCGCATGGCAAAAGATGCCCTTGTTGCGTGGCTCGACCCTGACGTACGTGGATCATTGCGTAAACCTGGCGGGCGCCGAGAAGACGATGGCGCGGTGTTTGTGAATCGTCGAGGTGCCCGGCTCACCCGTCAGGGTGTGTGGGGCATAGTGCGAGGGTATGCGGTCCGTGCTGGCATCGAAGATCGTTGCACTCCTCACGTATTACGTCACAGTTGTGCGACGCACCTCCTTGACCACGGAGCAGATATCCGGACCGTTCAAGAACTTCTTGGACATGCCTCGGTTTCGACGACACAGATCTACACCAAAGTGTCGACGGAACGACTGTTTGCGGTGTGGGAGTCTGCACACCCACGTGCGAGACGCTAAACGACTAGTCGTCGTCCGCGTCTTTTAGCGATTGAGCAATACGAGCAGCGACCGTCCATTGTTCAGGTGGAAGATGGTGCTCACGTACCCAAGCCACAGTCAGCGGGTCACTACCAGCGAGTTCACATAGGTCACCGCCCAAGCGTGGATGTTCAAGGTACAGCCCGACGCGTCTGGTGAAGCCGCGAGTTTGCGTCCAAGCTTCCGCCATTTCACGGCCCGCGACTTTGGCGGAAAGTGTGGCGACTACCCGTCCGTACACGCCGAGTTGAGCGACCGACTTTCCCACATCATGCAAGAGCGCTGCGGCCATGATTGGTGCCGTTGCATCGTCGTTGAGTGCGTTGTTCACGCGTCGCGCGACTCCGACCGCGTGTCGGCGATCAACACGTTGCATACGATTCCACAGGCGGATCTCAGCGTCACTGAGGTGCGAGCGTGCCCAGAGGTCGTTCGCTTTCCTTGGGCCGACGGGCACGAGCGAACCAAAGAAGCGCTTGGTCAAATGAACGGCGCTCACGTTTGCTTACGCATGGTCGATGCAAAATCGTGCGACCGGCATTGCCTCGAGACGTGCGTCTCCAATTGGGCCACCACACTGATCGCAGATGCCGTACGTTCCTGCGTCAAGGCGTGCAAGTGCCGCGTCAATGTCATCAAGTTGTTCGGTGTTGGTGGCGATCATGATCTGATTCTCGCCGAGCTCCGCGGTGACTTGTGCGGAATCGGCGAAGTTGTCGTCGTACGCCAGTGGGTCGTTCGCGGTTATCGACAGCTCTTCGTTACGCGTCACGAGTTCAGCGCGTAGCGCGGTGAGCATTGCTCGAGCCTGGTCATGTTGATCCGAAGTGGACATGGCCTCAAGCGTAGATCGAAATGGCAGGCACAGCGTTCAAGATTTCGCGGCAGCGAGAAAACCCATTGCGTCCTGTGCTCGCTTGAGCGTGACTTCGGCAATGTTTGTCGCTCGTCGTGCGCCGTTTGCAAGTACGTCAAACACGAATGCGGGATCGTCAATGAGCTCGTTGTGCCTGGCGCGCACCGGTGCTAAGAACGCAATGACTGCTTCACCGACCGCCGTCTTCAGATCGCCATATCGGGTGTAGTCATGGGCGAGCTTCTCGGGCTTTTCGTTTGTGCAGGCGGCCAAAATTGATAAGAGATTGGAGACGCCCGGTTTGGACGCTGGATCAAAGCGGACGTCGCTGTCACTGTCGGTCACGGCACGCTTGAATTTCTTCGCAATGGTTGCTTCATCGTCTGAAAGCATCACCGTTCCTTGCGGAGAATCCAATGACTTAGACATCTTGCGTTCGGGGTGCTGTAAGTCCATGATGCGAGCACCGGAGGCTCTATAGATACCCTCGGGCACCACAAAGACATCGCCGTAGCGGCTATTGAACCGAATGGCGAGGTCGCGAGTGAGTTCTAAATGTTGGCGCTGGTCGTCCCCAACGGGCACCTGGTCGGTGTCATAGGCGAGAATGTCTGCGGCCATGAGCGCGGGGTACGTGAGAATCCCGGCCGAAACGAACTCGCCGCGCGACGATTTGTCTTTGAACTGTGTCATGCGCTGCAACTCGCCATACGATGCGGTGCACTCCATGAGCCAAGCGAGTTCCCGGTGTGCCGACACGTGACTTTGCACAAAAAGAGTGGTTTGATCTGGGTCAAGGCCCATCGCCAAAAACGTTGCGGCGAGATCAAGGGTGCGGCGACGCAAATCTGCGGGATCTTGAGGGAATGTGATCGCGTGAAGGTCCACCACACAAAACAAGCTGTCGGCATTTTGCGCTTCGTCAACCCAAAGCGCAACCGCGCCAAGCAGATTGCCAAGATGGGGATCGCCGCTGGGCTGCATGCCAGAAAAAACTCGTGCCATGCACAAAAACTACTTTGTAACGGAACGTGTCGGAGAAAGTGTTGTTACCCAGCTCTTTGCAGCGGCACACTTCGCCAGGTTGGGGCAGAGTAATGTACAAGGGCGGGAAATTGCTCCCGCCATCGTTACGAAAGAGCGGAATACCATGATCAGTATCAAGCAAAAGTTGCGCGTTGGCATCAGCGTTTTCGCAGTATCCGGAACGGCCCTCACCCTTTTGGCACCCATGTCAATGGCAGGCGGGCCACAGCTTTCGGTGTCTCAAACGTCTGCTCCTGCAGGAACATCAGTTGATGTGAGCGGAAACTGCTATGGCGACGCGGTTGTTGTTGGCCTGTACCCGGGCACAATAAGTGGCAACGATCCCGCCGAGGTCACATCGATTGTCGATGAGCGAATCACACTCGACGGATCTAATTGGAATTGGACGATGAATATCCCGGCAGATACCGAAGCGGGCGAATACACCGTCAACGCCGAATGCCAATCTGAAGGCGAAACGCCACCACAAAACGTGCCATTTCGTGTCGAAGCGGCGCAGGTGACGACCTCTACGACGGTCGCTCCAACCACAACGATGGCGCCCACAACGGAAATTCCCGCGCCAGTTGCCCCTGCAACTGCAGTGCAGGCCCGCCCGACCTTTACTGGCTGACATTGATCGACGCCTTTGGCCAGATTGAGTGGAACGTGTCGCTTCAACGTGCTGTTGAACCGCACTTTGAAGCGACACGTTTCGGTTTGCCCGGTATCGGTAACTGCAAATCACAAGCGTGCAACTTGACTGCGCTAAGGTTGTCGACGTGGCATATGACGTGCATTGCGAAGCGTTTGAGGGTCCACTTGATGTATTGCTGCATCTGATCCTCAAGGAAGAAGTTGACCTCTATGAAATTTCGGTCGCGCGCATCGTTGATCGATTTGTCGACCATGTCAAAGCAATGGAGCAGGTTGACCTTGAACTCACCACCGAGTTCTTGCTCATCGCAGCAACTCTTGTGCAATTGAAAGCCCGCCGGTTACTCCCGGTTGATGAACCGCTCACCCTTGATGAAGAGTTAGCGATCTGGTCTGAACGCGATCTCCTCCTTGCACGCCTTGTTGAATGCAAGACGTTCAAAGACGCCGCCGCAGAACTCGCACGGCTCAGTGAGATTGCATCCCAGTCACTGCCCCGTGAAGTTGGCCTTGACGAACGCTTCGCTGAGCTCGCACCCGATCCCATGATCGGGGTGACCCTCGACAAACTTCGAGACGCGTACTTGCGGGCGTTGAGTCCAAAGCCCGTTCCGACTATTCAACTTGATCATGTCGCACCAATCCGGGCGAGTGTGGCCGAAGCCGTCGTCGAAATTGGCGATGAAGTTCGTCGCGTCGGTTCGATCAGTTTCCGGACGCTAACCGCATCGTTTACGACTCGACTCGAGATTGTCGTTCGGTTCTTGGCCATATTGGAACTGTTCAAACAAGACCAAGTTGACCTCGTGCAAGCCGAAATGTTCGGGGACATCGTCATTACCTGGCGAGGCGAAGATGACGACAACGATTCGATTTGGCGCCCCAAGTGGCGCCCCGCTGACGAACTCGTCGACACCTACGACGGCTGATGACCACCAACGAGACCCGGCGCGGTTTTGAAGCGGTCGTCATGGTGGCAGAAGAGCCCGTCGAACCCCAGCTCCTTGCGCAGCTCCTTGAAATTTCTGTTGCGCAAGTCGAAGAACTCAGTGCCGAACTCGCACAGAGCTATGAGCGGGAGGATCGAGGTTTTGAATTGGTCCGTGTCGCAGGAGGCTACCGCTACCAGAGCCACGCCGACCTGTCTGCTTACGTTGAACGGTTTGCATTGCATGGCCGGTCGGCCAGACTCTCAACTGCGGCGCTTGAGACGCTCGCGATTGTTGCGTATAAGCAACCCATTTCTCGTGCACAAGTTGCCGCAATTCGCGGCGTGAACGTTGATGGCGTCGTTCGCACCCTAGAGAAGCGTGGGTATATTGCTGAGGTCGGTCGTGACGACGGGCCCGGTCAGGCCGTCATGTACGGCACAACCAAACTTTTCGCATCCAAGTTGGGCATCGACACGCTTGATGAACTGCCTCCACTCGCTGAGTTCATCCCCGACGCCAACATTGTCGAAGCACTTGAGACTGGACTTCGAGCCCTGCCTGACGAACCACAAGTGCCCGCATCAAATGACGAAGATGGCGATGAACAGTGACACGGAGAAGCTGCAAAAAGTCTTAGCGGCGGCCGGGATCGCAAGTCGTAGGCGATGCGAGGAGCTTATTGAAGACGGACTTGTCTGTGTCGATGGGCGCGTTGCGCATCTCGGTATGCGGGTGGATGCGGCTCAGGCACGAATTGAAGTTGATGGAATACGGGTAAGCGTTGCCCCTGGCCTTGTTCATTATCTACTTAATAAGCCTGCCGGCGTACTTTCTTCGGCTTCAGACCCCCACGGGCGTGCGGTTGTCGTTGACCTCGTGCCACAAGAGCCCCGAGTGTTTCCGGTAGGCAGGCTCGACCGTGACAGCGAAGGACTGCTGCTTCTCACCAACAACGGAATGCTCACCCAGCAGCTCACCCACCCATCATTTGGGGTTCCCAAAGAATATCTCGTGCAATATTCGGGGACGCTTGGACCTCAAGCACTACGGAGGCTGCGCCAAGGCGTTGAACTTGACGACGGTCGCACGGCACCAGCAAAAGTGTCGACGCCTGGACCAAATCTTTTGCGCATGGTGATTCACGAAGGTCGGAATCGTCAGATCCGTCGCATGGTTGCCGCAGTCGGGGGAGAGGTACAACGGCTTGTCCGAACCCGAATTGGGCCCATCACCGACACCAGCCTCGCTCCCGGTGCCTGGCGGGTACTGAGCCTCGACGAAATCCATGAACTGGAACGAGCAATATCGAACACTACCCCCGCACCGATAGCATCTGATTCGTGACCCCGACAATGCGTGCGCTTCGAGGAGCCACAACCGTTGACGTTGATACCGCCGAAGCAATTGATGACGCAGTCGTTGAGCTTTTCGGTGAAATTTTCGCCCGAAACGAAATCGATCACGTTGATGTCGTGAGCATTATCTTGACCGCAACCGACGACTTACACGCTAAATTTCCAGCCGCATCAGCACGGGCCTTCGGGCTCGGAGACGTTCCGCTGCTTTGTGCACGCGAGCTTGACATTGTTGGTGCAACGTCGAAGTGCATTCGGGTACTGATCCATTTGCAAACAAATCGGTCTCGCAGCGAACTCCATCATGTGTACCTACGTGGTGCGACGTCGCTGCGTGACGACCTGCCGAAATGAAGGCCCCGCATCAGCCCAGAGCAACAATTATCGGAACCGGTCTCATTGGTGCGTCTGTCGGGTTCGCCCTACGTGAAATTGGATGGCACGTTTGTGGAGATGACAGTGCGCCTGGTCTTGTAGAAAGCGCAATTGCTATTGGCGCATGTGACGACATCGGGCTCGACCCGACAAGTGATCTCGTCGTCATTGCGACACCGGTTCCCCGAATTGTCGAGCAAGCACAGCGTGCGCTCGCACAATGTCAAAACGCTGTCGTATCCGACGTGGGTGGTGTGAAAGCGTCAATCGTTAACGCGATTAGCGATCCACGCTTCCTTGGCGGCCACCCCATGGCTGGTTCAGAGCAGCTCGGTCTCGAAGGGGCGGATGGCAACATTTTTCATGGTGCCGCCTGGGTGTTGTGTCCATCACGAACAACGAGTGACCAAGCATTCGCATTTGTGCGCTCGCTCGTGGTCGACCTTGGAGCACAAGCACTCACCATGGAGGCCGTGCAACACGATGCACTTGTCGCGGTGGTCTCCCATGTTCCGCATCTCACTGCAGCAGCCCTCGTTCAAGTTGCCGGCCGTAAAGCGGAACAGCATCGAGCATTGCTGCGACTTGCCGCCGGCGGATTTCGCGACATGACTCGTATCGCGGCAGGAAATCCAAACATCTGGCCGGGCGTGTGTGCCCAGAACCGTGACGCGATCCTCTCCACGCTCGATGAGCTAACCCATGAGTTGCAGCACTTACGTAATTGCATCGCAAACGGCGACTCGGAAGCCCTATCCGCGACCTTGCACGAAGCACAGTTAGTGCGTCAAAACTTGCCCACGCAAGGACCTCGTGATGTGAGTCGTTGTGAAGTCCGGGTGCGAATCCCCGACGAGCCCGGTGCGCTCGCTGCAGTCGCCGCCCTTGCAACTGAGTTCGGCATCAACCTTGAATCGGTTGCCACCATTGACGTCGCTGCCGGTGCCGGAGGTGTCGCAATCCTCGGTGTGCGCGAAGACGACGCGAACGCCTTGTGCGCGGCACTCACCGATGCACGATACCGAGTGACGATGCAACCCGAGTCCGCGACGTGACATCCGAATTATTCACAATTGAACCTCTTTCGCGGGCTCCTCACGCGACCATTGTTCCCCCCGGATCGAAAAGCCTTACCAATCGGGCGCTTATCCTCGCCGCGCAAGCGTCGGGATCTTCAACAGTGCAGAACCCATTGATCGCGGATGATTCGCTGGCAATGCTTGGTGCACTTGAGGCTCTCGGTGCAACCATCGACAGAGGTGATGCAATGATTCGGGTTTGCCCAATTCAGCCATCGCCCAATCACGAAGTCAAGCGAGTCAATGCGCGGCTATCGGGCACAACCTCGCGTTTCGTGTTGCCGTTGGCTGCGGTTAGTGGGCAACCGATCATTGTTGACGGTGATGAGCCATTGCGGCGACGTCCGATGGGCCCAATTGTTGACGCGTTGCGCGCGCTTGGTGTGCACATTGATGAACTTCAAGAATACGGGTGCTTGCCGTTGCGTGTCGATGGCTCAAATCTTCGCGGTGGCACGGTTGCCGTTGATGCAACCGCGTCAAGCCAATTCTTGTCGGCGATGTTGCTCAGCGCTCCATCAATGAAAGAAGGTCTTACCGTGACAGGCCTCGATGGCTCGGTAGCGCGACCTTTTGTCACTATGACCATGCAGATGCTGAGCAATTTCGGAGGTCAGGTCACGCAAACTGACAGCAACACAATTCGAGTAGACCACGGCGGACTTGTAGGCCGCAACGTCCTCATCGAAGCCGATGCCACAGCTGCCACCTATTTTTGGGCTGCCGCAGCGATCACCGGGGGTCAAGTTACCGTCAAGGGTGTTGACACCTCGTCATGCCAAGGTGATGTGCGGTTTGTCAATGTGCTCCAACGCATGGGTGTGCAGGTCACTCATGGGGCCGGGTCAGTGACGGTGGCAGGTCGAGCCTCGCATGGCATTGATGTTGATCTGTCGGAAATGCCAGATACGGCACAGACGCTAGCGGCGGTTGCCGTGTTTGCTGACGAGCCAACTCGAGTGCGAGGGATTGGTTTTGCGCGCGGTCACGAAACAGATCGCTTGGCCGCGGTTGTTGGAGAAATGCGCAACATAGGTATTCATGCGCAGCAAACCGAAGACGGTTTCATTATCGAGCCGGGTACGCCCCGTGGAGGAACCGTCGCAACCCACAATGATCATCGGATGGCAATGAGTTTTTCGTTGATTGGCTTACGATCGCCAGGGATCGTAATCGCTGACCCCGACGTGGTTGGGAAGACGTACCCGGGTTTCTGGCAAGATTTACGTCGATTGTCGTCATGATTCGAGCGATGTCAAGGAGAATGAAACGTCAATGAATGTCATCGCCATCGATGGGCCGGCAGGATCCGGTAAGTCAACGATTGCGCGAACGCTCGCCACGCGCATTGGGGTGCCATACCTTGACACGGGGGCCATGTATCGAGGCCTAACCGTCGGTTTGATCGATCGAGACATTGATCTTTCCGATGAGCATGCCGTGAGCGAAACGGTGCCAGAGATTGCATTGGAATGGGAAGGCGGTCATACCCAAGTCGATGGTGTGGACGTGAGCGAGCGAATACGCAGCACTGAAGTAACCACAAACGTATCGACGGTGGCGGCGAACCCAAGGGTGCGAGACGTGCTCGTTGCACGCCAACGCGAATGGGTTGCACGACATGGTGGGGGCGTGCTTGAAGGGCGTGACATTGGCACCGTGGTCTTCCCCGATGCAACCCTTAAGATTTATCTCACCGCTAGTCCGATTGTGCGCGCACAACGGCGGGCGGGTGAAATCGAGAATGCCGATGTCGAGGCAATTGCCGCCGACATCGCCCGTCGCGACGCGGCCGATTCCGCTCGCAGAGTGTCGCCGCTCGCCACTGCGAAAGATGCGATCACACTCGACACATCAGATATGAACATTGATGAGGTCGTCGAAGCCATCGCGGACATGGTGCCGTGAATCAGCCTGACGCGGGCCATGAACTGACTGTTGCTCATGAACGCATTCACGTTGAAGAAGATCTCGCTTTACCCCCCACACGATTACGAAAAGCGCTGTATCGGGTCGTTGACCTGTTTCTGATTGGTCTTGGCAAAGCACTATTTCGCGTGACAGTGATCGGGCGTGAAAATATTCCCGCCTCCGGGCCGTTCATTCTCGCTCCTGTGCATCGTTCCAATCTGGACTTTGCGTTTGTGCTTGCATGTCCGGGGGCGTGGGCTCCGCGGATGCGATACCTGGCCAAAGACACATTGTGGAAAGGGCCGCTCGGCAGACTGTGGATCGCGCTTGGAGCAATTCCGGTGCACCGCGGTACACCGGATCGTGATGCATTGGCGACGTGCGTGCGCATCTTGCAAGCTGGCGAACCCCTCGTCATCTTTCCCGAAGGCACCCGGCAATCTGGTGAGCAGGTCGCCGAACTGTTCGACGGAGTCGCGTACATTCAAGCCAAAACGCAGGTTCCGGTAATACCCGTTGGCATCGGAGGCTCCGAAGCCGCCATGCCCAAAGGTGCAAAGTTTGTTCATCCGACCAAAGTCGTGTTGCTGATCGGCGAACCCCTCGCCCCGCCGGCACAAAGTGACAGTGGACGGGTGCGTCGTTCATCGGTTGCCCAACAAACCCAAGACTTGCGTGACGTGCTCCAAACACTTTTTGATCGTGCTTGTACCTACGTGAATGAAAAGTCAAAGCGATAGGCGGTTGCGCTACGAAGGCAGGGGAGTAGATCCTCTGGCGGCTTCGTCAATGAGCCAAAGTACATCGTCAGCTTCAATTCTTGCGCCCGGAAGATCGTCGCCTGCCGCAATTCGGGCGACCGCATCTGCTTTTGATGCGCCCGAAACGGTCACAACCACGCGTCGGGCCCGAGCGATGCCTTCGAGTGTCAACGTCATGCGCTGGTATGGGTTTCGGCCGCTAGGGTCTTCGTTCATTGCGACGAGTCTCCCAGGAGCGGCGCTTAGGGCAGGAGAGTCAACAAACAACGAGGCTGTGTGGCCGTCTGGCCCTAAACCCAGATGGACGAAATCAAGGTGTCCAAGTTCTCCCAATCGAAGTTGATAGGGCTCTGGTCCTTCGATACACCGCATCAGATGCGTGGCGTTCGCAGCTCCGACGCGATCGAGGAGCGCTTCGCGCGCAAGATAATAATTTGAATCCGGGTTGTCGTGCGGGACGCAGCGTTCGTCGCCCCAGTAGAAATCAACCTTCCACCAATCAATGTGTTCGCCGGATTGCGCGAGGGACTCGTAACATGCGCGTGCTGTGGCCCCACCGGAAAGGGCGAACGAAAAAGTTGGCCCTGGGCGACTATGGAACGCGTCAACAACCTCACGTGTAAACGCACGCGGTACATCGTCGACAACTTGAATCCGCCCTGGAAAGGTCACCGTTCAACCGCCTTTCGAAAACGTTCCGGCCTTTAGGGTCAAGCTGGCCAGGAGGTCGTCGAACGCTACGACAAACTTTTCGACACCTTCACGTTCGAGTTGCATAGCAACTTGTTCAAGATCAATGCCCAAATCTGCAAGCGAGGCGATCGTTGCTCGTGCCTCATTGAGTCCTTCGTCAACCGTCCGTGCAAGCGTCCCATGATCTTCGAACGCATCAATTGTGGCATTCGGAATTGTATTTACCGTGTTCGGGCCTATGAGCTCGTCAATGTAGATCGTGTCGGGATACGACGGGTTCTTCGTAGACGTAGACGCCCACAATGGCCGCTGAACGTTGGCTCCGGCCTCGGCGAGTGCATCCCAGCGTGGGCCAGAAAATCGTTCGAGAAACAGCGCGTACGCAACCTTGGCGTTGGCGATGGCGGCCTTGCCTTTGAGGGCGATCGCCGTGTCTGTGCCAATGGTGTCAAGTCGCTTGTCAACTTCTGAATCAACACGTGAAACAAAGAACGACGCAACACTCTGCACCGTGGAAAGGTCACCGCCGCTTTGAGCGAAGCGCTCCAAGCCGCTCAAATAGGCCTCAATGATTTCGCCATAGCGTTGCACACTGAAGAGCAATGTCACGTTGATGTCATGGCCACCAGCGATCATTTCTTCGATGGCAGCCACACCTGCTTTGGTGCCGGGTATCTTGACGTACAGATTCTCCGTGTCAATTCGCTCATGGAGGGCTTTTGCTGCCGCAACGGTCCCGGCCATGTCATCGGCAAGCGCCGGTGCAACTTCAACCGACACGAAACCGTCGACCCCAGCCGATGCGTCATACACGGGGCGAAGCACGGCGAGGGCCTCTGTGATGTCGGTGATCACCAATTCCCAGTAAGCGTCGGTCACGGTCATGCCCGCGGCAATGAGCGACGAGAACTGTTCGTCGTAGGCATCTGCGCCCTCAATGGCATTTTGAAAAATTGACGGGTTTGAGGTCACGCCTCGCACGCCATTGTCAACCATTTTGGCGAGCACCCCGCCGCGCACATCGTCGCGCCGCAGATTGTCAAGCCAGGGGCTCTGGTCCAATTCGGTGTGAAGACGTTGCAACTTGGTCATGGCTTTCCTTGTGGTCGTCAATCGATGATGGTCATTTCACGCAGCAGTTCACGGGCACGTTCCGCAACGTTTTCTGGGGTGAAGCCGAACTGTTCAAACAATGTTGCTGCCGGTGCAGATGCCCCAAAGCGGTCAAGTGACACTGATGCGTCGGCATAGCGCGACCAGCCAAACGACACGCCAGCTTCGACAGCCAAGGTGGGTACGTGCGGTGGCATGACCCGCTCTTGGTATTCGACGTCTTGGTCATCGAAGCGGCTCCAGCACGGGAGGGAGACCACCTGAACAGTCAGATCTTCGCGACAAAGAATGTCCGCTGCTTCGACACACAGTTGTACTTCTGAACCGGTGCCAACGAGGACCAAATCAGGCCACGGTTCGTCACCTGCCACGGTGACGATATAGCCGCCTTTCGCGACATCGTCGTAGGAACCCGTGCCTGCGAGAACGGGCACGTTTTGTCGAGTCAGAATCAAAGCCGTCGGACCGTCATGGTCGATTGCTATGCGCCAAGCCGCTGAGGTTTCGTTTGCATCAGCAGGACGAATCACTTGGAGCCCCGGCATGGCTCGAAGAGACGCGAGATGTTCGATGGGCTGGTGGGTTGGACCGTCCTCTCCCACGCCAATCGAATCGTGCGTGAACGAGTAGATCACCTTCGCTCCACTCAGCGCGGCCAGGCGCATTGACGGGCGTAGATAATCGCTAAACACAAAGAAGGTGCCCCCAACGGGAAGAATTCCACCGTGGAGCGCCATGCCATTCATGGCAGCGGCCATTGCGTGTTCGCGAATCCCAAAGTGAATTTGGCGGCCTCCTGGAGTAGCCGAATCTTGCGGTACAGCTCCGTCAAGTTTCACGCCAGTGTTTCCCGTGAGATCGGCTGAACCAACAGCAAGACCGGGAAGTGCTGAGGCAATTGCATCAAGAACCTTGTTCGACGCCGAGCGCGTCGCAATGCTTTCGCCCACCCCAAAAGTTGGAAGCAATGCCTCCCAACCATCCAGGCCCGTTGACGATAGGGCCGCGTCCCAGTCTTTCCGGACACTCGCGTCGAGCTCTGCAAGCGATTTTTGCCATGACGCACGCGCAGTCGCGCCGCGTACGCCTGCTTCACGATAGAAAGCGAGGACATCCGCCGGCACTTGGAACGTCGCTGCGCCATCAAGCCCCATGATTTCTTTCGTGCGGGCGA
Organism: uncultured Iamiaceae bacterium; assembly: GCA_964544305.1. GTDB lineage: Bacteria > Actinomycetota > Acidimicrobiia > Acidimicrobiales > Iamiaceae > JAFDWI01. The sequence goes on along the minus strand of CAZJAZ010000001.1, from coordinate 145,947 downwards.
TCTCTTCGGTGTCGAAGGCAAGTCCGTGTGCTTTGGGAGAATCCGTAAGATCAGGAGAGGGATGGGCGATGTGGCTGCGCAACACAATCAGCGAAGGGGCATCGTCAACGCGTTGGGCTTCGCGAAGGGCGGCTTCGAGCGTGTCAAGGTCGTCGGCTGCTTCCCCCAGATCGTTCACGTGCCAGCCGTACGCTGTGAAACGTGCAACCGCATCGTCGGTCAGTGCCAACTCGGTGGGGCCATCAATCGTGATGTGGTTGTCGTCGTACACGTAGACGAGATTTCCGAGACCCAAATGCCCTGCAAGCGATGCGGCCTCATGGGATATTCCCTCAGACAAGTCGCCGTCCCCACAAATGACAAACGTGGTGTGGTCAACGAGGTCTGAACCAAAGCGGGCACGCAACAAGCGTTCAGCCAAGCCCAGCCCAACGCCATTGGCAAACCCTTGCCCTAGTGGGCCGGTCGTAACCTCAACTCCGGTCGTATGGTGAACTTCGGGGTGGCCGGGGGTCAACGAATCCCATTGGCGGAAACGGCGCAGGTCGTCAACGCTTAATCCAAACCCGCAGAGATGCAACATCGAATACAACAAAATTGATGCGTGACCATTCGAGAGCACGAATCGGTCTCGATTTGGCCAATCAGGTTGCGATGCGTCGTAGCGCATGACCCGAGAAAAAAGTACATGCGCGAGCGGTGCAAGGGCCATCGCGGTGCCTTGATGCCCAGAATTGGCGGCATGCGGGCCGTCCATCGCCAATGCGCGCACCACATTGATGGCGCGCTGTTCAAGCTCGGGGGTTGGTTCCATTCGGTAACTCCGGGGGATGTGAGGAACGCAGGTGCTTTCAACCTACCCGACACGGCAAGCAAGCGTCCCCGTCGGCTGGGCAGATAGGCTCACTCGGCGTGCCAGTCACGATCAAAACTCGAACACTTTCGGAAGCCGCGTCGAAAGCACTCCTTTCGACGTATGGCATTCCATTTCTCGAAGAGCGCCTCGCCCCCGATGCCAGCCAAGCGGGCGTCGCAGCACAAGAAATTGGGTTTCCTGTTGTTGCAAAGCTCAGTGGAGACAAGATCGCTCACAAGACCGAACGTGGGTTGGTTCGATTGAACCTGAATTCGGCGGACGAAGTCGAACGGGCGGCACAAGACCTGCTGGATGCGGCCGTCGCCGACGACGGAGATGTTGAGGTGCTGATTGCCCCAATGGTTCGCGGATTGCGTGAACTGATCGTTGGTGTCCAACGTGACGCGCAGTTTGGCCCAACCGTCTTGGTGGGAATTGGTGGGGTTCTCGCCGAAGCGCTTGGTGACGTCGCGATCGGTCTTGCCCCGCTTCAGATGATTGATGCACACGAGATGCTGCATGCATTGGCGAATCAACAGTTGCTCGCTCCGCTTCGAGGTGAACCTGAGGTGAACCGTGAAACAATGGCGTCAATCTTGACTGCGCTTTCCACCATGATTGGTGAACACGACGAGGTCGTTTCGGTCGATGTGAATCCACTCATTGTGGTGGATGGTCAACCTGTTGCGGTCGATGCGTTGGTGGAAGTGATCGCATGAGCGCCACCCACCGCCTTCAACCGTTGTTTGAACCTGCTGGCGTGCTCATTGCGGGCGCGTCCACACACCCGGGAAAGTTTGGATTTGTCAGCCTGCACAATGTGCTGAGTGCGGGCTACAAAGGAGCGATCTACGCGACCAATCGCGAAGGCGCAGAAGTACTCGGTGTCCCGACGCTTACCGATGTCGCGGATTTGCCCAAAGGCGCGGTCGATCTTGTTTTTGTTTGTACCCCGGCGAGCGTGAACCTCGAACTCCTCGAACAATGCGCAGCCAAAGGGGTTCGGGCCGCATTCATCACTTCAGCCGGCTACGGCGAGGCTGGTGAGGCCGGCCGTGACGCAGAGGCGCAACTCGTGGCACATGCACAACGCTTGGGCATGGTTATTGCCGGACCGAATGGTCAAGGCGTGGTTTCGACTCCCGTTTCGTTATGCGCCCAAATTGTTGCCCCGTATCCGCCGGAGGGACGCATCGCGGTGGCAAGCCAGTCCGGGAACTTGGTGTCATCGTTCATGAATCTGGCACGCCAAAGTGGCGTCGGGATCTCACGTGCGATCAGCGCTGGAAACGCGGCGATGCTCGGCGTGGACGATTATTTGGATTATTTCGCGCAGGATGATGCGACTCGAGTTTCGCTGGCATATCTCGAAGGGCTCCCTGACGGTCGAGGCTTCTTTGATACAGCCGTGCGGGTTACTGCACGCCAACCGCTTGTCGTTATCAAAGGAGGGTCAACGGAGGGCGGCCAACGGGCAGCCGCGAGCCACACCGGTTCTCTTGCGAGCAACGATCGCGTCTTTGATGGCGCGTGTCGTCAAGCCGGTGTGACGCGTGCAACAACCGTTGATGAAGCATTTGATGCGGCGGCGACATTTGCCACGCAGCCGCTCCCACGTGGCCCGCGAACGGTCGTCATGACGACCGCGGGGGGCTGGGGCGTGTTGACTGCCGATGCCATTACACGTGGTGGGATCCTTGAGCTCACCGAGTTGCCCGCTGATTTGTTTGACACGCTGAATAGCAAACTTCCCTCCCGTTGGAGTCGCAATAATCCTGTTGATCTCGCCGGCGGTGAAACCCGTGACACGATCCCAGAGGTGTTAGAAGCAATCGCGTCGCACGAGGACGTTGATGCCGTGATCTACTTGGGCCTTGGCATACAGGCGAATCAGGCGAGGCTGGAACGCGAAGGCGGTTTTTATCCAGACCATGGCTTGGAGCGCATCGTCGCCTTTCACGAACGCCAAGACGCCCGCTATGCCCAAGCGGCAGTTGAAGTGTCTCGAACGACAGGCAAGCCCGTTCTGTGCGTGACCGAACTGGCAATTGCGGATCCATGCAATGCCGGAGTTGCAACGCTTCGCGAGAACGGCGTGTTGTGTTACCCGAGTGCCCAGCGGGCGGTTCGAGCCCTTGAGCACCTTTGGCGCTACGCCAGGTTCCGGCAGATTCATGACATCGCGACGTAAAGGGCTCACCCTGGTTGTCGTTGGTTCGATGCTGGCTGCAACAAGTCTTGTGTCGGTGCCCAGTCAAGCAGAGGCAACTTCGGCGTTGCCGGCAACGCCAGTCTTGAGTGCGCGTCGTGTGCCGTCGCTCGTGTTGCAAACTGCCCGTGAGCCCGCATTGCGTCGCTCGCTCGAAGATGTTGTGGCGCAGAGTCCCGACAACACGTGTCTGACTGTCGACGCAACGGGGCGCTCGCTGTTTGCGCACGACCCAGACCTTGCTCTTGCCCCCGCGTCGAACCAAAAACTCATTACTGCACAAATTGCGCTCGACCTGTTGGGGGCAAATCACCGTTATGTCACCAAAGTGGCTGGAGACGCCGCGGAACAAGGTGTCGTCAAAGGCAACTTGTATCTCATAGGCGGAGGAGATCCGGTCTTGTTTACCGACGCGTATCGTGCGCACTTTGGTAAGCCCGTGCCCGCTGCGACATCGCTTGAGAGCCTTGCCGACAAAGTAGTAGCCGCCGGCATCCGTCGCGTGAAGGGCTCAGTTGTGGGAGACGAGTCGCGTTATGACCAACAACGCATCGTGCCATGGTGGCCGGGGCGGTACCTAGAACAGCATCAGCTTGGACCGCTCAGCGCACTTGAAGTGAATCAATCATTTACGGAATTTCCTGACACCTTCAGCGAAGACAATTTGTGGGCACTGCAAGCTGCAGATGATCCCGCAGTTCACGCGGCACAAGTATTCGCTGACCTTCTTCGTCAACGAGGCATCACAATTGATGGGGCGCCAACCGAAGGAATCGCAGACAAGACTGCGCCGATCGTGGCGTCAATTCAGTCGCCGACGTTGGCATTCATCGTGGAGCAAATGCTCTCTCGCAGTGACAATCAGATCGCCGAATTGCTTGTCAAAGAAATTGGAAAGGTCAAAGGTGATGCAGGATCGACACATGCGGGACTCGCGGTGATGCGAAGTGCCGTCGGAGACTTGGGGCTCCCCATTACTGGGCTCGTCATGCGTGATGGTTCAGGCCTTGACCGTGATGGTCGGGTGAGTTGCGCGGTGATCGGAGGGCTTCTTGAACGTACCCATTCGGGTGCTGCACTCGTTCGTGGTCTCGCGGTGGGAGGACGCACGGGAACCCTTGCAAAACGATTCACTGCCCCCAATCTCAAGGGCAGGATACGAGCCAAAACGGGCACGCTCAATGATGTAACCGCTTTATCGGGATTCGCCGACTCCAAGAGCGGCGATACCCTGACATTTAGTTACATTGCAAACGGCCAACTTGTGACCCCCGATTTGTTACGCATCCAAGATGACCTTGCAAATGCGCTTGTCGGATCATCTGAACATCTGCGTCTTTCGTCACTTGAACCCCGTTGATGCCACATCGAAGCCCCTTGAGATGGCACGATAGGAGCGATCGTTTGACCCCATTCCAAAAGGAACCTCATGGCCAAAGATGAATCGAGCCCCCAACAACAGCTCGGCGACTTAGTCAAACTCACAAAGTCGTACGCGATTCAAGAAACGATCGACCCGCTCAAGGGCCTAGGAAAGTTCATCTTGTATGGCCTTGCCGCCGCCACGATTGGTGGCATCGCGGTCATTATGATCTTGCTTGGAGTATTGCGATTTTTTCAGACAGAGACAGATGTGCACTTTGCTGATCATCTGAGTTGGGTGCCGTATTTGGTCACCCTCGTCGTCGCTGCAATTCTCGTTGGCCTTTCGGTGCGGGCCATTGCAAATAAGAAAGAACGGAGTGCATGACCGTGTCAAACCCGAATGCAAAGATTACCCCGGACGACATTCGATCGAAGTTCAAAGAGCTGCAAGGCGAAGTGGACTCGACCACGGAAGCGGCGAAGAACACCGCGATGACGGTTGGTGCAGTGATCGCAACGGCAGTGGTACTTGGTGTCTTTCTCCTCGGCAGAAGTAAGGGTCGAAAGAAAACCACAATCGTGGAAGTGCGACGGATCTGACGTGTATTTGATTGCCCGACTCCAAAAAGTTGCGTTCAGACGCTTCATGGACGGCCGGCCAGGACCGTGGGGAGTTGTCGCGGTCGGTGCCTTTGGCGTGCGCATGTTGGTGCGCTTTGCAAAACGAAGCGATGATGTCGTGTACCGAGCCGAGTTGAAACCGGGTGAATCGGTGACGATCGAACACGATACGGTGACCGTCGGTCAAGCAAAGAAGGCGAAAGGTCGACGGGCGAAGCGACGCGCCGCGAAGGCATGACCGTGCAGAGTGAGAACGTGTTTGCTCTGGGTGAACGCGTCATGTTGATTGACACAAAACATCGTCGCTACCTCGTCGTACTCGAGAGTGGTGGCGAATTTCATTCGCATTCGGGAGTCCTGCAACACGATGTAATTATTGGTGAGCCTGAAGGTGTCGTACGCACTTCATCGTTAGGTGGTACGTACACCGCAATTCGGCCCACATTGTCTGATTTCGTGTTGAAGATGCCACGGGGCGCCCAAGTGATCTACCCCAAAGATTTGGGCCCAATTTTGATGTTGGCCGATATCGGACCAGGAATGCGCGTGCTTGAATCAGGCGTAGGATCTGGGGCGTTGTCAATGACGATGCTCCGTGCTGGAGCCGATGTAGTGGGGTACGAAATCCGAGACAATTTTGCAACGACCGCTCGCCGGAATGTTGCCTCGTTCTTAGGTGATGCAGCACTTCGCCGGTATCGAGTTGAGTTGCGTGACTGTTACGAAGGAATCGACGAGGTTGAGCTCGATCGAGTCGTGCTTGATCTTCCAGAACCCTGGCAGGTGGTTCCCCACGCAGCGAAGGCGCTACGTCCCGGCGGAATCTTCGTGGCCTATACACCTTCAATAACTCAGGCCGTTCAATTGCGAGAAACTTTAGGCGCGCATCGTTTTCGGTTTGCTGAAACGCTTGAAGTTCTCCAACGAACCTGGCACATTGATGGTCAAGCGGTGCGGCCTGATCATCGGATGGTCGCGCACACCGCATTTCTCACCCATGCGCGTTGGCTCGGTGGTACGACGCCAATATCGTCGGCCGCATCGATTGACGAGGCGTAATTCGCCCGACTATTTAGTCTTCAACGATGAAGATACATTCCCCAGGGCACTCTTCGGCGGCCTCGTTCACCGCTTCTTCAAGACCATCGGGGACATCAGCTTGACCGGCGGCGCCACCGGGGTCGTTTAAGGGCGTGCCGTCTTGTTTGACATAGGCGAGCCCGTCGTCGAGCAGTACGAACACATCAGGGCAGATCTCTTCGCAGAGTCCATCTCCTGTGCAAAGATCCTGATCGATCCAGACCTTCATAGTTGTGTGCCAGCCTCAAGTCGTCGACGATGAAATGGTTGCGGTGCATCACACCGCCCTTTCACGTTAGATCGCGCCGTACCCGGTTCACTATTCGCGCGCATGTGCCAAGAGTCACCGAACGACCTTTAACTCGCGAACTATGCGCGAGAAGTCTGCTTCCCACACGGTAGGGTCACACGTGGGCCGGGTTTTTCCGGCACATTGACTTTCACTGGAGGTGATTCGAATCGCTGCCAACGAACCAGAAGATGGCGATCGTCCCGACGATGATCTTGATGGAGAGATTCGCCAGTTGCGTCGTCGACTCGCGGATGAACCCAAACGCATTCATGCCCTTGAGGAGCGGCTCATTGAGACGCGCGGGCAATTAGCAAGTGCCGTGTCACAGAACGAGAAGCTCACGTTCACATTGCGCGAAGCGCGAGACCATATTGCGTCGTTACGCGAAGAAGTCGACAAACTGACGCAGCCGCCTGCTGCCTACGGCACGTTGTGTGGCAAGAACGATGATGGAACCGTCGATGTCGTGTCTGGTGGTCGCAAGATGCGAGTCGCGGTTGCTCCTGACATTGAAGACGAGCTCAAAGTTGGGTGCGAAGTCGTCCTCAATGACTCGCTGAATGTTGTGATGGCGCGCGGTGCTGAAATCCAGGGTGAAGTCGTCACCTTTAAGGAATATTTGGCCGGTGACCGGGCGTTGATTGCCGCTCGGGCAGATGAAGAACGAGTGGTCGCAATCGCACCGTCCCTCAGCGACGTGAAGCTGCGAGCGGGAGACAATCTGAGAATGGACAGCCGATCTGGTTTGCTTTTGGAACGACTCCCGCGTCCCGATGTCGAACAATTGGTTCTTGAGGAAGTTCCCGACATCACCTATCAAGATGTGGGTGGACTTGACGAACAGATTGAACAGATCGCGGACGCCGTCGAGCTGCCGTTCCTGCACGCCGACTTGTACGCGGAACATGATCTGCCCGCCCCCAAAGGGATTTTGTTGTACGGCCCGCCAGGGTGTGGCAAGACACTAATTGCCAAAGCGGTTGCGAACTCACTTGCCAAGAAGGTGGCGCAAGTCTCCGGCGACGACACTGCCCGAAGCTATTTCCTCAACATCAAAGGCCCAGAATTGCTCAATAAGTATGTTGGCGAAACTGAGCGACAAATTCGGTTGGTGTTTCAGCGTGCGCGAGAGAAATCTGAAGAAGGCTGGCCTGTCATTGTTTTCTTTGACGAGATGGACTCGATGTTTCGCACTCGCGGTACTGGCATTTCTTCGGACATGGAGTCAACGATCGTGCCGCAGCTCCTCGCTGAAATTGACGGGGTGGAAACACTGCGCAATGTCATCGTAATTGGTGCCTCGAACAGGGAAGATTTGATCGATCCCGCAATCTTGCGTCCCGGTCGCCTTGATGTGAAGATCAAGATCGAACGGCCAGACGCGCAGGCGGCCGCACAAATCTTTGCCCGCTATCTGAACGCAAGTTTACCACTGAGTGATGATCTTGTTGAGCAAGCAGGTGGGGGAGACCGGGATCGAGCCATCGCTGCTCTGATCGAAGACACGGTTGCAGAGATGTATCGTACCGATGAATCAAACCGTTTTCTTGAAGTCACCTACGCCAACGGTGACAAAGAAGTTATGTACTTCAAAGACTTTGCGTCAGGCGCCATGATTGAGAACATTGTGCGGCGCGCGAAGAAGCTCGCGATCAAGCGGGTAATCGCGGGCGGACCGCGAGGCTTGCGATCCGAAGACCTCATTGCATCGATCCATCAGGAATATAAAGAACACGAAGACCTTCCCAACACGACAAATCCTGATGATTGGGCAAAAATCTCGGGGAAGAAAGGCGAGCGCATCGTGTATGTACGTACACTTGTGTCTCGCGATGCTGCAGCGAAAGGTGACGGCGGCCGCGCCATTGAGCGGGTAGCGACCGGACAGTATCTCTAAGCGTGACGACCGGATGCTCTGTTGGCTGTTCATAAATATTTAGGTCTCGAAACTGAATTCGGGATCGTTCACCGAGGGGTGAGCGAGTCAAATCCGGTTGCTGCGTCGTCGCTCCTCATCAACGCGTATGTGTCGCAGCTGTCGTCGGGTGAGGGTAGGCCTGCAACCCACCGTGCCGAATGGGACTTCATTGATGAGACACCTGGTCGTGATGCTCGAGACGATGCGACCGGCCCGAGCCGTCCCCCCGAAGTTGAAACCCACTTGGTCAACACCGTTCTCTCCAACGGTGCACGGTTTTACGTTGACCATGCGCATCCTGAAATTTCGACGCCTGAATGCGCCGACCCACGGTCAATCGTGGTTTGGGATACCGCGGCCGTGCAAATTGTCCAACAGGCCATGGTGGGAGCGAATGCGGTGCTACCACCGGGTGAAGAGCTTGTCATTTACAAGAACAATTCAGATGGCAAAGGCAACTCGTATGGTTGCCATGAGAATTACTTGATGGACCGATTAGTGGCGTTCCACAAGATCGTCCAGTACGCGACGGTTCATTTTGTGACGCGCCAGATTTTTACTGGATCAGGAAAAATCGGAAGCGAAATTCCTGGTGTGCAGGTCGACTTTCAACTCACGCAACGCGCCGATTTTTTTGAGGCCGAAGTTGGCTTAGAAACAACCCTGAAACGGCCGATTATCAACACTCGAGACGAGCCGCACGCGGACCCGATCAAGTATCGGCGGCTCCATGTGATTTGTGGTGATGCCAATCTCTCTGAAGTTGCGACATTGCTCAAGGTAGGAACGACTGCCATCGTGCTGGCAATGATTGAAGACAATATTTCGCTACCGGACATTCGCTTTCAAGCTCCAGTTGCGGCAATGCGTGCCGTGTCTCGAGACATCAGTCTGAACAAGCCCCTGACATGCGTTGATGGTAAATCGGTCACCGCACTCGAGGTGCAAACCGAGTTGTACCAGTGCGCCCGCTGCTACGTGGACGAGAGAGGAGCGGACGCGGTTGGTGGAGAGGATGTAGCCGAACTCGTCCTTGGCCATTGGAAGTTGGCGCTTGAAGGCTTGGCCACAAACCCGATGGACCTCGCTGATCGTGTCGACTGGATCGCGAAGTACCGATTGCTCTGTGCTTTCGGTGAACGCCATGGAGCGAAATGGTCAGATCCAAAGATGCAGGCAATCGCGCTTCAATACCACGATCTGCGCCCCGATCGATCTCTTGCCAAACGTGCGAACTTGCTTCGAATTACGCGAGATGAAGAGGTCAATGCTGCTGTGACCCTGCCTCCCGTCGACACACGGGCCTACTTTCGGGGCACCACGTTGGCCAAGTTTCCAGACTCGGTTGTTGCGGCCAACTGGGACTCAATGGTCTTTGACGTGGGGAAAGAACCACTTCGAAGAGTACCCATGATGGAACCAGGGAAAGGCACACAAGATCTCGTAGGAGATGTGCTTGCCTCAAGTTCGTCAGCAGCCGAGCTTCTCAATCAACTCGGCATGTGAACCGCCCGAAAAGAAGAGGGAGAAGTACCACATGAAGATAGGTTGGTGACTAGCGGTTGGACATCAACCCAATAGAGCGAGCCCTGGGGGTCGGCAATGGCCGAACGTGAACATCTCCATAAACCTGCGCCACGCAGCGGCGACGACCAGACAAGCGTTCCGCAGACGCGCTCAGACTCCGGAGCGAAGATAAAATCCGAACTCGACGACCTGCTTGATGAGATTGACGACGTGCTTGAAGAGAACGCTGAAGAGTTCGTGAAGTCCTATGTGCAAAAAGGCGGTCAGTGACGCGTTGCTGATTCGCTCGACGAAACGTGACCGACTTCCAACTACGCTGAGAAACCCGTGACTCTTCCGTTCTACGAAGCCAACGACGACCCTGGACCCGACTTTGCGCGTCTGTTAGCCAAAGTTGGATTGCAGCATTCGCACAGTCTCGGCAATCTTGATGTCGTCGATGGTATCCCACATGGCACAACGGTTGTGGCACTGCGATATCGCGGTGGCGTGCTCATGGCAGGAGACCGTCGTGCAACTTCTGGCAATCTGATCAGCCATCGCCGTATCGAAAAAGTATTTCCCGCAGATTCACACTCAGTCGTGGGAATTGCTGGCGCTGCGGGCCCGGCCATGGAAATGGTGCGACTCTTTCAACTGCAACTCGAACACTACGAAAAAGTCGAAGGGTCCGCACTCAGCTTGGAAGGGAAAGCAAATCAGTTATCACGTATGGTCAGAAGTCATTTACCTGCGGCGATGCAAGGACTTGCGGTGGTGCCACTATTCGCGGGTTATGACGCAGATGCCGGCCACGGCCGGTTGTTTCAGTATGACGTCACCGGTGGCCGCTATGAAGAACACGAACTGACGGCTACCGGCTCAGGCAGCATGCACGCATCGACTGTTTTGCAACTTGGCTGGAATGCAAACCTTGACGCAAATGCGGCCACCGATTTGGCGCTACGTGCTTTGATCACGGCCGCCGCGAGCGATTCTGCGACCGGTGGACCAGATTTGTTGCGGGGGATTTATCCCGTAGTCGTGCATGTCGATGATCAAGGTCTGCGTCGGATTGATGACAGCGAGATCCGAGATCGAGTACAAGCAATTCATGACACGTTTGCGCTGCAACATGGTGAACCGGTAAACGAGGACCCGTCATGAGCATGCCGTACTACGTTTCGCCAGAACAGGTCATGGCCGACCGTGCTGACTATGCCCGCAAAGGCATTGCACGGGGACGCAGTTTGGTTGCACTTATTACTGATGTGGGCATCGTGTTGTGCGCCCAAAATTCTTCTGCGACGCTGCACAAGATCAACGAGATTTACGATCGCATCGCGTTTGGTGGTGTCGGGAAGTTCAATGAGTTCGACCAGCTTCGGGTGGCGGGTGTACGCCATGCTGATCTCAAAGGTTTCGAGTTCTCGCGTGCCGATGTTGATGCGCGCAGTCTTGCAAATCAGTACGCACAACTTTTAGGCCAAGTTTTCACTCACGAGATGAAGCCTATGGAAGTTGAATTGCTCGTCGCTGAAGTTGGCGTCGATCCCCAAGACGATCGACTCTTCCATATCTTGTATGACGGCACCATGATGGATGAAGCGAACTGGTGTGCATTGGGTGGAGATGCGCAAGCGGTGTCTGAACGCCTCGAGCTCCTTTGGGAATCCGGTCTGACAAAAGCATCCGGCCTTGCCACCGCGGTTGCAGCATTAACCGATTCGGAATCCGAAATTCGCGCTGATGAACTTGAGGTGGCGCTCCTTGCTCGAAACGGGCATCGGCGGACGTTCGAGCGCTATTCAACTTCTGAGGTTGAAGAAATTCTGGCCAACACACCGCTGCCACAACTTCCGGAAGAAACTGCAGCAACGGGTGACGCCACCTAACGTTTGCCACTTCGGCGATCTTGTACTTGCTGGGAGCAAGCGAAGGATCAACCCAATGGTGTGCCGATCCCGATAACGTTCGCAGTATGCAACGCCGCATCTATGGGATTGAGAATGAGTACGGCGTGACGTGCACGTTAAACGGCCAAAGGCGGCTCAGCCCTGACGAAGTTGCCCGATACTTGTTCCGTCGGGTTGTGTCCTGGGGGAGATCGTCGAATGTGTTTCTTGCCAATGGTGCTCGGTTGTATCTTGACGTCGGCTCTCACCCCGAGTATGCAACGCCTGAATGTGATTCGGTCCGGGAATTGATTGCGCATGACAAAGCGGGTGAACGGATACTCGAAGAGCTGCTGACTGGAGCTCAAAAGCGTCTCGGGGAGGAGGGGATTCGCGGCACAATATTCTTGTTCAAGAACAATACGGATTCGGCCGGGAATTCATATGGCTGTCACGAAAACTTTCTGACGACTCGACGCGATGACTTCGGCCATTACGCCGAAGTATTGATTCCATTTTTTGTGTCTCGCCAGATTTACGCGGGAGCTGGCAAAGTCTTGATGACCGCTCGAGGTGCACGTTATTCAATGAGTCAACGCGCCGAACATATTTGGGAAGGCGTTTCCTCAGCAACGACGAGAAGCCGCCCCATCATTAACACCCGCGACGAGCCACATGCTGATGCCGAGCGTTACCGGCGGTTACATGTCATCGTTGGAGATTCCAACATGAATGAGTACGCCGCGTTCCTCAAGGTGGGAGCAGCAAGTGCGATGCTGCGGATGTTGGAAGAACCTTCGGTTGTGTTGCGTGACATGACGTTGGAAAACCCCATTCGAGCTATTCGAGAAATCAGCCATGACCCAACGTGTACGCGTACCGTCCGTCTCGCCAACGGACGAGAAGTCACCGCGTTTGACATCCAAGCTGAGTATTTGGCACGTGCGATTCGTTTTGGTGAAACCCGTGGCTTCCCACCCGAAGAACAACGCGCGGTTGAAATGTGGGAGCACTGTCTCAAGGGAATCGAAAAAGATCCACTGTCGCTCGATCGTGAATGCGATTGGGTGACCAAGTTCAACCTGATTGACGCATATCGGACGCGGCATGGTCTTGCACTCAGTGACCCAAAGGTTGCGCTCATGGACTTGCAGTATCACGATGTGGATCGAAAACGTGGCTTGTACTATCGCCTTGAAGCACGCGGTCGAGTCGAACGTGTTTGTACCGACGAACAAATAGCAATCGCGGTCGAAGAGCCGCCCCAGACCACCCGCGCCAAATTGCGTGGTGCATTTATTCGCCGGGCCAAAGAACGCAAGCGTGACTATACCGTTGACTGGGTGCACCTGAAGCTCAATGATCAAGCGCAACGAACGGTGTTATGTAAAGACCCGTTTCGATCACAAGATGAACGCGTCAATCGACTTATCGATTCACTCTGATGGCACACCACGTTCCCGGAGTGGTGACTGAGATCCTTGACGAACGTCCCGGCCTCCAGCGAGTACTTGTAGTACGGCATGCTGGAGGCGAGCCCGAGCGGGCATATGTCATTACTGAGTTGACCGGTTCGGTTTCACTCGGCGACGCCATCTTGATGAACGTGACCGCGGTTGAGCTTGGTCTTGGCACCGGTGGCTGGCATTTTGTTTCTGCAAATCAAACCTGCCAAGGATTTTCTGCTGCGGGGCATGGACATATCATGAAGCTGCGCTACACGCCGATGCAGGTTGATACCGGAGCGGCGATTGAAGAATTTCCTAACCTTTCCGATGACCTTGAAGGTGTACCGGTAGTGGTGTGCACGGTTCACAGCCAAGTGCCTCTTGTGGTTCTCGGCGCGCTTTCACTGCGCCCTGACGCCGCTATTTGTTATGTCATGACCGATGGAGCATCGTTGCCCATAGCGATGAGTGGTCTTGTCGAAACCATGCAGTCCCGAGGTTGGTTGCGAGCTGGCACAATTACGGCGGGCCACGCTTTTGGTGGTGATCGAGAGGCCGTGGGTATCCCCGACGCGCTTGTCTTGGCACGACACGTCGCGCATGCTGATCTTATTGTCGTAGGAATGGGGCCAGGAGTGGTGGGCACCGGCCACCGTCTCGGTAACACGGCCCTTGAGGCGGCACCGATCTTGGACACGACCGTCGCGTTGGATGGTCGCGCCTCGCTCTGTGTGCGGGCATCAAGTGGTGATCGTCGTCCCCGACATTTTGGCCTGAGTCATCACAGCGCCACAGTGATGGATCTCGTTCGCAGCCGCATCCATGTCCCGGTGGTGCCGAGGCTGGTCACGGAAGTTGAGCCTTGGCGTACACGACATGATGTGGCGGTTATTGACGACGTCGATGCGAAAGCCCTGCTTTGTGATGCAGAGATTACGGTCACCACAATGGGACGTGGCCCCGATCAGGATGGACTCTTTTTTGATGCGGCCGCGGCGGCCGGGATGGCAGCGGCGCGCTAATGGCTGACTTAAAACTTGAACGACTCATGAACCTGATCGCAGCACTCTTGCATACGAGTGTCCCACTGAGCGCGGCCACCATTCGTGAACGAGTCTCCGGTTACAGTAACGAAAAAGTCGCCTTTCGCCGCCAGTTTTCGCGCGACAAAGAAGATTTACGGGAAATGGGGGTGGTTATTTGCGTTGAGCCGGTTCCTGGGAGTGATCCAATTGTTGATGGCTACCGCATACTCCACGAAGACTATTACCTTCCAAACCTTGCGTTCAGCCAGGACGAACGCTCGGCACTCGTGCTTGCAACTCGGCTCATTCGAGCGGATGCGCCGAGTTCTGTGACCGGTGCATTATGGAAACTTGGCGGTATAGATGACGACCCCGTGGAGGTTTCACCGTTCGCGTTCTTACCCCAAGATCCCAATCTTGGACCACTCCATGAAGCGATCGGTCGATCATGTTTCGTTTCATTCGACTATCACGGTTCATCACGATCTGTTGTGCCACGCGCTCTTGGCTTCAAAGGCGGTTATTGGTATGTCAACGCGTGGGATGCGCACGCGCAAGAAGTGCGTCTCTTTCGATTGGATCGAATCGAAGGATCCGTTGTGGTCGGCGAACAACATGACGTACCCAAAGCGAAGACGCCTATTGGTTCGCTTCAACCATTTCAGATGGGGAATGTTGAACAATTTACCGCGCGTATTCGTGTGCATCCCGGCTCACTCGCTGTGGTTACATCACAGATCAATGATGCCCAAGTGAGCCAGTTCGATGATCAAGGCTGGGCAGTGCTTGAGATTCAAGGTACGAATCTCGACGGCCTGAAAACCTGGGCACTCGGCTTTGGAGCACACATGGAAGTGCTTGAACCTCTTGAGGCCCGCGACATGATGCGCGATTGGCTCGAGGCCATTGTCGGGGCATCACAGTGATCGCAAAAGAGACGGCAATTGAGCGGCTTGCCCGCCTCGTTGCAATGGTCCCCTGGATTGCCACACAACCCGAAGGCGCGGATATTGACGAGGTGTGTCGCCGATTCGCGACCACGAGACAAAATCTGATCCAAGACATCAATACGGTCATGATGGTCGGCGTCCATCCGTTCACTCCCGACATGCTCGTCGACGCTTGGACCGACGATGAGCGAGTACACGTTCAGTTTGCCGAAGCTTTTGATCGACCGCTGCGCTTTACCTCCGATGAAGCGATACGACTTGTTGCAGCCTGTCGCGCAATGCTTTCTGTACCGGGTTCAGATCCAAGCGGCCCACTTGCCCGGGCAACGCAGCGATTGGCGATGGTCGCGAACATTGACGAGAACATCGACGTGGACCTTGGATCTGCCTCAAGTGACGCTTTCTTGTATTTACAAGATGCACAGCAATCGCACAAGCAGGTGAAAATCTCCTATGGCACGCCTGAGAGCGAGATTATTGAACGGATCATTGAACCGTTACGACTGTTTTCTCGCGCTGGATTCTTGTATGTCGAAAGTTGGTGCCATCTTGCCAACGGTTACCGCGTTTTTCGGATTGATCGAATTTCGTCGGTGACAAAACTTGACGTGGATTCTCGACACGATCACGTTGAGACATCGATGGCGTTCAACTTCGATCAGTCGAGCACTTTTGTGACCTTGCGGGTCTCCAAACGTGTTGCCTGGCTTGTCGATACTGTTCCGAAAGATTCAGTCGTTGACGACGGAGATGCCATTGTTGTTCGACTCGCCATTGCGTCAAAGCAATGGCTTTATCGGCTCCTGATCCAACTTGGTCCAGATGTTGAGATTGTTGATGAATCGTCTGGACTTCACGCACGACACGGCGCGGTCCAAGAGGCGCAAGCGGTACTCGCGCTCTATCATTGAAAAAGAACACCTTGAGGCCGGTAACGTACTTGGCACCTGTGCAAGACGAAACACCGACTCTCGTAAACCAAGACGACGCAGACGACATTGCTTTTGAGCCCGTAGTGCTGCCGCCATCGTCAATTCGGAGTCGGCAGAGCCGATCGCCGCTTCGGTCAGCTATCGAATGGGTCGTAGTTATCGGTGGCGCGTTCGGCCTGGCAATGCTGATCCAGACGTTTCTCTTCCAACCCTTTCGTATTCCGTCGGGATCGATGATCCCCACGCTCGATGTGCGTGATCGGATCGTGGTGAACAAGATGTCGTACCGGTTGCACGACGTGCGTCGCGGTGACGTCGTTGTTTTCGGTCACCCCGATTGCAATTTGCCAACAACGCCGAAGTGGGCAAACTGTGCGATGGTTGGTCGCTACGAGGATTTGGTGAAACGTGTCATCGGTGTACCAGGCGACCGAGTCGCGATTGCGAATAATACGGTGTTCGTCAATGGGAAAGTACTCAAAGAGCCTTATCTCGCTTCAGATTCGGTGACGCTGGCACAACCACCATTTGGTTGTGGTTTCCCGGGCACTCGTGCACACCCGTTCGTGGTACCCCCCAAGATGGTTTTCGTCATGGGAGACAATCGTGATGATTCCTATGACGGGCGATGTTTCGGGCCAGTCAGCGAGTCGAAAATTGTCGGTCGTGCATTTGTTCGAATTTGGCCGCTCAATCGGATTGGCTGGCTGTAACCGATCAGCGCAATGTTTGAAGCACCATTGCCATTCGATCGCTGTGGTCGCTGAAAATCGCATCGACGCCCCAACCAAGAACCCTTTCCATTCGTTTGGATCGCTGGATACCCCATGCAAATGCGCGCAGGCCGCATTCATGACATTCTTCGACGAGTCCTTGACGCCATTGTCGATGGGGCAGGTTGAGTGCATCCATGCCAAGGTCGGCAAGCTTGTGCGGGGGATAGGATTTGAGATGTCGCCGCCGCAACGATGCGACGAGACGTATGTCTTCGTCGAAGCGCCGCCAGGTAGCGAGACGTTCCGGGTCGCTGTCGCAGAGCCATGTTCGCCGCAAGGCTTCGGGGCCTTTTGTGGCCCGGATTGCAACGATTCCAGGGGCGGCATCTGGGTTCTTGACGTCAATTGATAGCTCAACGCTTGCGTCGATCTGATCATGAAGATCTTGCAACGTGGGCATGTGCTTGGGAAGGTTCTTCGCTTCAACATGAGCAATCGGCGTTCGACGCAAACCGTTGCGTACGACACCATCGTGATCAATGATTACCTTGCTGTCGGCACTCAACCAGACATCGGTTTCGAGTGCTTTCGCTCCGAGGTCCATTGCCTTGGCAAAGGCTTCGAGCGTGTTCTCTGGGGCATGCGCGCGAGCTCCCCGATGCGCAAATCCGATCGGTGCTCGTGCTGCAACATTTTCTCGCATGTTCTCATCTTGTCGTATGGAGTCGGTGCATTTCGTCGATAGCGTAAAGAGATGACGTGGCTCTGGGCTGCCGTGCCGATAATTGTCATCGCGGGCGCGCTTTGGCTTGCGGTGGGCATGCGCCGTCTCGTTCAGAACCGGATGAGCATCGACGCCCACGAAACCGCGGCGGCGACACGTTTACGCGAAACATCTGGTGTGTTGAGAAAAGAGCTGGATGCTTTCGAGCGTCGGGAACCACCCCACGAACCCGGCGCCAAGTAGCATCGTCTGCAATGCTCGATTTTTCCCCCGAAAAGATGATCTTCATCTTTCTCATCGTGATGCTTGTGCTGGGCCCGGAGAAGTTACCCGAGGTGAGCCGCAAGATCGGGCGCGTCATGGGAGAGCTTCGGAAAGTGTCGGGCGGCTTTCAAGACGAGATGCGCAAGGCCATGAATGAGGTGACCGATACCTCATCGACGCCGAGTGATTCACCACCCTCGCACGACGCCAATGAGCCGTCATCGGGAAGCTGATCGGACCTGTCACTTTCCATGAACACGAAGCAGCCTGTCCATCCTGACAATTCGTCCATGTCGCTCATGGCACATCTTGTTGAATTGCGCAATCGCATGTTTAAGTGTGCGATTGCCATCGCGGTGGGTGGCGCAATTGGATGGATGCTCTTTATTCCGGTATTCAACTTTTTGACGCATCCGGTCGTCGAATTGTGCAAGAACCACCAGTGCCTTCTGCCAGATGGGAAATTCCCCAATCCTGATCCGCTCAGCCCGTTCACGACCAGAGTAAAGATTTCTGCGTATATTGGCATAGGTATTGCGATGCCTGTCATCTTGTGGCAAATCTGGAAGTTCGTCGCGCCGGCTTTGTATGCAAACGAGCGGAAGTACACGTTGGGCTTTATTGGCCCGGCGCTCGCACTCTTTGTGAGTGGAGCGGCATTGGCGTACTACGTCTTGCCAGTTTCATTGAATTGGCTCCAAGGGATCGGTGGACCAAAGTTCGTTGCCGCGTATGATTCCGGCAAGTTCGTCACGTTGATGGCGTGGATGATGCTGGCATTTGGGATTGCATTTGAATTTCCTGTCGTTCTCATCGCACTCATGGCAATTGGGATCATGAAGCCCAAAACGCTTTTGAAAGGATGGCGCTATGCCATCGCTGCGATTGTGATCGTTGCCGGGGTAATCACGCCAACTGCTGACCCGTTCACCTTCTTGTTCCTTGCGGTGCCCATGGTCGCGCTCTATGGCGTCGCGTTGGTAGTGGGCCTGCTCATTGAGCGTGCGCGTTCTCGTCGTACATGACGATTTCGAAAGGCCAATCGTGGGGGGTGGCGGGGCCGCTTGGTCCAAATGGGATCGTGGTTGAGAGTGATGCGCAGGGGGCGCGTGCGATTGCCGATGCACGCATGAGAGGTGAGCCATTGCCCGAGATTGGCTTGATTGGCGGCGACCTGTGTCGGACCTTGGGCGGGAGCAGAGCGCCCGATCGTCTTGTTGGGGACCAGGCAAGGCGTTACCCGGTTGATCTTGGAATTGCGATCGTTGACGGCGAAGAAATGGTTTTCCTCGCTCATGCGGTTGCCCGGCGCAAATTGTGGCGGGGACAGATTGTGGTGGCAATGAATGCTCAGCACATTGGGACTTGGGATCTCGGGCCAAAGTCCCATCCCAATGACGGCCTCCTTGACGTCACCCAAGCGAACCTTACGCTCGGGGAGCGACTCGCAGCACGGAGGCGATTGCCGACCGGCACCCACGTTCCGCATCCTGCTATTACGACGAGGCGGTGCGCCGAATTTGAGATCCTCTTTGCGCGCCCACAGCCAGTATTTCTTGACACCATCCCTGTGGGGCGGTGTCGTACCTTACAGCTTCGTGTCGTTCCTGATGCACTGACGGTGGTGATTTGAAATGAAATCGCGCTTGTCTGAATTCTACTTTGAAAGGTCGCCATGATTGGTCAAGATATAACTGATCGCGTTGATGCCGAACTTGCGCGCTGGCAAGCACCCCTGGTCGATCTTTCCCATGGAATCCACGCTCATCCAGAACTGAATTTCAACGAAAACTTCGCTCACGACGCGTTGTGCGAACTTTTCGAAAGGGCAGGGTTTCACGTTGAACGACACGCCTATGGCCTTGCAACTGCGTTTGTCGCTCGGCGTGGCCAAGGCGAAGGGCCAAACGTTGCGATACTTTGCGAATACGACGCGCTGCCAGGGGTTGGACATGCGTGCGGCCACAATGTCATCGCCGCTATTGGAGCCGGTGCTGGAATTGCCGCGGCCCAATTGGTTGAAGACTGTGATGGTCGCCTTGTGGTTCTTGGAACTCCAGGGGAGGAGGGCGGTGGTGGCAAAGTCGACCTGTTGAATGCAGGCGCATTCGACGACGTTGATATTGCATTGATGGTGCACCCTGCCGACCGTGATCTCACCCACATGGATGCAATTGCGGTTGCGCAACTCATGGTGACCTATCACGGGAGAGCCTCGCATGCGGCTGCGGCACCCCAGAAAGGAAAGAACGCGTTAGATGCCGCGGTACTTGGCTACATGAACGTGGCCGCACTTCGCCAGCACATTGATGACAATGAGCGTGTCCATGGAATCTTCACCAAGGCCGGCGAAGCTGCAAATGTTGTGCCCGAAACAACACAAGCACACTGGTTTGTGCGCTCGACAACGCTCGCGACTCTGCAACCTCTTGTGGATCGGGTGAAGGCATGTCTCATAGCGGGTGCGACTGCGGCTGGGTGCACGATCGAAATCGAGGCGGCGAACCACACCTACGCAGACATGGTGAACAACCCGGTACTTGTCGGTGAATACGT
Organism: uncultured Iamiaceae bacterium; assembly: GCA_964544305.1. Lineage (GTDB taxonomy): Bacteria > Actinomycetota > Acidimicrobiia > Acidimicrobiales > Iamiaceae > JAFDWI01. The sequence goes on along the minus strand of CAZJAZ010000001.1, from coordinate 125,590 downwards.
ACGTCAAAGTGCTCGCCACGGTCGTGACGTCACAGTTCCGGATGCCGCCAATCGAGTGGTGGGCTCAACCGACATGGGAAACGTGAGTCACCGGGTTCCTTCGATCCATCCGATGATTCAGGTTGCCCCGAATGGCACCGCAATTCATACCCAGGCCTTTGCCGAGTTGGCCAATGCAAAAGAAGCGGACCGCGCGATTATCGAAGGGGCGTCTGCGATTGCTTGTATTGCGGCGCGTTGTTGGACCGATCACGAGTTTGTGACATCCGCACGGGATGCTTTTGATCAGGCAATCCACTCGAACAATGGGCCCGACATCTAAAGTCGTTGCGTGAGCACCTACGCCGTTGAGGCTTTCACCACCGAAGAAGCCGACGTCCTTCGTAGATATTTCACAAACTTGGATCAACCCGTTTTCGCACTGGTCAATTTGCCAGAGGTTGTCAAAGGCGCCCTATTCGCACGATACTCACGCTCACACAAAAGTTTGCGACGCTTATTCCTCGACGAGTTTGTCACCGAACTCGACATTACCGGTGACGCAACGATCGACGCGACTATCGGTCTTCATCGTGCGGAAGAACTCTACGAGAAAGTTTTCGTAGAGTATGGCGACGATTCCGTTGCGCAACTTGGTGGCGTGCACCTGGCGTGTGAGCAGGCCTCGAACCTTTTGACCAAGGTTCTTGAGTGGGGTCGCCTCATGTCGTACCTCGAACAATCAACCCGGTATATTGCCTACGATCAGCGGCTCGAAGGTCGGTATCGCTATTTTCGTGACCCAGACGTCCTCGCGTCTCCGTTGGGTACACGCTACGTGGGGGACATGGACCGCTTGTTCGACACGTATAGCGAACTAGTCGGACAAATGCAAACGTTTTTGCGAGACGCCATCCCGCAAGAGTCAGGTGATTCGGATTTCGTCTATCGACAAGCCATCCGCGCTCGAGCATTTGATGCGGTGCGCGGTGTTTTGCCAGGTGCTTCACTCTCAAACGTCGGAATTTACGGCACCGGTCAGTCATATGAACAGTTGCTCTTGCGGATGCGATCACATCCGCTGCCTGAAGCTCGAAGTTACGCGGCGATGATATTGACCGAATTGCGCAAAGTGATCCCTTCGTTTCTTCGACGTGTCGACCAGGCCGAGCGGGGCGAGGCGTGGTCAAATTATCTTGGAGAGCGGCGAGCGCAGATGGACGAAATCGCGCAGACGCTGTTTCCGATGACGACGCCGTGTGACGATTCCGAAGATGTCGAGCTGGTCGATTTTGATCCCGATGCTGAAGTGAAAATGATTACGGCCATGTTGTATCCGTTTTCGCATCTCAGCGAACGTCAAATCGCGACACACGTGGCCAACATGACCGCCACAGAACGAATTGATGTTGTCAACGCGTATGTGGGGGAGCGAGCCAATCGTCGTCACAAGCCTGGACGGGCACTTGAACGAGTGGACTATCGCTTTGACATTCTCACCGACTACGGAGCCTTTCGCGATCTCCAGCGACACCGAATGTGTACCATTGAATGGCAGCCACTCAGCCCGAGACACGGTTACGAACGGCCTGAGGCTGTGGATGCGGCAGGCTTGGCCGCGTCATTCGATGCCGTCATGGAACGATCAAGGGCACTCTATGATGCCCTTATTGAACCCTTTCCTGCCCAAGCTCCTTATGCGGTGTCGCTTGCGTACCGGGTGAGGTTCTCGATTCAGCTCAATGCTCGTGAGGCAATGCATCTCATCGAGTTGCGCAGTACGCCACAAGGTCATCCGGCCTACCGAAAAGTCGCGCAGCGCATGCACTCACTGATTGCTCACCAAGCCGGCCATCAAGCGGTTGCTGCTTTGATGCGCCACGTTGATCTGTCTGATGATCCTCCGCTAGGTCGATTGCAGGCCGAGAGAAACGCCGAGCGAAAACGGCAGAGCGTACCGAACTAGCGTCATCGTTCGATTCGTACTCTGGGGTCCTTTTGCGCGTATGATCCGCGCCCACGGATTTGCACGATTCCCCCTCGTTTCATTGTGAAGGACATTATGACCGACGACACAGAGATCGAAGACGAAGCTGAAGTCGAAGTCGAAAGCGACTTCGAAGAAGATGAGGGCTTCGATTCGGAAGATGAACTCGAAGACCTCGATGAAGTTGACGGCGACCCGAGCGCTGATGAGAGCGAATCGGATGACCTCGATGAGGGCGACGACGAAGACGAACCGAGCGTTTCAAAGCGGCGACGGACACCACACGACGACGATGACGAGGACGATCTCGATGACGATGACGTTGAAGAAGACCTCGGCGAGATTCTGAAAGCACGCCTCGCTTCAGAAGAAGACGAAGACGATGAAGACGATGATGCAGAAGTAGCGCTCGACGTCGAAGATCGTTCGAATAAGGCAAATCGGGTGCAACCAAAACGACCAGATGAGTTTGTCTGTCAGTCGTGTTTCTTAGTGAAGCACCCAAGCCAACTGGCTGATCCCAAGCAGATGTACTGTACGGACTGCGTGTGAAAGGCTCTGTGCAATGAAGCATCTTTGGGACTACGACCCCGAGAAAGTCGTCGCAAACGCAAAACAGCAGGTCGCGAATGCGCGTATCATGGGACAGTTCACCGTGCAGATGGGGTCTGTGGAACTTGCGCGACGAGCACAAGGCCTCCAAGTGCTTCTGCGCAGTCTCTGTGAGGACGCAGGGCTCATTGCGAAGACTCAAGTTCGTGAGCCAGAAGTTGTTGCGGCCCCAGCAAAGAAGGCTCCGGCCGCGAAGAAGTCGCCAGCAAAGAAGGCTCCGGCAGCGAAGAAGGCTCCAGCAAAGAAAGCTTCTGGGTCGAAGGTTCCGGCCACGAAGAAGGTAGCGGCAGCGAAAGAGGCACCAGCAAAGAAGTCTCCGGCACAAGGCGCAGGGCTTGCACTCCGTGACTACGACACGTTGGCGGCATCTCAGATTGTTCCACGCCTTGGGTCCCTCAATAAGCGCGAGCTTGAAGCGATTCGCACCCACGAGCTCGCAAATCGCAGTCGAAAGACCATCCTCGGCCGCATCGCTCAATTGCAAAGCTGAACTGGCAGGACTGGCTGTGTACTGTCCGGCAGAAGAGGCTCATAATCTCGCCGTTGAACAGCGTGAAGCCTTCGATGCGTTAGTAGACACGGCGATTGCAGCGATTAGCCCAGTTCGGGGCGGCGCAGCGCTAATCAATCGAGATCATCCCAGATCAACGATCGAGGCAACGATTGAACGTTTTCTTCGCGGAGACTCGCAGGCGCTGGCACTTATCGGAACGCTCGATGACATGCCGGTGGGATTCCTCGTGGCCTCAGTGCAACCAACGGATACGTTCGAGCAAGTTGCATCGATTGAAGCTCTTTGGGTCGACGTGGACGCTCGTCAATTGGGGGTTGGAGAAGTTCTTCTTACAACATGCCTGCAATGGGCTACCGCACAGAACTGTGTGGCCCTTGACGCGGATGCATTGCCCGGCGACCGGGATACAAAGAACTTTTTTGAATCCCACGGACTTGTGGCCCGTGGGATTCGCGTCAGCCGTTCGCTGTGAACCAGGTACTAGCGGCCCTTCCAGACCGGGTCCCGCTTCTCAATGAAAGCGTTGATGCCTTCCGAGAAATCTTCGGTTCCAAACATTTTCATCATGGCCTCGCCTGAAAGCTTCCAGCCAATCTCATCGGGTTGATCGGTTGCTTCTAAGATGATCTTGCGAGACTCACGTACGGCCAATGGAGCAGACTTCGTCACGCGCGCAGCCAACGCTTGCGCGGTGGCCAATGCGTCACCTTCTGCGCACAGTTCATTGACGAGCCCAAATGCGTGTGCCCGTGTGGCGTCAATGGGGTCTCCGGTGAGTGCAAGTTCCATGGCAATATTGCGAGGCAGTTTGCGAGGAAGGCGGAACAAACCACCTGCCCCGGCGACAAGATTCCGTTTGACCTCAGGGATGCCAAACGTGGCTGTTGTCGATGCCACGACGAGGTCGCACGACAATACGATCTCGGTTCCTCCAGCGAGCGCCGGGCCGTCCACAGCCGCAATGATGGGCTTGGTGCGTTCACGTTGCACGATTCCGGCAAAGCCGCCTCGTTCGGTGATGAGCGCACCCGGGTTGACGCTGATCTCTTTGAGGTCTGCCCCCGCACAGAAAATAAAACCCTTTTCGGTGCGAGCGCCGGTAATGATACCGACCCAAGCGTCGTCGTCATTCTCGAGCGCGTCGATGGCTTCTTCGATCCCATTTGCAACCACACCGTTGACCGCATTGCGGGCCTCGGGGCGATTGATGGTGATCAGAGCAATGTGGTTGGTGACTTCATAATCGATCATGGTGACCGATGCTACTTGGCGGCGTTCAAACCGAAAGCAGCAGCAATGTTGGGAAGACGTGATGCGAGTTTGGTGACCTTTGCAAGCAGTGCCGCGTCGACTTCTTCTGGAACACCTGTTGGGGCCACTTGCAATCGGAATGGTGCAAACGCGAGCGCATCCACCAGCGTGATCCAGCGATCAGTCGTCGCACCAGGTTCGAGCGCCTCATTCGTCGCCTGGATCATTCGGGTATTCAACGCCTCGGGCAAGGGCGATCCTGCCTTCGGTGGCCGTGAACTCAAGTTCAACACGCGAACAATGCGCTTTTCATTGAGGGCAGATTCAAGATCGGCAAGCCACTGGGCATGTTCGGCTTCGACCCGTTCGCCAAGCTTGTCGCGCAACTGTGCTGCGAGCTCGCGGGTCTCTTCAGACCGTGCATGATTGTCTGCGGCGACCACAACCGAACGAAGATCACGCAGATCAACGGAATCGACCGTGGCAAGAGCGGCCTCGGCTCGATCAAGCCATTCGGCATCCGAGTAACGGGGGAGAAGCCTTTCTCCTAGTTCAATCAATCCTGTAATCGGAACTTCTGGTTGGCCTTGTTCTTTTCGCTTTGCGTTGTCAGCCTCAAGAGCTTGACGCAATCCGGGGAGACCGCCATGGGCCAGCTTTTCGGCAACGGGACGCTCTTCGTCAGCGAGCGAGGTGAGGAACGACTGACGATGCGTATTCCCAGGGCGCAAACGTGGCACGCGCACCTTGACTCGCTCAGGTCGAGGCGTGCGCTTGGGGCGCTCTTTTTTGTCATCACGGGGTTTGCGCGGAGCGTCTTTACGTTCGACACGTGCCGGACGATTACCCTTGCCGCGGCGCTTGTCAGACCGGCCTTTCGAGCGAGTTGCGAGTCGAGACGTGACGAGTGCATCGTCAGGAACTGAGGAAACGATAAGTTCCAAACGCTCTGCTTCGCGTCGTGGTGCACGTTCCGCAATGACTTGCGTAATCTCGGTCCCGTCTAAACCAACGTCAAGTTCCACACGGAACGTGTCGCCAACTTTGGCATGTTGGGGCAGGCGAGACGGGTCAACCACGCCTTTGGGCTCTTTTGCTCCTGCTGCACGCCAAGTAAATGAGGCATCGTCGCGGGTGCTTGTGAGTTCAATCTCGATCCTGCGTGACATAGAACTGTGACTTTAGTCGTGGTGTCGCCGTGGTCGAAGAACCAGGGCGACACCACCACATGCACGACTTGATCGAACTACTTGGTGTAATAGAGCTGGCCCGGCTCGATGATGCCAAGCGAACTCGGCGACGGAGTCGACAACCCAGACACGTTCTTGCGGAAAACGTTGCCAAAGTAGTCGAACAACAAGGGGATGTAGACCACATCTTTTGCTACTTGAACCTGGATCTCGCCATACACCTTCTTACGAACGGCATCGTCTGGGTTGCTCCGGCCTTCCTCGAGCCATTCGTCGACGTTCTTCCGGCTGTACTTCACAAGGTTGGTGGCTCCACCAGTCTTGAGTGCACCGTAGATTCCATCCGGATCGGCAATCTGTGGAGAGCGGAAACAAGCAACGTCCCACGTGCTGTCACCACCGCCAAGCAAGTTCTGCACGAGGATGGCCTGTTCAACCTGCTTGAGGTTCGGGGTAATGCCAACTGCCTCGGCCTGTTCTTTGAGGATTGCAAAGATCCCGGTCGATTCAGGCGTATTAATGCACATGGCATTGACCGTTGTCGACATGCCTTTCTTCTTCAGATCTGCAATGATCTTCTTTGCTTTCGCCGAGTCAAAGCGGGGGAGTTGGCCCTTTGGCTCATACCAGCGGCTTGACTCAGGAATGAAACCATACGCTGGCACCCGGGCACCGTGGTAGTACTTCTGGTTGATTTCATTGCGGTTGATCGCATAGTTGAACGCTTGGCGTGCTGCAAGAGCGTCCGGATCGTCAAGTGAGGCTATGGCAGTTGCTTGTGCGTCGCCCTTTGATTTCACCCCAAATGGTGGGTGCGTCAAGTTCAACACGAGGATGGTCGAACTCGAACCTTCAGAAGGCTGGACTCGAAGCGTTCCATCTTTCTTTGCGTTTGCCAAGTTTGATGTATCAGCCGTTTGCATGAGCTGCACACCATTGGACTGCACTGCTTGGAGCCGTGTGGTTGAGTCATCAAGCGACTTGAAAATGATCTTGTCGAGATACGGGAGTTTCTCGCCGTTGACCGGGTCTTTCCCGTAGTAATACGGATTCTTCACCAGTTCGTACCCGGTGCTTGAGTTGCTGAGGTACTTAAACGGACCTGCCCCCACAAGGTGCTGAATGTCAGGGTTGCTTGGGTCAGTCGCGGCATCTCGGGCTGCGGGGTCAATGATCCAAGCGAGACCGCCAAGGTTGAGCTTTCCGGGAAAGTCAACAAGTGGCGTCGTCAAGTGATAGATAACGGTGGTTGCATTGGGTGCGTCAACCGATACGATGTTTGCAGCATCTGCTTGACACGAGCACGAAGCACCAGACGCTTTGATCCAGTCGGTGTGGTTTTTGACCGCGGCTGCGTCAAGCGTGTGACCGTTCGCAAACTTGAGGCCCTTGCGCAGCGTCAGCGTCCACGTCTTGAGATCTTTCGACGGGACGAGCTTGTCTGCCAACTGGTTGTAGTGATGATCGGTGTTGTCCGTGACCGGAATGCCCTTGAACTTGCCTTCATCACCATAGGTAATCAGCGAGTCAAAGGCAGCGCTCGCCATCTGTACGTCCGAGGGCTGAATGATTTTCTGGTTCGGCGAAAACGCCAAGAAATCGGACTCGACCCCAAAGGTCAGCGTCCCGCCTCGTTTTGGCGTTCCGTCATGAACCGCCTTGTTCACCAATTCCTGGGGAAACAAGCCACCCGTGCCGGGTGTATTGGTTGAGTTATTGCTATTGCCTTTGCCGTTGTTGGTTTTAATGTTTCCATTGTCGTTGCTACATGCGCCAGCAAGTAGCCCCAGAATGGAAAGTACGGCGATGAAACGTACGAGTCGTCTCGACATGAACTTATGAACCCCATTTGTTGCGAGCGCCACGTGAACCGTGGCCCGGACAAATTGATCGTAGCGCCTTGCGAAGCACTCTACGCACCATCTTGCACAAACCGCCGATAATGTCCGTTCTGTAAAGTAAGAAGTCGGGCGCTTATGCGAGTCCGTCGAGTGCACTTCTCGCCTCAACGAGGCGTGTCTGGATCTCTTCTGCAATCGGTGTACCCGCTCGACCATGGGCGGCACGGAGTCGTTCAAGTGTGGCAACTTCCTCAACGGTCAGGCCTTGCGAATCAAACATGCCTGCAAGCAACACGAAGAAATCGTCGATCACCGGGCGGCCTGCGTCAACTTGGTCGTCAACTCGGTCAATATGACGAAGCAACGTTGTTTCGGCCGCATCAAATTGGCCGCTCTTGATCAGCGCCACTGCATCGTCAACCTGATGTGCCACGGTTTCCGCGTCAAATGCTTCATTGTGATCCGAAGGCTGTCGCTTCACACGCGCCCACGCATCGTCCATCGCATCGGTGAGCGATCGTCCGAATAAAGGCGGCTGAGGTTCTGGCATGGTTGAGACAATTGGCTCATGGGGTGTGTCGCCCTTTAAGCCGAGCTCTGATTCGACCAGGCTCGCTTCCACGTCCCGACCTGTCGCACGCAATGCCCGGGCGCGAATCCCGAGTGCTGCACGCTCAATGGGCCGCACCATGACATGCTCGTCGAATACAACGGCAAGTTGCTTCAACGCTTCCTCCGGTCGATTTGCCAGGTCATGTGCACGGGCATCAACGACACGCAGAGCCGCTGACACATCATCGACAATGGGGCGATCAGCGGCGAGATCATGTGCGCCGTCAATGTCCCCCATCGAAACACGCAGCGAAGCACGTGCAACCGCAACGGGAGCACTCGCTGGTAACGCGCTCAAGACCGTCTCTGCAGCTTCCGATTGACCAGATGCTCGCAATAATTCTGCGCTCAAAAGATCGAGCGAAATGCGCCCGAGAGGTAGTGCTACCCCAAGATCAGGCTCGAGTTGAACGAGCACGTGGAGTTGTGGCAAGTAGCGGCGTAAAAAACGCAGGGAACCTGGATCATCCGGGCTCTGCTTGATCCACGCCAAGAAACGCAACGCTCGATCCGGGTGACTTCCGGCCAAACGTAACGCGGCAAGGGTTCCAGCCGCTGCACGATGTTCGCCAGGCTCCGACGCTTGCGCGAGGACCGCACGACCATCATCGCTCCGGACTGCGTCAAGGAGTGTTCGTTCAAGACGTGATGAAAGCGGAACTGGCTTCACCCGTTCCATCGCCCACTCAACAGATTGGAATTCGCCTCGTACAAGAATGGCGGCTCGCCACTGTGTCGGTATCGGCCACATCGATTCTGGCGACACTCGGCCGAGTACGACCGCCCCCAGTGAGATGTCGTCGTTTAGATCCATGGTCGGCATCACACCCCCTTATCCAGTCGGTACGTTCAACTTCTAGTTTGCCACGTGAATGCCCGCGAACTTTCCACCGGCGTCGCGTTGAGTCGCAAAGGTGCTCCAAGTCTGCAATTCCCGAGACGGCTACACTGCTACGAATGGCACAAGACCCCGCTGGAGAAATTGCGCAACGTGTGGCGGCAATCGATGCGCACCTTGCGGCCGAACGCAGCGGTGACCCGGAAGCAATCCTTGCAACTTTTACCCATCCTCGCTACGAACTCGCGGGCAACGGCCGTGTGTACGACGGTGCTCAAGAAGTCCACACCTACCTTGTCGGCCGTCGCAAAGCGTTCCCCGATTTGCACACCGAGGTTATTCATTTGTGGCACGATCCGAGTGCCGTTGCCGCAGAACTGTGGTTGAGCGGAACGTTTCGCTCTTCACACGCAGATGTCGGCGCACAAGGGCGACATTTCCGGGTACGGACGGCCTGCTTTTTCCTCTTTGAAGGTGTCGGTCTAGTCGGCGTTCGTGCCTATTTTGATTCTGGTGCGCTTGCTCGTCAGCTAGCATAGCGGTGCCGTTAACCCTGTGCGGGAGAGCACCCATGTGGTGCGCCGAAGGAGCAAGACCTCTCCGAAACTCTCAGGCACACAAACCGCACGGGCGAGGCATCTCTGGAAAGCGGTTTTGCTTCGATTCATCGAAGCGGCCCACCGACGGGGAAAGCCCGAAGTTTGGGTGAAGCTCTCAGGTTCCATGACAGAGGAGAGGGTCAATGCGTATCCCAACAAAAGACCGGAATCTCATGGCCCCTAATTCACGTCAACCAATCGCTGAAGCTGAATTTGCCAATCGGCATATCGGTCCCGATGCGGCTCAGCAAGCAAAAATACTCGGAGCGCTTGGGTTTCCATCGCTGGATGAATTGATTGCTGCGGTCGTGCCCGCAGAGATTCGCGCCACCGAGCCCCTCGCGGTAGCCGGACCACTTTCTGAGACCGATGCACTTGCCAAACTCCGTGACCTTGCCGCGTTGAATGCTCCGTATCGTTCCATGATCGGTCAGGGCTATTACCCGTGTATCACTCCCCCGGTTATCCGGCGCAACATTTTGGAGAACCCCGCCTGGTACACCGCCTACACCCCGTATCAACCAGAAATTTCACAGGGCCGACTTGAAGCGCTGCTGAACTTCCAGACAATGGTCTGCGACCTTACCGGCCTCGACGTTGCGAATGCATCACTCCTTGACGAGGCAACTGCTGTGGCTGAGGCCATGACCATGGCCCGTCGTGCCTCAAAGACGCCAGACAATGCAGTTTTCTTGGTCGATGCTGACACGCACCCACAAACCCTTGCTGTGCTCCACACACGCGCCGAACCGCTCGGTCTGACTATTCAGACTTTCGATGTTGCAAAGGGCATTGGAGACGCGGTTCCCTTTGGTGTTGTCGTGTCCCAACCTGGCTCAACGGGCCGACTGATTCGAGTTGAGGAACTCAACGCGCTGTGCAATGACGCACACAATGCGGGTGCAATTGTGATCGCGATTGCCGATCTCCTCGCGTGCACGATCAACGTCGAGCCAGGCGTTTGGGGCGCGGATATTGCCGTGGGTTCATCACAGCGTTTTGGGGTGCCACTTGGCAATGGTGGCCCACACGCGGCTTTCATGGCTGTCCGGAAAGGCCTTGAGCGCTCATTGCCGGGGCGTATCGTGGGAACGTCGCGCGATGCTGATGGGAATCCGGCGCATCGTCTGGCCTTGCAAACTCGCGAACAGCACATTCGCCGTGAACGTGCAACCTCGAACATTTGCACCGCGCAAGTCCTTCTCGCGGTGATCGCCGGTGCCTACGCGGTCTATCACGGACCTGATGGGCTGACCGCGATCGCGCGTCGTGTTCATCAGTTGACGTTGTCGTTGGCACAAGGCCTCGCCAGTGCAGGAATCGCCATTACCTCAGATCGCTTTTTTGACACGATCAAGGTTTCGGTCCCTGGTCAGGCTGACTCCTTCGTAGCATCGGCCCTTGAACAGGGCATCAACCTGCGTCGTTTTGATGCTGACCACGTTGGAATTTCTTGCGACGAGACAACCAATGCATCAATCGTGCAAACCCTTTGGCAGGTTTTTGGCGTTGCGGCTGCTGAGACAAGAGTCGTCGAAGAAACCCTCTCCCCTGCCGACGAGCGAACGAGTCCGTTTTTGCGGGCCGAAGTGTTTGGCGCGTATCACTCCGAGACCGCAATGTTGCGGTATTTGCGGCGATTGTCAGACAAAGACTTGGCCTTGGACCGCACGATGATCCCATTGGGTTCGTGCACCATGAAGCTGAATGCGACTGCTGAAATGGAGCCCATTTCATGGTCCGCGTTTGCGGATATTCACCCGTATGCTCCTTTGGATCAACAGGCTGGATACCGCCAGCTTGTAGACGACCTTGAAAGCGCGCTCGCACACATCACCGGATACGCCGCCGTATCGTTGCAACCCAACGCTGGCTCGCAAGGTGAACTCGCCGGACTGCTCGCGGTTCGGGCTTGGCATCGTGCAAATGGCAACGCACATCGACAAGTGTGTCTCATTCCATCATCCGCCCATGGCACAAATGCAGCCAGCGCTGTTATGGCGGGTATGCGCACCGTGGTCGTTGCGTGTGATGATTCTGGCAACGTTGACATGGATGATTTACGTACGAAAATCGAAGAACACCGCAACGATCTCGCGGTACTCATGATTACGTACCCATCAACACACGGTGTCTTTGAAGCAACCGTAACCGAGATTTGTGACCTCACTCATGAAGCGGGCGGACAGGTCTACCTCGATGGCGCCAACCTCAATGCCATGGTCGGTCTCGCCCGCCCCGGGCACATTGGGGCAGACGTGTCGCACCTCAATCTCCACAAAACCTTTTGTATTCCACACGGTGGCGGGGGCCCAGGGATTGGCCCGGTTGCCGTTGCGGCGCATCTTGCTCCGTATTTGCCTGCAACCGATTGCGACACTCCGCTCAACGGTGTTGGTCTGGTGAGTGCTGCACCGTTGGGGTCGGCAGGGATTCTCCCCATCCCCTGGATGTACCTTCAGATGATGGGAGGAGAAGGCCTCACGAGTGCATCAAAAGTTGCGATCCTGAATGCGAACTACATCGCGGCGCGCCTTGGCGCTGCCTACCCCGTCTTGTACGTGGGGGAAAGCGGACACGTGGCACACGAATGCATCCTCGATCTACGAGGCATCACCAAAGAAACCGGTGTCAGCGTGGACGACGTCGCGAAGCGCCTGATCGACTACGGCTTTCACGCTCCAACGATGAGCTTTCCCGTTTCCGGAACCCTCATGGTTGAACCAACCGAATCAGAAGATCTCGGAGAACTCGACCGCTTTTGCGACGCGATGCTTGCCATCCGAGCCGAGATCGACCGGGTTGCCACGGGTGAATGGCCCGCGAATGATAATCCCCTTGTGCATGCCCCTCACACGGCGATGATGCTAGCGGGCGACTGGGATCATGCGTACTCGAGAGAGCAAGGCGTCTTCCCACAGCCCGGTAGCGAACACGCAAAATATTTTCCACCGGTTCGCCGCATTGACGGTGCATATGGAGACAAGAACCTGGTGTGTTCGTGTCCCCCAATGTCGAGTTACGAAACCGACTGATTCAAGTTGGTTTCGTAACGAAGGGAATTGTGACGACGAGGGCATCCTGCGCCCGATTCCCTTCGCCAATCGTTACCGTTTGACCAACTTCAACAGAGTTCGCAACCAAGCCCAGTGCGATGCCGCACTCAAGACTTGGTGAGAAATTGCCGCTGGTAACGCTTCCGACTTTTACTCCATCAACGGCGATGTTTTGCTCCGCGCGTGGTGGTCGTCGTCCATCGACGCGCAAACCAACAAGTTGACGGGCCACTCCACGTGCGCGCTCTGCGTCAAGCGCACTGCGACCTTGAAAATCGCCCTTTGTCCAACTCACCACCCAGCCAAGCCCGGCTTGCAATGGCGTGATTCCAGCGCCGAGCTCATGGCCATGAAGTGGCAACCCAGCTTCGAGGCGCAATGTGTCACGTGCGCCGAGGCCTGCCGGGAGGAAACCAGCATCGACGACCGCATCCCACAACGAGGTTGCGCCGCTCGCTTCGATCGCGATCTCAATCCCGTCTTCTCCGGTGTATCCCGTGCCAGCTACGACACAGCGAAAGCCTTGCCAATCGCATTGCGCGACACGAAATCGTGGCACCGCCGCGGCCTCAGGGAAAATGTTCGCAACGAGCGAGCGAGCTTTGGGTCCTTGGAGTGCAAGGACGGCCCGTGTAGCGGTAATGTCTTGACTTGCTGACCCAAGAACCGAGCGAACACGGTCGGTGTTTGATGCATTTGGCATCACCACAAAATGTTCATCGGAGACCCACCAGATAATGATGTCATCAAGGACCGATGCATCGGATGGGTCCAGTAAATGCGTGTACTGTGCACGTCCGGGACCGATCTTGGTCAAGTCGTTGGTAAATGCACGCTGCAGGTGGTCAAGCGCGTCCACACCTTCAACTTCAACCGAACCAAGATGGCTAACGTCAAACACCACGGCATTTTCTCGACACGCCCGGTGTTCTTGCAGTGTCCCGGTGGGGTACTGCAACGGCATGTCCCATCCGCCAAAAGGGACCATCTTGGCATTGATCGAGCGATGGGCCGCGTCAAGCGGCGAGTACGACAAAGTCATTGAACAAACGCGCTCACTGAGCGATTCGTGCAAGCTTTTGATCAGCTTCTTGGTGTTGTACAACCTCAGACTCGAGTGCAAGTTCGTGCACCGCGGCGTCCAATTCAAGTTGGACATCGGAGAGAGCCAACAAGTTCAAAACGCCTTGGCCTCGAAATTGGTTCACCACATCGATGAGTTCTTCGCCGTCTTTGACAAGCACCGCGGAGGTGCCCGACAAGACGAGGTGTGCGCTTGCGATATCTTCGCCGAGCGAATTGCGTAGGTAACCAAACGCGTTGCGAACGGCAGGCAGTGAAATGCCCGCGTCTAAAAGCTGCTTGACAATCTTGAGTTCAAGAAGGTCGCGGTAGGTGTAACGGCGACGCGAGCCGCTCCCGGCCGCATCCGCCAGCGAGGGGCGCACGAGATCGGTGCGCGCCCAATAATCCAACTGGCGATAGGTAATGCCCACAATGTCGGCACTTTGACGTCCACTAAATCCGCTCATTGATTGCGATCGCTCCTCGGTTGGCACGCCATAGTACTGCATTCGTCACCCAGCGCTTGCCAACGTAGATCTACGAAGGCAGGGTTGTCAATGTCACGCAAAATCTTCTGGGTCGACCTGGTCGATGAACTCATGAAAAGCGTCGAGAACCTCTTTCTCCTCGCTTGCATCGTCAAGGACTGGAACGTGGCCGGCTTCGTCAAGGAGCGTCTCGGTCGCCACAATTGGAGCATCGAGACGCACGGCAAGCGCAATTCCATCTGACGGTCGGCATGAGATTTCGTACACGTCATCTGGACCTTCAACCTCGAGTCGAGCGTAATAGGTGCCATCGATTAATTCAGTGAGTACGACCCGTTGCAACTGTGCCCCAATTGTGGCCAGTGTTGTGGCGAACAAATCGTGTGTCATCGGTCGAGGTGCATCCATATGTTCGATTGCCATGGCGATCGCGGCGGCTTCCGTGCCACCAATGAAAATCGGCAAGATACGCCCCTCCCCCGTCGTTTCTCGTAACAAAACAATGGGGGTCGTGGAAGGAGCTTCGATGCTCAATCCGATGAGCTCGAGATCGACCATGTCTTCACCCTACCGGCCGTAATCAGCCGCCTGAGCGTGCAATGCCTTTGAGTGATTGTTTGAGGAGTGCACCTTGGATTGCGTTGCCAGCGCGGACGACTTGATCAAGTCGTTGCATGGCTTGCGCTCGGGCGGCAGGATTGCGTTGGCGCAGTAGCGGCATCAGCATTTGTTCGTAGAGACCTGCTTGACGGTCCGCCGCAACTTTGTAGGCGCGAAGGTGACGTGCCTCGATGCCAAGATCAAGGAGCGTCGCGGCGTGCTTCGCACAGATCAACGCGGCGCTGCCATAAATATCGTCTTGCGAGCTGGGTACGATGCCAAAGGTTTCAAGCTCGTGCAGTTGCCGATCGGTCAAGCCGGTCGATTTGAGAAGTTCCGCGCGGGTCAAGGAAACATCAGTCGGGCCCGCGTCGAGAGGAGGGCTCACCTTGGGTGGTGCCTGTTCGATCTTCTTTTGAGGCGGTGGGCTTGGTTGGAGTGCCGCGGCGGGTTTCACGTGATCCGTTGGCGTTGGTTCGTCGCTCATGGGAACTTCGACCTGTGCTTTCGTGTCTGGTGCAACCGGTGGGGTTGCCGGGGCTGGGTTGGAAACAGGTAGCGACTTTGGTTGTGTCTGGTCTTGTTTCGCGGCGGCGTGATCGAGCATCCAAACCGGAGGTGGATCCGCTTTTCCTGGGTCTCGAGCCAAGTCAAGCTCGGGAGGCGATGGATCTTCGATGTCTTCTGTGGGTGTACGGCCATCGGAGTCATCAAGGCGCTTCTTGATGACCTTAAGGGGAAGGAAATTGTCACGTTGTTGACGCAAAATCCACCGCAAACGGTCAATATCAAAGGAATAGAACTTGCGATAGCCCGACGCGGTGCGTTCTGGGTCGATTAATCCTTGACTCTCCAAATAGCGAATCTTGGTGATTGTGAGATCAGGAAAATCTTCCTTGAGGAGGCTGAGCACTTCGCTTATTGAAAGGTGTAGCGCCGTGTTCACCGTTTGACACCGTCCGAATCCAAACCGTCAACCAAGTAGCGCAATCGGAAGCGACCAATCTGCAATTCGTCTCCGGGCGCGAGCGAGGCTTCCGCGACCCGCTCTCGATTCACATACGTTCCATTGAGCGAGCCGGTGTCTCGAATGTGATGCCCACCGATTTCGTCTTCGGTGATCTCAACGTGATGGCGTGAAACGGTTACGTCATCGAGGAATATGTCGCTATCGGGGTGTCGACCAATGGTGAGCTTTGCGCCGGTCACCACAAAGCTTGAACCGGCGTTTGGACCGCGTGTGACGAGCAACACTGCATGCGCATCTGCGACATCAATGATCGAATCGGTGGCTGGACCATCATCGATGGAATCGATCTGAAAGGTGATCGTCGGGGGGTTGCCAGTCGTGTCCGTGAACGGTTTTCCACACGACGAACAGAAATTCGAACCTAACGAATTCTTGTGTCCACAGTGGTTGCAGAACACGATGATTCAGTCGTCGGTCAGTGCCCGGTAACCCGCGGCATCGAGAAGTTGCTCGAATGCTTCGGGATCGTCGGGGTCCAGACAATAAAGCCAACCGGAGGCGTACGGTTCTTGATTGATGGGTTCGGTGTCGTCGTTGAGTGCCTCGTTGATTTCAACAACTTTTCCGGCGATCGGGTTGTAAATCTCTGAAACCGCTTTCGTCGATTCAACTTCGCCAGCTACAGCATTCGCCCCAAGCTGCGCTCCGACTTCGGGAAGCGAAACATAAACCACATCGCCAAGCGCATCTCTCGCGTAGTCGGTGATGCCAATCCGCACTTTGTTGTCTTCACGGCGAATCCACTCGTGGTCTTTCGAATAGCGCAGGTCCTCAGGTACGTCCATGGCGCACAAACTTATCGCACGAGCCGACGTGGTGGAACCGTGGGCGTATCACCTCGACATCTCAGTGATGCGCCGCACATATTCGTCCGCCAATTGTTGTGCCTTCGACATCGACAGAGATTCGGCCCAAACGTGCGTCAAGGGTTGCGCCATGTCGGGGATTGTGAGCACCCAATCGTCATCGTGGAAAAGCTTCACACCGTCAATGAGGTCGACTTTGCGATCCCCCGCTTGCTCGACCAGCGAACGCATGACCGTTCCTTTTCGGTCGGTTGGGGTGATGACCGTGGTGTGGACAATATGGGCCGCAGGGAGTTGTCTGACCACTGCTGACAGCGAAGTCTCGCCTTTTGCTAACAATTCCATCGTCTTGACGAGCATTGCGGCACCGTCAAAACCAGGCAAGAACCCTGGTAGGACAAATCCGCCCTGTGCATCGCCAACAAACCCAATATTTGGACGTAACGCCGCTTCCATCAGTGCGCCTGGAGATACTTGGGTCCAATGGACGTTTCGGCCCTTGCGCTCCGCAATCGTGGCAACTTCTCGGGTCGCATTGACCGGTACTGCGATGTCGGATTCGCCCATTGTGGGCAGTAGCAAAGTGACAATGGCGAGCAGCGCTTGCGTCCCATCCAATGTGTGTCCGGTGTCGTCGACAAGCCAAAGCCGTTCGCCATTGGGATCAATGACTGCACCAAGGTCCGCGCCCGATGCCTTGACAAGATCGGCAACCCGAGCGACACGCTGGGTCGGTTCGGTATTGAGTGTGCCCCACGTCGAAACAAAGGGGTTGATTCCCAAGACATCGGCGCCAATCTTTGACCACACACTTGGCATGACAAACGAGGTCGAGCCAAACGAATAGTCGACCACCAACTTGCACGGTGACGAGCGGAGAACTTCTAAATCGACCGTGTCTTGGAGCGCGGTGCTGTAGTGCTCGAGGGCGCGAGGTGGATAATCAATATCGCCGATCTCCTCGGCAAGCACTCGACGGAAGTCTTCGCGGTTGACGAGTCGTTCAACCTTGCGTTGGACCGCGTCCGTCAGATCAAGGCCTCGATCGTCAAAGAAATGAATGCCGACTGATTGTGCATCGCTGTCATCAAGTCGAACGGTGATGCCACCTGCAGTGCGGGGCTGGCGCGCAATAAATCGGGTCACGGGCACCGAGGCGACTTCTAAATCGACGACGTCAACTCCTGACGCATTTAACCCGGCCATGACCGCGCGTTTGAGCATGCGCCCCGAGCGACTCGAATCTCGTGACGTGACAATGATTGAGCCTTTGGGCAACGTTGACGCATACGCCATGGCTACTCGGCTCGCACTTTCTGGTGTGACGTCAACGTTGGCGATTCCATTGAACGCAGAGTGGCCAAAAAGGCTGCGGGCACCTTTGGATTCCCACACGATCGACGTGTTGATGTGCGCGCCAGCCTCAACGGTCTTGAACGGGAAGACCTTTACTCCTGAACTGATGACCGCACGTTCACCGATAAAACATTGATCGCCGATAATCGCAGCGTCCTCAATTTGGCTCCCCCGCCGAACATCAGAACCCCGTCCAACAATTGCACCACGAATGCGCGCCCCTTCCCCCACGTACACGTTGTCATGAAGAACGCTGCGCATCACTTCTGCATCGGCACGCACCCGCACATTGGAACCAAGCACCGAGTCGTCACCAAGGCGCACACCTGCCTCAACGCGGCACGAAGACCCAATAATGGCGCGACCAGAAATGACCGCATCGGGATGAATTTCGGCACCTTCACCAAGCCACACACCATCGCGAATTTCGAAACCACCAATCTGCACCGCGACGTTGCCGTCGAGCACGTCCGAATGTGCACGAGCGTACGCTTCGAGGGTCCCCACGTCTTCCCAGTACCCAGAGGCCACCATTCCAAAGAGTCCTCCACCAGTTTCGAGCACCGCGGGAAAAACATCGGACGAGAAATCTGATGGGCCGGTGTCTGGAATGAAATCGAAAATCTCAGGTTCAAGCACAAAAACACCCGTGTTGATGGTGTCGCTGAACACTTGACCCCAATTTGGCTTCTCAAGAAAGCGCTCAATGGTTCCGTCAGGCCGGGTGATAACCACGCCGAACTCAAGCGGATTTGCCACCGAAATGAGCCCGATTGTTGCGAGAGCTTTCCGTGTCGTATGAAAATCGATGAGCGATTGCAGATCAATGTCGGTCAGGACGTCCCCGGAGATCACCAAGAAGCGCTCGTCGAGTTCGGCCATGGCATTGCGCACCGAGCCTGCCGTTCCCAGTGGCGTCTCCTCGGTGGCGTACACCATGCGCACCCCAAACGCTGACCCGTCTCCGAAGTAATTGCGGACCGTGTTTGCAAGGTACGCAACCGTCACGACGATTTCGGTAATGCCATGTTTGACCAACAAATTGACGATATGTTCCATCATGGGAACGTTCGCTACGGGCAACATCGGCTTTGGGATGTTCGAGGTCAAGGGCCGGAGCCGTGTACCTTCGCCCCCGGCCATGATGACGGCCTTCATGACTCTGAGCGTATCGCCCGATCGGCCTTTCCCTCGTCGAGCGCTTTACGAGCAAGCGGTATGTAGAGAAACGCGGCGTAATACGACAGTGCGAGCCCTGGAATCACCGCTATCCAGGCGACAATCTCAAGCAAGCCTGCATAACTCAATGTCGAATGGCTACCAAGAAAGCACGGAACTGCCACCATGTTGGCGAACGTTCCGGCTTTTCCGAACCACGTGACGTCAATGCGGCGTGCGCCCAAGATCCCCAATATGACCGTTGTCGAACCAACGACGATTTCTCGGGCAAGGATTGCGATCCCTATGGCAATCGGCATCGACCCGTCGATGAGAATCGCTGTTATACCAACGAAAAACAACAAGCGGTCTGCGACCGGGTCAAGCATCTTGCCGAGTTCAGAAACTTGATTGAAATGACGGGCGATGTACCCGTCGCACCAATCGGTCATGCCCAATATCCCGAGCAGCCACGCGGCTGCGGCCCGGTTCTCATTGCCAAACAACAAGACGACGAACACTGGAAGGCACGCAAGTCGCATGACCGAAATGGCGTTTGGAATCGTCCACGGATTCCATTTCGCAATGCCCTGTTGCGCATGTGTCGGATCGGTCACCTTCTCAATCTAGATTGCTTGGCATGGCAACTTTGTTCACCAAGATCATCCAAGGCGAGCTTCCTGGTCGATTCGTCTGGCGAGACCCCGAGGTTGTCGCCTTCCTTACGATTAATCCCATCGCCCCGGGCCACATGCTGGTTGTGCCGCGGGCCGAGGTTGACAATTGGCTTGATCTTGACGCGGACCTTGCGGCACGTTTGATGGTGGTTGCGCAGACGATCGGTCAAGCGCAACAACAGGCGTTTACCCGTGAGCGGGTGGGTTTGATTATTGCCGGCCTTGAGGTTCCCCACGTGCATCTGCACACCGTTCCAATTTCGTCTGAAGCGGATCTTTCGTTTGCTCGAGCCGACCCTTCCCCTGACGCGTCAGCGCTCGATGAAGCAGCCGTTGCACTACGTGGCGCGTTGCGCAAAATGGGTTGTGAAGCGGTGTCGGATTGATCTCGTGATGGCGCACTCAGCACCCAAGACTGCAAGGGGTGCCTCAATTGGCTGCGGGCAAGACCGTCTCAGCGACGACGGCTATGCCGTTTGCGTTCAAAGCGCAAGGTGAAGTCGAAGCGCGTCGTCCAGTTCGTCGAGAAGCGACCACCACGGCGGGCCGCCGCTTGTTCGACTCCGAACCGCGCACCGGTTCGAAATCGACCCAGACCACCGTGCCACGACGCAGCATCAACCAATTCCGTCCGAACTGGCAGAGTCCCAGGTGTCGGCGTCATCGTCACTCCACTCGTCGAAGGCCGCCGCGTAGGAATCTTCCAACTCCGACGCTCGCAATAATCCGAGGGCGCGTTGAATCACCGCCGAACGTGAGGAAACCTGGTGCGTGACTG
Organism: uncultured Iamiaceae bacterium; assembly: GCA_964544305.1. Taxonomy (GTDB): domain Bacteria; phylum Actinomycetota; class Acidimicrobiia; order Acidimicrobiales; family Iamiaceae; genus JAFDWI01. The sequence continues at coordinate 105,153 of CAZJAZ010000001.1, read as the reverse complement.
CGTAGTTGTCGAGAAACGTCACCTCGTCATCGGGCACGCTGATACTCAGCTTCATACCCATGATGCTGCCATGGTCGTATAGCTGGTGGGACATATGCAGTCTCGGGGCGTCGTTCGAAGTAGTGCTTCAGCTCGTGGACCAGGATGTACTCCAGGCAGTCGGGGTCCACACCTGCTTCCCGTTTTGGGTGCGCTTTTCCGCCATTTTGTGTCCGGATTCGGCACCCAAAACCCCTAGACGGCGACGTGAGATTTTGGTGGTCGGGCTGGCGGGATTCGAACCCACGACCTTCGGTCCCCCAGACCGACGCGCTAACCAAGCTGCGCCACAGCCCGTCAAGATCTTTGAGTGTACTCAACCTGACCCCAAAGAGTGCTACCCGTACTTGCCACACGTCTCGTTAAAGCTTGTGGGAGATCCACAAAATGCCTTGAACCAAACGCCAGCCCAAGTAGATCACCACAGACACGACCAAAACTTTAAAGTGCCATGGTGTCGGCAAGTTTGCGTCTTCGTCGGGTGTCGCTGCTGCCAACGCATCCGGATGGGATCCCACCCCCGAGCGAGCACGACGGATCTTCTTGGCTGAGGCAAGCTGCGTGCCACAGGTTGGGCAGGAGCCATCGTCGTTGACTGAATTTGGGTTCAGGAACCGATCGCAGTCATCACACCACGGCACAGCTCAATGCTCCCCCGCTCGAACATCCCGAGTCCCCGCATGCACCAAGGTGCTTGGAACGGTGTGCCCGACAAGGTCTTCGAGTGTTCTGGCAACCTCAACAAGCGCAGGCAAATCAATACCGGTGGAGAAACCCGAATCATCCAGGATTGCGACAAACTCCTCCGTGGCGAGATTGCCCGCTGCCCCGGGAGCAAAAGGTGAACCACCCAGGCCACCAACTGAGGTGTCGAAGCGCCGGACACCATGACCAAGCGCGACCCACGCGTTCACCAGTGCCGTTCCACGGGTTTGATGAAAGTGCAAGCCCACATCGCAGCCCGTCACATCGAGAAGATGGACAACACGCTTGGGCGTGGCCATGCCCGTTGTATCCGCGTAGGTGATGGCATGCCCCCCCAACGCCCGCAACTGCTCCCCCATTTTGGCGATCGACTCCGCTCCGATGTCACCTTCAAAGGGGGAACCGAACGCACAACTCACCACAACATCGACGGGAACATTCGCGTCATCTGCAATTAGACAAATTGCTTCCACTTCACCCATGGACTCGTGTATCGACCGGCGAACATTGTGCTGGTTATAGGTTTCCGATGCCGAGATCGTCACGGTTAATTCGTCGACGGCGTGCTCGAGCGCGTCATGCGCACCACGCAAATTGGGCACGAGCGCCGTGATTTTGGCCCCTGGCGGGACCTCAAGCGATTCAAGGACCAATGCTGCGTCTGCCATTGCTGGAACCGCTTTGGGAGACACAAACGACACCGCTTCAATGTTGCGAATACCTGCGGCAAAAAGTCCCTGGATCAAAGCGACACGTTGATCCACACAGACTGGACGTTCTGGCTGCAGGCCATCACGTGGACCAACGTCACGTACCACCACGTGCGTGGCGTGGCTGTCCGGGTGCGTCATGACTCCATGGTGCCTGCCCCGACGTCCAAAACCACTATTGGCACCACCACCACAACAGACTCATCACACCGGTGGAACGCCATGCACACGTTCTGTGAAAGGTCTGCGGCGTCCGCCCGCAAGGGCAAAGCGCAAAATCAATTCGCTGCGTAATGCTTCGGGTTGGACAACGGCGTCAACAACCAGTTCACTCGCCAGGCGAATGAGATCCACATCGTCCGAATAGATCTCTCGCTGCTCTTCGATAAACGCGGCCCGTTCGGTCTCGTCATCGATGGCCGCAATTTTGTTCGCAAACACAGCATTCACGGCCGCTTCAGGTCCCATAACGGCAATCTTGGCGGTCGGCAACGCCAACGTGGCGATCGGCTCGAAAGCGGGACCGGACATGGCGTACAACCCGGCACCATAGGCCTTGCGGACAACCACACAGATTTTGGGAACCGTTGCTTCAGACACGGCGGTCACCATCTTTGCCCCGTGTCGAATGATTCCTTGTGCCTCGACTTGGGTGCCGATCATGAACCCGGGGACATCCGCGAGGAACACGAGTGGAATGCCAAAAGCGTCGCAGCACCAAATGAAACGAGCGGCCTTATCAGCCGAATCAACAAACAACACCCCGCCTTTGACGGCAGGATTATTGGCAATAATTCCCACCGGCTTGCCATCAAGGCGACCCAATCCACAGACGAGTTCCGGGGCAAACAATGGCTTGATCTCAAAGAAGCTGTCCGCGTCGACCAATGCGTCGATGACTTCGTGCGTGTCATAGCCCTCGGCTTCAGATGCGGGCACAATTCCGCGATCAAAAACCTGTGCCGGTTCGGCCGGAATGTAGGTGGGCGGTTGATCACGCCACGAATCGGGGAAGTAACTGAACCACGCACGAGCCTGATCAATGGCGTCGGCGTCGTCTACGGCCAGATTGTCGCCGCAACCTGACACCGTTGCGTGGAGCCGTGCCCCGCCCATTGCTTCGAGCGTGGTGTGCTCCCCAATGACCATTTCGGCCATGCGAGGAGACCCCAGGTACATCGAAGCGTTTCCCTCCACCATGATGACGATGTCACAAAAACTGGGAATGTAGGCTCCGCCTGCGGCTGACGGGCCAAACAAGCAGCAAATCTGTGGAACCCGACCTGAGAGTCGAACTTGATTATGAAAAATGTGCCCGGCGCCGCGACGGCCGGGAAAGAGTTCGACCTGGTCCGTAATGCGAGCACCCGCAGAATCGATCAACCAAAAAATTGGTGTCTCATGTTCCAGCGCGTATTCGGTTGCCCGTACCATCTTCTCGACCGTGCGAGCCCCCCACGAACCTGCCTTGACCGTCGGATCATTCGCAACAATGACTGCCGCCCGACCGTCGACTCGTCCGACCCCCGTGACAACACCGTCTGCAGGGAGGCCTTGCGCGTTGGCGTTAGCAAGGAGTCCGTCTTCAACAAAAGTTGAAGGATCGCAGAGCAACGCGATGCGCTCTCGCACAAACAACTTATTTTGCTGCGCGAGCTTCTCCCCACCGGTAGCAAGATTGCCTTGGGTTGCCCGATGAACAAAGTCCTCAACGGCGGTCATGCATGCGACTCTAGATGTTCACGCAAGGTCGTCAGGTGCGGCGCACAGCAAGGATCGCCACATCGTCGCTGATCGCGCTTGCCGCAAAATCACGCGCCGACTCTAAAAGGGCTTTGCACATCACGCCGGGCTCTGCACCCGGATCGCGTCGCAGCAGGTTTGCAATGCGCTCTTCTCCAAACTGATTCTCGCCATTGCGCGCTTCTGCCAACCCATCGGTGTACATGAGCACCAAGTCACCACTGTCCAATGGAATCTCTCTGCTCGTGTAGCTCCCATTTGGATCAAGCATGAGCAGCGGACCTGTCGCTCGCAACGGGCGAACATCTCGGTCATGCCACAACCACGCGGCAGGGTGGCCCGCGGATGCATACCGAATGGTGGAAGCGGCCGTGTCGAACACCACGACGACGAGCGATATGAACTCTTCTGAGCGTTCCATCGTCGAGATCTGTCGATTGAGCTCTTCAAGGGCCTGTGCTGGATCTCGGAACTGACGGAGAAAAACACGCAGCAAATATTTCGCCTGAAAGGCGGTGATCGAAGCCTCAATGCCGTGTCCGGTTACGTCACCAATCACCGCAGCGACACGGTTTGGCGCTATGCGGAACACGTCGTAGAAGTCACCGGCCATCATGCCCGTGCCAGCCTGATAGACCCGGCCCAATTCAAAACCGGTGAAATCAGGCAATTCTTCGGGTGCAAGACGAGACGCCCACGCTTTGGGGGCAAGTTGTTCTTGGGTCAGCACTTCAACCGCTCTGCGCTCGATAGTGAAACGCTCCGCTGAGATCTTCACGGACTGCAAAAAGTCTTTTGCGAACGCCAACGACAAGCCCACAGGAACAAGCACCAACGAGAGCGCATAAATCGAGTTCCGGGTTTTTGCGACAAGGCCAATGCCCGTTGCGACGAGGAGCGCGACATAGACAGCGGTCGCATGTACCTCTTTTCGAAAAGCGGTCCGTGCTAATGCCGCAGCGTCGGAGTTTGCTCCATACTCATTGACCGCACGGAGCCACGCGCGCCGATGGACCAGTGAAGAACGAGTCCAAAAGGTTGTCGCGACAAGGCAAGCCGCAGCAACCACCGACAAAGTGACAAATCCCATGGTGCCCACATGGTACCCCGATGAAGCGGGCAACTTCGGGGGTCAAACGGCCCAATCAGCGAAACGTCACAAGATCGTCATGCCTGTCACATTTGACGATTTGCCCACCACCTGGCTTCTGCACGCCCTTGTTGGGTTGCGGGATCGTGATTGATCCAATCGACAATATCGCCGAGAATTGCTGACCAATTGGCACACGCACCCAGATCGGCAAAGAGTGCGTACAAACCCAGGTTGATGCGCTGGATAAGAAGAAAACTCGGTGGCACGTTGAGCTGGCGTTGCACATCGCTGAACGGTCCGTCCGTGTCGAACATTCGATTGATCAGACCGGTCGCGAACTCATTGGTAACCGCTGTCGGCTCATCGTGGATGAGATGTTCGTAGAACCCAACAAAATAGTCGTGGAGGCGAACATCACTGAGGGGTGTTGACGGCGTAATGATGCCTGCTTGAAGCAATAGGCGACGAAAGGCCGCCGCATCATCGTCAATCACGATTGCTTGATGCATGGCCGCGAACAATGCAACTTCATCAGAGGTGAAATGCTTGACGAGCCCGAAATCGACGAACGCGACGCGACCATCATCACAGATCAGGTAGTTCCCGGGATGCGGGTCGCCATTGAACGCCTTGAACGAATACAACGAGCGCATCACAAAACGGAAAATCGTTTCGGCCACCATTTGGCGCTCTGCATCACTACTCGCTTGCAGATCGCTAAAGCGCCGCCCGACGATGAGATCGCTTGTGAGCACCGTCGCATTTGACAATTCGGACACGACGTCGGGTATCACGATGTGCGGGTGATCACGATAGGCGTTCGCGAAGAAGTGCTGATTTGTGGCTTCAATTGAATAGTCGAGTTCTTCAGCGAGTCGTGCTCGCAATTCGGCAACGAGGGGCTCGGGCTGCAGGGCCGGAAACAGAAAGCCAAGTGCGGCAAAAAGAATGTCGGTGTTCTCAAGATCAGCGGCCATGGCCTCGGCAATGCCGGGGTATTGAACTTTCACCGCGACGGCCCGCCCATCATGAGTGAGTGCCCGGTGGACCTGACCAATCGAAGCCGAGGCAATAGCGTGTGGGTCCCACTGCGCAAACAGCTCATTGGCCGGGGCACCAAGTGACGCTTCCAACGTCGCTGTCGCCAGATGTGGTGCCATTGGTGGTGCGCCAGCTTGAAGTTGACTCAGCGTTGCACGCAATGGCTCGGGCAGCCCCACGTCGAGATAGCTCGCCATTTGGCCGAGCTTCATCATGACCCCTTTGAGGTTGCCGAGAGCTTCGGTGACTTGCTCGGCGCTCTGCAACAAGAACTTGTCGTCAAGTTCGACTTTTCGTTTCGCCGAAGCGAAAGTGCGTCGACCTTGATGGATCCCGTACCCCACGCCGATCTTGCTCGCGACTTTCGCGACTTCTCCGTTGCGGCCGCCTCGGCCACCCATCTGCACCGGTTGTTGACCCGGTTCTTGTAACTGTGAGCGTCGTTTTCGACGCCGCCGGAATGCGACAGCCGCCGCACCACCTAACGCAAGTGACGTGCCAGCAAGTGTGCGTGGACGTGCCATTAGCTTCGGCGTCGAACGCGAAGCTTGACCGCGGTCGCCCCCAACCCAAGTTCGTCACGCAGATAACGTTCCAAATAGCGCATATAGGTGCGTGGAAGTTCTCGATTCGTAAACAACGTAAAGGTAGGCGGATCACTCGCTGCTTGTGTGGCATAGAGAACTCGCGCCCCATGCGGAGCTGGTTGGGCTGCTTGGGCCAACGCCATGATCTCATTGACCCGTCGAGTCGGCACCCGTGAGCTGTAGGCAACCACCACATCAGCGAGAGCTGGAAGAAGCTTGTGCACCCCTTTGCCAGTAAGCGCCGAAACTTTCAGCACAATCGCGTCGCCAAGAAATGCAAGCCGCCGCCCGATCTGGACTGTGACCGCTTCACGAGTTTCCGCATCAAGTAATTCCCACTTGTTGATCAGCACGACAACCGGGCAACCAGCCGCATCCACTCGCTCTGCTAAGCGTTGATCTTGATGCGTGACACCTTCGGTCCCGTCTATAACCAAGAGCGCGATATCGGACGTGTCAACCGCGGACAGAGCTCGAATGATTGAGAATCGCTCGGTTCCAGCTTCAACCTTGCTGCGGCGACGCATACCTGCGGTATCGACAAACCTGATTGGACCATGTTCGGTTTGCACAACCGTGTCAATGGTGTCTCGAGTCGTACCTGGCATGTCATGGACCACCGAGCGATCGTCACCAATAAGACGATTGAACAAGGTGGATTTTCCGACATTGGGTCGACCAACGATTGCGACTGAAAAGACACGGTCAGCTTCTTTGTCGCCTGAACGTGACCGGAGCGAACCTGAGACTCCGTCATCATCTGTCTCGATGGGGCGTGGGACATGCTCATCGAGAACTTCGACGAGGGCATCAAGGAGTTCACCTGCATTTCGGCCATGCAGTGCGCTCACCGCAATCGGATCACCAAGACCTAACGCAAGAAAGTCCCAGATCATGCCTTCATGAACTGCATCATCGACCTTGTTCGCAATGAGCATCGTCGGACCGCTCCTGGCGCGGAGGAGCTCGGCGACGTGCGCGTCGTCTTCGGTTATCCCCGTCGACGTGTCGACGACGAGCAGTGCAACATCTGCATCAAGAAGTGCTCGTTCCGATTGCTTCGATACTTTCTCGTCAAGCGCATCGCCACCGCGCATCCAACCGCCGGTATCAACAATGGTGAATGATCGGCCGTTCCAATCAGCGACGACCTCTTTCCGGTCGCGTGTAACGCCGGGTCGTGCTTCAACGATTGCCTCTCGACGACCAATAATCCGGTTGAGAAGCGTTGATTTTCCGACATTAGGTCGACCAACGATTGCGACCACCGGAAGTGAGGTCTGTGTTTCGGTCATGTCCGAAGTCCGATCGATGAGGTAATCACGTTTGCGATGTGAAGCGCTGGTTCAATTTCGGGTTGAGTGGGCGCAAGGGTGGGTTCACTCCCCCATTTGCCAATGTTGTACCGCTCCCAAAAGGCGTGAATCCACGGCGGCGCACTTGGGTGATAGCCGAATGCCGGTCGCCCATTGGCTGCCGCTTCAAGCAATCCACTCGAAAAAATGGCGACCACCGGTGAACGTGTGGCGTCAAGAGCTTGGGCCGTGTCGTCAAATGTGATACCACCGCGGCGCATGGCCGAGTGCACGAGCCGTGAAGTCTTGTCGCGCTCAGATGGGTGGGGTCGATACCGCGCATGGTTTTGACGGCAGAACCGAACGGATGTCCGGATGAGATCAACGCGTTCCAGCTCAGCCGCGTGGAGTTGACCGAGAAAGATCGGCGGTTCGTCATTCGCACCCGTGGCCTCAGTTGACAGTTCGGGGCGCCAAAAAAGCTGACTTCCCACATTCACTGATTCAATTTCTTGCCGAGACGACTTCCAAAATACAGCGTCAGCGTCACTCCAAGCCAGCAACGTTGTTTGCGCTGGCAAGGGGGGCGCATGCGGCGTGAGAAGTCCGTGTTGCACAACAAATGCGTGGCCACCGCGACGCTCTACGAGCGAGTGTGCCACTTTGCCCAGTGGCAGATGTGCGCCAATTGTGATGGCAACCTTTACATCTAGACAGAGGCGATCAAGTTCTTCAATACTCGAAAACTTGTGGACAGTGGCATCAACGCCGAGGATGTCGAAACGGGCTCGGCGATCAAGGATCGCGAGATGTTCGGATGCGATGTGGCGGCATGGCTTTTCAAGTGCGGCGCAGATACTTGGTGTCGTCCCGTCGACTGCGACGGCCACAACTGGATTTGCTCCGCATGTCAAGACCCAGGTTTCTTCCGGCGCGTATCGAGTTGCTCGTAACCGTTGAAGCATTGGGCGGCGATTGTTCTGCCATGCTTGCCAAGCGGCAAGATCTCGCGGATAGACAAGTCCAACGTCTGTGGTAGTGGTCATTTGGTTGACCAAAGAGTGAACCGCAAACGCATCATGAGGCTTCTACGCTAGTGAATGAGCCAGTTTGTCATTGCTTTCACTCACGGGCAACGAGTCGGTGCACGTGTTGCGTGTCATTCGAAGGAGGCGTCAGTGCGTGACTGTCGATCTGTACGAATGCGACGTCACCAGTGAATGGGAATGGTGTGTCATAATCCGGATCAACCGGCAAGCCTTCGTCGTGTCCGATTCTCAGCCCCGCCCCGCCGATCTGCCAACGAAATGGTAAGTCGGTTGGGATCTCGACTTCATTGTGCAACTCGTCATCAACGAAGAGGCGTAGCGGTCCACCGCCTGGTGCATGGCGGCGATACTCAATGGCAATTTCGTGCTCACCAGCTTCGATCTGACCCGCAGATCGGACGCAGAAGCGGTCACCAAACAACGACATTGATGCGACGACGAGTCCGTCATGAAAAGCGAGGGACCATCCATTGTTCCAGTCTCCCAGTGCACACACGATGCCAGAAGTTTCTGGCTCGAAGCATGTGACTTGGGCAAGCAACGTGAATCCAGGTCCCATGGGAGGCAGGAAATCTTCGGCGATTGGGCCGCCTCCAGGGCGGTAGGTTGCGGAGAAGCCTGCTGGCCACAAGTTTGGCTCCATTGCAATGGCGCGGCCGGTGAATGTGTCGTCAAGGGGAAGCACCTGATTCGCTTCGGCTTCATCCCACCAGGTCGCTTTGAGCTTCTCAAGTCGTTCAGGGTGACGGCCTGCGAGGTCGTTGCATTCCGCAAAGTCATTGGCGAGGTCGTAGAGATGCCATTTGTCATCGGCGAAGTTATGACTTCCAACTACCAGTTCACGTTCAATTGAAATCTGGGCTCCAACGTGATTCGTCGTTGCCTTCCAGCCGTCGAGATAGATCGCTCGCGAACCCAGAAGTTCAAAATACTGGCGTTGACGCGTTGCCACGGGCTCTGGACTTTCGAATGTGGTAATGATGGACTTGCCATCAAATGGTCGTTGCGATACCCCGTCAATGGATGCAGGTCGTTTCACCGAGGTCGCGTCAAGGATCGTTGGCGCGATGTCGACTGCATGACAAAACTCATTGCGAACTGAACCGTTTTGCTTGGGGTCGATCCGCTTGGGCCAACGGACAATGAGCGGTGCGCGCACCCCACCTAGCCACGTGAAGCGCTTCCAGAGCTTGAACGGCGTATTGCCCGCCCATGCCCAGCCCCACGGATAATGCTCGTAGGACGTTGGTCCACCGAGTTCGTCGATTCGTTCCACGGTTTTCGCAACGTCATCGAGTCGGTCGTGCGTAAATCGCATCTCGTTGAAGGACCCATGCGGTCCCCCTTCGGCGCTTGCGCCATTGTCGGAGCAGACCATCACCATCGTGTTCTCGCTCAAACCCAACGTGTCGAGACCGCTCAATAATCGTCCGATCTGTGCATCGGTGTGAGCAAGAAAGCCCGCATACACTTCCATCATTCGAGCAAAAAGCTTTCGTCGGGAGGCATCCAATGAGTCCCAAGGGGGAACCCACGGTGGCCGCTCGCTTGGCGTCGTATCGACGGGGATAATGCCCATTTCACGTTGACGATAAATGACCTGTGCACGCCATACATCCCAGCCTGCATCGAAGTGTCCGGCGAAACGGTCAATCCACTCCTTTGGCGCCTGATGTGGAGCATGTTGTGCCCCGGTTGCAAACCACAACAAAAAAGGTTTCCCCGGTGTGGCTTGCTGTGCGTCTTGCACCATTCGCAATGCTTGATCGGTGAGATCTTCGGTGAGGTGATAGCCGTCGTGCCAACTCGCGGGCGCTTCCACGTGGCTGTTGTCTCGAATCAATTCTGGGGCGAACTGATTCGCGTCACCTGCTAAGAAGCCGTAGTAGCGCTCAAAACCCAAGCCAAGTGGCCATTGCGAAAATGGCCCGGATGCACTGACCTCCCAGCGGGGTGCAAGGTGCCACTTTCCAACTGCAAAGGTACTGAAACCAGCGTCGCGCATCAGTCGCGGCAATGCGATCGCACGCTTTGGAATTCGAGCGTTATAGCCTGGATAGGCAATGGGAACTTCTGGAAGAAAGCCCATGCCTACCGCATGATGATTCTGACCGGTCAGCATTGCAGCCCGTGTTGGTGAACACATTGCGGTCACGTGGTAGTTCCGGTAGCGAAGACCGTCATCGGCAAGCTTTGAAATCGTTGGCATTGCAATGTCTGAGCCAAAAGGCGCGAGCTGAGCAAAGCCAACATCGTCAAGCACAATGACCAGAACATTGGGGGCATCGTTGTGTGGGCGAGCAAGTGGCGTCGGTTGCGCAGGAAAGTCTGCAATGGTCAAAGGTCTGTCGGACATGTCACATCCTCATCGGGTTCGAGACGTCGCGACAGTAGTCTCAATGGACATGGATGTAGATCGGGTGCTCCTAGCTGCACCACGCGGATTTTGTGCCGGTGTAGAAATGGCGATCAAAGCGCTTGCGTGGATGGTTCGGGCTTTTGAGCCACCCGTGTACTGCTATCACGAGATCGTGCACAATCAATCCGTTGTGCACCGTTTCGAAGACCTTGGGGTGGTGTTTGTCAACGATATTGACGAAGTCCCCCAAGGAGCGCCAATCATGCTTTCAGCGCATGGTTCGGCGCCTGATGTTGTGGCATCGGCAGGCGCCCGCGGTGGCTTTATGGTCGACGCAGTGTGTCCTTTGGTGACCAAGGTGCACCACGAAGTTCGGACCCGTGTCGCAAAGGACTACGACATTGTCTATATCGCGCACGAAGGTCACGAAGAAGCGGTGGGGACCATGGCAGAGGCACCTGGTCGCATTCACCGAGTCGAGTCGATCGAAGAGATTGATGCGCTCGACGACTTCACCGGACCAGTCGCACTCGTGACCCAAACCACGCTGAGCCAACATGACTGGGCGTCGCTAGCCGACCACACCAAAGACCGCTTCCCAGACATTTGGGTTCCCGGTCGAAAAGACTTGTGCTTTGCAACGACAAATCGCCAGGACGCGCTTACCGAGATCGCCCATCGCTGTGACACCGTCGTAGTGATTGGATCGGAGAACTCATCAAACACACGGGCCCTCGCTCGCATCGCGGCAGATGCTGGCTGCGCACAAGTATTCCGAGTGAACGCAGCGAACGAACTCCCTGACACCTTGCAGGGAACTGTTGGGGTCACCGCAGGAGCATCGGCACCCGATGAGTTGGTCGAGGAAGTCATTGCGTACCTCGCACCACGCGACGGTGTGCAAGAAGTACGCCTCACCGACGAAGACGAATATTTCCCTCCGCCTCGAAGTCTGCGCCCGCTTATTGAGGCAGTTTCCGTGCTCGCAACGTTCTCGCTAGGTGGAAATGTGAGCGGTCGGGCACGAGGTGATGATCGTCAGATGAGCGCAAGCGAAGTGCTCCGCTCATTGCGAGTTGGGTCGACACTTTGACCGACTTGATTTCGTGGAACACGACGCGTTTGTTCTTTCACATCATGGCGGCAACGATCTGGGTGGGTGGGCAACTCACGCTCGCGGGTCTGGTTCCCGGTGCCCGTGCAATAGACCCAACGCTCCCGCGGACCCTTGCGCGGCGTTTTAACAAGCTTGCTTGGCCCGCATTTGGGGTCCTTGTCATCACGGGGCTTTGGAACATCGACACCGTTCGGTCATTCCACTCGGGTGACCACGTGTGGCGAATGACTTTGGTGGTTAAGTTGATCGTTGTGGGTATTTCAGGACTGTCGGCGTTTGCCCATCAACATTCGAAATCAACGCTTGGCCTGGCGTTCTGGGGGACGTGTACGACACTGAGCGCGATTGGGGCGCTGTGGGTCGGCGTGCTGCTGCATGGATGATGCGCCGGTAAGGTCAACGGCCATGCACACTGGTTTGTTGGAATGCCCCCTTGAGGAGCTTCTTTCACGAGCACGGGCAATTCGGGACGCAAGTTACGCGAATCGCATCACCTATTCGCCGAAAGTTTTCATTCCGCTCACCATGTTGTGCCGTGACAAATGCGGATACTGCACGTTTGCGCAACCCCCCGCACGTGTGACGTCGCCATTTCTTGAACTTGACGACGTTGTTGCAATTGCAGAGCAAGGTGCGCGTGTTGGCTGCCATGAAGCCCTATTTACGCTTGGCGAACGACCCGAAGAACGTTATCCCGCGGCGCGTGACTGGTTGCATGCACACGGTTATGACTCGACGATTCATTACGTAGAGATTGCGGCACAAGCCGTACGAGAAGCAACGGGCCTACTCCCGCATGCGAACGCAGGGGCGCTCTTCTTGGATGAGCTCGCGCAGCTGCGTCGCGTTGCGCCGAGCCAAGGCATGATGCTTGAGTCGATAAACCCAGACCTTGCCGCACACAAAGGATCCCCTGATAAGACGCCGGAGCGACGTCTTGCCACGTTACGCGCTGCTGGAGAACTTGCTATTCCATTCACCACAGGTCTTCTCGTCGGCATTGGCGAGACACGGCACGACCGTGTGGCAACTTTGGAAGCGATCGCGAACGCACATGATGCATATGGGCACATTCAAGAAGTCATCGTGCAAAACTTTCTGCCGAAACCGGGCACATCTCTGCATCGCGCACCGCCGTGTCCCACAAATGATTTTCTCGAAACAATTGCGCTGGCGCGCATCATTTTGCCACCGGACGTTCACGTCCAGGCACCGCCAAACCTCTCTGATGACTTCGGGCGACTCATTGAAGCAGGTATTGATGATTTCGGTGGTGTGTCCCCGATAACCGCAGACCATGTCAACCCTGAGCGACCCTGGCCAGGGCTTGATCGGCTCCGCGAAGTCACCGAAGGGTCCGGCCATGTCTTAGCTCCGAGACTTACCGTTTACCCCGAGTTTGTGCACGATGCTGACCGTTGGCTTGATCCTGAGAATCAGTTTGCGGTGCTTGATCGAAGCGATGCGCAAGGGTTGGCCCGAGATGATCCCGGATCGTTTTTCCCCGAGCGCATCGCCGCAGCAATTGACGCGGGCACGGGTGCGGAGGTTGTCCAGATTGGTGAACGCAATACCTGTTGGTATTCAGGTGCCAATGTCGATCCCCCCGATCTGCTCACATCTGAGCCACCTCACCTTGTCGGTGGACCGGTCGCCGAGGTCCTCGGTGGTGTCTTAGCCGGTGAGCAAGTACATTTCGATGAGATCGTTGCCCTCTTTGGGGCACGGGGACCCGAAGTGCAAGCGGTCGCCCACGTCGCCGATCTCTTGCGTCAACAAACGGTGGGCGACGCGGTTACCTGGGTGCACAATCGCAACATCAACTACACCAACGTGTGTACCTTCAAGTGTCGATTTTGTGGTTTCTCAAAAGGTCCGTTGTCGTTGAACCTCCGGGGAACCCCCTACCTTCTCAGTCTTGACGACATTGCCCAGCGTGCCCGCGAAGCAGCAGACCTTGGGGCGACTGAAGTCTGTTTACAGGGTGGAATTCATCCCAACTTTGACGGCAACTATTACGTGGATGTTGCCAGGGCGGTCCATGATGCCGCTCCTGAAATTCATATTCACGCCTTTACCGCGTTGGAAGTCACCGAAGGCGCAAAACGTCTCAATGAACCTCTTGAGATGTATTTGCAGCGGCTTGTTGAAGCCGGGCTGAAGACGCTGCCGGGAACCGCGGCCGAGATCCTCGATGACGACATTCGAGCGAAATTGTGCCCCGACAAGATCGATACAGACGAGTGGCTTGAGGCGCATCGGGTCGCCCACTCGGTCGGACTGCGCTCAAATGTCACGATCATGTACGGTGCCGTCGAACAACCCGAACACTGGGCTCGGCATTTGTTGCGGACTCGGGCACTGCAAACGGAGACCGGCGGTTTTACCGAATTTGTTCCATTGCCTTTCGTCCATATGGCGGCACCTATCTATCTAAAGAAGATGGCGCGACGAGGTCCAACGTTCCGTGAGTCAATTCTCATGCACGCGGTTGGTCGCATTGCCTATGTCAATTCGATTGACAACGTGCAAGCGTCCTGGGTGAAACTCGGATTAGGTGGGGTGCG
>CAZJAZ010000001.1:0-90838 GCA_964544305.1 uncultured Iamiaceae bacterium | reverse complement strand
GCGGCAATTGTTGCGGGCCGGTGCAAATGACCTTGGGGGGACCTTGATGGATGAAAACATCTCCCGCGCTGCCGGAGCGCAACACGGTCAAGAAATGGATGAAGCCGCGTTTCGAGCGATCGTTGAGCCTCTGGGTCGAAATCTCATACAACGTACGACGTTGTATGACGTCATTGAACCGGCATTGCAGTGATCAAGGGAACCAGTTCCGGCAGAATTGATCTGGATCAATTGATAAAGCAGATCCTGGATCAGATTGGTCCGACCGACGACCGTGACCTTCTCGAAGCAATCTTCTTTGAAGTTGTGCGACTGAGTGAGTTTGACGCCCATCGCCTTGACTTGAAAATTGTACGGGCCGCGCTCCATGAAATGCGAGAGGCCTTTGAAGCTTTCGCACCGGTCCGAGACCGTCGCAAAGTGACAATCTTTGGTTCGGCCCGTACGAAGGCAAATGACCCGCTCTACGCACAAGCAAAGGATGTGGCGAACAAACTCGCGCGGCAAGATTGGATGGTCGTTACCGGTGCTGGCCCCGGCATTATGGAAGCGGGTATGGAAGGCGCCGGGCGAGAAAACTCTTTCGGCGTGAGTATTCGCTTGCCGTTCGAGTCAGCGGCCAATGACGTCATTGCCGGGGATTCGAAACTGGTGTCGATGAAGTATTTCTTCACTCGGAAATTGATGCTGATGAAAGAATCGTCCGCGTTCATTGCGATGCCGGGTGGCTTCGGGACCCTCGACGAGACAATGGAACTCATCACGCTGCAGCAAACGGGAAAAGCGGTGCCTGCTCCCCTCGTGCTCCTCGATGTGCCTGGCGGCTCATACTGGACGCAATGGCGAACTTTCATTGAGGGCACCATGCTCAACGATGGATATGTCGGCCCACACGATCTCGACATGGTGCACCTGTGCGACCACGTCGACTCTGCGGTTGCCTACATCGAACGGTTTTATGCAAACTTCCGCTCGATTCGCTGGTTTGGCTCGGAACTTGTTCTTCGCTTACATCGACTGCCCGATGCGGCCGGTCTCGCCGAACTCAACAGTCGCTTCGCTGCGCTCACACTCGATGGCAAGGGCCTCGCAGCCCGTAAAATTACTCGAGCGGAACGCGAAGACGCCGACGAACTTGACGCGCAACGCGTTGCACTGCGCTTCAATCCGGTTCGAATGGCTGGTTTACATCAACTCATTGACGCGTTGAATAATTACTGATCGGACATTCGGTCTGCCTGTTCAATGAGCCCAATTGCTTTGTCAATTGCAGTTCGTGCTCGACTCAGCAGCTTTTCTTGAGGCGGGCGACTTTTTTGACCCTCTGCGATGGCATCGCGCAATAGGGAGAGAATCCGGTCCCCAAGAACATCTGAGACGTCCTGCAACTGTGAGCAAAGATCGTCGTTATTTGTTTGCATGATTCCATCGTGTCATGTGGCTGTGACATTCACGCTTGAACGGCCGCGACGTTAGGGTGCCCGATATGCCCGCGATGACTTCCTTTGGCAACGAGCCATCCAATGCAACCGACATCGTCAAGCGCCTCTTCTCGTGGCTTGCCATACCGTCGATATCCGCAGATCCATCGCATCGAGATGATGTACGACGATCAGCGCAGTGGTTCTGTGATGCAGCGTGTGATGCTGGCTTTACGAGCGTTGAGATCCTCGAGACCGCCGGACTCCCCAGTGCCCTTGCGACCTGGACTGGCGCAGGTGATGATGCCCCCACAGTGTTGGTGTATGGCCACCATGACGTACAACCGGTTGACCCAATCGAACAATGGGAATACCCGCCTTTTGATCCCGTCATCGTCAATGGTGAGTGCTGTGCCCGAGGTGCAATCGACGACAAAGGGCAGGTTCTTTACCATCTTGAAGCGGTGCGGAACCTGCTTGGCCATCCTGGTTCGCTTCCGGTGAATCTGAAACTTCTCATTGAAGGTGAAGAAGAGATAGGCAGCCCAAACTTTTCTAGGCTGTTGGAAGAACACCGTGACAAATTGGCGTGCGATGTCATCGTGGTTTCGGACACGTCAATGATTGCACCTGATATTCCGTCAACTGACGTTGCGATGCGTGGTCTTGTGGCATGCACGGTCACCGTGACGACAGCGCCGCGAGACGCGCATTCGGGCATGTTCGGCGGTGCCATTCCCAACCCTATTCACCACCTTGTTCGGATCACGTCTGCACTGCACGACACAACCAATCGTGTCGCCATTCCGGGCTTTTACGATGCCGTGCGCCCCCTTTCTCCCCAAGAAGTTTCATCATTGGCACACCAACCTTTTGATGAGGAGGATTTTGCGAGACTTGTCGGTGTCAATCGGCTTGAGGGCGAAGACGGCTATTCGACGTTGGAACGAATCGGTGCACGCCCCACGGCCGAGGTGGTCGGGGTGAGCGGTGGATACGGAGGCGACGGGATCAAGACAATTGTGCCGGGACAAGCGCACGCAAAGATTGCGTTCCGACTCGTACCCGATCAGAATCCATCCACGCTCATGAAACTGATTGAAAATTGGCTTGCATCCAAGGTTCCAGAAGGCATCACGATGGGTGTGGATTGGCACGGCGGCGTCGCACCTGCTTCAACTCCAATTGATTCGTGGGCCTTCGATGCATTGTGTACAACAATGGAACGGGTTTGGGGCCGTGCTCCCCTATTGACCCGAGTTGGAGGTTCAGGCCCCGAAGAAATGCTTGCCCGGATCCTTGACGCCCCACTCATCTTCCTCGGAGTGGGCTTACCGGGTGATCGCATTCACGCACCCAATGAACGGATGGACATGCAGCAATTTTTCAAAGGTCTCCGTAGTGCTGAAATGCTATATAGCGAATTGGCACACGCATTCCGGGAGCACCAGCAATGACCGAGTCCGATGTTCACGAATGGGTGAGCTTCGCAGATCCAGACGAGGATCGAACATGGGTTTTCGACCTGACCTTCCTCACATCGAATTGGACCTGCATCTTTGGGAACGGCTGTCAGGGCGTGCTCACTGCGGATGCCAGCGACCTGCAACAGGGTTGTTGCAGTTATGGCGCGCATTTCAGTGATGACGCCGATCGCGAACGGGTTGCCCAAGCCGCCCAACACCTGCAGGCAGATGAATGGCAGTTCGCCGACGTTTCACGCAAGCGCGGCGGGCCTATCAAGACGCTCGCAAACCGCGAATCTATGACACGCCTGGTAGACGACGCCTGCATTTTCTTGAACCGCCCTGGCTTTCCAACGGGTCCTGGCTGCGCATTTCATTTTGCCGCACAAAACCAACAGCGCAGCTACCTCGATCTGAAACCTGAGGTGTGTTGGCAGGTTCCATTACGTCGTGATGATCACGTCAGCGATGACGGCCATGTCACCTCAACCCTTCGAGAATGGAAGCGACGAGATTGGGGCGACGGTGGTGCAGAATTTCATTGGTGGTGCACCGAGTCACCAGAGGCATTTATTGGATCACAAACCGCGCTCGATGGCCTCAAAGACGAAATTATTGCCATGACATCGCCCCAGGCCTACGAAATGCTGAGAACTCACGTCACAAATCGCAAAAATACGGATCAAGTTTTCCTGCCGCACCCCGCCATTCGTCGCAAGCATGACGCTCAGGAACCTCAAGGCTGACGCGTCTGAGCCGATGGCTCATCCATGGCAGAATTCACGGCCGCTGAACTAGAGAAGGCATGTCAAGGAGAAGGGATGGAATTTCCACCGTTTCTCCTCGATCAGCTCGTTGCCGCAATTGATGCGGGCAAGCACGTCATCCTCACTGGTCCGCCGGGGACCGGCAAGACCACGCTCGCGTACTTGGCCGCGGAAGTCGGACAGCGATCAATGATGTGCACCGGATATCTGCCCACCACCGCCACCACGGAGTGGACGACCTTTGAGACAATCGGTGGTTTTCAACCCACCAATGAGGGGCTGATTTATCGTCCCGGCATGTTCGTCGAAGCCATTGAAGGTGGCCGCTGGCTCGTCATTGATGAAATGAACCGTTCAAATTTTGACCGTGCTTTTGGACAACTCTTCACCGTACTTTCTGGTCAAGCGGTCGTCTTGCCTTTCAAACGTGCAGGCAATCCTCGCCATTTGTCTATCGTTCCACCCGGTGTTGACGTGCCTGACAACACCGAACCAATTCGAGTGCCAAGCACCTGGCGCATCATCTCAACGATGAATGTATTTGACAAGAACTTGCTCTTCGAAATGAGTTACGCACTCATGCGTCGCTTCGCGTTCATTGAAGTTCCCTCACCCGACGAGGCCGCATTTCGTCGCCTGTTGGCCGGGTCTGAACTTGTTCAAGAACTGCTTGCACTGCGGATTTTTCGTGACCTTGGGCCGGCGGTATTTCTCGACTCAATGCGCTATGTCCAACGACGATCGCAAGACGAGATCACACATTCACGGCTCTTGTTTGAAGTTTTCTACGCCTATTTCCTCCCGCAATTCGAAGGTATGGATGACGCGGGTGCCAGGCGACTGTTTCGTGTGATGGCCGACATGTTGGAACCGGCCGAAGCGCTGGAAGTCAAACGAACCATGGTGGATGTACTCGGTGTCGAGCTCGCAAACTGACCGAGCCGACGCGGCCGACGATGTCAACGACCCGAATGCTGCGACGCGTCTCTTGTGGCGCCAGTTTAGTCACCCATTTGTCGTTGCCGACGCCGCTCGCGCACTGTTCGGGCTGTCTCCGTGGGTGACGCGACAACTTGCCGGAGCCTTGCTCGCAACCTCACAGGAGGCAACGACCCTCCTGCATCTCATGCCCGAAATGTTGCGGAACATGTCGATTACGACAATTCAGACCGCGCTGCGCTGTCAAGGAGAAGTGCGTGGCCCTGTGCTTTGGTCCGAGACTATGGCTGCTCGATCGGGCACAGCGGGGGCAACCGACGTCTACGTTTGCCTCACCGCACAGCGCGCCTATGACACCCCACAGAACCGAGTCCTTGTTGCAGCACTAATGGAGATCCGCCATGCATCTAACGATGCCGACCTTGTGGCTCGACAAGCATACGACGACGAGGTACTACTCAAGTCCCGCAGCAATGGTGACGAAGCCCGCCGCTATCTCGACCATCGAACCCTCCGCGACGTCAGCCGGAAACGACTCAGCAAACGCGATCTGGCAAAGACCGTTTCGGGTCGTCGTTCAGAGCAATATTCGCCTGCCATTGACGTCCTTGAACGAGCAAAGGCCCCCATTGGCTTGACCCACCTCCTCGCTTTTAGCGATGCACGTACGGCGTGGCAGCACTGGGTGGTGATGAGTCTGGCCGCAGAATTGCGCCGCCGGGGCACGATGCTACCGGCCTTTCGGCCAACCCCGGCTGGCGACTTGCGGGCTGGGCGCCTCACGTATCGTCACCCGCGGGTGGCCGCTCAAGAAGCAAACCCATTGCATGGAATCTTGTTTGAGCGGTTGCTCATCGACGTCCCCGATCCCATTGATACGAGCGATCTTGGTGCGGCGGATGCATTGCTTGGCCAACGGGCACGCGGCCGTGTACCGGTGCTTGTCACATCGCACGATGACATCGTGCGGGCCGTCGACATGGCATTTTCTGACCTCGGCTGATCCGACAAGTTTCGCCGCAAGTGCAGCGTTCACTCTTAGGTGCGTTTGCGTTGCGCCTTTCGGCGATCAGGTTCAGCCAAAAGGCGCTTGCGGATTCGGATGTTTGCTGGAGTTACCTCAACGAGTTCATCAGCCGCGATCCACTCAATGGCCGCTTCGAGGGTCATAACCCGAGGCGGAGCGAGCTTGATACCTTCGTCATGCGAATGTGTTCGGATGTTGGTCTTTTGTTTCTCACGAACAACATTGACAACCATGTCGTCACCGCGGGCGCTTTCTCCCACGATCATGCCTTCATACACTTGGGTCGACGGTCCACAGAACAACTCGCCGCGTGCTTGGAGGTTGTCAAGCGCATAGCCCGTTGTAACGCCAGGGCGGTCGGCAATCATTGCGCCGCCCTGACGATGTGGCAACTCGCCCGCCCAACGCATCCAACCGTCAGAATGCGTGTGGAGCAGTGCGGTGCCACGCGTGGCGGTGAGGAGCAACGATCGAAAACCAATCAATCCACGGGCCGGAGCGGTGAACGTAACAAGTGTGCGTCCTGCATCGCCAGGCCGCACATCAATGACCTGTCCACGACGAGGCGCAAGAGCCTGGGTGATGGTGCCGACATGATCATCAGGAATATCAACGACACCTCGTTCAACTGGCTCTTCGCGATGCCCGTCAACAGTTCGAATAATGACTTCGGGTCGACTGACCTGAAGCTCGTAACCTTCCCGGCGCATCGATTCAATGAGAACGGCAAGCTGCAGTTCGCCGCGGCCTGCAACTTCAATAACATCGGGCGAATCGGTTTCTGCGAGTCGAATTGACACGTTCCCGAGGACTTCTCGCTCAAGGCGTTCACGAACCTGTCGAGACGTGACATAGGTGCCATCTTGACCCGAAAGTGGCGAGGTGTTTGGAGCGAACGTCATCGACAGAACTGGCTCATCCACATCAAGACGTGGAAGCGCTCTAGGCTTCTCGGGATCAGCAAACGTGTCGCCAATTTCAACTTCTTCAAAGCCGGCGACCACAAACAAGTCCCCGGCGCGTACTTGATCTACCGGGGCTCGTTCCAAACCGTTGAAACCCATCAACGTTGAGAGTCGGCGTTTGATAATGCGATCAGGATCATCTCCAAGCAACGCAATCTGTTGCCCTTGAACGAGTGCACCCTGGGCGACCCGTCCAATAGCGAGACGCCCTAGGTAATCTGACGCGTCAAGGTTCGTTACGAGGGCTTGGAGCGGAGCGGTCGCATCCCCTTGCGGGGGTGCAATGGTTTCAAGAATGGCGGTGAACAATGGAGTCAGATCGTCATCGTCGCCAGGCATACCGACACCTGCCACACAGCGGCCCTTTGTCGCGATACAACTCAAGACCGGGAACTCGATGTCATGTTCGTTTGCCCCGAGATCAAAGAAGAGCTCGTACATCTCGTCGAGTACCGCGTCGGGTCGTGCATCCGCCCGGTCGACTTTGTTAATCACCACGATTGTCGGCATCTTCGCTTCGAGAACCTTGGACAGCACGTAGCGGGTTTGGGGAAGCGGCCCTTCTGCCGCATCCACAAGGACGAGAGCCCCATCGACAAGTGCGAGTGCCCGTTCGACTTCGCCTCCGAAATCGGCGTGACCCGGCGTATCGACCAGATTGATACGCGTCTCGTTCCACGTGACCGACGCCGCCTTCGCAAGAATCGTGATCCCCCGCTCACGCTCTTGATCGCCTGAATCCATCACGCGATTTACGACCGCACCGTGATCAGAAAAGACCCCCGAAGCACGCAACATCTCATCAACGAGCGTTGTCTTGCCGTGGTCGACGTGCGCGACGAGCGCAATGTTACGAACGTGGGTGGCGGAGGTTGATTCGATCTGGGACATAGCAGGGGACGAAACACTATGGCGACACAGGGCCGCGTTCCCAATGGAGCACTGGTCAGCGCTCGTCTGCTAAGCCTTGATCATGGGTGTTTGGCCGAACAGACTCATCGATCGTCGACACCAAATATTGTTGACTGCGGCGGTCGGAGTGGGAATTTCTACCGGTGCTGGAGTTGCCGCATTCGATGCGCTCACCGCGCACGCCGCACTTGGCACGTTGCTTGAAGCACCACTTGGAATTCAAGCGGCTTTCCCTTTCGTTGGCCTTGTGCTTGCTTGGTTGTGCCTGCGCTACGTGGCCGGCGGCGCCGATGCAACGACGTCAGATGCGTACATTGCCAACTATCACGAGCGCAACAAGGTGCTTGATCAACGACCGGTTCTTGGTCGGATCCTTGCCAGCATTGCCACACTTGGATCAGGTGGGGCGATGGGCTTTGAAGGCCCGGCTATCTATATGGGCGCGGCGCTCGGATCTCGTGTGCAAGGTCGAATCGCCCGCTTCTTGCGTTCAGACGACGCAAAAGCTCTGCTTGTAGCAGGCGCGGCCGGAGGTGTTGCTGCAATTTTCAAAGCCCCAGCAACAGGGGTGCTCTATGCGCTTGAAGTCCCCTATCACGAGGACATTGCGCGCTCTGGGATTGTATCGTCGCTTGTGGCAGCCGCCGCCAGCTACGTCACCTTTGTCCTGATCATGGGAACCCACGCGATTGTTCCTCTCACCACGACAGGAACAGGTTTTGGCGCTTTTGAACTTGCGGGCGCAGCCATTGTCGGAGTGCTTGCAGGGTTTGGAGCACGTGGCTTTACCCACCTGATCGATATGGCCAAACGCACCAGCAAGCGGATCGGAATCGCGGAACGAATTGCGGTTTTTGGTGCGCTAAGCGCCGTGTTGGTGCTGGTTTCGAACACGCTTTTTGACGCTCCCCTTTCCCTTGGCCCCGGCTATCAAATCTTCGGCTGGCTCACGGACCCGAGTCGTGGCTTGTTGCTCGTCCTCGCGCTATTCGCCGTACGTGCTCTCGCGACCGCAGCAACAGTTGCGGGCGGCGGCGCCGGGGGCATGTTCATTCCCCTCGTCGTGCAAGGAGCCGTCCTTGGCCGTTTGGTCGGTGGTGCGTTCTTGGCGTGGGGCCCACACTCCAGCGCACCCGCAACGGCAACGTTGTCGTTGTTTACGGTTCTTGGCATCGCCGCGTTCTTGGGTGCCGGTTATCGAACTCCTCTTGCTGGCGTCATGTTTGTCGCCGAATCAACCGGGCGTGCGGTCTTTGTGGTCCCCGCGCTTGTTGCGGCCGCGATCTCACAGCTTTGCATGGGCGATCGCTCGATCTCCCCTTTCCAACGCACACGGCGGTGGGGACATCTTGAGGGTCGCTTTGCCTTGCCGCTCGCTCGAGCTTTGATGACCGATGTTCTCACTCTCCCAAAAGATGCCACCGTTGCAGAGTTCGTTTCCCAGCATGTGGTCCAGAACCGTCAGCGGGCAGCCGTTGTCCTCGACGAAGGAACCTACGTTGGTATTTGCGTGCTGCGAGACGTCGCGGCCGTACCGCGTGAAGAATGGGAAGCGCGCAGCGTCGAAGAAATCATGCGAACCGACCTTCCGGCCGCGTCGCTGACGTGGAACTTAGGCGACGTCCTTCGCGTCCTTGAGGGAGACGAGTCCGATCGCCTTGCGGTCATCAGCGATGAGGGCACATTTCTCGGCGAAGTACGACGAGATGAAATTTTTCGACTTGACGAACTCTTGGACGATGCAGGCGCTTGACTATGACAGCTCGGCGAGTAGGTTAGTCCGACTCTTCGAAACGGCACCACGAGGCGTGATCAGCCCCCGGCAACGCATCACACTCAGGGCACGGCTCTTCTCGGCCTCCGCTGAGCATCTCCTCAAAATCGGGGCTGGTGGTGCGCTTTAGCGCCCGCGCTTCCTCAAATCGACGATGACGACCCTTTTTCACGGGCCACTCCCACTAGGCGAACGTCCTTGGATCCGTGTACTCCACGGCTAACGAGTTCAGTGTAGAAGGTGCGACGACCTGGAACCAAGCCTGACACATTCCGAGTAGGGTGCCGTGTCATGAACGACCGAGTCGGTGCACGAGAGCCATGGTGGAAATCCACAACGGTGTATCAGATCTATCCACGTTCGTTTGCTGATGCAAACGGTGATGGAATTGGTGATCTTCAAGGGATTCTTGACCGATTGGATTATCTCAACGATCTCGGCATCGAAACGATCTGGTTGTCTCCGATTTACCCATCTCCCATGGCGGACTTCGGCTACGACGTCGCGGACTTCACTGATATCGATCCGATCTTTGGTGACTTGGTGGTCTTTGATGCACTTGTCGCTGCGTTACACGAACGGCACATGAAAATTTTGCTCGACTGGGTCCCGAATCACACGTCAAGCGATCATCATTGGTTTCAAAACGCATTGGAAGGCCCGGATGCGAAGTATCGCGAGTTTTATATCTGGCGCGATCCGGCACCAGATGGTGGGCCACCGAATAATTGGCGCGATGCGTTCTTGGATCGTCCCGCATGGACGTTCGATGACGCGAGCGGTCAGTATTACCTTCATTTGTTCTTGCCGGGTCAACCTGATCTGAATTGGTCAAATCCACTGGTTGAAGAAGCAATGCACGACACGCTGCGTTTCTGGCTGGACCGTGGCGTTGATGGCTTTCGCGCGGATGTCATTTATGCGATTGGCAAGGATGCTGCGCTCGCCGACGACCCAGACGAATTTGTGGGACTCCCCCATTGCGCGGTGCACGACGAGCCCTCAACTCATCCCCTTCTCCGTTCAATTCGAACGCTGCTTGATAGCTATCCGCAGCAACCCATGATGGTGGGTGAAGTGGTCTTGCTCGATGTCAATCTGATGGTGAAGTACTTCGGCAATAACGATGAACTGCATTTGAACTTTAACTTTGCGCCCACCCATTTGCCCTGGGACGCGGCCATGTGGCGGCAGGCCATAGAAGATGCGGAGCGGGCCCATGGCAGCGTTGATGCGTGGCCGTCGTGGGTGCTTTCGAATCATGATCTTCCACGTCACCGCACTCGCTATGCGCGTTGGCCGAACGCGGAGGTCGATGAACAAGGATCACTTGAACGAGCACGGGCCGCGGCAGTGCTGCTCCTCACATTGCGAGGCACGCCATTTCTTTATCAGGGCGAAGAGCTCGGGCTGGTCGATGCAAACATTCCTGATGATCGAGTGGTTGACCCGGGTGGACGTGATGGTTGTCGCGCGCCGGTTCCTTGGGATGACTCACCCAGTGCGGGATGGGAGAAGCCCTGGCTTCCGCTCCCCCCAAACCAAGAAGTCATGAACGCGGCGACGCAACGTTCCGACCCAAATTCGATGTTCGCGCTCTACCGCTCGATTCTTGAATTGCGCGCAAAATGCGATGCTCTCCATGCTGGCCGGCTTGAACTGTGTACGCTCCCCCACGGAATCGTCGGTTTTCGGCGAATCGGTTCAGACGCCGATTCGTTTGTGACGCTGGTGTCGATGAGCGATGAGCCGACCCAAGTGTCAGGAATTACCGGCACCATTGTTGTTGATTCACTTGACGCGTCCGCTGCGCCCTCTCCCTTTAAGGGAATGCTCAGCCCGCGTCAGGCGTTGATCGTGCGCTCGACCGCTCCTCAAGGATGATGCCGCGCATTGGTTCAAATGCGAGGGCGCTCTCACCTTCGAGAAGCGAACGCATAGGACGACCAATGAGCTCGGCTCGCCAACCGTGCATGAGGCGACCATCGGGATCATCTGCCACGAAATCTTCAATGTCACCGCGTGTCGCGAGCATTTGGGTGTCGAAGTTTGCATCTTTTGCAAACTGACTCACCCAACTCGATAACAGCGCCACGGCGGGACGGAGCCGTGGATCAGCGGCAGGCTTGCGTGGTCGAGTCGACTTTGGTGCACCAAGTGCAATTCCTTGTGCAACCGCTTCAAGAATATTTTCTATGACGTCCGCATCGTACGCACGAATGTCAACACCCCGGATCTTGGCGAGCTCGTGTTCGGTGCTCGGTGGCTTTTGTGCGATTCCAACCAAACCCAAATCGCCGAGTACAAACCGGGCAGGAATATCGAGCTGCGCGGCACGTTCTTCACGCCATGTGGCAACCTCGCGTGCAATGCCAGCCGTGCGACCGTGTAATCGACGAGCTTCTTTCACTCGCTTCCATGCCTCATGGGGATCACGTTCTCGCAGCCCATGCACACGTGCTCGTTCACATTCGTCTTGTGCCCATGCAAGTCGTTCAAGGCGTTCGAGATCCGCCGTGAGCAAATCTGCGATTTCAAGGAGACGGCGAACATCTCCAGCGGCATAGGCCAACACCGATTTTGACAACGGACGCACGAGCCAGTCTGTGAGTCGCTCTCCTTTGTCGAGTTTCTCGTCAAGGAGTTCTTGATGCAGTGTCGCTAGAGAAGGTGTGGCATACCCAACAAAGCTGGCAGCTATCTGCGTGTCGAAGAGATGTTCAGGTCCGGAACCGCAAACAAGCCGGAGCACTTCGAGGTCCTGTGAGGCTGCGTGAATGACAAATTGGGAGTCTGATTTCAAGACTCGCGAGAGCCCCGAAACGTCGACAGCGAGCGGATCGATGAGGACCAGTTGCTTTGGTTCCCAGGCGAGTTGCATGAGCGCGAGCTTCGGAAAATACGTGCGCTCACGATGGAACTCGGTGTCCAGCGCGATTCGGTCAACCTGCGCCAATTCGTCAACGAGCGCATCGAAAGCGTCTTGCGTATCGATCCAACGATCGGTCACACGATGCCGCCGTATGTTGCTCCGTCAAGGGTGGCTGTGACGCCTGCCGGTGCCTCATCGACTGACTCTGCCAAATCGCTGAGAAATTGGTCGGCAACACGCAGATGATACGGCGACAACATGAGGTGGAGACCCCCCTGCTGACGATCGAGATGCCAGCCCCGACGGTCCATACCATCGGCAATCGCGCCGATTGATCCGTCGGTTGCGGTGAATTCAAAGACAGGAATATCGCTCGGATGGGTAATGATCAGTCGATCAATCGCTTTAATTCCCGCTTGAAACTTTTGTCCGGCATCTCGTACTTGTTGCGCCTTCGCTCGATACCCCTGCGCCCCGAGATGATGGATTGCTGCCCAGGCCCCCGCAATCGGTGGTGCCGGTCGGGTTCCTGCGGTCGTCCCTGAAGCGTAAAGTCCGCCCGGCCACGAGTCGTACCAAAAATGCTGCAACTTGACGAGATCCCGGCTGCGATAGCTGATCGTTGACAAGCCCTTAAAGGTGTAGCCGTACTTGTGAACATCGGCCGACAATGACGTCACTCCGTCCACTCGAAAGTCCCAAGGCGGAACCGACTCGCCGATCTGCTCATAGAACGGCAAGAGCCATCCGCCTAAACAAGCGTCAACGTGGCACAACACGTTACGTTCCGCAGCCAGCGCCGCAATAGCGGGAATATCATCAATCACCCCAAAGGGATAACACGGCGCAGACCCAACCACCAGTGCGGTCGTCGCATCAAACGATTTGGCAAGCGAATCGACATCCATTCGACCGGATTCGTCAAGCTCCACGAAATGGTGAGCAACATCTAAATAGTGCGCGGCCTTGGCGAAAGCGGGATGGGCACTACGCGCCGTGATCATGGAGGGCTCTGCAATTCCACGATTCTGTCGAGCATGATCACGTGCGACCTGGACCGCCAGAAAGATACTCTCCGTGCCGCCCGACGAGATCGACCCTGCATCTGGTGACGTGCCAAACATGCTTGTCGCAATCGCCACAAGGTCAAGTTCCATCTGCATGAGACTTGGATACACCAGCGGATTCAACGCGTTTTCATGTTGAAATAGGTTGGCGACGTGTTCTAAGAGTTCCTCATGCGTGTCGTCATCGGGGTTGTAAACCAAGCTGAAGGCACGGCCTGAGCGCCAGTCCAAATCGCCGATCCGAAGGTCGGCGAGCTTGGCAAGCACAGCTTCCGAATCAAGTCCGTAGTCGGGAAATGTTGCGTCACTCATGGTTGAGCATGGTAGGCCTTCGCAGCAGCGACGAGTGCCACAAACAGGTTTTGTTGCACCGGGTCGTAGCGCGCAGAGTCCTCGGGATGCCACTGGACCGCCACGGTCCATGGGTCATCGGGCACTTCGATTCCTTCGATAATGCCATCATTCGTACGAGCAGAGACCACAAGGCCCACACCGAGTTCATCCACTGCTTGATGATGATGGCACCGGCCTACAACGCCTTCGGTCCCGATTGCGGCGGCAAGCAAGGTGTCTGCTTCGACGATGATCGGATTGGGTGTTCCCCCACCACCATCGGGAATGCCGTGCGCGCCAACGCCATCAAGGTCTGCGATGTGTTGATGCAAGGAGCCACCGAGTGCCACATTCAGAATTTGTGCGCCACGACAAATTCCAAGAATCGGCATGCCAATGTTTCGTGCCGCACCAATGAGACGAATCTCCCATTGGTCAGCATCAAGCTGCGACACACCGGTCTGGGGATGTGCGCTTTGTCCGTAGATCGATGGGTCAACATCGAGTCCACCGGTGACGACAAGCGCATCAAAGCGATCAAGTATCGCTTCGCACTCGGAGCTGCTGGCACTATGGCAAACAGCCGAAAAGCCGATGCCGCCCGCGTTGAAGATGGCATCAAGGTAGTACGTCGGAAGTGCCTGGGCCGGTTCCAACCAGCGGTCAATACGTTCGGCTGGAATCCGGCGTGACGTGAGCGCAATAACGGGACGAGTCATGGTCCTAGTACTGGGCGAAATAACGCGTCCGCTCCCAATCCGTTACCACACGATTGGCGGCCGCCCATTCTTGACGGGCCGCGTTCGCAAGATGATGATGTACGTCTTCGCCAAATATTTCACGCGCAATTGACGACGCCTCAAACGCTTCAATCGCCTCAATGAACGTGGACGGAATTCGCTCGACATCGGCAACGTACGCGTTGTGATTGGTCTCGGGTGGCAAGGCAATTTCATTCTCTATGCCCCAGAGCCCTGCGGCGATGAGGGCTGCATAGGCGACATACGCGTTGACATCTGCGCCTGGGATGCGCGACTCGAGTCGCGTGCCGGTGCCGTGCCCGACCACGCGATAACCACAGGTCCGGTTGTCGCGGCCCCAAGCAATTGCGGTCGGTGCCCATGATTCAGGGGCATACCGCTTATACGAGTTGAGCGTTGGGGCCCAACACAGTGCAAGATCCTTCGATGCGGCCATGATGCCGCCTAAGAAATGAGCAAAGCGCTTCGATGCTTCTGTATCAGCGGATGGGTCATCAAAGACGGTTTCCCCTGATTTCGCATCGGTGAGACTGATATGGAGGTGACACGACGATCCGACATCGTTGGCGTCGTACTTTGCCATGAACGTCACAGCACGGCCTTCTTGGTCCGCGATCTCTTTCACCGCGTTCTTGTAAATCACCTGGCGGTCAGCCATCTCGAGTGCTTGTGCAAAGCGGAGGTTGATCTCGTGTTGGCCGAACCCGGCCTCGCCTTTTGAGAACTCAACAGGTACGCCGCACGCGTCCATGGCATTTCTGATCCGTCGGATCACATACTCGTCACGCGTTGTCTGAAAGATGTGATAATCCTCAATCCAATCCGAATGTGGACGAGGCGAACGATAGTTTGATGCCGCAAGTTCTTCATAGGAGTCACGAAACAAGAAGAACTCAAGTTCTGCCCCGATGTGCGCGGTGAATCCGGCTCTGGTGGCCCGCTCCACTTGCGCTTGCAAGATTTGACGTGGCGACACCGAAATGGGTGTGCGATCTTTTTCGTCAACAACGTCACAAATCACCAAAGCGGTCGCATCAAGCCATGGGACACGACGCAAAGTAGAAAGATCAGGGACAAGCGAGACGTCCCCGTATCCCTGATCCCAATCGGCAAAGCGGAATCCTTCTTGCGGCGTCATCTCAACGTCAACGGTGAACAAGTAGTTGCATGCTTCGACACCGTGGTGTGCGATCTCGTCAATGAAGAAATGTCCGGTAACCCGCTTGCCAACTAAGCGCCCCTGCATGTCGGTACACGCAACGATGACGGTGTCAATCTCGCCATGTTGAATCAGCGTGCCGAGTTCGTCAATGGAAAGTCGTCCATTTGTGCTACTCACGCGTCCTCCGGTGTCACATACGCAGCGGTAATTCCGCCGTCGATAAGCAGCGATTGTCCGGTCATGAACGATGATTCATCGCTCGCCAAGAACAGAGCGCCGTTCACCATTTCTTGGGCGGTGCCAAAGCGGCCCATAGGAATATGGACTAAACGTCGTGCCTTCTTTGCTTCATCAGACAAAAACTTTTCCAACAAGGGCGTCAGTACCGGCCCGGGGCACAAAGCATTCACTCGCACTCCCCGACGGGCTTCACACACGGCTAACTCGCGGGTCATTGCGAGCACCGCACCTTTTGACGTGGTGTACGCGATCTGGGGCGTCGCGGCCCCCATCCAAGCGACAAATGAAGCAACATTAATGATGGATCCTCGCCCCGAAGCTCGCAACGGCTCAAGTGCCGCTTTCGCACACAGCCATGAACCTTTCACGTTCACCGCCATCGTTTGATCCCAAGTTTCGACTGAAGTTTCGGTGGCTTCCCCATCATCGCCTGGCGAAATGCCAGCATTGTTATAGAGAACATCGAGACCGCCAAAGCGCTCGACTGTCGCCGCGACCGCTTCCTCAACCGAGGTTGCATCGGTGACGTTCGCGGTGAGTGCGATCGCCTGCCCGCCAGCCGACGTCACGGCCGCAACCGTTTCTTCGGGAGCAGTGAGATCAAGTGCGGCAATCATTGCCCCTTGGGCGGCAAAAGTTTCGCAGGCCACTCGTCCCATTCCACTTGCTGCGCCAGTAATCAGTGCGACCTTGCCGCTCAGCCTTGCCATGATTCTCCTCATCTCGGATGGTCGGGACCACTGAGCCTAGAATCTCGCCGCCCACCGCCGCGAACATTTGAGGATACATCCATGACCGATCAGCTCATTCTTGCTGGACAACGTGCCGAAGCCCTAGCAGGCGAAACCTTTGCGGTTGAGTCCCCGGCAAGTGCCCAGGTCGTCGCTCACGTTGCCAAGGCTGGACTTGAGGATGTGACACGTGCGGTTGACATTGCAACACGAGCGTTCGACTCCGGTGTGTGGTCAAGATTCAACCCCACTGATCGTGGCCGCATCCTCGCAAAGGTGGCGGAGCTCATTCTTGAGCGGCTTGACGAATTCGCGGCGTTTGAGCAGATCGATGCGGGCCATCCGATTGCAAGCGCCCGGGGTGAAGTGCAGGCAGCAGCGGCAACATTCGCGTTTTATGCCGGAGCAATCGACAAGTACCAAAGTTCGGTTTACCCGATCAATGACAGCGGGATTTCTCTGTCGCTTCGTGATCCCATCGGTCCATGTGCCCTCATTGTGCCGTGGAACTTTCCATTGATGATTGCCGCGTGGAAAGTTGCGCCGGCGTTAGCGGCGGGCAATCCGATCATATTGAAGCCCGCGTCGCTTACCCCACGCTCTGCGCTGCTTCTTGGCGATGTCCTCGTTGAGGCAGGTGTTCCCCACGAAGCAGTGAGCGTTCTGCCTGGACCTGGCGGCCTGATCGGTGATGCGTTGGTTGCCCACCCGCGCGTTGCAAAGGTTTCCTTCACCGGCGAAACCACGACCGGTGCATCGATTCTGCGAGCAAGCGCTGACAACATCACCAGGGTTACGTTGGAACTCGGAGGTAAATCTGCGGCGGTTGTATTTGGCGATGTCGATGTGAACGAAGTTGCGGCAAAGATGCCGATGGGCGTTTTCGACAATACGGGGCAAGACTGTTGTTCTCGTTCTCGCATCTTGGTGGAACGATCCATCTACGACGACTTCGTTACAGAGTTTGCGAAACAAACAGACGCGCTAATCGTGGGAGATCCTGCTGCCGAAAACACCCAGGTTGGGCCTCTGATCTCAAGCGCCCAACGTGAAACCTCACGCGACTATATTGCGATCGGAAAGAACGAAGGCGCCGAGTCAGTAACAGGTGGAACCACCCCCGAACTTGATGGCTACTACTTGACTCCGTGTGTGCTCACCGATGTCAACAATTCCATGCGAGTTGCACGCGAAGAGATTTTTGGACCGGTTGCGTGTGTCATCCCATTTGACGATGAAGCAGAGGCCGTTGCCATCGCCAACGACAGCGACTATGGCCTTTCCGGTTCGTTGTGGACGTCAGACGCAAAGCGTGCCATTCGCGTTGCAAAGGCATTACGTACGGGCACACTTTCGGTGAATTCCAACTCGTCGGTGCGTGTCCAAGCCCCCTTTGGTGGCTACAAGAAATCAGGCCTAGGGCGTGAACTCGGTATGAACGCGCTGGACAATTACACAGAAACGAAAACCGTTTACTTCGCTGCAGATTGATCAGTTCTCGTCATCAAACTCGTCATCAAAAGGGACTCGTCGCACTGTGGGCGACCCATCACGGTCTCGAAAGCGATCGACAAGCGCACGCATTGCTGGCCCAATTGCTTCGGCACGTTCAGAAAGCCGACTGCGATGCTCGTTTGGTTCGGCAACGATATCAACGGCTTCTTGCGCAGCTATGTAGAGGCGATGAGCCGCTTCAAGTTCGGCATTCTCATCGTGATCTTCGTCCAGAACAACGCCGTGCATCCCACTCGTGTCCATTGGGCCAAACATTGGCGGAATGCGACCATCAGCGCGAGCGTCGATGTGTTCGACGCTCGCCCGGTAAGCAACGTCCATCAACTGAGCGCTGCGCGAGAGGTCGTTGTAGCGCACCGGCCGCGGGTTGCCGTGCGGCAAGATGATGACTTCGACATCTTCAGGGATGCGAGCAAGATCATCAAGGAATCGATGACGGCGTGCGATCCAATAAGCCAGCACGGCCATATCAAGTGGTCGACGAGGGTCTGGCCTTGGGCGGTCTACACCTCCGACTTGGAGGACAAATATCCTGGTTGCTCCGAGTTCAACCGCTCGTTGAACCGGAACGTCGTCAACGACACCGCCATCAACGAATCGTGTGCCGTCAATCTCAACCGGCGGGAATAGGGCAGGGATTGAGGCTGATGCCAATACCGCTTGTTGCAGATTTCCTTCATGGAACCAATGTTCGGTCGCGTTCTGGATATTGGTCGCGACACATTCGAACGGCACGGTCAGTTCCGCAAAAGTTCGACTTCCGATAACTTCGTTAATGAGTTCCGCAATGCTTTCATTTGATGTGATTGATGCGCCCTTGCGAACGAGTTGCACGGTCGACGGAAGGAGACCCATAGGAAGAAGGTTGCGGTCAACGAGATCCATCCAAATGTCTTGCATCCGACCTACGGTCGCCAGCGATGGGTCTTCGGCGAGTACAGCCCCGTTCATCGCACCGACAGAACATCCAACGATGAGATCCGGGTGAATGCGTCGCTCAAGCAACGCGCGCAACATGCCAACTTGCAGTGCTCCCATGGCGGCGCCGCCTGAAAGCACAAATGCAGTCTTGCCAGGTTTGGCGAGGTTGCTATGTCGCGGCCAAAAGTCAGACAGCGGTGGCACGGGGCGGCTCCTTCACACGACGAATGAGTGCTGCGATCTGATCAGCGTTCCGCAATGGTGCTCCATGGTCAAGACCGGGAAGTACACAGACGTGTCCTTCTTTGACACGGTATGCCAGCCAATGGGCTCCCGCTTCGTAAGGGACATTGCCTTGATCACCGCTTCCAAACAGGCACGGTACGACAATCTCTGCGGGATCAAATGGAACACCGGCTTTGAGCCGCGGATCCATGTCGGCGCGAAGTGCTACCCCTTCGGCGCATCGCTCGAAGCGGGTACGTTCTGGCAATGCCAACCAACGCTCTTGGCCGATGGTTCGAATCATGAAATCCTTAGCGCCGCGTTCGGGTGTCACATCTGTTCGATCCCAGCCGACCCACTCATCAAGCCACGGAGTAGGAACCTCCCACGTCACGACTGCATGCACATTCAAGCGCTGTGTTGCGGCTGCGGCAAGGACCACGAGACCACCGAAACTATGGCCGAAGAGAACCACTGGACGGTCACCGACAATTTGAACGAGGTCGTCAACATGGCTCACAAGATCGCCTAATTCAAGGTCTCGAGCGTGACCGTAGCCACGGCGGTCGTACCGAATGGTCGTCGTGTCACGAAACTGGCGAACGAGATGGGCAAGGCCAGCAGCCCGGTCCATTGCCCCATGGACAAGGACCAAAGTGATGCTTTCCCACCACTGTGGCCCAGATTTCGCCTGACGCTCGATGAGACCTGGCCATGCCCTTGGCGTCGGTTGGCGACAATCTGAAAGTGGGGTCATTGCAAATCTACGGTAGACCGCAAGTAGCTTTCGTTAGTGCATGGAAATTCTTCTCATTCGACACGGACTGCCGCTTCGCATTGAAAGTGATCAGCCCGTTGATCCTCCGCTCGCTCCACTTGGGAATTCACAAGCTGACGCGCTCGCACGCTGGCTAACCAATGAACCGCCCGACCACATCGTGGCATCCACCATGCAACGCGCGGTCGACACGGCCCGACATCTCGTCAACGCATTCCAACTGGAGCTACATCTCGACAGCGACTTCTGCGAATTCGATCGAGGGGCAAGCGCCTACATTCCGATGGAAGAACTTGATCGCAACCATCCGCATTACAAGAAACTCGTTGACGATTGGGTTGGACCGGCGGGCGAACAACGGCGTCGCGATTTTCAACATCGAGTGCTTGGCGCGCTGGAACGCCATGTCCACAATGTGCAAGCGAAGCGACTTGCCGTGGTGTGTCACGGCGGGGTCATTAACGCGATCCTTGCGGCAACTCTTGGTATTGATCGCATGTTGTTCTTTGAGCCTGCGTATACCAGCGTTTCTCGCTTGCATTGGAACACAAAGCGATTTCAGCTGGGTTCTATTAACGAAGCCGCGCATTTGCGTGACGTGGACAAGAGCTGAGTAACCCTATGCCCTCGAGTGCTTGGCCTGTTCTCGATCAGTTTGGTCCCCTCGCGTTCGCACACCGTGGCGGCGCCGGCGACTGGCCCGAGAACACCATGCCCGCCTTTGCAGGTGCGGTCGACCTTGGGTACCGCTATGTCGAAACTGATGTCCACGTGAGCGCGGATGGCACGCTCTATGCGTTTCATGATGATCATCTTGACCGGGTGACTGATCGAGTGGGGGCAATCGCTGAGCTCTCTGATCGTGAGGTACATGCTGCACGTGTTGATGGGCGCGAACCCATACCTTTGCTCGAAGACTTGCTCGGTGAATGGCCAGAACTCCGGGTCAATATTGATCCCAAGCACGACGCGTGTGTTGATGCGCTGGTGGATGTGATTCAGCGAACCAACGCGATTGATCGTGTGTGTATTGGTGCCTTTAGCGATCGTCGACTTGCCCGACTACGTGCGCTCCTCGGCCCCAATTTATGTACTGCACTCGGGCCACGTGGCACGGCCCGCTTGCGTGCCACATCGGTTGGCGTTCCCCTCGGGGCCAGCGTGGTGGGATGTGCGCAGGTCCCAGTGGCGGTCAAAGGGATTCGTGTTGTCGACGCAGCATTTGTCGAAGCGGCACATTCCCGAGGAATCCAAGTCCATGTTTGGACCATCGATGATGCACCCGAAATGAACAAACTCCTTGACCTCGGAGTCGATGGGATCATGACTGACCGTCCCGTTGTTCTCAAAGACGTCCTTGAGCAACGAGGACAATGGCGCTAGATAATTCGTTCAGGGATTGACGAAGTTTGGCTTCCGCTTTTCTAAATACGCCATGGTCGCTTCGATCTGATTCGGCTGTGCAATAAGTCCAGCCATCAAGCGAGACTCTTCGAGATATGACTCACCAGGCGCTCGGTACGCTGCCGCATTGAAGAGCGCCTTCATACCCCGAATCGCGTCTGGATTCTTGTCGCAAAGTTCGCGTGCGAGGTCCATCGCGTCACTATGCGGATCGTCGCTCACATGCGTTGCAATCCCCAGTTCCACTGCTTGTGTACCGGTGATCATCCGGCCGGTGAATGCAAGTTCCTTTGCCACGTCAAGACCCACGAGGCGAATGAGTTGTGGGATGCCCGTCATATCGGGGAGCAGCCCCCAACGGATTTCAAGGACGGACCACTTGGCGTCCGCAGTCGTAAACCGAATGTCTGCACCAAGCGCGATCTGCAGGCCTCCACCGAGTACCGGTCCTTGACATGCGGCGATAACCGGCACCTCAAGTTCTACCCAGGTCTGTGCGCTCTGCTGGAAAAGGTTCGCAATTTTGCCTTCAAGGCGAGTGGGAATCGAACTCGCAGCCTGGGCGAACCGACGGTATGCGTCGGCGAAGTCTGGGTCCGAGGCATCTGCGGAACCACCTGCGATTGCGCCCAAGCTTGACGCGTCCAGTCCAGCACAAAAACCTCGGCCCTCACCCGACAACACTACAGCGCGAACGCTTGATTCTTTGCCGAGTCGTTCCCCGGTTTGTACGAGCGCATCAAGCAGTGGCGGGTCGAGTGCGTTGAGTTTGTCGGGCCGGTTGAGTCGAACGTCGGCTATTCCATTGTCAATGGTTACGGTTACTCGCTCAGCCATGTGCAGAATCTTTCTCGATTTTCACGACAGGAATTTGGCTCGAGGTTCCTGGTGTTGTTGGCAGGCCTACTCCGGCTTGCTCAGCACGCAGTCGATAGCGTTCGGCTTCGTCATCGTGTCCCATCGCTTTGAGGAGTGCGGAGAGGTTCGCGTCACATTCTGCGGCCGAACTCAGTGCCCCGGTTTTCGTAAAGCGATTTTGTGCCACAGCGAAGCGTCGACCTGCTTCTTCTAAGCGGCCCATGTCGTACAAAATCACTCCAAGGTTTTGATCGCACGACGCCGCTTCGTGGGGCATGTCAATCGCCAGAAAAATATCTCTGGCCTCGGTGAGATACTCGAGTGCGTCGTCGTATGCGCCAAGGTCGTGAAGGACGAAGCTGAGATTGTGATTGCAAGCTGCGACTCCAACTCTGTCGCGTAAGCCCAGAAATGCCTCCCGCGCTGCGACGAGGCCATCAATGGCTGCATCAAGGTCTCCCATGTCAGCGCAAAGAACAGCTTGATCGTGCTGAAGCGCCGTAAGTGCTTCAGGCGGCGCAATGTACTGGAGTTGTTCGAGAGCGTCGTGGGTGATGGCGTGCGCATCTTCGGAGCGCCCAAGGGCCCGGAGCGTCGAAGCCCTTGCAGCTAGCACTTTGCCGCGGTTTCCAGCTTGAAGCAATCCCGTTGTGGCCTCGTCGAAATGATCAAGCATGCGAAGTGCGAGCGCAGCATGGCCATGAGACACGAACTCATTGACTGCAAGGCAGAGCAGCACCGTGGCGGGAGAGCTTGCATCGGTGCCGAGAAGGGTCTTGAGCGACTCCTCGAGGTGAGCTTTGGCGTCGTCAACCTGCTCGTTTTCGAGAAGTTTTGCAAGCTGCGCAGGCGTGATGAGGGAGGCGGTCATGACGTCGGTTGAGCATAGTGCCCGACCTCGGTCGTGTCGCATGCGCGTTGGAATGCTCTGGACCACGCCTTGACGAGCGAGCGAAGAAGCGACCCTCGTCTTGGATGACGAACTACAATGCATCTACCGTTCCGGCATTCACCGTGTCGAAATTCACAACGATTGAAATGCGTCAGGCAAATCGAGCCCGATGAATTTCTCGTGAAAGTTTAAGGGGATAACTACTCGATGCCGACGAGACACGACATGCGAACGCCATCACCAATCACTGTCCATCAACGAATGAGAAGCATGACCTGATGACTGTGCTTCGGCAAGTGCCGTTCAAATTGTTGCGCCTTGTGGGTGCTGTGCTCGCTGTCTCATTTCTGACGTTCATGCTTGCGCACAAGATTCCCGGCGATCCCACGCTCATCATCTTGCAAAACAATGTCAACACGCAGGTTGCGTGTGATTCGGGCGCGTTGGTCGCTGGGAAGCCTGTGGACTGTTCGAAACTGCCTGCGAATGTGATCCGGCCCCGCGGCTACGTAAGCCCAGGGGCTCTCACTTCAAAATGCGAGGCCGATAGGTGCGTCACCCAAGCGGACGTCGTCCGGAATCAACTCGGTCTAGATAAGCCGTTGTTGAGCCAGTATGTCGACTGGGCGTCCAAAGCGGTCCGAGGAGATTTCGGATTGAGCTTTGACACTACTCCGACACCGGTTTGGCCTGAGATCTCACAAGCGTTGCCTGCCACGATTGAACTCATGGTGATGGCAATTGTGCTTTCGCTGCTGCTTGCAATTCCGCTGGGAATCTACAGCGCTTACCGAGAACATCGTCTTGGTGACCGGATTATCACCAGTGTGAGTTTCTTTTTCGTAGCGATTCCGAACTTCGTGCTCGCGATCTTTTTGATCTTGATCTTTGTGAGCGAGTTTGACCTTGTGCAGTCGGTCTACGCGTCGACGAGCGAAGGACTGTGGAAGAATATTTCAACGCTTCTTATTCCGGCGGTCTCGTTGTCGTTAGCGATATCGGCCGTTTACATACGTCTCTTGCGGTCCGACATGATCGCCACGCTGCAAGAAGATTTTATTTTGATGGCCCGGGCGAAAGGTCTTCCAACCTGGCGCATTCTCACTCGCCACGCGCTCAGGCCATCGTCATTTTCACTGCTGACCGTGTTTGGGATCAACGTCGGCACGCTGATCGGTGGCACGGTGATCATGGAGGTGATGTTCTCTATTCCAGGCATTGGAAAGCTCATCACCGAAAGTATTTACAAGCGGAACTATCCGATGATCCAGGCGCTGGTCGTCATTATTGCAACGGTGTACGTCGCGGTGAACGTCCTAACCGACATCCTTTACAGCATTCTCGACCCTCGGATCCGACATGCCTGAACAAATCGAAGTCACCGACGAAATCGTGGATTTGGCCCCAATTGACCAAGACAATGTTGGCCTTGCCCGGAAGAGAATGGGTATTCCGTTTTGGATTGCGACGGGCTGGATTGGCTTGGTGCTCTTTGGCGCAGTCTTTGGCTCACTCTTGCCTTTGCAGTCAACAACCAAAGCTGACCCGTGCTCGACGTTCGCGTCGACGATGGTGAACTACAACATCTCTGGAACGGCGGCGCAGCTTTATGGTCTCGCCCAAGCAGATTCACCACAAGAAGCACAAGAGATGGCAGATAAGGGGATCAAACCCCCGACAGATCTTGTTACCGATTGCCCAAACCCAACACTTGATTCAAAGGTGAATGCGCTGCCGAGCCCCAAGCACTGGTTGGGTACTGATCAAGCCGGGCGTGACACGTTTGCTCGGCTCGTTTCAGGTTCACAGGTTGCGCTTATTGTCGGAATCGTCGCGGTAGGAGTGGGCATGCTCATCGGCACGCTGATTGGACTGCTCGCCGGTTTCTTCCGTGGAAAGATTGAAACCATTCTCATGACCTGCGTCGATGTTGCATTGGCCTTCCCCGCATTGATCCTCGCAATTGCAATTGTCGCATTTCGAGGTCAATCGCTCTTCAATGTTTCGTTGGCGATTGCGATCGTTTCAATTCCCGCCTTTGCCCGACTCGCACGAAGTGCAACTCTCATGTTTTCTGAACGAGAGTTTGTCACCGCAGCACGGGTCATGGGAGCAAAACGTTCACGCATCATTGTGCGCGAACTTCTCCCCAATGTTGCGCTGCCGGTGGGCGTGTTTTACCTGCTTGCCATTGCCGTTGCCATCGTTGCCGAAGGTGGACTGGCGTTCTTGGGCCTGTCAGTTCCTGCGCCACGACCAAGTTGGGGAACCATGATTCAAAGCGGCTACAACGTGATCAACGACGCGCCATTCGTCGTCATCGTCCCTTCGATCACGATGTTTGTAACGGTCCTCGCATTTAACTTCATTGGCGACAAGTTCAGAGAGCGCTTCGATGTGAAGGAGTCGGCGCTGTGAGTTCAACCTCCTCCACTGGACTAGCCGCACTCGGGCTGGACCCCGATGACAATGCGCCATTGTTATCAATCGAAGATCTCAAGACGCATTTCCGAGTCAAAGGCGGCCTCGTGCATGCCGTCGACGGTGTTTCAATGCGTTTAGAGCGTCGTCAAACGCTTGGTGTGGTCGGCGAGTCAGGCTCGGGTAAGTCAGTCTTAAGCCGATCTGCGATGGGCCTCTTACGTGGGGGAAATCTCGTGCAAAGCGGCCAGGTCCGCTACCGAGGACACGACATTGTTCCCATGTCGGATAACGAACGCCGACGCTTGTGGGGCACCGAAATGGCCATGGTGTTTCAAGATCCCATGACATCTCTCAACCCGGTCATGAAAATCGGGAAGCAGATTACTGAATCGTTGCGCTTCCATCTTGGAATGGACCGCGACGAAGCCAAAGAGACCGCGCTGGCCGGATTGAAGTCAGTAGGTATCCCGGCACCCGAACGGCGCATCAATGAGTATCCGCATCAACTGTCGGGTGGCATGCGCCAACGAGTGACGATCGCAATTGCGTTGGCATGCGGTCCGAAGTTGTTGTTTGCTGACGAACCGACGACGGCTCTTGACGTCACGGTGCAGGCGCAAATTTTGGACTTGTTACATCAACAGCAACAAGAGCGCAACATGGGAATGGTGCTCGTCACCCATGACTTGGGCGTCGTGGCAGGACGCGCCGATGTTGTGGCTGTGATGTATGCAGGACAAATTGTTGAGTTCGCGCCCACCAATGAACTCTTTGACAACGTCATGATGCCCTATACCGAAGCCCTGCTGCGTGCGATTCCAAAGCTCAATCAACCGAGCCATACGAAGCTCAATGTGATCACAGGGCGACCGCCCGATCTCATCCAGCCCCCCGTGGGATGTAGGTTCGCATCGCGTTGCCCCTATGTGCAAGACAAATGCCGCAACGAAGCACCCCCGCTTGTTGAATCATCAACGCCGGGCCATCTTTACCGCTGTTGGTTCCCGGTAGGCCAAACCGTAGCGAACAAACCCGAAACCTATAAGCCTGCTCCCCCGCCGAAGGCCACGGCGAACAAACCAAATGCGAAGCCTGAAGTTGAAGGGGAAAGCTAGATGTCTGGTCCCGGTACGACACACCTGCGTGACGAAACGCTGTTGCGCGTTGAGAATCTTGTTGTTGAGTTTCCTGCAGGGAAAGGCAAAAAGGTTCACGCGGTTAGTGACCTGAGCATTGACGTGAAAAAGGGCGAGACC
Organism: uncultured Iamiaceae bacterium; assembly: GCA_964544305.1. Classification (GTDB taxonomy): domain Bacteria; phylum Actinomycetota; class Acidimicrobiia; order Acidimicrobiales; family Iamiaceae; genus JAFDWI01. The sequence goes on along the minus strand of CAZJAZ010000001.1, from coordinate 64,128 downwards.
CTTGGACTGGTCGGCGAGTCTGGATGCGGTAAATCCACGACCGGTCGTGCGATCATGCAACTTCCCCGCCCAACAAGTGGATCGGTTGTGTATGACACAACGGAACTCACCAAGCTGTCAAAGGCAGATCTCCGTCAGCTTCGGCCGAGCTTGCAGATGATCTTCCAGGATCCAATTTCATCACTCAATCCACGACGAAAAGTAGGCGACATCGTTGCCGAACCTCTTGCGATTTGGAAGATTGGGACGCCACAAGAGCGCATCGCAAAGGTCCGTGAGGTATTAGACGCGTGCGGTCTTGATCCAGATGTCGCGATGGAGAAATATCCCCACGAATTTTCTGGCGGACAGTGCCAGCGGATCTGTATCGCACGCGCATTGGTCATGGATCCGAAAATGATTATCTGCGACGAGCCGGTGAGTGCGCTTGACGTTTCGGTCCAAGCGCAGATTCTGAATCTGCTTGAAGAAATGAAAGAGCGCTACGGGCTAACCCTGGTGTTCATTGCGCACGACCTCGCTGTCGTGAAGAACGTTTCCGATCGAGTTGCGGTGATGTACCTCGGGAAGTTGTGTGAAACGGGCAGCCCTGATGTGGTCTATGGGCGTCCCGCACATCCCTATACGTCCGCGCTCCTTGCATCGATCCCTTCGCCAGACCCGCATCGGCAACCCGCTGGCGAGCCCCCCTTGTCAGGTGAACTCCCCTCGCCTCTTGACCCACCGAGTGGCTGCCGTTTTCGCACCCGTTGTCCGATCGCGCAGCCTTTATGTGCCGCGCAAGAACCCCAGGTACAACAAGTGGCTCCCGGACATTTCGTGGCCTGCCACTTCCCACTGACCGGCGTACGTAGCTAAGGCGGTAGGGTTGGCAGATGGCCAATCCTCCTGCATTCGAAATTGATACCGAAACGATCTACCGCGCAACGATTGCCACCGATCGCGGAACCATAGTTGCGGATTTAGACCCGAAGTTGGCCCCCACAACGGTGAACCATTTTGTGGCCCAGTCTCGAAGCGGTTTCTACGATGGCCTGACTTTTCACCGAGTCGTCCCTGAGTTCGTCATTCAAGGTGGAGATCCAAGTGGCAATGGGACTGGCGGACCGGGCTACAAATTCGAGGACGAACCGGTCGTTGGCGAATACCTTGATGGCGCGGTTGCGATGGCGAATGCGGGTCCCAACACGAATGGTTCACAGTTTTTCATTTGCATTGACGACTGCCGCTCAAAGCTGGCCAAAAGTTACAACCTGTTCGGCTATGTGGTCGAAGGGCTTGATGTTGCGAAAAGCATCCAAGTTGGTGACGTCATGAATTCAGTGACGATCACCGAGTTACCTCGTTCTTGAAGCAACCGCCATGGACGGGAGTTATACGAACTTATTTGGTGCGATTGCACAACATGTGCCACAGCGAGAGGCGCTGGTCTGGGGTGACCAGCGATGGAGCTACGCAGATGTCGTCTGGCGTGCGAATCAGTTCGCTCAACTTCTCGCGAGTAAGGGCATCGGACTACATGCCGACCCTGAACGGGTCGAAAACTGGCAGTCGCCCCACCACCATGTTGCCTTGTATTTACGGAATCACCCCGACTATCTCACTGCCATGCTCGGTGCGTGGCGGGCCCGCGCGAGCGCAACAAACATCAACTACCGCTACGTTGAAGACGAACTCGCCTACGTCTTTGCCGATCAGCAGGCGAAAGTCATCGTCTATCACGGCAGCTTCGCATCGACACTGCAACGAGTACTTGATCGCATTGAACCGCCATCGCTCTTGTTGCGAGTTGACGACGGCGCAGGTGACGAGTTGCTCGCGGGAGCACAAGATTTTGATGCGTCACTCGCAATGTTCTCTGGTGAAGTCCCACCGCGCAACGACCACAGTCCCTCGGATCGATATGTGCTTTATACCGGTGGAACGACCGGAGCCCCCAAGGGCGTGTTGTGGCGTCAAGATGATTTTGCCGTGCGAGCACTCGGGCTGGTTCGAGCCGATGGATCTGAATTCGACTCGATCAGCGAGATTTTGGAGCGGGCTGAGCGACGTTCGTCGCTGCGGGTGATGCCACTCCCCCCTTTCATGCACGGCGCCGCGCACTGGAATGCGCTCAGCACGTGGCTTTCCGGGGGAACCGTTGTCCTACCCGATAATCCTGAGCGATTTGACCCCATCGACGCCCTCAATGTGATGGACCGCGAGGCAGTCGTTGGAACCGTGATTGTCGGGGATGCTTTTGCACGGCCGTTGCTTGATGCGCTGGCCGCGGGAGCACCAAAGCCCAGGTCGCTGCGACACATTCTTTCGAGTGGCGCGATCTTGTCGAGGCCGCTCAAGCAGGCCCTTCATGAAGAACTAAGAGTGCGAATCTTCGACGTGCTCGGTTCATCGGAGTCAGGGCGTCAAGCCATGGACACTTCCACAGGGTCGACGCCAGTCTTTGAATCAGATCCCTCAACGGTGGTCCTCGATGATGCTCGGGAGCGCTCGGTTTTGCCAGGCTCAACCGAAATCGGTTGGGTCGCATCAAGTGGGCGTGTGCCTCTTGGGTACCTCGGCGATCGCGTCAAGACTCAGGCGACTTTTCCCACGCTTGACGGCGTGCGCTATGTCGTTGCAGGTGACCGTGCACGTCTCACAGACGACGGTTCAATTGAGTTGCACGGCCGAGAGTCAGTCACGATCAATTCAGGTGGTGAAAAGATCTTCGCGGAAGAAGTTGAGCGTGCTCTCAAAGAACACGAGGATGTCGCTGATGTCCTCGTTGTGGGGCGACCAAGCACGACGTGGGGTTCTGAGGTGGTTGCCGTCGTTGCCACTCGGTCAGGCAACCCAATTGAACCCGACGAATTGACGGCGTGCGCAGCTTCACGTCTCGCACGATTCAAATTGCCAAAAGACTATGTGTTCGTCGAGCATGTACCACGAAGCCCTAGTGGCAAACCTGACTATGCAGAAGCTCAGTCTTTGGTGGCGACAGCGTTCGGCGTCACGTTCATTTTCGGTTCGTAAGCTTGCGCTTCGACTTCGTGGGCAATGCCTGTCATTGCAGCCCGCAATTGCACACGACAGGTCTCGCACGGCCCCCAAAATTCTCCTGACGCCGCGTTCCCACATCGAGGGCACTCGTAATCCACTTGTCCACAATGCCACACAGGAGATCCACCGAAAATTCACAGCGTTTTGGGTCTTCCTTCCCACAGGGACCTCGTCCTACCCTGAGCACATCGCTTGGAAAGGAAGCAACACAATGGGCAACTACCTGGTTTGTGACACGGAATCGAACCAACATCTTGTGATTGGTGCCAACGCTTACGCGCCGGAAGGCCCGCTCACCACCTTCTATCTCACCCGAAAGTCATCGGGGATCATTGACTCGTGGTCGAACCGGATCGCGAGCTTCCGTACCGCTTGCATCCTGAGCATTCAACAAGTCAGTGACCGAGAAGCGATTCATGGCACATACACACCAAGCAACGCCAACGTGGTCAGCGCAAGTGAAACGGCACCAAGTCCTGCGTACACGCCCGGCTCAAGGCGTTCCTGCTTGTCAAGCCCAATGGCCGCGCCCATCGCGAGTGGAAACGCGCTCATCGCATAGCGCTCCGTTGAGTTCAAATTGTGGGCTGACAATGCGATGAGCAAAATGCCTGCGGCAAACGCTCCGTAACATGCTGGCAATCGCCTAAACGTGATGACAAGCAACCCGAGCGAGAGAAGCACAAATGGCAGATGAAGCCCCGAAGTAAACGCTTCGTGGCCTCGGAGCGTTTCGGGGAGATTCCAGAGCCACGAGAGAGGTGTCGTTGATTCTCGGAAATCGTTCTGGATCGTCACTGGTCGAAAAAATCCAAAGCCACGCCAGGCGGCATACCCGCCAAATATTCCAGCCCCAAGTGGGCCTGCGACCACGGCGGCAATTCTGCCCAATTGGCCCGCCTCTCGTCGGCCTTTGTGGTTCGACACAATCTCTGCGCAGGCAGCAAAAACCAATGCCACACCAAGGGGGCGAGTCATCCCTGCCAACAGGAATAGCAATGCCGCACTCCACCAGTTGTGGCGCCGCATTGCCCAGATACCCCAGACCGCGAAGGCGACAAAAAGCGCTTCAGAATAACCCCACGTGAGAACAAACGATCCTGGAAACAAGAACCAAATCCACACTGCACGATTCGCGACCCGAAGTGAAAAGCCTTCATGGAGAACGAGGGCATGAATGCCCCAAGCGGCCGCGATCGCGGCTCCATTTGCGAGAACGATCAGAGCAAGATCTGTGTTTCCACCCAAAGGAAATGAAAGGAGTTTGGCAGCCCACGGGTAGAGCGGAAAGAAGCGAATCTGATCGGGGTGCGCGAGTTGATAGCCATGTTGCGCAATGACCCGATAGAAACCACCATCCCATGACAGCCATCCCAGAAAACCGTGAAACTCAGCAGGCCGACCAATTGAAAGGTGTCTGCCAAGTGCAGTTGCCAGGATCCACGCCAATACGCTCAATGCTTGTGCAAAGCACCACGCGAGCCCGACAACGGCAAGCCGTTGACGTCGAGCGGGGTTCACGGCCGTTCCGACCAAAACACTTCGAGGTTTGCCTTTTCGAAGTAACGATTTGATTCGGCTACGAGCAGGCGATTCTTCGGTCGTTGCTTCGCCAAGTACTGCACAACCTCGTTACATGATGATTTGTGCGTTGAGTAGCGGTCGCTCCAAACGAAAAAGATCTGTTGTGTGTCCCCCGCATGTTGAAGCAAACGACGCCCAAATTGCTCGGGTGAAACCGCGTTGTTTCGTGCCACATAGTCAACCCAATCGACAGTTCTGGGGTCACTAAATGTGGGAAAACTCCCTACCTGAAATCCGGGAGGCAACACACGTACCAGTGAAGGTCCGAGTTGGTCGGGACATACTGCGACGACGTCACCCGGCTTGCCATTGGCAGCGATCTCGTTTGCAAGAACCTGTGCCTGAGTGCGAGGAGTCTTCACGTTTTGGATTAGGCCGTAGCTTGACGCAAGGACGACGACACAGAGCGCGCCTCGTAGCAAGTACTTTCCTTGGAACATTGCGATTCCGAAACCCGCAATAATGAACAGAAAAGGAATCCATACGGCGTTGTAGCGCGCTTGGAATGCCGCATTTGTCGTAAACGAAACCACGGTACCAAGCAGAAGCGTGCCACCACCGAGTAAGAGGAGCGGGCGGACGCGTGGTTGGATGCGTAGATCTAGCACAAGACGCCCGCGGTTCGATTCGACCCCGAAAACACCAACCAGCATGATGAGACAGAGAATCCACCCACCGAGCTGGCCGGTTGAGTTCGTTGGCCCTCCAATTGATTCGACCGTCATGACGAGGACCGATTGGGGCATTGAGCGTGATCCCCATGGTGTCCCCGTGTGAGCCTGTTGGTAGAGCAACGACGGGAGCCACGGCACGAAACTCAAAGCCCCGAGCACAAGCGCGCCAAGAATGAGCGCCATTGCCTTTTGCTCTTGGCGATCTTTGCGCCAGTAAGCACGAACGAGCGCGCTGGACGCAACGACTGCTGCCGTTCCACCAAGCCACAAGGCCCAATACTGCGACCACAAAAGGGCAGAAGTGCAAAGCGTCAGGCCAAATGCCGGCAAGAATCGCGGTCGGGTACGGAGCGAATCCGCGCACAGCCACGCGAGTGGAACAAGCAACATGATAAGCGAGTACATTCGATTCTCGGTGCTGTAACGAACAGCAAAAGGGGCAACGGCAACAAACACAACCGCGCACCAGGCAACGGTGCGGCCACCTGTTCGCTTCCCGACATGCCACATCACGGGAATCGTGAGTACACCGAAGATGCCAGAAAGTGCCCGAACTGCTGTGTTTGAGGTTCCGACCAGTTGCATCCAGAAATGTAAAAGCACGTAGTACAGCGGCGGATGGCCGTCATGGCGCAAGGCCGCAGGTATGTGGCTGAGTGGTTGCTGAGCGATGTGAATGGTGAGCGCCTCATCAAGCCACATTGGCGAGGTGGTCCAGAATCGGAACACCACCGCCGCGGCTATGACGGCTGCCAATGCGCCGAAGTCAACCCATCGGAGCACACCCGCTTGCGCAGGGAACGCGTCACCTTCAATTTCACTATTTGACTCGTTTCCCATGCGGTCACGAGATTAGAGGGTTGACGGGCTGTAATCTTGCACCCGTCATGGCAGCGCACACCGGAACCGAACGACCCAACGGGCCTTCCTCTTATGGCGAAACCATTTGGCGCCCCGACCCCGATGCGATGGACGCGACGCGCCTTGGACAATTCATTGAATGGTTACAGGATCTGGGCTACGTGACCGGACGGTCATATTCCGAAGCGTGGAACTGGTCGGTCGACAAGCCCAATGAATTTTGGAAATCAGTCCGTGATTTCTTCTCGTTGCCAATCGACGGCGAGACAATAATTCTGGACCTTGGTGCCACGGCTGCGACCGGTCTGCCTGGTGCCATCTGGTTTCCTGACGCAACGCTGAACGCCGCGGAGGTCTATCTTGCAGGTTCCGGGGCGGCAGATGACAGGCTCGCGCTCTGGTGTGCCTCACAATCACGCGAGACGAGCACGTGGACTTTTGGAAAGCTGCGAAACGAGGTTGCTCGGGTGCGTCGTGGTCTCGTTCGCCTCGGCGTCGGCAACGGTGACCGCGTTGCGGGTTACATGCCAAACATTCCTGAGACGCTGGTTGCGTTCCTTGCAACCGCGTCGCTCGGTGCCATTTGGACCGCATGCGCCCCAGAGTTTGGGATTCGGAGCGTACTCGACCGCTTTGAGCAAACACTTCCAAAAGTGCTCTTTGTCGTTGATGGGTACCGGTATGGTGACAAAGACGTCAAACGGTCGGACCATGTTTCCCAACTCGTAACCCAACTCGACTCACTCGAAGCGGTCGTTCATCTGGGTTATCTCGATCCATCGAGTATTGGACCAAGTGGCGCACTTGGGTTTGATGAACTTGATGGTCCAGTCGATCCTGGGATTCAACCCGTACCCTTTGATCATCCCCTTTGGATCTTGTATTCATCGGGCACAACCGGCCTGCCAAAGGCAATTGTGCATTCTCATGGCGGCATCACTCTTGAACATCACAAAGCGCTAGCTCTGCAAAGTGACATCGGTGTCGACGATCGCTTTTTTTGGTTCACAACCACAGGCTGGATGATGTGGAACTATCTGATTTCGGGCCTGAGCGTCGGTGCAACAGTCGTGCTCTTCGACGGCAATCCCGGATGGCCCGATCTTGGATGTCTGTGGCAGATCGCGCAAGATGCGGGCGTTACGGCCTTTGGAGCGTCGGCTCCATTTTTTGACTCGTGCCGACACAACGAGCTCACTCCCTCCTCGACGTTTCATCTGGAGTCGCTCACCTGGGTAGGTTCAACTGGCGCACCGCTCCAGAGCGAGACATATCAGTGGATTGCTCGCCACGTCGGCACGGTGCCCATTTCGTCAATAAGCGGAGGAACCGATGTTTGTACCGCATTTGTTGGCGGTGCTCCCATCCTGCCCGTTCATAGCGGCGTCATCCCGTGCCGATTCCTCGGCGCGGACGTTCGAGCCTTTGATGCACATGGACAAAGTGTCGTCGGCAGAGAAGGTGAGTTGGTCGTCGCCAAACCGATGCCGTCGATGCCGATTGGGCTATGGGGAGACAATGATGGCACGCGTTACACCGATTCTTATTTCAAGAAATTCCCGGGGGTTTGGTGGCACGGTGACTGGATTACCTTGTCACCCAACGGGGAATGTGTCATTTCCGGCCGTTCAGACGCAACCTTGAACCGCGGCGGGGTTCGGCTTGGAACTTCCGATTTCTACCGAGTGATCGAAGAAATCCCGGCCATTGGTGATTCGCTCGTGATTCACCTCGACACCGAAGGACACGATGAACTTATCGTGTTCATCGTAGTCCGAGAGAGTAGCGACTCGAGCCCAGAACTTGCCACACAGATCCGCACCGAGCTGCGAGAACAATTGTCGCCACGACATGTCCCCGACCAGATCGTCGTAGTCGACGAAATCCCACGGACACTTTCGGGCAAGAAAACCGAGATCCCTATCAAGCGCATCCTTCTTGGGGCGACTCCTCACGATGTCATTGCTCCAGGCGCATTGGCAAACCCACGAGCACTCGACGCGTTCGTTACTTGGGGAACTGACCGCACTAACATCACCTGATTGTCTGCTCTCACACACTTGCCATGACTGAACAAGATTCTGAACACCTCGACGCCCCAAATGTCGTCATTATTGGGGCTGGCCCTGCTGGGCTTACCGCCGCTTTTCAACTCCAGAAACACAACGTTTCAGCGACAGTCGTTGAAGCGAGCGATGAGGTCGGTGGGATCAGTCGGACGGCGCAGCGCGATGGTTGGCGCTTCGATATCGGCGGACACCGATTCTTCACGAAGGTGCAACCCGTTGAAGATCTCTGGCACGAGATTCTTCCCGATGAAGACTTCCTTATGCGGCCGAGGAAAAGCCGAATCTTTTACAAAGGGAAATATTTCGATTATCCAATTCGTGCGTTCAATGCACTCACGAATCTTGGTCCAATTGAGGCGATTCGATGCGTTGCGTCCTATGCCAGCGCCAAGATTCGTCCGCCAGCAGATCAAACCAACTATGAGGGCTGGTTGGTAGCTCGCTTTGGATGGCGCCTGTATCGCACCTTTTTCAAGACGTACACCGAGAAACTTTGGGGCGTCCCCGTCTCGGAAATGCCTGCTGATTGGGCGGCCCAGCGCGTGAAAGGTCTGTCGCTTGGCAATGCAATTGTCAATGCGATCATGCCAAAGCGGAATCAGAAAGAAATTACTTCCCTTATCGAAGAGTTTCAGTATCCAAAATTTGGCCCTGGAATGATGTGGGAGGTCTGTCGCGACACAGTGGTTGAGCAGGGTTCCGACGTCAAGATGTCCCAAACGGTGACCCGTGTCGTACACGCGGATGGTCTCGCGCATACCGTGGAAACGACTGGTGTTGATGGTTCAACTCATTCGTTTGCGGCCGACCACGTGATTTCCTCAATGCCTATTTCAGCGTTGCTCAATGCCATGGACCCACCTGTTGACGAAGCCACGAAGGCCGCGGCGAACGACTTGCGTTACCGGGACTATCTCATTGTGGCATTGGTCCTGCCCGAAAATCTTGTGACCTTCGATGACAATTGGATCTACATCCACGAACCGTCGGTGCGGACGATGCGCATCCAAAACTTTGGTTCGTGGTCGCCTTACATGGTGAAGCCCGGTTTCAACACCCTTGGGCTTGAGTACACCGTGTGGGAAGGTGACGATGAATGGAACATGGACGACGCCGACCTTATTGAGCGGGCGAAGGGCGAACTTGAAGAACTTGGGCTGGCTCAGGCCGGCGAAGTCACCGAAGGGTACGTCGTCCGCCAGCCAAAGGCCTACCCGATCTATGACGATCGCTATCGCGCAAATGTTGAGACATTGCGCACCTGGCTAACGAAATACACCTCAAATGTGCACCCGGTTGGACGCAACGGAATGTTCCGGTACAACAATCAGGACCACTCAATGTTTACTGCTTTGTTGACCGTCGAAAATATTATTACCGGCACGAACCATGACGTCTGGGAAGTCAACGTTGAAGAGGAGTACCACGAGGAAACTTCAGCACGCCCAGCAGGACAACATGGCACGGGTCGAGATGCGCCAGTAATTGATCGGTCAGTCCTCGAAGAACACGGTCGTATCAAGCCGAATTGACAAACTTACTTTTTATCTGATGAGCCGAGGGCTCGTACCCGGTCGCGAACTCCCCAACGCGTGACCAGCAGCATCGACTCAGCCATGATTCGACCTGACATTTTCGATTGACCCCGAACCCGGTCGGTAAACGCAATAGGGACTTCGTCAATGCGGCCACCCCATTCGGCAAGTCGGTAGGCGACTTCCATCTGAAATGCATAGCCATTCGCGACTGTGTCGCGAAAATGAATCGTATCAAGAACATCGGCGCGATAAGCGCGAAACCCAGCAGTCGCGTCATGCACGTGGAGTCCCAGAATCCACGTTGCGTACGCGTTGCCCCACTTCGACAGCAACTTACGATGCATTGGCCAGCTTGGAGTACTGCCACCCGGAACGTACCGTGAACCAATGGCCACACCTGCGCCATCGTCGATACGAGCGAGAAGCTGCGGAATCACTTTTGGATCATGGGAAAAGTCCACATCAAGCTGCACGAGCCGGTCGTAGCCCTCGTCAAGCCCATAGCCAAAACCTGCGCGGTAGGCATTCCCCAACCCATCTTTCGTTGGGCGCCGAAGGACCACAATCTGCCCAAGCTCGTCAGCCACCTGCTGTGCAAGGTCTGCTGTCCCATCCGGAGAATTGTCATCGACAATGAGCACATCTGCCTCAGGCACGACCTCGCGCACCGCTTCAAGAAACAGCTTGATATTGGGCGCTTCGATATAGGTCGGTGCAACCACCAGAGTCCTTGGCGCTGCGGTTGCTCCATCCATTAGTACGGCCACGTTTCACCGTCGTGCCCCAAGAGTCGCGTCACCTTCCCAAGCTTGCACGAAAGGAGAACTTTGATGAGCACATTCTTCGCGAACCACGGCAGCTCGCCGATCTGGCGCAGAGCGCTTCGTCGCCGCTGGGTTGCATCGAGAGGTTCTCGACGGTACTGCGCCATGGACTGTGAACGACCTTCGTAACGCCATTCGGGCGACCAGAGGTACGTGCGAAGCAGAGCCCCAGTCACACCAATAGAGCTCCACGAATCATGCACGAGGAGTACGCCACCATTTGCGACACGCTGGCCCCAATCGACCATGTCAGCACGGGCAGGTCCGTACCGGTGCGCACCATCGATATAGAGCAAGTCAATGGGTCCCGCAACGTCGTCAAGGGCATCAGATGAAAGTTTGCGCACATGGCGAACGCGATCTACAACACCAGCCTTTGTGAGATTTGCGTTGAAAACCTCATTATCGCTTTGGCCCAGTTCACTCGTCGTCACTATTTCTTGTGGACCACGATCCGTTCCAATATGTGGATCAATCGCGACAATCTCTGCATCATCAGAAGCACTTGTCGCCAAGATGATCATGGAGCGTCCACGAAAGCTTCCAATCTCAACGATTCTGCCCTCCGAAATCACTTCTGAGGCGCGATCCCAAAGACGTTGCGCTTGATCTTTGGTCATCCAGCCCTCAACATCAGCCACCGATGCCCAGGCCGAAGCAAAATCATCTCCTTGCACATTCACTGCATATACCCAAACTCTTATCGGACCGCGCGCTGCGACGAAGCAACGACGATAGTCGCCGGTAGTTCAATACGCGAGATCGTCTCAAACAGCTGCGGTTGCCCGGGCCAGTGCGTGTTGCACCAACTCAAGGAGGACTACCTTGGTTGACGCTCGCTCGCGTGCATCACAAAGCAATACAGGCGTATCTTGTGAAACCGCAACGGCCTCACGGATTTCACCAGGGTCGTGCGCGGCTTTACCTTCAAAACAGTTCACGCCAACAACGAACGGCACTTCGTGCTCTTCAAAGTAATCAATTGCAGGGAAACACTCATCAAGCTTTCGAGTGTCGACCAGCACGACTGCGCCAATTGCGCCTCGAACGAGGTCGTCCCACATAAACCAGAATCGGTCCTGGCCTGGTGTCCCGAACAAATACAACACGAGATCAGTTCCAAGACCAATACGCCCGAAGTCCATTGCGACGGTCGTCGTTGTCTTCTTCTCGGCACTCCCGATCGTGTCGACGTCTTCGGCGACACGAGTCATTGCCGCTTCGGTCGTCAGCGGATCAATTTCCGAGATCGAACCAACAAACGTTGTCTTGCCGACGGCAAAACCGCCAGCGACGACGATTTTGACGGGCATCGGCGCTTTCGCACCACCCGTCGCCTTGCCGTGGTCATCAGAGGGCTTGTAGGCCATCGAGCACCCTTTCGAGGAGTTTGAGGTCGGGACGTTCACCTGCAGCTTGTGGGCGATTGAACTCCACAAGACCTTCTTCTGTCATGTCCCCGACAAGCACTCGGGCCACACCGAGAGGGACATGGAGATAAGCGGAAATCTCCGCCAAAGACAACGGCTTGTGGCACATCTTGACGATTTTTGCCCGTTCAAGCGTCAATCGATCTGCTGCACTATCACCTTTTGATGTGGTGACGATGATTGTTTCGAGCGGAATGTCGACATCGGTGCGCGTTCGACCACCGGTGATCGCGTATGGGCGTACCCGAAGGATCCCGCCGCTCCGGTCATCTGGTGGTGTCATTGGGGCAACGCACTCTGGAGTTCAGCACGCAACTCAGGCGTGAGCACCGATCCACATCGTTCAACCAACACTGCCATCTCGTAACCAACAAGGCCGACATCACAGCTCGCATCAGCCAATACTGTCAGCGATGAACCATCGCTAATTCCGGTAACAAAGAGAAAGGCGTTCTCCATCTCAATGATCACCTGCGTAACGGCGCCGCCCCCAAAACGTCCTGCGGCTCCATAAGCAAGACCAATCAAGCCAGAGGCGACCGCAGCAAAGCGGTCGGCGCCGTCGCGGTCCATTCCAAGCGACACCGCCATTGGGAGGCCGTCCGAGGACACAACCACCGCGTCTTGAACACCCGCGACTCGTTCCACGAAGTTGGCAATCAACCAGTTGATATTGCGCGCTTCACTACTGAGATCGCTCATTTCTTCGCATCCTTGGGGGTTGTGGGCTCATCGTCCTGACGCCCTTTTTGCATGCCGCTACGGTAGTTCGAAAGCATAGAACGCACTTCTTCGGGGGACCTGCGGTTCTGGGTCGCAGACCGCTTCCCATCGCCCCCTGGAACCGCACGCTGTCCTCCCTCACTTCGAGGAACACGCTTTTTCAAGCCGCTCGTCGTCTCGCCGCCGGACGGGGCGGCCGTGGCAGTCTGAGACGCATCTTTTGCGGCGGGTGCAGTCGAAGCCTCTTTCGCGGCGGGCGCACTGGGTGTTGCTGGCTTGCTCGTCTGCTTGGCTGTTGACGTCGACGCAGGCTTGCGTTTCGCAGCTGGGGCTTTGGCACCTTGCCCCGAATCGGCAGGCTTGCGAGCGGCTGGCTTACGAGAAGCTGGCTTTGGTTCGGCAGCAGGTTTTGGAACCTCTTTTGCCTGTCCGGGTATCGCAGCAGGATCTGACGAGGTACGTGGTTGATCGGTAATCAACGACGGTGGGAGCGACACCATGGCGGTTGTTCCCGCATTCGGTGACGGCATAAGTCGCACTGCGATTCCAAAACGTGCGGCCAAGCGCCCAATAACAATGAATCCGAGTGAACGTGACAAAGCAAGCCCAACGAGTGGAGGACGAGCCAAGAGGTCATTGGATTCGGCAAAAGCCTCTGGAGTCATGCCGATCCCGTGATCGGTGACAGAAATGACGTAACCCTCTGCTTTCGTGCGATGTCCAACGACTTCCACCCGGGTATCAGGGGGTGAGAAGTTGGCCGCGTTCTCCATCAGCTCGGAGAGTAGATGCGCAATATCGAGCGCCGCATTGGATGCAACGAGAACCTCATCAAATTGCAGCATGTCGATCCGAGCAAAGTCTTCAACCTCGCCAACCGCGGCACGTACGACGTCAGCCAGTGGCACAGGCTTGCCTCGCCGACGGTTTGGCTCGGCACCCGCGAGCACCAACAGCGATTCCGCATTCCGTCGCATGCGGGTTGCGAGGTGGTCAAGTCGGAATAGGTTTTCAAGCTGGTCTGGATCTTCTTCAGCGGCTTCGAGTTGATCAATGAACTCGATTTGGCGGTCAAGCAACCCTTGGTTGCGTCGTGCCAGGTTGACGAACATGTCGCCAATGCCTTTTCGAAGAAGTTGGGCCTGTTCGGTTGCCACCTGAACCGCCACACCCTGAATCCGGTTGTAGGCGTTGGCAAGATGACCAATTTCGTCATTTCCCTTTACATCAATTTCAGAGAACGACGAGGTCAGGTAGCCGACGTCTTCTTCAGCCGGGTTTTTCAGCGAATCAACCAGCCGGGGAAGTTGTTCATGAGAGAGTCGATCCGCCGCCGCCGTGAGCTTCACGAGGCGCTGCGTCACCGACGTCGCGATCAAGATCGCCAGTACAAGTGCAAGGATGATCACCAAACTCGCAAAGACAACATAGAGCTGAGCGGCCTTCTTCGCGTCTGCCCGGTGTGCTTCAATGCTGGTCGACACGCCATTGCTAAACTCGGTGCCAACATGATCAAGCGCCTTGAGATACTCGTTTATCTCGGCGAGTGTCACCGGGGTTGTAGGAATTTTGAAATCGGCCGGCTGTGATGCAACCCCGGTTTCTGGAACCCACGTATTCTTGGCAAGGTCAAGTGAACTTGGCACGCTTGCGTCTTGGTTTGATTGTGACACCAAGGAACTATTCGTTCCAGCTACCGCATTGCGAACTTGCAGTGCAACATCTCGCTGTTGTATCTGAAATGCCACGGTCTGCTGTAACGCCGTCGCACCACCCTTCGAGCCGCTACTTCCAGTGCCAGTACCAGTACCAGTACCAGCGCCATCGGCGAACGACTTGTTTGCTGAGACACCATAAACAAGCGTGGCAAAAACGCCTTCTTCCCGCACGAAATCCATTTGTGCCGCAAGTTGCTCAAGTGGCAACACCACTTCTGGCGTCGTCGTCAGCGATGCCAGGGCACGAACGTAATCGCTCAGTGGCGTAATCACGTTGGTTGCAGTACCGGTGACCTGACTCACCCAATCCTGTGGAGAAAGGCGAGTGCGTTGGAATCCGGGAAAAATAGTGTCGTTAAAGGTTGCGAGATCGTTTCGGGCCGTTGTGCTTTCTGCACTTGATCCACCGAAATCAACACCATTATTGGCGGACACGAACGCTTTGAATGCTGCATCTGATGCTTGCTGTGCAGGTTTGAGCTTTGATGCGTCCTGACCTTTGATCTGGCTTGCCGTGGTATGAAGACTTTCGAGAGATACGGCATTCGCAAGCTTTGCGGCAGATGCCGCGGCGGTCACGATTTGCTCATCACTATGTGCTTTCGCCGCGGTTGCACTTCGTTGTCGATATCCGACGCTTGAAAACACGACGAGAGCAAGCAATGGGAAAAGTAGCAACCCGATCAACTTGGTTTGGATCTTGAGGTTGTTGAGCACTCGCGATCAGTCTCCTCACCATCACTTGGGCCAAATGCGACCGACTGAGAAATCAGTCAGTCGCGTCCTTTCGGCAGGTGACGTACGACTTTGAGGTTGCACGGTACCCCTGCACACTTTCGGGCCAAATGACCCAAGAGCTATTGAAGCATACTCTGCCACCTCGGATGGGCGATACCCCGCAGCGCGCTACATTGTCGGGTCGTGGACATTCCTGCGCTCAATCGCCCGAGTACTCCTCCAGATCTCACAGGATCGTCGACAGATTTCACTCTCGAAGAACTTTTTGCCTTGTTCACTTCGACCGAAATGTCAGGAATGCTGGTTCTCGGCGAACCAGTCGAAGCATCCATTTGGATCACAAAAGGGTGCGTAAGCTACGGCACCTCGCCTGGAACCCCAACCCCCAAGTCGCTGCTCGTTCGCCAAGGAATCGTTACCGACCCTGAGTTCGAGGGGGCCCGTAGCGCAACAAAGCCCGGTGCATCGCTCGTCGAAACGCTGTTTGATCTCTTTGACGTCGATGCCAAGAGAATTGAGAATGTTGCCCGCGAACAAATCCTTACCACCGTTTTTGAAGTTGTGGTTGTCGGTGCAGACACTTTTGAGTTTTGGTCTGGGGTAGAAGATCCACTCGGGGTTGCGATCTGCATGTCACATATGGACGTGCTCACTGAAGCTGAACGTCGGCGACAAGAATGGCAACGCATCGCACAACTTGTTCCCTCTACCGGCATTGTCGTTGGTCTTCGCCCCCAACTGCCTGAGGATAAGCAAGGACTCACAATCACCGCGGATGAATGGCAAATACTTGCACTCTGCAACGGCCAGAGGACCGTTGCCGAGATTATCAATGAACTGGGCCTCAGCGCTTTTGAAGTATGCGGAGTTCTTTATGACCTCATGCAGGCCAAAACCGTCATTGAAATGGACAGCGAAACATGAATGTAGACAATCTCATTGGCTACCTTGATGCTTCCCCAACCGCACGCCATGCGGCCCAAGAGGCGATTCTCCGACTGAACGACGCGGGTTTCGAGCCCTTTGATGACGTTTCTGACCGTGTTCGAAGTGAAGCGGGCTACGTTCAATTCAATGGAAGCGTGATCGCCTGGCGAAGGTCCGCGAGTCTTTCCCCCAAAGCACCGTTACGAATCGTAGGGGCGCACACGGACAGTCCAGGATTTCGCATCAAACCAAATCCGGTACTCGCCGAACATGGTGTGACCCGTCTTGGTGTTGAGGTATATGGAGGACCACTTCTCAATTCGTGGCTCGATCGAGATCTCGGTATTGCAGGCACCGTCCACGTCACGACAGAACACGGGTTGGTCGAGAAACTTGTCCTCGACCGCGACCCACAGTTTCGAATTCCCCAACTCGCCATCCACCTTGACCGCGCCATTACGACCGATGGTTTGAAGTTGGATCGCCAGCGCCATCTCCCGCTTCTGTGGGGTCTTGGCCACCTCGGAGCGGATGCCTTCTCCAAGTATCTTGCCGATCTCGCGGGTGTCGAGCCCTCGACGATTCGCGGGTGGACACTCACTCCGTTTGATGTGACGCCCGCACGATTGACCGGTCGTGGAGGCGATTTTCTTGCATCAGGTCGACTTGACGATCTTGTCGGCTGCCACAGTGCGATTTGCGCACTTATCGATGCAGGCCCCTCACAGGACTATCAACAAGTCGCCGTCCTATTCGATCACGAAGAAGTTGGTAGCGGCACAGCAGCTGGCGCACAAAGTCAACGGCTTCTTCAAACTCTCGAACGCGTTGGCTTACATTTTGGGCTGTCTCGAAGCGAGTTTCTCGCCTCACTCGCGGGATCGAGCGCCGTTTCAGTGGACATGGCCCACGGCACACACCCCGGCTATCCGGAACGCCACGATTCACAACACCTGGTCGTCCTTGGCGGAGGCCCGGTCGTGAAGCACAACGCGCAGCAGCGCTACGCGACCTCACCACAAGCTCTCGCTTCTTTCGTCGAAGCTGCCGACTCGACGAACGTTGCGCTGCAACATTTTGTTGCCCATTCAGAAATGCCGTGCGGCTCTACAATCGGCCCGATGCTTGAGACGACGCTCGGCGTACCAACGATTGACGTCGGGATTGCCCAGTATGCAATGCATTCGATTCGTGAAGTTTGTGGGACACACGACCCACATCGCTTGACCCAAGCGCTCACCGCGTATTTTTCTGCACGGTGAATCGCGCTATTCGACTTCGACGTTGGCAGCGTCGTGCGCTGGATCTGCTTGAAGAACGGGCCGAGAAAGATTTTTTGGCCGTCGCAACACCCGGTGCTGGCAAGACAACCTTTGCCCTCACCGCGCTTCGGCGTCATTTTGCCAATTCGCATCAAGCTCCAATCGTTATCGTTGCTCCGACCGCGCACCTCAAGACGCAATGGGTCGTTGCTGGTGCCCAGTTCGGGTTCGCGTTTGACTCAGAATGGACGCCTGCTCGCGGGTCCTTACCCGACGACATGCATGGTGTCGTCACGACCTATCAACAAGTCGCCGGCTCACCAGGTACTTTTGCGAAACTCGCTCGCAATGGCCTGGTAATCCTTGATGAGATCCACCACGCCGGTGATGAACGGGCTTGGGGTCGTGGCATCTTGGAAGCTTTTCGTGATGCCAATTGGCGACTCGCAATATCTGGTACTCCCTTTCGATCCGATAATCATGCGATACCGTTTGTGCGCTACGCGCTCGACGAAGCGATGCCCGACTTTGAATACAGCTACGGCGACGCTCTCGCTGATGGCAACGTGATTCGCCACATTGAGTTTCCCAGTCTCAATGGGGACATGGAGTGGATCACCCCTGATGGCTCCCATCAGCGTGCATCGTTTCGGGACGCACTTGACCCCACGTTGGCGGCGCAACGACTGCGTACCGCCCTTTCTCCTACGGGCGACTGGCTTCCCGCCGTCATTGACGCGGCACATCGTCGCCTCATTGATGTTCGTCGTGATTTACCCGACGCTGGTGGATTGGTCATCGCAACCGACCAAGAGCACGCACGGAGTATCGGTCAGCTCTTGGCCGAACGCCATGGTGTCCGGGCGATCGTTGCAACATCGGACGATGATCACGCGTCGCAACGGATTGCACGCTTTGCGTCCTCGCGAGACCCTTGGCTCATCGCGGTTCGAATGGTTTCCGAGGGGGTCGACATCCCGCGATTGGCAGTTGGCGTGTTCGCCACCACAACGACCACGGAACTGTTCTTCCGTCAGGCCGTCGGCCGCTTTGTACGCCAACGCCCAAGTGACAACGGCTTGCGGGCGTGTCTCTATATTCCAGACGATCCAAGGTTGCGCACACGCGCGGCCGAGATTGCGCGGGTGCGACGCCACCACCTGATACTCAATGGAAATCGCGTGACAAGCGACCGGGCTGCAAATGCAAGTGTCGTCGCCGAGGAGGAACAACTCTCGTTGTTTGCTCCCTTGTCGGCCACACCGCTCGGCGAAGCACACGTTGCCTCGACCGCTCCCCCTACGGGGATTTCAACTGCAGACGATGACCCCGAGTTACTTTGCGATCTCCCACCTCTTCCAGTTCGCGCCGCGAACACGGTCGATCGAGGGGATGTAACTCCGACGACCGCGGGATCTCGTCGGCGCAACCTTCGACGACTGAATGCAGCGCGGGCCGCCGACCTTGTACGTTTTGCAAAGATGCCTCACGCTCGTGTCAATGCGGAGCTGAACCGCATGGCTGGCATTAGTCGTATCGACGAAGCTTCTGAAGACGACCTTGAAAAGCGCTTGGCCGCAGCAGAGCGTTGGCTACGTTCGTGACTCCAAATTGATGCCACGATCGCTTGGCCAGTTTGGCTGCATCATGTGCCACTGTTCAGGGGCCTGTCGTATGAGACCTTCGAACCGCTGAGCCATTTCGCTTGTGATGCGCACCACATCTTTTCGGAACGACGCTTGCCGCATGGTGTCAATCGGATCTTGAACGACAAATCGGTGGTTTCGTCCATCAAAATACGTTGCAGCCGTCAACAACGGTGCCCCGGACCGCAGCGCCAACGTCGCCGGACCCGCGGGCAATGTCGTTGTCTCACCAAAAAACGGCACTTCAATTCCGCCACCTGCGATATCGCGGTCGCTTACCAGGCACACCAGTCGATTCTGCTTCAGCGCTCGAGCACAAGCAGTCCCTGCCTTTGGGCCGAGCGGGTATATTTCGATTCCTAAGTTTTGCCGATACGACAAGAACCATTGGGCAAGTTCAGGAGGCTCAACGGCTTCAGCTACTGACGAGACTGCCACATGCTTGAACGACGCGAGCCAAAACGCGGCCCAGTCATACCCACCAACGTGTGGCATCGCAACGACCAGGCCGTTTCCTGCCGCCAACGCTTGTGCAATCGCTTCGTAATTGTCAACGAACACTCCATTATTGATTTCGTCTGGCGTCATATGAGGCAATCGAAATGACTCAATCCAGTAACGCGCGTAACTGCTAAATGTTTCGATGATGAGTTCTTGTCTTGTTCGTTGCGACAGTCCAGGACCATAGACACGTTCAAGATTTCGTTCGACTTGTGTGCGACGTGATGCCATTAGGCGACTTGCGACGTAACCCCCGCCACGTTCGAATGATGGTATCCACGGTTCAGGGAGTACACGTGCGACTCCTGCCCCCAAACGGTACGCGTGATAGACCGCTTTTGACGCCAATGCTCGCTACCGTCGACGCTCGTCAGACTTCGTTCGCCAGGCGCGTTGCTGGACACGTTGCGCCGTTCTGCCCCGACGCCGAGGCGAAGGACGCGAAGCACGAGGCAAAGATGCTTGCCGCCAGACTTTGAGAAAGCGCTGAATCGCGGTCACCAGAGTGAGCGCCAACATGATCCAGAGAATGGCGATGAGCAAATTCGAAAAGAGCAAACCAATGGCAAGCATCACCATCCGTTCTGCTCGCTCCATTAGGCCACCTTTTGCTTCAAAACCAAGCGCTTCAGCTTTTGCTCGTTCATAGGAGATCAGCATTGACGCTGCCAACACCGCGAGAGGAAGAACCGCGATGCGGCCCGGGTGGCCCGTCGACAAGTACCAGGCAACACCGCCGAGCAGAAGTGCGTCCGTCAAGCGGTCGGCGACGGAGTCAAAAAATGCGCCCCGCGGTGACGCCGTGCCGGACGCTTTGGCAACGGCCCCATCGAGCACGTCGGGAACGGCGGTCAAGATAAGCAAGATAAGGCCAAGGCGAAGTGCGCCTGCACCAATGGCAACGGCACCGGCCGCGGCCATCACGATACCAAAAGCGGTGAGATGGTCAGCTTTGATTCCGGTCCGTTGGAGATTCTTTCCAATTGGCCGGAGCCGTACTTCAGCTTGTGACCGGAATCGTCCGTCGAACATGTGGCCTCCTCAAAGAACCTTCACCATTTTACCGGTACTGGCACGATTCTCATGGTATTGGAAGTTCATCGCATGACGTGCCCTAATGGTCGAGTCCTCCATCAAGTGCAGTCCAGTCTTCTGGATTGTCTTGCACGATTGAATCCAAGATCTCGCCATTCAACCCATCGACCTGTACCAGACCTCGATGGGTTGGAGGGTTTTCGGCTGAGTACCAAAGGATGCGCCACGTTGGCCTGCTCAGCCAGCCACGCCAACCTAACTGTGCCGAAGCATGGCCAATTGGTTCGGATACGACCGTGCTTGCCAGGTCAAGTGCTTGGGTTTCATGGATCTGGAGCTTTCCACCAACAACAATGGAGTACACCCCGACCACAAAAAGTATTCCACCTGCAAGAGGCATGCCGCTATTGACAAGCACCGGATCGCCTTGGCCGCGCCAGATCCAGGTTGCCAAGCAAACCATTGCGATGCAGATGTAGAGCAATCCGGGAATTCTGCGTCGGGAATTATTTGGGAAGAGGTTTGGCGGTCGTTGTGACGTTGTTGCGTCGCTCATGGGGTGGGCCAACTTTCCCGCAATTTTTCCCAGGTCACGTTGAGCGGTTCGGGAAGGACCCGCGTATGTGCAACTGACGTCATGAAATTGGAATCTGCCACCCAACGGGGAAGGACGTGGACATGAAGGTGATCGGGCACGCCAGCGCCTGCACCGCGTCCCAAGTTCACTCCTACATTTACCCCATCCGGTCGATAGGCGGCCTTGACGGCAATCACAGCCGAACGAACGCTTTCCCAAAGCTCGCGGTACTCATCAGGTTCCAAGTCGTCAATTTCTGCCACCGCGCGAACCGGTAAGACAAGGATATGCCCACTGCCGTAGGGATATGCGTTGAGGATCGCGAACGTCCGGGTCCCCCGCCACACAATATGCGTTTGCTCGTCGGGCTCATTTGATTCATAGATGCGCTGGAACAGTGACCGCCCAGTGTCGTCGGGCGTCAACTGTGATCCTCCCGTTTCGTTCACTTCGGCGATGTAGCTTGTTCGCCATCCTGCCCAAATGTGATCAAGACTCACTGGGACACGGCACCTTCCGTCAAAATTCGCACTGAAAAATCGTCAAGTGCGACGCCACGCTCAACCTCGCCTCCCCGTGGATTCACGCCGACCGTGGAGTTGGCAACATCATCGTCCCCCACCACAAGCACGTACGGAATCTTTTCAGTCTTTGCCTTGCGGATCCGATTCCCAAGCTTCTCGTCGGCCAGATCGACATCGACTCTGATTCCAGCGTTTTGCAACGTTGTACACACGAAATTTGCGTAGTCATCGTGATCGTCGCGTACCGGCAGCACCCGGGCTTGAATTGGGGCCAGCCAGGTCGGGAATGCGCCGGCAAAATGCTCCAGGAGAATGCCGAAGAATCGTTCAACCGACCCGAACAGGGCCCGATGAATCATGATCGGTCGCTGCCGGGAACCATCAGCGGCCACGAACTCCAACCCAAATCGTTCAGGCAAATTGAAGTCAGCTTGAATGGTTGACAGTTGCCAAGTCCGCCCAATCGCGTCTCGTATGTCGATGTCAATCTTGGGACCGTAGAAGGCACCGGCAGCTTCGTCCACAACGAATGGAAGGCCCTCGCGTTCAAGCGCAGATCGCAGTGCGACGGTGGCAGCCTCCCAGTTTTCGTCACTGCCAACTGTCTTTTCAACGGGACGAGTGGAAAGCTTTGCTTCGAAATCTTCAAATCCAAACGTACGAAGCACGCTCAATATGAATTGCAAGAGTGACGCAATCTCATCTACGACTTGGTCAGGTGTGCAAAAGATGTGAGAGTCGTCCTGAGTGAACCCGCGGATCCGCATCAGTCCGTGCAGAGCACCTGAACGTTCATAGCGATAGACCGTTCCGAGTTCAAAGAGGCGTAGCGGCAACTCCCGATACGAACGTTGACGGGACCGATACACCAAGATGTGCATCGGGCAATTCATTGGTTTGGGGTAGTACTCCCCGTTGTCAAGTGCCATCGGCGGGTACATGTCGTCGCCGTAGTTTTCAAGGTGTCCACTCTCAACGAATAGGCGACCATTGGAAATATGGGGGGTGTAAACAAAGTCGTAACCGCCTCGTTCGTGACGGCCTCGGCTGTAGTCCTCGAGAGCCTTGCGAACGATCGCCCCTTTGGGGTGCCAGATCGCCAGACCTGCACCAAGTTCACTGGGAAACGAAATGAGGTCCAATTCGGTGCCAAGTTTCCGATGATCACGCGCTGCGGCCTCTTCCAATTGATGCAGGTGTGCTGCGAGATCCTTCTTGGTGGCCCACGCGGTGCCGTAGATCCGTTGCAGCATCGGCCGGTGTTCATCGCCTCGCCAATACGCTCCTGCGACTCGCATGAGTTTGAAATGACCAAGAAATTGACTCGTGTCGGGAACGTGCGGGCCGCGACAGAGATCAATGAACCCGTCATAGCCATGGAATGGCCGGATATCTTTTGGTTTCGCTGGTGGGTTTTCGTAGGTGCGGACTCGACCCGGTTCGGTTACCGAAGTCGGATCATCGGCTTCGCCGTCAATGATCTCCAGTTTGAAAGGATGGTCGGCAAAGACCGTGCGAGCGGTTTCGTTGTCGAGTTCGTCGCACACGAAAGGCTGCGCTTCTTTCATAATCTCACGCATGCGTGCTTCAATGCGCATCAGATCATCCGGGGTAAAGGTTTGGGCCGACCCATCATCGCCACAAGGCAACGCGAAGTCGTAGTAAAAGCCATTCTCGACCGGTGGTCCAATGGCGAACGTCGCTCCGGGAAAAAGATCGAGAACCGCTTGCGCGAGCACATGTGCCGTTGAATGCCGGATGGTGTACAAACCCTCGGGCGATGATGCGGTCAATATTGCAACCGTGTCACCATCTGCAATAACAAAATCGAGGTCACGTTGAACGTCGTTGACAAGCCCAATAACGGCGTCTTTGGCTAAACGTCGACCAATACTTTCGGCGACTCCCTTGACAGTGGCACCATCGTCAACATTTCGGGAAGAACCGTCTGGCAATGAAATTGTGGCCATATACAACGAGCGTAGTTCGTCTACCGGCTCATTCTCCCTGGCAGATTTTCATTGCGTTGCTCGCACCAGCTCATGCGGGTGTGGCTTGACTCATACCTGCGCCAAGGAGCGGACCAGATTCTGTGACTTTGGCCGTATGCGCGACGACCAGCGCACGATCAGATTTTGTCGCATAGGAATCAACGTACTCTTGGCCTGACAATGCACGGATCTCAAACATCAATTCGTCCGTAATTTGTCGGAGCACCATTCGATCGGTGCCGCGTCCTTTGTAGCGGTCAACCGAAATTGGTCGACCCATTCGAATTGAAACCGGTCGAAATAAACGTGGGAACTTCGCATCAGGTGGCATGACCGCTCGTGAGCCACGTATACCTACTGGAATAAGGGGGGCTCCAGTACGAAGCGCAAGCCGCGCTGGGCCCGTGTGCCCACGGAAGAGTTGCCCAGTACGGGACCGAGTCCCCTCGGGGTAAATGCCGAAGTACTCGCCCGCTTCGAGAAGTCCGGTCGCAGCATCGAGTGCTCGTTCCGAGGCGTCGCCTCCCGAACGGTCAATTGGGATCATGCCGAGCGCGGGGAAGAGCTTCTTTGTTTTCCAACTATCTAAATACTCGGCTTTACCAACATACGTAATGCGCCGGGGCAATGCGAGCGGAAGAAAGAACGAATCCAACACTGACGTGTGGTTCGGACAGAAAATCGCTGGACCGTCAAGGGGTAGGCGTTCAAGACCGGTGAATTGAAAATCCCAGAGGAACTTAAACGTCGGCTCAAGCACCTTTCGGGCCACGGTGTAGAGCTGTCCCACATCCCGGTTGGCCACGGCCATCCCTTTCCTCAACGAGTCAACGTCACATTAGCTCACGTCAGGGGCTGTTGTCGCTGTACTTTCTAGTCCAAGCAGCAAACAACAGGATTGCACTCCAAAACCATCGCTTGCTGCCTGATCAATCGCTGATAGGGCACGTGGCGTGTTGAGGTCATCATCAAGCGCATCTCGCACTCGCGCCAAATCACTTGCACGTTCTGGCGAGCTTGTCTTCATCCAACGTGCAACGCGATCTTGAGCTCGTGGAATATCGTTCGAAGACCATTCCCACTCTGAACGGTAGTGATGATCGAGCAGGGCGGCACGGATCACCATTGGATTGACCCGTGCCCGCAGCTCGGAAACAAACACCAAATTGCCGAGCGATTTAGACATCTTCTCGCCGTCCATTCGAACCATTGCTTGATGCATCCAGTGACGCACAAATGGCACTCCGGTCGCCGCTTCAGATTGCGCTACTTCGCACTCGTGGTGCGGAAAGATCAGATCTGCTCCCCCGCCATGAAGATCAATCGTTTCACCAAGCTCGCGTAACGCAAGCGTTGAACACTCAACATGCCAACCTGGGCGACCGGGACCCCAGAGCGATTCCCACGCAGGTTCGTCAGGTAACGAGGGTTGCCACAACACGAAATCAAGTGGATCGCGCTTATTTGGGTCATCAACGTTGCCGCCCCGCTCGGCAGCAAATGTGAGCATCGCTTCTCGATCCAAGTGCGAAATCTTGCCAAAGTCTGAGACTCTTGAAATGTCAAAATAGACCGAACCGCCCGCTTGGTAGGCGTGTCCGGATTCCAGCACTTGTCCGATAAAACGTCGAATATCCGCGATCGCCGATGTGGCACGCGGTTCAACATCGGCGGGGATCATGCCAAGTGCCTCCATGTCCGCGTCAAAACGATCGATTTCTCCAGCCGCCAAGTCGAGGTAGTGAACACCAAGTTCCCTGGCTTTGCGCAGCAGGTCATCATCGACATCGGTGATGTTTCGTACGAGACGTGTTGTATGACCACGATCGTGCAAGCGACGTCGCAGCACGTCATAGGTCAAATATGTTGCGGCGTGCCCAATATGCGTTGCGTCATAGGGCGTGATTCCGCAGGTGTACATCGTGACGGACTGACCCGGAGCGAAATCCACCACGTCCTGTCGCGCCGTGTCATAGAGTCGCATGGGCCGCATTCGTTCCATTAGTGGTGATCCTCGGGTACACCACTAAGACGAACAGAGAGATGCGCTTTGTAGCGAATATTCATACCGATGAGGATTGCGGTCAACGACTCAATCGCCCCGGCTGCGGTGAGACGTCCTGCATCAAAAGCCCGAATGCCTGGAATGGACGCCGCGATGCCAATCGCAAGTCGCGTTGCGTCGGAATGATCCGAACACACGAGGACGTCACAATCGACCGGTGAGGCAAGGTCGCCGAGCTCTCGGGCCGGGACATGTTGGAACGCAGCGACAATTTTCGCTTGGGGTGCCGCAGCGGCAACATCGGCCGCAACTGAACCACGAGGTGGGATGAGGGGTTGAAACTCTTTGCCAACCCTGGTGAGAGCGTTCGCCATGCAAATCACCACTTTTCCCGAAAGCGCATTCTGTAAGCCTGCCACTGTTGGAGCAGCGCCGTCCCATGGCGTTGCGACAACCACGACATCACAGTCCGCAGCCCCCGCATTATCTGTCGCGTGGAGTGCGCCGAGGTCAAATGTCGGCCATTTCTCAAGCATTTCGCTCCGAATGGCTTCCGCCCGACTCGCGTCACGAGAGCCTAAAAACACCTCGTGTCCAAGAGTCGCCAAACGCGCTCCAAGAGCGCTGCCTGCTGGTCCGGTTGCTCCGAGTATTCCAATTCTCACGGGCGTCACCCTACATTGGAAGGCGTGTCAAACAAGAGCGTCGTGAAACTCTGCGATGTGACCGTGCAGCGACAAGGTGCGACCCTGTTGGATCACGTGTCATGGACCATGAGCCACGACCAACGCTGGGTGGTGATGGGACGAAATGGTTCGGGCAAGACGACATTGATCCGCGTCGTTTCAATGTCGCTCCATTGCACCGCAGGCACCGTGCAGGTTTTTGGAGAACGGTTCGGGCGAACCGATGTGCGTGCGCTGCGATCTCGCATCGGCATGTGTTCCCAGGCTCTTGTCGATCAGTTGCGCCCCGATCTTGTTGTTCAGGAGGTGGTAATGACAGCGAAGTTCGGCGCGCTTGAACCTTGGTGGCACACATACACCTCGCAGGACAAAGAGCGCGCGACGTTTGAACTTGAACGAGTTGGCGTTGCCCATTTACAGAACCGTCGCTTTGGGACACTTTCGGCGGGCGAACGTCAGCGCGTGCAACTCGCTCGTACAATGATGAACGAGCCTGAGTTGATCTTGCTTGATGAGCCAAGCTCGGGCTTGGATCTTGCGGGTCGAGAAGAACTTGTTGATGCCATCAGCTCACTGGCACAATCCGAAATTTCTCCTCCCATCATGCTCGTGACACATCATCCCGAAGACATTCCCGTTGGCTTCACGCATGCGCTCTTACTTGATGCCGGGTCCATCGTTGCAAGCGGCTCGATTGACGACGTTCTCGTCAGTGAAAATTTGTCGAAATGCTTTGGCCTTCCGCTTGCCGTCACGCACGCCAATGGACGTTGGTCAGCACAAGCCGTCCGGTCACATTAGGCTTGTGTGGGATAGCGAGCTTGCAGGGTCTGTCGCGCTTGTTGCACCTCGTCGCGCAATACCGGAGCGAGCACAACCGCGAACCTGTTCCCCCCGTAATAGAGGCGCATCGTTAAACGACTGCCATGGTTGACTTCTTCGATTGTTGCCTCGAGTTGCCAGACCGCGTGGTCGCGCCCGTCGCTCTCCGCGCGCTCGAATCGCACGAAAGCGTCTTGCCGAGTCTCGCTGCGGATCATCTGTAGTCGTTTTGATCGTGCCAACGGCCCAATTCGCCCACGGAGCTCGACCGTCCAAGTCGGTGCGTCGCCTGGTTGACGATCAGCACGTTCGACAAGTCCAAGCCAATCCGGGTAGCTCGATAGGTCGGATACCAACTGATAGAGCTCACGTGGTGATGCACCAATATCGACCTGCTCAATGATCTCCATACACAACTCATGCTTGTCGAAGAAGTTGACGTAGAGCGATTCGTTCAGCCAGAAATCTCTTGTCAGTCAGAATCTGTTCGTTGTTCTCATAGTGGAATGCGACACTATGCTCTGCAATCTTGCGGGCGGGCTCAGATCCAAGCACGATGATTTGATCGGCCAAGAGGAGTGCCTCTTCGATGTCGTGGGTGACAAGGACAACGGTCCGACGTTCAACACACAACACCTCACGAAGCCAAGCTTGCATCGTCTCCCGAGTGAGCGCATCGAGCGCACCGAACGGCTCATCGAGCAGGAGAAGGTCGGTGTCAACAAGAAATGTTCGCAAAAGCGCAACACGTTGTCGCATCCCACCAGATAGTTCACGTGGCCACTTGTTCTCATGTCCAGCCAACCCAAATTGCTCGAACAATCTATTGGCCTTGTGTCGTGCATGCTTCACGTCATGGCCTTGGACCTGAGCACCCAAGACCGCGTTGTCAATTGCACGTCGCCATGGCAATAAAGAATCGTCTTGTGCCATGTAGGCGGCAAAGCCGGGGTGTGAGGGAAGTGGCCGGCCATGCAATTTGATATGACCCGCTGTTGGGATTACTAGTCCTGCGAGTATGCGCAACAAGGTGGACTTCCCGCATCCCGACGGACCGAGGATCGCGGTGAACGAACCATGCTCGATCGTCAGGGCGTCAATGTCGAGCACGTTGACACCCTGCGCAAACTCATGTCGCAGTTTGTCGATTGACAACATCATGAATTGCTACGAGTCGGCCGGCAAAAATGAGTTCGTGTAGGCATTTTTCGTTTCGAACCCGGCATGGAGAACGTCGTTGTTTTCAAGAAACTTCACGAAATTGTTCCAGACTGACTCCCGCTGATAACCCCATCGTGATGGTTCCGTCGTAAAACGTGTCGAGAGAAATGTTGCGCTGCGCTCAACAAGATTGCGGTCAAGTCCCGGTGCTGCGTCGACCAAGATGTTCGCGGCAGCTTTGGGATTATCCATGGCAAATCGATACCCCATTGCGGAGGCACGCAAGAAGCGTTTGACCATGTCGGGATTCGTCTTGATGGTGGTTTCGCCAGAGACAATCACCGGGGTGTACCAATCGGGGATGCAATCATCGCGCGAGCGGAACGACATGGTGTTGAGTGCGAGATGATCGATATCGCGCAACCGAATGACGTCCCACCCATCAAAGACCCAAACGGCGTCGTATGCGCCGGTCGTGAGTCCAACGCGATAGTCGGCTTCTCCTACCTGCGTGAATCGCACTGACTCACCGTCTCCGCCATCGCAGGCCACGAGTTGGCGGACCAGTGCTTGTTCAAATGCTCCACCGCCGTATGCGCCATAGGTCTTGCCTTCGAGCTTTCCCGGCCGATCAATGCCCGACTTCTCTAGCGTGATCAAGCTCGATGTGTTGTGCTCGATGATTGCCGCAATAGCAACCACAGGGACCTTGGCTTGGCGTGCTTGCACGACTTGCTCGGAAGAGCTGATGCCAAAATCAGCACTCTTTGAGCCAACGGCCTGGTTCGGATCGCTCCCTTGGCCAGGCTGAACAAAACTCACATCGAGTCCCGCTTGTCGATACCAGCCCTTGGCTTGTGCCACATACATTCCCAAGTGATTGGTGTTGGGCGTCCAGTCCAACATGACGCGCACCTTTTTCAGCTTCGGCACGTTTGACGCGTTGTTTGAATGTGACGTCCCTGAACACGACGCGCTGACAAGTAGCGCACCAAGCACGAAAAGGCTGAGGGTCAAGCGACGGATACGACGTGGAAACGTGCTACTCATTTTGAGTTCTTTCTTGTTGACGGGCTTTCCCAAGGGGTGCAACGACGCTGGACCATGCCAACGACGGCAAACAACGCAATACTTTGTGCCGCAATAACGATGACCGCGGCCAGCATCTGATCGGTTCGATATGACCGATGGGATTGATCGATGAAGATCCCTAAGCCAGATGTGCCGCCGACATACTCGCCAATAACAGCGCTCCCAATTGCATAGGCCGCTGCAATTCGTAATCCGGCAAAGGTGGGGGCGATGGCCCCAGGAATGCGAACTTTGCGCAGAACGACCCAACGATTCGCGCCAAACGATCGAAGGAGTTCAATAAAACTGGGATCGACGCCGGTCATGCCCGACGTCGCAGCAACGGTTACTGGGAAGAAGCTGATCAATGCGACGAGCACAATCTTTGGCATGATCCCATAGCCAAACCAGACCGCCACGAGTGGCGCGAGCACCACAATCGGGATCGTTTGTGAGGTCACGATTACCGGCGACACCGCCCGTATCAAACCCGGAATCATTTGCATCACCAGGGCAATCGCAATCCCGAGAGTCGTTCCAATCAACAGTCCAATGACCGCTTCGCCAAGCGTGGTCCACGATGCGTGTGCGATCGCAGTTCGATTGTCCCAAAGAGCCGAGAAGACCTCGCCTGGGGGGGGCAAAATCCAGCTTTCGACGTGGCCAACGGTGACCCAGACCTGCCACACCGCGATGCAGCCAACGAGAACACCTAGTGGTGGAAACCATCGAAGAACTCGATCACGCATCTACGAGGCTCCACCAACCAGCGGGCTCGCAAACGATGAGATTTCCTGATTGGATCCCGATTGTCGCGTTTGTTTCGCGAATTCGATTGCTTATTCCCCGGCTGGCACGCCAAAACAGCGACTCGGCCTCGAGTTCGAAGTCGAGACCTTGGGTCGAAACCCCCAGTGCGTCGCCGCCGACAGGAACAAGTGACACGGTGTCACCAACCTGCCCGAACAAGGAGGCATCGTGTTCCCCATTGATCACCTGCACGATGGCGCTGTCGAAGATTGCTGTTGGGAGCAAGTTCAATGTCAGCGCATGACAGAGTTCGGAGATGTTGCCGAGCACATGATCAAATCGTCCACCCGCGCCGCCAACGACGAGGACTCGTCGATCATTGCTGACCAAGTGGGTGCTGGCAACTTCCGCGAGTGCGAGTGCAAAATCGGATTCGTTCTTGTCAACTGGGAATTGTAAGAATCTCGATCCGCCCTGACGAAGCAATGTTTGGGTGTTCTCGTCCAATGAGTCAAAATCCCCGACACAACAGTTGACATCAACCCCTTCGTCAATAGCGAACGTCGCGCCCCCATCTGCTGCGACGACGAACGCGTCGGCTGCGACAAGTTCGCGCCAACCCACTCGAGGTGGATCACCGTTTAGCACGATGACTCGGGTCCACTTCTTCAATTTGATTTGTGACACGTCGCTTCCCTTCGCCGGCATTATCCGGATCAGGTTGAACGGGTCGACGCCGCAGGTTCTAGGCGTCCTCTCAGCCCGGTTATCCCGAGCTCCCCGGCGGGGTTTGTACTGAAATCAAACTGTAGCCGTTAGGGCAACGAGCCTTCGAGTTTCTGCGCTTCTTCCGTCGTCCACTGCAACTCGTCAAACCAACGCTTCATTGGCTCCGCTGAAGGGGTGAACGTATAGACAGACTTTGGGTCACAGGTAAACACACCTTTGCCCGGTGTTGGTCGCAGAAACTTGTCTTTGACGATTTCGAAACCCTTGTCGGTGCCTTTCATCAATACATAGCACTGCGATGCCGCATCTGGATTCGACGGGTCCCGTGGGGCGATGAGGCCACCCGCGTCAAACGAATTGACTTTGTGGAGATTCTGCACAAGACAACGGCGGGTAAGATTCGTTCCGCATTCATTGGCCGCCTGTGCAAACAACAGCCAGGCTGAGAAACCTGAAATTCCAAGCATCGTGTGGAACTTGCCATTTGGCAGATACTTCTTGAAGAGTGCTTGGTACTCGTCAATTGCCTTTGCTTGTGGGCTGTCGCCCGTGATCTCAAACGGAGTGAGATAGACCGCGGTGTAAAGCGGAATACGTGAAAGAGCCGCCCGGGCCGAATTGATTACCGTCTGGTCATACATGTTTGCGAATGAGACAGCCCATTTCACGGGTGACTTGCCTGAATTCGCTAACGCATTCATGAGTGCCGCGAAGTCAGGTGGTTGACCGGTGAACATCAGACCTGTTGCTCCCGAATCGTTAATCTGCTGGGCGATCGATTGCCAGTCGCGCTCACCAATGATCGGGTAATCGATGTTGAGTAACTCGCCTGGGGCGCTGCTTGCTAGTGGCGGAGTCATGCCGCGAGCGGCTGTCATTTGTTGGTCGCGTGTGAACTTCGTGGTTTCGAAGTCTCCGTATACTGCCGCAACTTTCTCATTGGCACCGAACTTCTTCACGAGATATTGCATGTCACCAATGGTGAGTTGCGGCACCGTGTTTGCGAGCGCCGGAAATGAGAGTGGCGCACCACGGGCTTGTGCGCTTGCGACAAAGCCTGGAACGGCAGGCAACAAGCATTTCAAGCGAGCCTCTTGACCCTGATTGTCAAGAGCACCACCACCGCCGACGAGTGCGAACGCCGTGGCACAAGCTTGCTCAACCGTCTGCTTATATTGCACAACCTGTGCGTTGCCCTTTGTCATGAGTATTCGGCGGCCATTGATGCCACCGTTTTCGTTACACCAACGAGTAAAGACCGTTGCCGCGTCCCAAAGTTCTTGGTTCAAGCCTGCCTGTAAGGTTGAACCAGCGTCAGAAATTGTGGTGATCTGGAGCGAATTGGCGGTTACTCCTCGATCAGACTTTGGCTTGTTGACGCCCTTTGCCTTGTGACACACGTTCTTGAGCGTGCCAAAATCCGCGGAGTTCACACGCTTGTTGATGGCATTTCCGGTACTTGTCGTGGACTTCGATCCGCAACCGGCAATCAAGACGGCTCCGACAAGTACGACCGCGCTCATTCTGGCTATTCGCTGCACCATGGTTTGCCCTCCAATCGGCAATTACCAAAAAGTCGGCCGGTAGTGCCTAGGACTTGAGGTTTCAAGCAAATCGTTCAGCGTTGACCGTCAAGAAGATCACGCGCGATATGGGTAACTTGAATCTCGTCAGTGCCCGCGTAAATCTGGAATACCTTCGCATCACGGGCGAGTTGTTCTACCCGAAACTCGGCCATGTACCCATTTCCACCGAGCAATTGCACCGCTTCCATTGCCACCTCAGATGCGGCCTGGGCAGCATAAAGCTTCATGGCGGACGCTTCGGCCAAAGTCAACGACTTGCCCGCGGCGGAAAGCTCAATGTGCCGAAACACGAGATTCTCAACATTGAGTCGCGCAACTTCCATCTTTGCCAGCTTGAGCTGAATCAGCTCAAAGTCGCCAATTCGTTTACCCCAAAGAGTTCGGTCACGGGCATAGTCAACTGAGATTCGCAAACATTCTTCAATGAGGCCGAGTGACATCGCAGCCACACCAGAGCGCTCGGTCGTAAAGTTCGCTTTGGCGCTTTCACGGCCACCACCTGATCCCCGATCTTCGACGCCGCCGAGAAGTCGGTCCCGCCCAAGGCGCACATCATCAAAGAACAATTCGCCGGTGGGTGACGAATGTAATCCCATCTTTCGCATCGGCTTCGACTGGGTTAAACCTTCCATCCCCGAGTCGAGAATGAAGGTCAGTACTTTTCGATTACGGATGTCCGTGCCATCGCCTTCGTCAAGTTTCGCATAGACCACCAAAGTGTCCGCGTAGGGTCCATTGGTGATGAACGTCTTGTTACCGTTCAAAATGTACTCGTCACCATCACGTCGCACGGTCGTTCGCATACCGCCGAGGGCGTCAGAACCGGAATTCGGTTCGGTGATGGCCCACGCCCCAACCTTTTCCATGGTGAGCAGGTCTCGGCCCCAGCGAACTTTTTGATCGACCGTGCCGCTTTTCATTACCGTTCCGGCAGCCAGGCCAAAGCTGACACCCATTGCGGTCACGATGCCTGGGCAGTAGCGGCACAGCTCAATGATTGGAATGATTGTGAGTGCCGCCGCACCACCATCGCCGCCAGTTCGTTCTGGTCTTGATGGAGGTTCTTCGCCCCGGGCAAGCGCCTCTTCAACACTTCGGTCAAACGCGATCTGCTTATCAAAGCGATCCCGTGCCATTGCATCCATGCCAAAGGTGGCATACAACTTGCGCACGATGTCATAGGGCGGCAAGTCACCGTGCTCGAGTTCATCAATCTTGGGCACAACCTCGGCGGCGATGAAGCCACGAATGGCATCGCGCATCATGATCTGTTCATCGGACCATTCGAACATTATGAAACTCCCTTGTAAGGTGTCCATGGCACGGTACGCGCCACGGCCTGCGCGACAGAAATGGAACGACGGGGCGTCGCCACGTACCATGCGCAAATGACTCTTCAGCGCTTCAGCGGAAAGTACATCCTCATGACTGGCGGTGGCTCCGGGATTGGTCGAGTCACGGCGCAACTGCTGGCAGATGAAGGAGCAATCGTCCGCATCGGTGATGTCGACGAGGCGGGCATGACACAGACGATTGGCGATCGCACGTCGATCACTCCAGCAGTGTGCAACGTTGCTGACGAAGAGTCGGTCCACACCTTTGTGCAGAATGCCCTATCTGAATATGGGCAAGTAGACGCTGTTGTCAACCTCGCGGGTGTCTTGCATTTCGCCAACACCCACGAGGTCACCCTCGCACAATGGCAGCGCATCATTAATATCAATCTCACGGGCACGTTCTTGCTGTGTCGGGAGACGCTTCCTTCACTGTGTGAAAGCCAGGGGGCGATTGTCAATACTGCCTCCACCGCCGCCCATATTGGCCAAGCATGGTCGGCCGCATATTGCGCGTCAAAGGGCGCAATTGTTGCGCTGACCCGATCACTAGCCGTCGAATACGGTCGCAAAGGGGTACGAGTCAACTCAGTCAGCCCCGGGGGAATCGATACACCGATCACCGCTGCCTTTGCTTTCCCCGAAGGCGCTGATAAATCACTTCTCTCACGAACGATGCCACTTGGTCAAATGGGCACACCCCATGATGTTGCGGTCGCAATCGCATACCTAGCCAGCGATGATGCAAAGTACGTCAATGGAACAGATCTGCGAGTTGACGGTGCAACAACGGCCTAGCGCCCGTATCGCACTTCTCTGTGCGCTCCTACTTCTCGCCGCGGCGTGCACAACACACGTTCCTGCGCGGTCGAAACCTCCTTCAGATTCGAGACGAACGAGCTCCTTGGAATGGAAACCGTGCCAGACAAAGTTTGAATGTGCGATGCTTGCCGTACCACGTAATTGGCGTGCACCGAGGGGTCCATCCATCAAACTGGCTCTCATTCGTCTCAGAGCCCTGGATGCCAACCCGGTTGGTTCGCTCCTGCTCAATCCAGGTGGGCCCGGCGAACCGGGCACGACGTTCCTCCGTCAGCTCGTTGAAGGTGGCACGGTGCCAGACGAACTTCGTAAGCGCTTTGATCTCGTTTCTTGGGACCCGCGAGGGACTGGAGACTCGGCCGGAATCGCGTGTCTCACACCCAAAGAGTTTGAATCAGATGACCCGCTCCCCTATCCCCCAACCGCAGCGGCCCGCAGAAAGGTAGAAGACGAAGCCCTCACCATTCAAGATCGGTGCCTGGCAAAGTTTGCTGACATCATTCCCAATGTTGGAACGATCCAAACCGTTCACGACCTCGATGCCCTCCGGGCCGCACTTGGAAACTCGAAGCTGAACTACGTCGGATTCAGCTATGGGACAGCAATCGGACTCGAATATTTGCGGCTGTACCCAACGAAGGTTCGGGTCATGGTGCTCGACGGCATTGACCTGCCTGGGACCGACCCGATTACGACAACCAAGGCCCAAATGTTGTCTTTCGAATCGAACCTGAATCGATTTCTCAAGTCGTGCGCTGCCGATTCGAAATGTGTGTTTGGAGCGGGAAATCCCCAGCGTGCCTTGCACGAGTTTCTCTCACAACTGAGCCGGGGCAAACGAATCCCCGCTTCTTACACGTTGCCAGACGAAAAAGGAACGTCGCACAATCGTCAAGGCACCCTGGGCTATACCGAAGCGGTCACCGGCATCGCTGCAGCACTGTACTCCGAACAAACGTGGACCGTGCTTCGGACTGCGCTCAGTGATGCAACTCGAGCTTCAAATCCTGACGGGCACTTGTTGCTTGCGCTTCGCGACCTATTGAGCGGTCGGCAGCTCGATGGGACATGGAATCATTCAAGCGAAGCTCAGGCCGCGATTAGCTGTGCCGATCAACGGGCCCGAGCCACGAGCTTTTTTGGTGATCGTCAGCGCATAGAGCAATGGAAATCCCTAATGCCCGTCTTTGGCGCGTTTGGCGCAGTCGGGTTACCCGGTTGTTTCCAATGGCCCAAAGCTTTCGAACCGTTGCAGGAACTGCAACGCTCTGACCTTCGAGATGCGCCACCAATAGTTGTGGTGAATAGCCGTCATGATCCTGCGACACCGTACGCAAACGCTGTTGCACTCATGCGAATACTGCGGCATTCGCGTCTCGTGACTTGGGAAGGAAACGACCACACGTCTTTCGCCGGTGGGCACGCCTGTATCGACAACGCGGTCATTCCCTATTTGCTCCAAGGAACGCTTCCTCGAGCGGGCGTGCGTTGTTCACCTGGTAGCGATTAGACCTGCATGAGCTTGGCAAGGGTCTCTTGGGCTTCGATGCATTCATTGACCAAGTCCATCACCACTTGACCCGCAGGGCGAACTTGGTGGGCCGCCCCAATGATCTGACCAGCCGGGTTGAAGTTCACGTCCTTGGCCGCTTCTGGATATGCGTGCCCGCGACGAACCGCATCAGAGGTCACCATAAACTGCAGTGGCATGCCGAGTGGTTTGGGGTTCGCAGGGTCTTCCCATGCTTCGGTCCAGTCATTGCGCAGCATGCGACACGGCTTGCCCGTCCATGCTCGCGAACGAACGGTGTCACGCGACGTTGCTTGGAGGTAACTCTCCATTTGCGCCGGTGGAATATCGGCTTCGGCAACGGTCAACCAAAGTGATCCTGTCCAGACGCCTTGCGCGCCCATGGCAAGGGCCGCGGCCATTTGTCGACCTGAACCGATTCCTCCGGCGGCGAGCACGGGAACCGGTGCGACTTCGTCGATCACCTCGGGCCACAAGACCATCGATCCGATCTCGCCGGTGTGCCCGCCACCTTCGGTGCCTTGAGCGATCACGATGTCGAGTCCCGCGTCTCGATGTTTTGCGGCTTGTGACGCCGAACCGCACAATGCTGCGACCATGCGCCCAGCGTGATGAATCTCGTCAATGATCTCGCTCGGCGGCGTGCCGAGGGCATTTGCAATGAGTTTGACATTGGGATGTTCGAGGGCTTCGAGCACCTGTGGCGTGGCGGTTGCTTCGGTCCAACCAATCAGTTCACGATTTGGCACGTCGTCGGGCATTTCAGGGACGCCATGCTCGCTCAACAACGTGGCGGCGAAGCGACGATGTTCATCGGGAATCATGTCGCGCAGCATCTCTTCAAGCTTCGCCGGGTCAAGCTCGCCCATGCCCTCGTATTTTCCCGGAATCACAATGTCGACCCCATAGGGGGCATCACCAATGTGGTCATCTATCCACGCCAACTCTGACGCAAGTTGTTCGGGGGTGAAACCAACAGCGCCAAGTACCCCGAGTCCGCCCGCTTTGGATACTTCAACGACGACATCTCGACAATGGCTGAAAGCGAATATGGGGAATTCGATTCCGAGCTTCTTTGCGAGTTCTGTTTGCATGATTCTTTCCTTGGTTCGTGTCAGCGGGTCAGCTTGACGGGGAGATATTTGATGCCATTGACAAAATCTGAGCGAAAGCGCTTCGGGGTGCCGGCGTATTCGGCGTTTGGAAACCGTCGGAGGAGTTCGCGCAGCATCGTTGCAATCTCAAGGCGTGCGAGGTTGGCACCCAAACAAAAGTGCGTGCCGCCTCCCCCAAAGCTCACGTGTTCGTTGGGGCTTCGATGGATGTCAAAGGTGTCTGGTTGGTCAAACACGGTTTCATCGCGGTTTGCAGAGTGGTAGTACACGACGACTTTGTCGCCAGCTGCGATGCGTTGACCCGCTATTTCTGTTTCACAGGTTGCGGTTCGACGAAAGTTTTGAATTGAGCCATTCCAGCGGAGGAATTCTTCGGTCGCGGTGTTCCACAGTGCGTCGTTGTCAATGTTGGCAACCAGTTCTTCTCGTGCACTTGGATGGTCAATGAGGGCCATCATCGCATGACTGATGAGGTTTCGAGTGGTTTCGTTGCCAGCAACGCAAAGCAGAACAAAGAACAGATTCAATTCGCGTTCGTCCAGGCGGTCCCCGTCAACTTCTGCATGCACCAGCGTTGACATGATGTCATCTCGTGGATTCGCACGACGATCAGCCGCAATCGCGTCGCAATATGCGTAAATTTCCGTTTGCGCAACCATCTGATCTTCTTCGCCAGGACTGAAGTCTGGATCTTGTCCACCCACGAGACGATTTGACCAGTCAAACACCTTGGCGCGATCTTCCGGTGGGACTCCGATCATGTCACAAATTATTTGCAGCGGAAGGGGCACCGCCACCTGTTCGACAAAGTCAACCTCACCCCCTGCCTGTTCAACCTTGTCAACGATGTCACGAGCTCCGTTCAGTATGCCGTCGTACAATCCGCGAATCATTTTGGGCGTGAATCCTGCGCTGACGAGCTTTCGGTATCTCGTGTGTTTCGGAGGATCCATGTTGAGCAGGGTCATGCGAACCAACTCCATTGCGACTTCGTCAAAATCGGTAATGAATGTTGAACCCACTTCGGTGGAAAAGGTCTTCCAGTCTCGGCTTACGGCTTTCACGTCTCGATGACGTGTCACCGCCCAGAAACCTTGGGCGGTGGGGTGATCGTGCCAGTACACCGGCGCTTCTCGTCGCAGCACCTCGAACTGGTCGTTGGGCACACCATGCGCCCATGTGTCTTCAAGCAGGTTGATGTCACTCAGAGATGCCATATCTATTCCTTAGTTGCTAATGAGTCGATGGACTGCTGCGATGACGTCGGGACCTTGTACAGCAGTGGGATCAAGGCGCTGTTGCATTGCTGCACCCAAAAGAAGTGCAAGGACCATTGCTCCGAGGACCGTTGCCGGTGCATGCATGGATGTGCGCGTCTGGATAGCCCATTGTTCGATTGCATCGGCCAACTCGTGTCGAATGGTCGCGTAGCGTGCGCCAAGAGGTCGGCCAATAGCCTCGTCGCGGGCACCGTGGAGCCAGAGTTCTATTTCGAGTAAGAGCCAATGCCCATCAGGTTCACTGGTGACATGTGCCCAGATGGCGGTTAGGAGCGCATCGAGATCAAGGGGATCTTCAAGGTCTGCGATGATTGCATCTGCCGCGGCATCTTTTCGAGAGTCGACCAGACAAAACAGCAGGCCCTCTTTCCCTCCGAAATGGCTATAGAGCGCTCCGGTTGTACGGTCCGCAGCATCGGCGACTGCTTCGGCTGAAACACCATGAAAGCCGTGGCAAGCGAACTGATCGGCCGCCGCATTCAGAAGACGAGAACGAGTTTCTGCGCGTCGTCCCTCTTGGGTGCGTGCCATCCTCAGTATCTTATATCGGTTCCCCTATCTATATTGGCTTTCCTATATTTACTGCGCCAGTACTGTGAACCGGGTGAAGGTGATCGCCTTAGCCGTACTCATGCTTGCCGCCCTGTCGACCCCGGCGATGGCGCAAAGCCCGAATGATGGCTGGTCCATCGTTGAGCCAGCAACAGTAGGAATCAACGCACCGCGCCTGAGTTTCGCAAAGGACTACGCGTTTGATCCGCCACAACACACGCAAGGCCTTGTGATCGTTCGCAACGGCCATATTGCATCCGAGTGGTACGCCTCAGGAAAGAGCGCGAAGTCGTGGGCTGCAAGCTGGTCAATGGCAAAGTCGGTGACATCAATTTTGGTTGGCATCGCAATCGACAAACATCTGATTGCAAGCATTGACGCACCGATGACGACCTGGTTTCCCGAGTGGCGCAGTACCGACAAGGCCCATATTAGTTTGCGCGACGTTTTGACCATGACGTCAGGACTCGAAACGTTTGAGTCGTTTGTACCCGCGAACGCCAACAAATCAACCTCGATTCAGTTGGGTTTGCACGCCGACGAAGTGCACTTTGCAGCATCGCGCCCAGCCGTGCATGCACCAGGAACAAAGTTCTCCTATAGCAGTGCGGATGTGATGCTGCTATCGCGCGTGCTTTCCGTCGCAACCAAAATGCCCGTGAACGTCTTTGCGAAGAAGTATCTGTTTGATCCCCTAGGCATTCGGCAAGCGGCGTGGTGGAGCGATGCGAAGGGCAACACACTCACCTACTGCTGTCTCGATTCGACAACCCGGAACTTTGTGCGAATCGGACTGCTTTACATCAACCATGGAAAGTGGCGGGGTCGCCAGATTGTATCGTCCCAATGGGTCAAAGCGTCATTAACCCCGTCAAAGGCATCGCACGGAATTTACGGGATGCAGTGGTGGATCATGCATTACGAAGGGGTGCCTGGACCGGTCTACGAAATGCAGGGGCGCAACGGTCAATTTGTGTATTTGATCCCCCGACTCCAGCTTGTCATTGCTCGTAACGGCACATACGAAAAGTCGTCTTGCCAGCCCGTCGCCGAACCCAACCTTTTCAGTCGGTACCCCCTAGACGGAGCAGTCCCCGGAGCGGGAACGCAAGGCCCAGCGAATTGGAACACTGGCCGATTTCTCCGCTTTGTCGTCAAGAGCGTCAAGGAGCCTTCAGCTCCGAACGTCTTTCCAACCGCCGAGACCAGGCAGACATCTCAATCACCCGATGGGACGGCGTTGCGGTCATGCCCCGATACCGACGCGCTCAACAGCAAATTGGCACGCGCACCGATCGCTGACCCACTCCATATGACTCCCACCTATACGGGATGAGCCACTTTGAGGCCAAGTTCGCGAAGCTGTGCTTGGTCAATTGGAGATGGCGCACCGGTGAGTGGATCGGCACCTGATTGGGTTTTGGGGTAGGCAATGACCTCGCGGATGTTCTCTTCTCCTAAGAGCAACGCGACAAGCCGGTCTACCCCAAAGGCAAAGCCGGCATGTGGTGGAGCGCCATAACGGAATGCATCGAGCAAGAATCCAAACTTTGCTTGGGCTTCGGTATCTGAAATGCCAAGCAAGTTGAAGATTCGACGCTGAATATCGGGCTGATAAATACGCACACTCCCCGATCCCAATTCCCAGCCGTTGAGAACGAGGTCGTATGCGGCGGAACGCACGTCAAGCAGATCTCGCGTGTCTCCGTCAAGCTTTGCGACGTCATCAGCATGAGGCATCGTGAAGGGATGATGTGCCGAAACGGGACGTCCTGTCTCGTCGATCGACTCGAACAGTGGAAAATCCGTTACCCACACAAAGCGCAGGCCACCCTCATTCACAGCTGGCCGGCCAAGTTCAAGTCGAAGCAGCCCGAGTACTTTTCGAACCACCGGTCGTGCGTCGGCCACCACCAGCACCAGGTCCCCCGGATCCGCGTTGACTGCAACAATCGTTTTCGAAATCTCTTCCTCGGAAAGGAACTTTGCCACCGGCGACTCGAGCTTCCGATCTTCGGTCACCTTGCCCCACACCAAACCTTTCGCGCCCCAACGCTTGGCCATGTCGGTAAGCGCATCGAGTCGGTTTCGAGTGAAAGCCGCACCTTGTGGAACACAGATTCCTTTCACGCACGATGCTTTGAACGCATTGAACTGAGTTGCAGCGAAAGTTTCGGTCAATTCGACCAGTTCCATACCAAAACGAACGTCGGGTTTGTCCGAACCAAAGCGCTCTTGCGACTCAAGCCAGGTCATCCGTTCAAACGTGTCTGGGACGATTCCGACCAAACGCTCGACGACCGCACTGACGGCAACCGAGACAAAGGCAAGGACCTCGTCTTGTCCGACGAAGCTTGCTTCGAGATCGAGCTGGGTGAACTCGAATTGCCGATCCGCCCGCAAGTCTTCATCTCGCATGCACCGGGCAATTTGGTAATAACGGTCAAGCCCCCCAACCATTGCGAGCTGTTTGAACAACTGCGGGCTCTGCGGCAGTGCATAGAACGACCCTGGCGCAAGACGCGATGGCACAACAAAGTCTCGAGCCCCTTCAGGCGTTGACGCAATCAACATGGGCGTTTCAAGTTCGACAAAGCCTTGAGCTTCCATTGCCGTTCGGATGGCACTATTGGCGTGCGAGCGTGCGAGCAAGTTGCGCTGCAAACGACTGCGTCGAAGGTCGATGTATCGGTAGCGCAAGCGAAGCGACTCGTCGACGTCTTGCCATTCGTCAATTGGAAAGGGCAACGGCTCAGCACTGGAAAGCACTTCAACCACACAGTCGCCGATTTCAATTGCACCCGTTGCAAGCTGGTTGTTGCGGGTGCCATCTGGCCGTGGACGAACGGTCCCACTTATTCGCACGACGTACTCGCTTCGCAATTCGTGCGCCCCATCAATCACACATTGGACAACTCCGGTTCGATCACGCAGGTCAACAAATGCAAGGTGTTCACCGTGCTCGCGGCGTTTGGCAATCCAGCCTGTCACCGCGACTTCTCGCCCAATATCGCTTTCGTTGATCTCACCGCAGTAGTCAGACCGCAAACCCGTTGGTTTCCCA
Source organism: uncultured Iamiaceae bacterium (assembly GCA_964544305.1). Classification (GTDB taxonomy): domain Bacteria; phylum Actinomycetota; class Acidimicrobiia; order Acidimicrobiales; family Iamiaceae; genus JAFDWI01. Next base: position 21,956 of record CAZJAZ010000001.1, on the reverse strand, counting down.
TGAAAAAGCATTTCCGAGCTCATTACATTTCCTTCAATGCATCGAAACTTTTCTGTACATATGCAACCGCGTCTGCACGTTCAACAAACACCTGATTCGCGTCATTTGATGACGCGCGCAAATCACGAACAGTCACCCCGCCTCGCGCTACTTCTTCGGGCCCAATCAGAATGGCGAATCGTGCCCCGGAACGATCAGCCAATTTCATTTGGGCTCGCAGCGATCGTTGATCGTAACCCCGTTCCGTCGTGATGCCCTCGCGGCGGAGTTCGTGGCATAACGATCGGGCGGCTTCCCCACCACTCACGTCAACTACGAACACGACTTCGTCTCGCTCGGGGACACCAAAAACTCCTTCGGCATCGCAGGCGAGGAGCACTCGCTCAATACCTGAACCAAAACCGATGCCTGGCGTTTCTGGCCCGCCCATCTGTGCAACGAGGCCATCGTAGCGACCACCGCCCAAGATGGTGCTTTGTGCAGCGTCCAATGAATCAGCAACGATCTCAAAGGTTGTGTGGGTGTAATAATCAAGCCCACGCACCAACGTTGGCGTAACCGTATAAGGAATTGCCAGATCGTCAAGACCCGAGCAGACGTGGGCAAAACGTTCACGAGCTCCATTCGAGAGCAGGTCAGTGATCATCGGCGCATCGTTGACGACCGCGCGCGTCGCTTGCCGTTTCGAGTCAAGTACTCGCATCGGATGATCCGCCACCTTTTCTTGGTCTGCTGGGTCAAGGTCACCGAGACGCTGTTTGAGCCACTGCTGAATGTGGTCAACATAGCGAAGACGATCGTCACGGGTGCCCATCGAGTTAATCAACAGGCGAAGATTTGTGAGCCCCAACGATGCAAGGTACTCCCAGCCCAGGGAGAGGATTTCAATGTCGAGTTCAGGATCATCGGACCCCAAAGCTTCGACGCCCAATTGGTGGTGCTGACGATAGCGGCCTGCTTGGGGGCGTTCGTAGCGAAAATTTGGTGCGACGTAGAAGGCTTTGAACGGCAGGGTCGGCCGGTGTTCTACAAATGCTCGAACGATTGATGCCGTTCCTTCTGGCCGAAGAGCGAGGTGACGGTCACCTTTGTCGACAAAGTCATACATCTCTTTGCGGACGACATCAGTACCCTCACCAAGTCTTTGGAAAACACCGATCTCCTCAAACATCGGAGATTGGACGAACCCAAACCCCGCATTGAGGACCTGCTTCGAGAACGACGCGATCAGTGCGATCCACCGATCAGATTCCGGTGCCAGAATGTCTCTCGTCCCGACCGGGGCCTGAAACGTTTTCGCATTGGACACGACGTGCGAGGCTAGTTGACTACGTTGTGAGGCATGGGATTTGGAGGAGCGCGGAAAGCCGCAATCATGCTCGTGGGGGGCAGTATCCTCCTCGTTTCTTGCACGCCCAAAGGGCAACGGCCAACGTTCGAAACTCCGAAGAAACCAAGCCAGGTGCCCGTGACACTCCCTTCATCGTCAACCACGATGCGTGTACCAGCACGCATCACCTTGAACTTTGCAGGAGACACGAATTTCGCCGGTCCACGAGGTCAACTTTTGGATTCAGATCCGTCTGCAATTTTAGGGCCAATCTCCCCAATTCTGTCCGACGCTGATCTCACGGTGATCAATCTGGAGACCGCGCTGACCACCCGTGGTGTCCCAGAGCCAAAAGAGTTCACGTTCCGTACCGATGAGCGGGCCCTTGATGTATTGCGAGCTGGTGGCGCTGATGTTGCGTCAATCGCGAACAATCACGGTCTTGACTACGGCCCAGATGGTGTCCCCGACGCGCTTGGCGCGTCGACGCACAAGAAATTTCCTGTTATTGGAATTGGCCAGAACGAAAACCAAGCTCTCAAGCCTTTTCGAACGATCATTCGGGGAAATCGCGTTACCGTGATCGCGGCCACACAAGTACTTGATAACGAACTGATTCCCCGCTGGACGGCAACGCCGACACATCCTGGGCTTGCGTCAGCAAAACGTGTTGCGACGCTTCTCGCCCATGTCCGAGCGGCACGAAAAACTTCAGACACGCTCATTGTTTTCCTGCATTGGGGAATCGAAACCCACACCTGTCCAAGCGTCGTGCAACAAACGCTCGCCCAACAGTTGGTGCAAGCTGGCGCAGACATCATTGTCGGCGGCCATGCACACCGTGTCCAAGGTACAGGTCGGCTTGGAGACGCCATCGTCGACTACGGACTCGGTAACTTCGCCTTTTATGCGGGTAGCGACGCTGCCGCGACAACCGGTGTGTTGCAGGTGACGATCGGCGGCGGCAAGCCCGCCAAGTATCAATGGCGTCCTGCACATATTGATGGCAATGGCATCCCACACCCGCTCCAGGGCGAACAAGCCACCGAAGCACTTGCTTCGTGGAATGCACTTCGGGGTTGTACCGGCCTCAATCCGTGACTGCTACTTCGAACCCGGAAGCACCCGGTACGCGTCATAGACCCCATCGATGGATTTTATGGCGCGAAGCAATGCGCCGAGGTGGGATGGATCCCCTAGCTCAAAGTCAAAGCGCATCTTTGAAACACGATCGTTTCCCATGTTCGCTGAGCAAGCCAAAATATTTACATGATGATCGGCCACCACCGCCGAAACATCACCGAGCAAACGTGTCCGATCAAGAGCTTTTACTTCCACGGTTGCGAGGAACAGTCCGGTCGTTGAGGCATCCCACTCGACATCAACGACCCGGGTTGATTCGTCGCGCTTGAGTCCAAGGGCATTCACGCAGTCGTTGCGGTGCACTGAGATCCCTCGACCCCGCGTCACGAACCCGACGATCGCGTCACCAGGCACTGGAGTGCAGCACCGTGCAAGGCGAATCATGACGTCGTCAAGACCATCGACGTACAGGCCAATTGTTGACGTATGAACCGGGGCGTGCCGAGACGCGCGCGGCGAAGAAATTTTCTGATTTGAGACTTCTGTGTCGCCGCCGCGCAACTGACGGCCAATTTTTGCTGCGACTGAGGCACCCGACACATGGTGTTCACCAACCGCGACATACAGCGCCTCAGTGTCTGCAAAGTTGAGAGCTTGCGCAACCTGATTGACTATTGATGCATCGAGTTTCTGCACCGGCAGCCCTTGACGCCGCAGAGCCCGAGAAAGCTCTTCTCGACCGGTATCAATCGCGTCGTCCCGACGTTCTCGAGAGAACCATTGACGAATTTTCGACGATGCTCGTTGGGTCGCAACGAAACTGAGCCAATCACGCGATGGTCCAGTCCCTTTCGCCTTTGACGTCACAATCGAACACGTCTCACCCGACGACAGGTGATAGTCAAGTGAAACAAGCTTGTTGTTTACTTGGGCCCCGACGCAGGCATGGCCAACCTCGGTATGAATCGCATACGCGAAGTCGACCGGGGTTGCCCCTTGAGGGAGCGTCAAGATTTCGCCTTGTGGAGTAAAGACGTAGACCTCATCAGAATCGAGCGTGACCTTGAGCGCCGTCATGAATTCGTCAGGATCAGACGTTTCCGCTTGCCAATCAACAATCCCACTGAGCCAGGTCGCTTCTTTGTCAGCTTCGTTCGATGCACGGTCTTTGTATGCAAAGTGTGCGGCCGCGCCAAACTCCGCTCGATTGTGCATTTGACGCGTTCGAATTTGCACTTCGACGGTCTTGCCAAGGGGACCTACCACGGTGGTGTGGAGGGATTGGTACAGGTTGAACTTTGGCATGGCGATGTAATCTTTGAATCGCCCCTGTACCGGTTTCCACGTTGCGTGGATTGAACCCAAAGCCGCATAACAGTCGCGTACCGAGTCGACAATGACCCGGATGCCGACAAGGTCGAAAATATCATCAAACGCTCGCCCTTTGAGCACCATCTTTTCGTAGATGCTCCATAAATGCTTCGGGCGCCCTGTCACCTGTGCTTCTATGCGCAGTTCGGCGAGTTTCTCGTCGACCTCGGCCAAGACCTGTTCAAGATAGAGATCTCGCTCGGGTCCTCGTTGGAAGACCATGGCATCAATCTCTGCGTAACGCTTTGGATGGAGCGTGGCAAAGCTCAAGTCTTCAAGTTGTTGTTTGACTTCGGCCATGCCGAGTCGGTGAGCGAGCGGCGCATAGATCTCGATGGTTTCTTTCGCGATGCGTTCTTGCTTCGCTTCGGGCAACGCAGCCAAGGTACGCATATTGTGCAAGCGGTCGGCCAGTTTGATGATGAGCACGCGTAAATCCGAAGCCATCGCGACCAGCATTTTGCGCAGTGTCGCCGCCTGCTGTGCTTGCTTGGATTCAAAATGCAATCCGTCGAGTTTGGTCACCCCGTCGACGATGAGGGCCACATCCGCGCCGAATTCTGCCTCAATTTCGGCGAGCGTTACCCCGGTGTCTTCAACGACGTCGTGGAGTAGAGCGGCCGCGATGGTGACGTCATCAAGGCCTAAGTCGGCGACGACGCGTCCTACCGCGAGAGGATGATTGATGTACGCTTCGCCGCTTCGACGTACTTGGCTTCCATGGGCATGCGCGGCAACTTCGTAGGCCCGAGCGATCAACGCAATTGGAGCTTTCGGGTGGCGTTGCGTAAACGCGGTCACCACCGGCGCTACTTCAACCGGTGGCGCGACCGACCGTCGCCAAGGAAGGACGCGGTCAACGGTGGGCATGATTGAACTCTACGAGATCATCCACACGAATAATCAGTGTGTCAGCGCTTCTTGCCCTGTTTACGCGGTCGAGGGGGGTGCTTGTCGGAGTACGGGCTCGTCAACGTGGTCGAAACTTGTGACGTGGTATTCGCGTCGAAGGTTTCACGCTCACTTGAAGCGGGTTCTGCGTCAACTTTCTCGTCTCGAGAGTTGCTGCGGCGAGATTCGACATTCTTGCGAATCTGTATGTTGCGCGGTTCACGTTCCTTGAGGAATGCCACTATTGGCGACGCAATGAACACCGACGAATATGCACCAAGAATCAATCCGACAAAGAGTGCGAGACCAAACTCTTCAAGCGTAACGGCGCCCATCAGACCTGCTCCGATGAACAGGATTGCCGCCACAGGTAGGACCGCAGACAAGGTCGTGTTGATCGAACGCATAAATGTCTGGTTCAACGACAGGTTCATCATGTCGGTGTAGGTCAACGAGCCACCAAGCGTGAGATGCCCTTGATTTTCTTTTACCTTGTCGTAGACCACGATTGTGTCGTAGAGCGAATACCCAAGGATCGTCAGAAAAGCGATCACCGTTCCTGGTGTCACCTCGAAACGGAAAATCGCGTAGACAGCGACCGACAAGAAGACATCGTGAATAACCGCCAAGATGGCACCGACCGCCATACGCCATTCAAGTTGCCACGAAATGTAGATCGCGATCGCGATAAAGAACACGAAGAGCGCACGTATTGCGCTGCGTGACACATTCGCCCCCCAGGATGGGCCGACTTGGCTTTGGTTCGCGGCGATCGTCGTTTTCGACTCGCCCGTCGCCTTTGCAAGAGCGGCCACAGCTTTCTCTGTATTCACGTCCGTGCCGACTTCGATACGGAAGCGCGCGTCGGCCCCCGTGTTCAGCGTTTGCACACGCGCGTCCTCTGCACCCACGGTGGCGAGCGCATCACGAACGGTTTGGGTTGATGTTGTCCCAACCGGGAACTGCCAAGACGTGCCGCCCTTGAAATCAATGCCAAGCTCAAGACCCCGGGTTCCAAGACTAAACACGCCAAGGACGAGCAATATGGCGGAGATCACAAACGCGATTCGCCATCCTTTGCGAAAATCAACGTCATCTTCGAATGAATAGAGGCGACGAAACAGGTTCATGCTTCACCTCCTTGAATCGGGCTTCCCGAAACACTTGTAGCACCCCGATGGTGGGCTTTGACACCGAGCAATCCGGGCCTTCTGTTGAACACTTCACGGCTCGCAAGCCAGAACACGATAGGACGCATGAAGAACCACGAAGCCAGCAGGTCAATCAATGTTGAAAGGCCGAGGTAGAACGCGAACCCACGCACACTGCCAACGGTGAGCAGATAGAGAATGACCGCACCGATAAGCGATACGAAGTCGGCCGAGACGATCGTGCCCCACGCAACTTTGAACGAGGGTACAACGGTGCCGCGTAGCGTTCGTCCCTTGGTCATATCTTCTCGAAGATGCTCATAGAACACGACGTTCGAGTCAACCGCGACACCGATTGACACGATGATGCCGGTAATGCCGGCAAGGGTGAGCGCAAGGCCATTATGCGCGCCCAAGTAGGAAATCACGACCCAGAGGTAACCCGTACTTGTCGCAAGTGAAAGGATCGCGACAAGTCCAAGGAGGCGATAGAACACCAGCATGTAGAGCGCCACGAGTGCGAGCCCGACAAGGCCTGCAACGAGGCCTGCGTGCAGTGAACTTGATCCCAGCGTGGCCGAAACCGTTTCGAGGGTTGCCGGTTGAAACTCAACGGGCAGAGCCCCATACCGCAATTGCAGGGCAAGTGCGCTCGCACTCTTGCGGGTGAAGTTCCCGGTGATGACAAAGCCCTGTGGGTTCTTGGGAAGATCAAGCGCATTCACAGTCGGCGCGGAAATCACGGCACCGTCAAGCACCATGGCAATCGCACCCCGTGGAGAGCCGCCATCGCCCGATCGAATCGGAGGGCATGACTTGTCGCCCGCGAAACAATCATTGAACGCCTGATTCACTTCCTTCTTGTGAGAAGACTTGATTTTGACGTTGACTTCCCACTGGCTGGTCTGGGAGTTCAGTTGAGCCTCGGCGCTCGAGAGTACGGTCCCGTCAAAGAGCGGCGCGCTCAATAAGTAGCGGCCGCCGTCTCCAGAAACGACTTTGGCTCCCGGGTTTGCCGCGAGTAGTGCTGCGATTTGTTGCTCGGCACTGGGCGCTGTTGTCGGAGGCGCCGTGAGCGGGACTGTGGTTGGTGCGCCAGGTTTTGTCGTCGGTGACCCTGGCTTTGTTGTCGACGGAACGGTCGTCCCAGGCAGAGTTGTTGCGCTCGGCAATTGGAACGATACGGGGTCAGTTTTCGGGGCAAATGGCGTACCTGCCGACTTGGGTTGCGTTTTCGCTGGCTGCGTCGTCGGTGGTGCAATTGGCATCGTCGGCGTGGTCGTAGCAGACGCTGGCTTGGTCGTGACTGAACCGGGATTTGTTGTAGGCGATCCGGGCTTCGTTGTCGACGGCGCATTCTTTGTTGGCACGGTTGACGTCGTCGGAGTTACGGGCCCGAGATCCATCAACACTTTATGGAACTGGAGTTTTGCTGTGGTTCCAATGATCTTCTTGGCGCGTTCCTGGTCGGCCCGCGATTTCAAACCCGGCAACTGGACAACAACCGTTTTGCCTGACCGCATGACCTCTGGCTCGGCAATACCGAGTCCATCAACACGATGGCGAATAATTGTCGCAGCCTCGCTCACCGATTCCGTCGATGGATGCGTGCCATCTTTTGGAATCAACGTTGCGGAAAGTCCACCTTGCAAGTCGAGCCCCAAGAGCGGCTTCCACTCAAAGGCCCACGTCGATCCCAATCCCGCAATGAGCAACACCATCCAGATGGCGAGCGCGCCCATACCCTTCTTCTTCATCACGATCCTCTAGCAAACTCGACCTGTTACGGGCACGAGTTGCAAGCGTAGTGCCCGGTCTCGGCGCGTCTCGTCATTCAAACAATGCATCCGTGTTTCTCGCGGTCCTCGGAATCGCCAAACCAAGGTGAGCCCATGCCGCTGCGGTAGGGACACGTCCACGAGGCGTACGCATAAGGAGTCCTTGTTGAATGAGAAATGGTTCGTACACATCTTCCACGGTTTCTCGAGGCTCTGAAACCGCAATCGCCAGTGTCGACAGACCAACGGGGCCGCCATGAAATCGATTACAGAGCGCGTCCAAAATGGCTCGGTCCACCTTGTCTAAACCAAGCGAATCGATCCCAAAGAGTTCAAGACCGTTCTGGGCTGCCTCGCGATCGATCACACCATCGGCACGCACTTCAGCAAAATCTTGCACGCGCCGAAGAAGTCGATTTGCAATACGTGGGGTGCCACGAGAGCGCTTTGCGACTTCCTGCGCGCCATCATCATCGATTGGGACCCCAACGATTCCGGCGGCGCGCCGCACAATTTGCTCAAGATCTGTTGCCGCGTAGTAGTCGAGTCGGGCAACGAGGCCAAAGCGGTCGCGCAGCGGTCCGGTTATTAACCCGGTGCGCGTTGTTGCACCAACCAGTGTGAAAGGCGGAACTTCAAGGCGAATCGAACGAGCAGCCGGACCTTTGCCAAGCACAATGTCGAGTTGGAAGTCTTCCATTGCCGGGTACAGGACTTCTTCTACCGCTCGGGATAAGCGGTGGATCTCATCGATGAAGAGCACATCGCCGCGCTCAAGTTGACTCAGAATTGAAGCGAGGTCGCCGCCGCGTTCGAGCGCTGGCCCTGAAGTGACATGCAACGCGACGTCCATTTCCGTGGCAACAATGCCTGCAAGCGTGGTCTTGCCGAGCCCAGGCGGACCTGCGAAGAGGAGATGATCCGCAGGACTCCCCCGCTTCTGTGCGGCTTGTAGAACGATGCTCAAATGTTCTTTGAGTTCGGATTGCCCCACGAATTCGTCAAGGTTTCGTGGGCGAAGGGTGACCTCATCGCCCGAATCATCGTCAAGTGGGGCGGCACTCATGATGTCTTCTCGCGTCATTGATGGGCCCCGCTTCCGAGGGCTTTCAAAGCGAGCCGCAGTGCGGCCCCTGCATCTGGTGACGAACGAACTTCGTCTCGCTGCAAAACCTGCGCTATTTCATCGGATCTGAAGCCCAGCTCAACGAGGGCATCGTGGAGATCGCCGCCAGAACCGAGGGTGGTCGACACAGAATCCGGTGAGGCCGATGCGATGCCGTCAAGGCGAGATTTGAGTTCGATTACCAAACGTGCGGCGGTCTTCTTTCCCACTCCGGGGACCAAGCACAACGCATCCACATCTTCCGATGCGATCACACCTGCGAGCTGATCGGGCCGATGAACAGAAAGGATCGCAAGTGCGAGTGATGGTCCAACGCCATGCGCACCCAACAATGCCACAAAGCAAAGCTGTTCGTCTTGGTCGAGGAAGCCGTAGAGATCCTGCGACTCTTCACGAATGTGATGATGAATCCACACGAAGATCTCAGCGCCGCGATCTAACCCACCGCTCGTTCTCGGATCCATCATGATTCGGTAACCCAGTCCGGTTCCTGCAACCTCAAGCAGAATCTGTCCGTTTGCTCCCCGGTCAAGAACAATGCCGCGTAAGGAACCAATCATTTTGAGACCGCGATTCGTGACCGTAAGCCGCCGTGCGCCAAATGACACAACGCAAGCCCGGCCGCATCGGCCGCATCTGCCGGTTTTGGAATTGTGTCGAGCCCGAGCAGCGTTTTGACCATGCGTTGCATCTGATCTTTGTCCGCGCCACCATGACCTGCGACGGCGAGCTTGACCTCATTGGGGGAATACTGCACCACCTCAATACCAATTGACGCGGCCAATGCCATGGCAATGCCACTTGCTTGACCAACCGACATGGCCGTGCGCGCATTGTTTTGAAAGAGAACCCGTTCGATTGCGAGCACGTTTGGCTGGAACTCCTCAATAAGGAGTTGGAGTTCTTTTTGGAGTTCCGCGAGCCGATTTGGGAGTGGATCTTGGGGTGAGGTGCGAATGACTCCGATTGCAATAGCGTGAGGGCCAGTCCGAGTCGCCTGCACACACGCGTAACCGCAGCGAGAAACTCCAGGATCGATACCCAGCACGAACATTTGTACGATCCTATCTTGTGGCGATGTGCCGATGGTGGATGTCATGAACGTTGTCGAACTCACCGGGGTCAAGCGCCACTTTGGCGAGAACGATGCACTTTCGGGCTTGGATCTTTGCGTGGAGCCGGGTTCGATCACGGTCTTGCTCGGCCCCAATGGTGCCGGCAAGACCACTGCGACGCGCATCATCACCGGAGCAATCGAACCAAATGAGGGCACCGTACGCGTCTTTGGCCTCGACCCACAGGTCGATGGTGAGACCGTTCGACGCCGCTGCGGGGTGGTTTCTGCAAAGCCCGCGCTCTATGACCGATTGACCGGCCGAGCAAACCTCGGGTACGCCGCTGAACTCTACGGCATGGGGCGCGGTGACACGGTCGCTCATTCCATCGAAGCAGCAGCCCATCGTTTTGGCATCGAAGGTGCCCTTGATGTGCAAGTCGGCGGCTATTCAACCGGCATGAAGACCCGTCTTGCTCTTGCCCGCTCGGTCCTTCACGAACCGGACTTGTTGCTCTTTGACGAGCCCACTTCGGGGCTCGATCCAGAGTCCAGCCATGCGGTACTTGAAATGATTCACGATATGACTGGCGACGGGGTAACCGTAATCATGTGCACACATTTGCTGCTTGAAGCAGAGGGACTTGCCGAACAGGTGGTGGTACTTGAATCTGGCCGTTCGCTTGCGGCGGGACGACCAAGAGATCTCATTCGCCAGTATTGGCCCGAAGCGGTGATTCGCTTTGACGCTGAAGACCCATCGGATCTTCAGCGACTTGCCAAGTATCCAGGCGTACGCTCGGTTACATCAGTCGGAGCGGGATTAGCGGAACTCGCTGGTTTCGATGACGACGGTATTGGAAAGTTGCCACGAACCGGCGTTGACGTAGAGGTCTCTGACGACGTGGTCATCGCTGATCTCGTTGGCGCTGCACTCCGTGATGGCATTCGACTCAACCGTGTCGAGCCGCGTATTCCAACCTTGGAAGATCTGTACTTTGCGATCCGGCGACAACACGTGGGAGAAGCTTCTCAATCAGAAGACGGTGGGCGACGTTTGCAAGCGAAAGGAGCATCGTGAAAATCCGTCTTGACAGGCAACGAACTTGGTCTATTGCGCGCACCGAACTCAAACAACTCTTGGAAGCGAAAGATTTTTGGGTGCCGATGATGATTCTCGGGTCCATCTTCTTTCTCGTGATTCCCCTGATATTGCTTTTTGCAATTACCCGTGTCTCAAACGTGCATACCGTCCAACAGATTTCTGAAACGATCAAGATTCTTCCCCAAGCAGCACAAAACTCGGTAAAAGGAACAACGGACCAAGCACGTGCCGCGTATGCCATTGCGGTGTACCTGCTTGCACCGGTCGCGGTTGTCGTGCCCCTCACGATCTCAACAGCGGTAGGAGCGTCAACCATTGTGGGTGAGCGTGAGCGTGGAACCGGTGAGTTCTTGGCGCACTCCCCCGCGTCGGCACACGAGATCTATTTGGGAAAGCTCATTGCCAGCCTTGTACCTGGCTATCTCACAACCCTGATTGGCTTTGGGTGTTATTCACTGATTGTGAACCTGATCGTCGGTCCAAACGCGGGTGGCTGGTTCTTCCCAACACCCCAATGGTGGGTCCTCATGTTGTGGGTGGTTCCGCCATTTGTTGCATTGGCGCTTTCAATGGTGTTGCGCTTGTCTGCGCGTGTGAAATCAACCGCCGCGGCGCAACAAGCTTCTGGACTCGTCACACTTCCGCTCATCATGATCGCCTATGGCGTATCAACCGGTTCGATCTATGGCTCGCTCATGCCGGGCATCATCGTCGGCGTAATTGCGTGGATCCTGGCGATTGTGACGCTGTGGCGTGGAATGCGAGCGGTCAAGCGTGGCCGGCTCATCGGAGTCGCCGATGGATTGTAGCGCTGAGCGGCCAATAGTTGTGTCACGGGCAGCCCGGGCATTCCGTCCATGTGTGATCGCTGCAATCACTACGGCAGCGATCTTGCGAAGTTTCGCACTCACGCGTTCTGTTGCAGTAATGGATCGGGTATTTGTGCTGGACGACACGTACTACACGTTGAGCATCGCACGGTCGCTTTCCCAGGGGCATGGGCCGTCCGCGAGCGCACACACGCTGACTTCTGGATTCCAACCATTAATCGCATTCATTTTGGTTCCCTGCTACACCATTTTTCATGGTCTTAATCAACAACTTTGGATCGGAGTCGCATTCACACTGTTAAGTGACGTCATCTTGGTGGGTGCATTGGGGCTCTTGGTGCGCCGGCTATTTGGTCCGCTCGCTGGCATCCTCGCTGCAGCGATTTGGGCGCTGTCACCAACCGCGTATCGATATGGCGCGACAGGATTGGAGACATCGCTCGCGCTCCTCGTTGACGTGTTGCTTGTTCTTGCATGGCTCTGGCAAGGACAGGGTAACGATGCCGTGCGCCGTGCAACATGGGTCGGTGTCATTGGCGGCCTAGCAATACTTGCCCGCATAGATGCACTCGCTTTAGTTGTTTGCATATTGGCGATTCAAACGTTTTGGCGGCCCAGAATTGCGCTACGCATGGCGGTCGCATGTGGCCTCACGCTCGCACCTTGGTGGCTTTGGTGCACCGTCACCTTTGGTTCACCCCTACCCCAGTCTGGTTTTCACCTGCTTGATCGCGGCTGGTCAGGCACATCGACGCGTCAGATGATGGCCATTGTAGGTGCGAACCTTCTTCCGGGTCCGTTTTCAACAGCTTCACCCTTACAAGGTGGCTGGTATCAACAAAAAACAGTCTGGCCCTTTCTATTTGCGGTTGCAGTAGGCCTCATTCTCGGGGTGAGATGGCTCAGAGCTTCCCTCTGGCATGTGCCGAGAGCCGAGCACACTTCAGGCTCCAGAGAGCGACACGGTGCACAAGGCGCGCTCGTCGCGTTTGCACTTGCCATCGTTGCGTTCTACACGTGGTTTCCGGTGCGATGGTTCACCTATCGCTACATTGCACCAGCCGTACTCGTTGCAACAATTCTCATCGCTTACGGGTTACAACTTTCTTATCTCTCTATCCGCAGAAAAAGTCGAAGTCGTGCGCGCTTTGGAGCACTCGCTGCAGTCTTGATCATGGCGTCAATTCTTGGGCCACAATTGATCCGTCTCATCCAACTCACCACCCCAATTTCGAACGGACTCTGGTCACGCCCGTCTGCAACAGCGCTTGTTGATTCGGACACAGGTTGGGCACACAACGCGATCGCCGTTAGTGACGTACTCCCACAACACGCAATCATTGGGGCACAACAAAGCGGCGCCCTTGGATGGTATGCGAGCGAACGAAGCCAAGAGGTAGTGAATCTCGACGGTGTGGTCAATCCAAACGTCTCTGGGTTCCACGATGTACGAGGAATTTGTCGCGAGATTCGGAAACGGGATGTTCGCTACTTCGCAGATTTTGAAAGTCTTGGAACCTGGCTGGCGAACTCATGTCGTCCCTATGGCGTCAAAGTTGCGCAGAGTCCATTGCAGATAGTGAATCCTGATCGGGACCTTCGCATACAACGCGTCACAATAATGAACCTCCCGCTGAATCATTAGCCAAGCGCTTCGATGACGTCATCCGCAATATCTGCGTTTGCATGGACTGCTTGCACGTCATCATGATCGTCGAGTGCTTCGAGCACTCGCACAACTGGGCGTGCCGCATCGATATCGCCAACTTCGACAAGCGAAGTGGGGACCATTGTGAGATCTGCTGAATCGATCGCAAACTCGGCGGCTCGAAGTGCATCTTGGACGGTGTGGAGATCCGTTGGGGCAGTCGTCACCTGCCATGCATCACCCGCACGCGCGACGTCTGTTGCCCCAGCATCGATGGCTGCCAACATGAGATCATCTTCATCAGCGCCGCCATCAACCGTAATCAGACCGGTTCGCTCGAATTGCCACGCAACCGCGCCTGGTTCTGCCAGGCTCCCTCCATTTCGAGAAAACAAGGTGCGAATCTCTGGTCCGGTGCGATTGCGGTTGTCGGTAAGTACCTCTACAAGCACCGCAATGCCACCAGGGGCATACCCCTCATAGGTGATTGACTCATAGGTCACGCCTTCGAGCTCGCCCGTCCCACGCTTGATCGCACGTTCGATCGTGTCTAACGGCACCGAATTATCCCGGGCTTTTTGGAACATTGTGCGCAACGTGGGATTTGAATCTGGGTCACCACCGCCCTCGCGCGCTGCAACTTCCACTTGGCGGATCAGCTTGGCGAACAGCTTTCCGCGGGCCTTGTCTTTGGCACCTTTTTGATGCTTGATGGTGGCCCATTTGGAATGTCCAGACATAATTTCCTCTCAGGTACTCGCGATAAATTCTAAGAACAGTTGATGGATGCGTCGGTCGGCGGAGAGTTCAGGGTGGAAGGAACTCACAAGTGTTGTGTTGTTTCGACACAGGACCGGATGCCCGTTTACCCGAGCAAGTACTTCGACGCTCGCTCCTACTTCCTCCGCGATTGGGGCACGAATGAACACCGCAGGGAACGGCGATTGGAAGCCTTTGACGTCAAGGTCACATTCAAACGAGTCCACTTGCCGACCAAACGCGTTGCGTCGCACGACGAGATCAATGGCATCCAATGGTTCTTGATCGACTCGACCATCAAGAATGGCGTGTGCGCACAGAATCATGCCTGCACACGTCCCAAAGATCGGTAAACCTTCATCCTTTCGCTTGAGAATCGCGCCGCGCAGCCCAGTGTGCTCAAGTAGCATCGACATGGTGGTTGATTCTCCACCTGGGATAACGAGTGCATCAACATGCGCGAGTGTGTCGACGTCGCGCACTTTCATTGCCTTCACTCCGAGATCAGCAAACGCTTCTATGTGTGCTTCGACCGCTCCTTGCAGCGCGAGCACACCGACCTGCGCGCCCATCCCGGAGGCTCTCCTGCCGCTCGGTGCACTACCAGCCTCGCTGCGAGAATGTTGTTTCGAGACCGCCAATCTCAAGCCCGTCCATTGCTTTGCCGAGCCCGCGACTTACCTTTGCCACCATGGCAGGGTTATTGAAATGCAATGTTGCTTCCACAATGGCTTTCGCGCGAGTGGCCGGATCATCCGACTTGAAAATACCGGACCCAACGAATACGGCTTGGGCACCGAGTTGCATCACCAGCGACGCGTCCGCGGGTGTTGCAATTCCGCCTGCGCAAAACAGGGGAACGGGCAATTTGCCAGTGTGATGAACTTCGGTCACGAGATCAATGGGTGCTTGGAGTTCTTTCGCCCATGCATAGAGTTCAGCCGAGTCGGCCTTCGTGATCTTTGCAATATCACCAAGAATCGATCGAAGGTGACGCACCGCTTCGACGATGTTGCCCGTACCGGCCTCACCTTTGGATCGGATCATGCAGGCTCCCTCGCTGATCCGACGAAGCGCTTCGCCCAAGTTGGTTGCACCACAAACAAACGGCACGGTAAATGCCCACTTGTCAATATGGTGTGCTTCGTCGGCCGGGGTGAGCACCTCAGATTCGTCGACGTAGTCAACGCCAAGCGACTCAAGAATCTGTGCTTCAGCAAAATGCCCGATGCGGGCTTTGGCCATGACAGGGATGGTCACAACCTCTTTGATGCCTTCGATCATTTCTGGATCAGACATACGAGCGACACCGCCATCGCGTCGGATATCTGATGGCACACGTTCGAGTGCCATGACGGCTACTGCTCCAGCATCTTCCGCGATCTTGGCTTGTTCGGGGTCGACAACGTCCATGATCACCCCGCCCGCGAGCATCTCGGCGAGACCGCGTTTCACCCGAGTTGATCCGATAATTGATTGAGAAGGGTCAGAAGCTGGAAGTGCCATACGTCAATTCTAGAGTTCGCGTAGCCGTTCGATCCGTTCCGGTAATCCAAAGGTGCCTTGAGCACTTTCGATTTGACTCTCACCGTGCGGTGCCACGAACCACAACGCATCGCATGATTTACTTGCGTTGGCCGGGGCAACCGGTACTTTCGTGAGCTTTTCAAGGGCCGAAATCAGCCCTGGTGGATAGCGGGTGAGCGCAACGCCTTCGAGATCGGCCTGTGCCCGACGCTCAGGCAGGTCTTTCAATCGACTCCTCGTCGCCAACATTGGAATCGCGATTGTTGACGTGATGGCATCGCCGCTTTTGATTTGACACAACAGATGAGCAACGACGCCTTCGAGCTCAACGCGGTCAAGGAGTTCTAGAAGGCCCGATGTGATCACAATGACACCTCGCTTTGGAGAATGTCCTGTGCACAGCGCATTGGCAGCCGAGTCGTCAACGATAAAGACTTTCGGTCTTGTTACTCCCGCGTTGACACACAATCCTTCCAACACATTATGGAAACGTGCGGCAGACACTTCGTCAGCAGGTTGCCCTTTGCATGCAGAGACTACAAAGCTTTCGGCGTTCGTGACGAGCAGCACGGTGATAGCGCCAGCAAACACCAGTGCGATGATCATTCCGATGATGCCAAGACCAAGCAGCGTCGCTACAACCAAGAGAACCACAAAAAAAACAGCACCAAAGCGTCCAATCATCAGCGCGCCTTGTTGCGCATTTCGATCAGCTGACCCGTTCATTTAGAAGGCGACTTTGGCGGGGCCACGGCCCGTCGGGTCCACTTCGAAATACTCCCGATGGGTGGCCTTGGCCATTCCGGCAAAGAGCATCGCGGGAAATGTCTCAATTTTCGTGTTCAAGCGGGTCACGTTGTCGTTGTAGTACTGACGGGCGTAGGCAACTTTGTCTTCAGTTTCGGTGAGTTCGTTCTGCAACTGCATGAAGTTCTGGTTGGCTTTGAGATCGGGGTAGGCCTCGGACACGGCAAGCAACGACTTGAGTGCGCCAGCCAAGACATTGTCAGCCTGTGCTTTTGCACCGGGTGTCGCGGCTTGCATGACCGCTGCCCGAGCATTCGTCACCGCATCAAGTGTCGCTTTCTCATGTGCCGCGTAACCTTTGACGGTTTCTACCAGGTTCGGAATGAGATCCACCCTGCGCTGCAATTGCACATCGATTTGCGACCAGGCGTTATCAACCAGATTCCGCAACTTTACGAGTGCGTTGTACTGCACCGCGACAAAAATGCCAACGAGCACAATGACGACCAAGATGACAACAACAAGCACGGCGACAAAGTGTAGTAGCTCACTCTGATTCGTTAGCGGCGGATCTGGTTGTAGAGCGCGACATAGCTCGTTGCAAGTTTCTCCATTGAGAACGCATCAGCTCGTTTGCGGCCCGCTTCCACGAGATTTGCTGCCAGTACCGGATCATTGAACACGGCCTTGATGCCATCGGCAAGCGCGTGCGGCGAATTCGGTTCAACCAGTAATGCTTCAATGTTGGGCCGGGCAACGTTGGCGTAGCCCGGCAGGTTCCCTGCAACAATGGGCGCCCCCGCAGCCATGGCCTCGAGCAAGACGATGCCAAATGATTCACCTCGGATGCTTGGGGCGCAATAGAGCGTCGCTCCACGAAGTCGTTCTGCTCGTTCGGTGTCGCTGATTCGGCCCAGCCAAATGAGCCGAGCGTCGCCCGCGTAGGTTGCTTTGAGCGAGGCGGTCAGTGGGCCGTCGCCCGCAATCCAGATCCGCATCTCGGCTGGCAAGTAGGGCAATGCGGCAAGGAGGACTTGCAGGCCTTTGCGTTCTTCATGGCGACCCAAGAAGAACACGGTTGGCACGTCTTTGGGGGTGGGTGCGGCGTCGGCAAAGCGATCGACTTCGATGCCGTTGAACAGCAGCGTGTACTCGCCCCCGAGATAGCGTTCGGCAAGTTCTCGGGCATCGTTCGATACGGCCACCCGGTGATCGAGTCGTCGGGCGAGCCAGCGAGCAATCGAGCCGAGTACTTCGTACCCTTTTGACTCACCCGCGGCGTGAAACGTGCCGAGCAAGGGTGCTTGTTTGATAATCGCGGCTGTGACGTTTGGTCCGGGAGACAATGGTTCGTGCAAATGAAGGACATCAAACTGTTCATCGCGTAGCGAACGAATAAAGCGAAGCTGTGCGGAAACGTCGGGGGCTATCGGGGCGACGGAACCGTTTGCCGCGGTGGGAATTGAATTGCCAAGTGGCGTAATACCAGGCTCAGGTGGTGGGCCGTCACATGGTCCAAGCACTTGGACCACATGCCCTTGGGCACGCAACGCCCGAGCCAGGCCAAGAACCTGACCTTGTACGCCGCCGGGCAGCGACAGGCTGTAGGGACACACCATGCCGATGCGCATGCTGAGTCAGCGTAGTGGTGCATCGTTGGCACGCCATGGTCGGTACATTTAGCCGTCGTGGAGTCGCCGGGCACATTTGGATGGTTGCGCTGGCTGCGCCCCTGGGTGATGCGCCACAAATGGGCCGCGGTTGTTTCGATCACCTCGGCTGCAATTGGAATGGCCGCGTTTGCTTTTATTCCCGTCCTCCAACGGGCGGTCATTGACAACGTCATCATCGCTGGCGACGACGGACTGGCTCCATACGTGGCAACGTTTGCTGCAATTGGTGTCGTTCGTTTCGCTACCACGATCACGCGTCGCTACGCGGGAGGGATGCTGGCATACGGTGTGCAGGCAGATCTGCGTGACGCAATCTTTGATCACCTGTTGTCGCTCGACATTGAACAGCACAACAAGTTGCCTTCCGGTCAACTCGTAGCTCGGATCAATACCGATGTGAACCTGATCTTTTCGGTGTTGCAAATGATTGCGCTTATCACCGGAAATGCGATCATGCTTCTTCTCGCAGTTGGTTTTATGTTTGCGTTCGCGCCGCTCCTTGCGGTCGTGTCTCTTGGGGTGTTGGGGGCAACGTTTGGCGTTGCTTGGCACATGCGTGACACGGTGTATGTCGCAACGTGGGATGCCTCGCAGCGGGAGGCCGAGATGACCGCGGTCGCACAAGAGTCGATTGCCGGTGTCCGGGTCGTGAAAGGGTTCGGCCAAGAAAAGCGTGAACTCAACCGATTCGTCGACGCATTAGAGCATCTCTTTGGCGGTCGCGTGCGCATGGTGCGGATTCGTGCAAAGTTCACGTCAATCCTTCAGGTCATGCCCATGTTGGGCCAGGCTGTGGTCCTTGGTGTTGGTGGCGCCATGGCGTTCCATGGTTCGATCACGATCGGAACGTTGGTCGCGTTCTTTGCCTATCTCATGCAACTCGCCGCACCGACGCGCATGTTGGCCATGTTTTTGGCCGCGAGTCAACAGGCGCGCGCCGGCGCGCAGCGCATCGCCGATCTCCTTTCGATGGAACCATCTCTTGTTGATGCGCCGGGGGCCCAAGAACTTGTCGCAACCGGCGGATCAGTCGTTTTTGATCGGGTCCAATTCTCGTATCCCGACATGCCACAGGTCCTAACCGATTGTTCGTTGGTGCTCCGGCCCGGTGAGCGCGTCGCGGTCGTTGGGGCGGCGGGGAGCGGGAAGACAACGCTCGCGCTGTTACTCACTCGTTTTGTGGAGCCGGATTCGGGTTTGGTGACCATTGGCGACACGGCGATCAGCGACGTCACGTTGCGTTCGCTTCGCTCCACCGTGGGTGTCGCGTTTGAAGAGGCTTTCCTTTTTGCAGGCACGATCCGAGACAACATCGCCTATGGTCGCCCTGACGCTTCGATCGCAATGGTTCAAGATGCCGCTCGTGACGCGCAGGCGCATGAATTCATCATGTCGTTTCCCCAAGGCTACGACCAGATCGTTGGCGAAGCCGGCGTCAATCTTTCCGGTGGTCAGCGACAACGAATTGGTCTTGCCCGCTTGCTTTTGCAAGAACGAAACATTGTGCTCCTTGACGATGCGACGTCAGCGCTTGACGCCCACGTCGAGCAAGCGATTCACGAGCGGCTCAAGGTGCGACTCGATGGGGTCACAACACTTCTGATCGCGCATCGGCGATCAACGCTTGCATTGGCGTCCCGGATTGTTGTCCTTGACGGGGGTCGAATCGTCGCGTCGGGCACCCATGACGAACTTGAGTCAACAAGCGGACTGTTCCGGGACTTGCTGAGTGGCATGGACGCACCCAGTGAGGATGCGTCCCATGGAATTGTGCGCGCGCCGCGTGAGACAGAAACGACGCCTCAGGTACCGCGAGTGCCGGTGGCACCCGTTCGGGGTGCAATGGGGATGGGTATTTTGGGGCCGGCAACACCAGAGCTTCGTGCGGTAGTCGAACAACTACCCGAGATTCGAGATCGCTCCAATCTGCAACTTGATTGGTTCGCTCACGATGCAAAAGGTCTTGCGTTCTGGAAATTTCTCAGTCATTGGCGCGGTGAACTTGCGCTCGGCTCGTTGTTTGTCTTGCTTGATGCCATCGCGGTACTCCTCGTTCCCGTCCTGATTCGAACCGGGCTTGATCACGGAGTGTCGGACGGCTCACTGTCGGTTGTCGTTGGTATTGCCCTTCTCGCGAGTGCATTGGCATTTGGCGACATGTTCGTCATTTGGTTTGAAAACCTGGTGACCGGGCGTGCCGCGGAACGAATCTTGATGGCATTGCGTGCTCGGGTGTTTGCTCATTTGCAGCGACTCGGCCTCGATTTTTACGAGCGTGAACGATCGGGGCGGCTTCTCACGCGCTTGACGTCCGACGTCGACACGTTGCAACAGCTACTTTCCGATGGACTTGTGAACGCGGCGGTGGCGCTCGTTGCGTTTATCGGGATTGCGGTGGTCCTGGTTGTGTTGAATGTTTCTCTTGCGTTGGCCGTGTTTGCCGTGACGATTCCTGTCGTGATCGCAACCGTTCTCTATCATCGCCTGTCTCGGCCCGCATATGACCGCCAGCGCGATGCGATTGCTGCGCTGCTCGCGGATTTTGCGGAGAATCTTGCGGGTGTGCAGGTCACGCAAGCAAATGGGCGAGAATTGGTGAATCGCAATCGTTTTTTTGCACTTGATGCTCAGGTCCGGAATGCCGGCATGGGTGCGCTACGAGTGCAGATCGGCTATTTCGCTTTCATTGAGGCGGTTTCGACGCTTGCGATTGTGGTCGTGCTTGTCGTTGGCACATCACTCCATAACTCGGGTGAACTATCTGTAGGTGTGTTGGTCGCGTTCTTGTTGTATCTCACCCAGTTCTTTGGACCGATCCAACAGTTCTCGAACGTCTTCGACACGGCCCAACGCGCGGCTGCTGGCATTCGCAAACTGGATGCGCTCCTCGCCGAACGGCCAAGCGTGAACGCACCGACGACTCCCCTCCAGGTTCACTTCGATGCGGGTGCAATTTCGTTCCGTTCAGTCTCGTTTCGCTACCCGAACCAGACCGCTGCGGCGCTTCACGAGGTCGATCTGACAATTCGGTCAGGTCAGCGTGTCGCACTGGTAGGCGAAACGGGTTCGGGTAAATCAACCCTGGTCAAGCTCATTGCTCGCTTCTACGATCCAACCGACGGTTCGGTCACCGTCGACGGGGCAGATCTTCGACAGGTTGATCCAAGCGAGTATCGCCAAAACCTTGGATATGTCCCTCAAGAACCGTATCTATTCGCTGGCACGCTGCGAGACAATTTGTGTTACGGCGCCCCGAACGCCACCGATGACGAGGTGCATCATGCCGTCACCGCTGTTGGCTTGGATCTGTTGGTTGCGGCTTTGCCAGATGGCCTTGACCATCAACTCGTCGAACGTGGCGCAACATTGTCGACCGGTCAACGCCAACTTGTTTGTCTGGCACGTGCCCTCTTGGCCAACCCGACGATCTTGTTGCTTGATGAGGCGACGTCGAACCTCGACTTGGCATCGGAAGCTCGTATTGAGCGGGCAATGGATGTCGTGAGCACCCAGCGCACCACGATCGTCATTGCGCATCGCCTCGCAACCGCCGCTCGAGCCGATCGTATCTTGGTGATTGATCATGGTCAGATCGTCGAAGATGGCACACACGACGAGCTCATCACCCGCAAGGGCACGTACGCCCGCCTTTGGAATGCCTACGAAGGCGTGGCACAAAGTTCCTTGGAGGCAGATTTCCGATAACGATTGGCACCTTTTCAACTGGCACGGCCAATGTCATCAGCCCCTATCTTCGGCTAGCGAATCGCCCTACAATGATCATCAAATCCCTTTGTGTGGAGGTTGCATGATGACCACCGATTCTTCCTCACCGGAACCGTCTCACCAACGTCGTATTGGCGAGCGTTATCCAATCCGGGTG